>JBBQHB010000005.1:0-109553 GCA_038323575.1 Bacteroidales bacterium | reverse complement strand
TTGAATAACAAAAGAACCTACTGCAATTGGGCCAATGCACAATTTGTGATGCTTGCTGATAGTCTTCCGGAGCAAATACCAAATTCTGGTGAAAAATATATGCTCACACCGGAACCGGGACAAATTCCCCGAATCAATTCTACAGCAGTTTTCGGGGCTACTCCCGGAAATCCCTTTTTGTATACTATCGCAGCTACAGGTAAAAGACCGATCCAATTCTCAGCGGAAAATTTACCTGGTGGACTTATCCTGGACTCTCAAACGGGTATTATTTCAGGGAACGTCATCAAAAGAGGTCTCTATCAGGTAACCCTGAAAGCCCAAAATGAGCTTGGCGAGGCAACCCGGGAATTGAAAATAAATATCGGAGATACCATTTCCCTGACACCACCAATCGGCTGGAATGGCTGGAATGCTTTGGCAGGACACTTGAATAAGGAAAATGTGATGGCTTCGGCCCACGCAATGGTTACATCAGGCTTGCGCGATCATGGCTGGAGCTATATTAATATTGATGACAGCTGGCAGGGTAAGAGAGGCGGGACTCTGAATGCCCTACAGCCAAATGAGAACTTTAGCAATATCAAGGATATGGTGGATGAAATTCATTCACTGGGGTTGAAAGCCGGCATTTATACCACACCATATGTTTACAGTTATGCCGGTTATCCCGGCGCATCTTCCGACTTTGAAAAAGGCGGCGAAACCTATGAACCGGACAAAGGCAAACGCAAAAATCCGGCCCCGATCGGAAAGTACCGGTTCGAAACGACCGATGCAAAACAAATGGCTGAATGGGGATTTGATTTTCTGAAATACGATTGGCGTATTGATGTTAATTCAGCGGAACGTATGTCTTCGGCACTGAAGAAGTCAGGAAGAGATGTTGTTTTTAGTTTGTCCAACAACGCCCCGTTCGGGAAAGTAAAAGATTGGGTTCGTGTATCCAATATGTATCGTACAGGCCCGGATATAAGGGATAACTGGAATAATCTTTACATGCTGGCATTTACATTGGATAAATGGAGCCCTTATGGTGGTCCGGGGCATTGGAATGATCCTGATATGATGATCATAGGTAATATGGCAACCGGTGCAGAGCTTCATCCTACACGTTTAACACCTGATGAGCAATACAGCCATATCAGCATATTCAGTTTGCTGGCGGCGCCTATGTTGATCGGGTGTCCGCTAGATCAGCTTGATGCCTTCACATTGAATTTGCTATCTAACGATGAAGTCATTGAAATCAATCAGGATCCGTTGGGAAAACCTGCCCGGCTGGTTGCCGATGAAAATGGTGTACAAATCTGGCTTAAACCGATGGAAGACGGCTCTTATGCCGTGGGGCTGTTTTATACCGCTGATTTTGGCAAAACACCCGCATCGTATTTCAGCTGGGGAGACGAGGCTCCAAAATCCTTCAATTTTGATTTTGCAAAAGTCGGATTGACCGGTAAATGGAAAATCCGGGATCTTTGGACGCAAAAGGATTTGGGTGAAATTGCAGGCTCTTTCAGCACAGAAATTCGTTATCATGGGGTCGTCCTGATAAGGATGGTTGCAGTCAAGTAAAAGAAAATAAATCTGTCTTATGAAAAAATTGTCAATCATTATTTTGCTGTTGCTGGGCTTCAGGAATGCAAATGCCCAATCCCGGATTGATTCGCTGGATGTTTACGGACGTGAAGTTTTCATGCCCGCCTCCCAATACAAATGGGACTGGGGTCAGGCCACCATGCTCAATTCCATGGTCCACCTCTACAATTCCAAACCCGAAGCAGAAAAGAAAGTTTACCTCGACTACATCAAAACGTCCATGGATCTTACCCTGAATGATGCCAACGGCGTACATCCCAATGCGGTAGCTTCCGGGCACGGGATGGCTTTCCTGGCAAAAATAATGGGTGATCCAAGGTACATTGAAAAAGCCGACAAGATCTTTGCCGACTACCTGACAACTCCCCGGACCAAAGCCGGCGGAGTCTCCCACCGGACTGAAACCGTTGAGATGTGGGACGATACCATCTACATGATCAGCATGTTCCTGTTGGAAATGTACCGTTACACCGGCAATGAAAAATACATTAAAGAGCTGCTGACCCAATTTCAGCTTCACAAGGAAAAACTGGCCAGCAAAAAATGGGGTCTTTGGGTGCATGGCTATGATGACGACAACGACGACTACAAAGACCGCTGCTGCCAGTTCGGATGGGCGCAGATGACCCCTCAGCGCACCAGCATCGAATTCTGGGGAAGAGGGAATGGCTGGGTGGTGATGGCTTTAGCCGATGCATTAAATACCGTGCCTGCAAAATCATTTTATTTCAAGGTGTTTTCCAAAGAGCTGAAGGAAATTACCAGAAAATTACCCGGGTTGCAGGATAAAAAAACAGGTTTATGGTACCAGTTGCCGATATATCCAAATGATACTGCTAATTTTATAGAGAGTTCCTGTTCCGCCATGTTTGCTTACGGCCTAACAGTGGGTCTGGAACGAAAGGTGCTGAATCAGAAAATTTATCTTCCTGTCGTCGAAAAAGCATACACCGGACTGCAAAAATATGCTACCCGGCAGGATGGGAATTACCTGATTCCGACCCGGGTCTGCGAGGGAACCTGCATCGGCGATAAGGCTTATTATTTCGAACGAAAAACCAAGGAAGGGGTAAATTACGCCATCGGTTCCTATATCATGTTCTATCTTGAATATGAGAAACTTAATTCATCAATAAAATGAATACCTATACAAAAAAACCTGTTTTCATCAAAAGATTTACTTTAACTTGTTTGACTATTGCTCTTATTTCTTGTCTGTGTCTTGCAGGTGAAATCAAGCCCCCCTACTCCAAAAAAGAGTTGCTGAAGGAACTTGTCAAACTGAATGATGGCAGGATTCCCGCCTCCCTGAAAAAGCAATGGATTTCGAAGGACAATCTCTATTACGGAGCAGTTTTTGACGGCGACAGTGTAGTTTCGCCCATCGGAACTGCCCATTTCATTCAAAACCTGATGTGCGGCTATGTTTCACCTGATTCAAAGTATTACAAATCAAAAGAGATCCTTCAACGGTTGACACTTGCTGCCTCCGGATTACTGAATCTGCAGCACGAAGACGGCACCATTGATTTGATTTCCACCAACTTTCATTCAACACCGGATTTAGGTTTCACCATCTATCCGCTGGCTCTGGCATATTCAATTATGCTGAAAAACGACAAGCTAAACTATGGCGGGTTCCCTGCCATCCTGAAACAATACCTGCTCAATGCCGGAAAAGCGCTTTCGGTCGGAGGCATCCACACGCCCAATCACAGGTGGGTAGTATCCGGTGCGCTGGCATGGCTCAATTCCTTTTTCCCAAACCCTGCGTATCAGGCAAGGGTGGAACAATGGCTGGCCGAGAAAGTAGACATTGACCCGGATGGTCAGTATGCCGAGCGAAGCACATCCGGTTATACGCCGGTCACCAACAGAAGCCTGCTTGAAATGGCCAAAAGGATGAACCACCCGGATCTTTTTGACATCGTCCGGAAAAACCTCGACATGACCTTTTATTTTGTCCATTCCAACGGCGAAATAGCAACCGAATCCTCAAAAAGACAGGATAAATACCGGCAAAGCAATATGGCGGGTTACTATCTGGCCTATAATTATTTGGCCATCCGGGATAAAGACAGCCGCTATGCCGGAATGGTCAACTACATCCAAAAAACGGTACCCGTTGCCGATCTTGGAGAAATGTTGCCATACTTCCTCGAAGATGCCGCCATGTTGCAAGACCTGCCTGAAGGGGATCCGCTGCCGACAACTTACCATAAGTTTTTCAAATATTCCGATATGGCCAGAATACGCGAAGGAGCAGTCGACATGTCGGTAATCCTGAATAACACCACCTTTTTTACCTATTTCAAGGGTGATGCAGCCCTGGAAGGAGTGCGCCTTTCATCGTCATTTTTCGGGAAAGGCCAGTTTGAAAGTCAGAAAATGGAAAAGGAAGGTGATACTTATATCCTGTCATCTTCCATCGAAGGACCCTATTACCAGCCTCTGCCGAAAGAGAAGATGCCCGCTGAAGGCGAAGCCTGGGGACAGGTTCCCAGGACCGAAAGAGTCCAGTCGGAAGTCCAGAAGCTGACAACGAAAATTTACCTCACCGAAACCCATGGCAAGGCCACGATAAAAATCAAGATCGATGGTCCGAAAAATTTGCCGGTTACCGTCGAGTTAGGATTCCGCAACGGGGGTAAATTAACCAACATGGATCAGAAAAAGGGCGTCAGCAACGCTTTCCTGGTAAGAAACGGGGAATACGCCACTTACCAAAAAGGGAGTGATGTAATAAAAGTTGGTCCGGGTATTTGCACGCACAAGTGGACCGAGTTGAGAGGTGCCCTCCCGAAATTGCAGGCCGACTGCCTTTACTTCACCAATTATGCTCCGTGCGAATTTGAATATACAATTGAATAGAAAAGTTTACATACCTTAAAGACCCATGAAAAAAAACCTGAGCATCTTAACCAGCCTGTTGGTGTCTATCCTGTTTTGCATCTGCCCCGCTTCAGCAAAGCCACAAGAGAGGAGCGATGTGGTGACGAGGCACTTTTTTTATAACGGCTTGTCCGGGTACCAACAATCACTCCTGGAGGGTTTCATTACTGCTGATTTGACTGCAAGAATTCCTGTCAATCAGATATTGACCGACCAGGCAAGTTTAAGAAGCAGGACCAGGCTGGCACAGGCGCTTCTTTTCAGGAATAATCCGGGAGATCTGAGAAATGCTGTCCAAATCCTGAACTGGATTTTGAAGAACCAGAACAAGGATGCCAAAAGTGTGAATTATGGTATGTGGAAAACCAACGTCGGGAGTGACCGGCTGGATCAAAACTGGAGGGAGTTTATTGGTTGTGACCTGATCATCATTTACCACCATTATAAGGATATTTTACCCGCCGCAGTGGTGTCTGAAATAAGGCTTGGCCTTATAAGGGCAGCCAGGGGAGCTTTGAATAGGAATGTTGGCGCCGATTATACCAACATTTCAATCATGAGCGCTTTTTTGATGGACTTCGCCGGAAATGAGTTTAAAATTAATGCACTCCGGACGGGCGGACTAAATAAAGCCAATGATATTTATGCCCTCTTTCAACGGCATCGGACGTTCAGTGAATACAACTCACCTACTTATTACGGGGTATCACTGATCGGACTTGCCTTGTGGCGCGAACTGGCTTCCGAACAGGTCAAAAATATGGGTATCGAACTCGAATCGGCCTTGTGGACTGAAATTGCCTCCAACTATAACCCTCGGCTCAAAAATTTTACCGGCCCCTATTTCAGGGGATACGGGATGGATATGAAGAAATACTATTCCATCGCCGGTTTATGGATCGCAATCGCAGTTGGAGAGGAGAAAATGGCGCCATTGCCGCAGGGAATAGGAGCAAAACAGGATGAATTGAGTAATATTTCGCCAATATTGCACCTTGGGTTAACTATTCCAAGAGATGTTTTGGACCAACTTAAGGTGTCTGCTCAAGGTCAGTTGATTGACCGTTTCGTCCCGAATAAATATACCGGGGATACCCTGAAACACGTTACGGCAATAGTTAATTCAAACTGGATGATGGGCGGTTTGTGGGGGAACCGGCGCGCCTGGAACCAGATTAAAGAGGGAACAATACACTGGAACAATGCCTCAGGTGAAACCGAATGGCTGTTGGTACCGGGAGACGGAAAAACAAATATTATCGTCAGCAACACCAGCATGAAAATTTTCAGCAAAGGCCAGAAAGGTTCCAATTTGGATATTTATGTCTATGCCAGGGAGTTGTCGGAAAAAAATTTCCAGGACAAAATGTGGAAATTTCCAGGCATGGAGCTGGCGATAAATTCAAGCCTGCAAAGAACCTATTCAAAAATTACAGATTCCGCTCTTCTCAATATAGAATGTGCCATCTCGGAAGAGTATCCTGCTGTGATGAAAATTTCTTTTCATGTTCCATCAACCTGGCTCAACGATAATCCTTTAATAGAAATAATTCCCTCAAAATGAAAACATTTGTCCTCAACAGCCTTATTGTCCTAATTGGCTCATTTGTCACCTTAGTCCCATTTGAGATTTCCCCCCTAGCCGCCCAAACCAATGACATGGAGCTTTGGTACAAGAACCCGGCCAAAACCTGGACGGAAGCCTTGCCTGTCGGAAACGGCCGGTTAGGCGGCATGGTTTATGGTGACTGGCTGCACGAAAATATCCAACTCAATGAGGAAAGTGTTTGGGCAGGCACAAAAATGAACAACAACAATCCGGAAGCAAAGGCTCATCTTGGGGAAATCCAGCAGGCCATATTTAACAATGAGTACCAAAAGGCGCTGGAGCTGTCGAATAAATACATGGTGGGAACTCCTTCACAGGTCCGATCCTATCAGCCGCTTGGGAATCTCTTTATTAATTACCAATGGATAGGTCAGCCTGTCTCCTACAAAAGGTCACTGAACCTGCACATGGGTATCGCAAAAACGGAATACACCGTCGATGGAAACAGCTTGAAACAGGAGGTTTTTGTTTCGGCCCCCCAGGATATCATTGTGGTTAGCCTGACTGCAGTAAAGGCTTTTAATGCCGATGTGCTTCTTTCACGTGAGTTCGATAATCTGAATGAAAATAAAGATAAAAGAAAGAAATCAACTCCATTAACTCCTTTTTGCTCAAATATTTATAAAACAGAAAAGGGAATGGCCTTTTACACCGGACAGATCATTGATGCTGAATTACCGTCAAAAGGTCCTGCCGGAAAGCACATGCGTTATGCTGCTGCAATGAAGGTAATATCTGCCGATGGCAGTAGTGAACCATTTGCCACTGATAAATCGACAGGTTTTCACCTTCGCTCCGTAAAAAATATTGTACTCGTTATTTCCGGGGCAACCGACTACAACCCGGACATGCTCAATTCAGACTCTTCCATCGATCCGATCGCTGTTTGCAGCGACATCATCGCTAAAGCAGAAAAATACAAGCCAAAGGAACTGAAGGAGATTCACACAAAGGATCACAGCACAATTTTTGATCGTGTTAAATTTGACCTCGGCAAAGATGAATTCACGAATCTGGCAACCGACGAGCGTCTGGCCCGGATGAAAGAAGGAAAAACCGACAATGGCCTCGTCTCGCTATACTACCAGTATGGCCGTTACCTTCTGATGAATTCCTCCAGGAAGCCCGGACGCCTTCCGGCTAATCTGCAGGGAATATGGAACGATCTGTACGATGCTCCGTGGAATGCCGACTTTCACACCAACATCAACCTGCAGATGAATTACTGGCCTGCCGAAACGGGAAACCTTGCAGAAACAGTGATCCCGTTAGCCGGATTCATGGGTAAGCTAACAGTTCCCGGGGCAGTTACCGCCAAAGAAATGTACAACGCCCGCGGCTGGACGATGCATCACCTGACCGACCCTTACGGCGTAACAGGAGTGATGGACGGCGTTTGGGGCATCACCCCGCTGGACGGTCCCTGGATGACCTTCCCGCTCTACGACCATTATGAATTTACGCTGGATACAGGCTTTTTGAGAAATGTTGCCTATCCGATGATGAAAGGATCCATTCAGTTTGTGTTGGATTACCTGGTCAAATCTCCGGAAGGATACCTGGTGACCAATCCTTCACATTCGCCTGAAAATTCATTTTTTGTGCCAAACTCAGCCACGAAAGAAAAATCACAATTGTGCTACATGCCTACCGTGGATATCCATATCATCAACGCTTTGTTCAACAATTTCATCGATGCCGCGAAAATATTGAATTTGGATCCTGATCTGGTGAAAAATGTCAGGGACGCGCAGCAGAAATTACCTCCGCTGCAGGTTGCGGCCAACGGAACTTTGCAGGAGTGGATCAAGGACTTTGCAGAGGTAGAACCGGGTCACCGCCACATGTCCCATTTACTTGGCTTATACCCTTTGAATCTGATTACGCCGAAGGATACTGTATTTTTCAATGCCGCTAAAAGAACGCTGGAACGACGACTGGCCAACGGAGGAGGCCACACCGGCTGGAGCAAGGCATGGATAATAAGCTTATATGCCAGACTGCTTGAACCGGAAAAGGCTGCTGATAACCTCAATGAGTTGCTGCGAAAGAGTACCCTCACCAATTTATTCGACACCCACCCACCGTTTCAGATCGACGGCAATTTTGGCGGCGCGGCTGCCATAGCCGAAATGCTGCTGCAGTCACAAAACGGAGAAATCCAGCTGCTGCCGGCACTACCCGCACAATGGCCCGACGGATCCATCCATGGGTTGCGTGCACGGGGGGCTTGTACCTTGGATATAGATTGGAGTCTTGGTAAACTTACCGGAGCTTCAGTGAAATCAGATCATGGGGGTACCTACGCTATCCGTTACGGATCAAAGACCAAACAAATTAAGCTTGAAGCCGGCGTTCAGGTCCGGATGGATGGCCTGCTGAATCCCGTAAAAAATTAGTTTTCAACATCATGAAGAAAATGATCAATTTTCAAGGAAAGAAGTTTTTATTGTTACTCCTGATAACAATAATTGCTTCATTGACAGGATCAAAGGTATCAGCCCAAAAGGCTGAAAAAATAACCAGCTCCTGGAATTCCATCAAAAACCATGCTACCCCGCAATGGTTGAAAGACGGAAAGTTTGGCATTTACACCCATTGGGGTATTTATTCTGTCCCTGCCCAGGACATAAGTTTCACGATTAAGGATCACAACCTGTACGTCATCGTCCTCAACTGGCCCGATGAAAAGTTACTCGTCAAAAGTCTTGCACCAAAAGGAGATACATGGGCCGGGTTGTATCCGTCAGAAATCTCCTCCGTTACCATGCTTGGGGATGGCAAAGAACTGAAGTGGAAAATGACAAAAGAAGGACTGGAAATTGAACCGCCTAAAACAAAGCCGTGTGATTATGCTTTTGCGATCAAAATTGTCAGACGGAAACCATTTTGAGAAACCTCAATAAATAGTGATGAAGAAATCTGCCAAGTTGAGTCTTTTTTTAGCGATCACTCTGATCCTGATTATATTTTTGAACAGTAACCGGCTTTCTTCTTATGTTTTCGGTGAAGTCAATAGCCGGCAAATCCATCTTCAACCCGGTAATATTTCCGTACCTGCCGATAGAAAAATAATATGGGAAACCAGGTCCGCTTTTGCCGATAGTATCTGCAATGACTGGGCAGCCAAAAAAATACCCGCCAACCTCGACGGGAAAGGCAATTACCCAAGGATTCTGCTCGGTAAACTGATGGTGAAACGCGATATTCCCGAAGTGAATCAAACGATCATGAAAATGAAGGTTTGGGGTGTTTCGGGATCGTCGTGGGCGCTGAACCCAAAAGGGGATTACGATTTTCACATCACCATTTTAACCACCATCCTTTATTTGTTTGGTGAACAGCCAGAACTGCTCTATCCCGAGACAAAGGAGTATCTGCTGAGCGTCCTTTTAACCGGGGAAGGCAATAAATTTCGCTACACTGCACCCCGAACACTCGGAATGGTTCACGAGACTGAGAACCATGTCCTGATGACCGAAGGTTCAAAGTACCTGAAAAACAGATGGCTGATGAATCATGGCGACAAGAACCCGCTATTTGACAATGTTGCCAACGGCATGGAGGCCAAACTGATGGCCTTTATGGACGAAATGAAAACCAATGGTTTGTACGAATTCAACTCTTTGCCTTACATCGGGTATACAATCAGCGCACTGCTCAACCTCGAAGCATTTTCATCCGAAAAACTAAGAAAAGAGGCCCGTGAAGTGTTGGATTACATGAACTGGACCTATGCCCTGGGAAGTTATCAGCTAAAACATTATCCTCCAATGCGGAGACGCTTTGAAAAAGCCGGCATCAAGGAAATAACCACAGACTACCAATCCGTTTTCATGAAATCCTGGCTTAGTTTTTCGCCGGTTAAAAATTTCGACAAAAATATCAGCAGCGGCGAAGTCCATGCTCTGATGGGTGCCTGTATGCCCTATCGACCGGCGGATAAAGTCGTTGAAATGATTTTTGACAAAGGAGATGGTTACTTTGTAAAACTGGGCCACGGTCCGGAAGCAACTCCCGAGATCTATTCGGCAGGCAAACATTTCCTCCTTTCGGCCGGGGGAGTCAACCGCGGGAAACGGTCGATTATTGTGGCCCGTCCGATTACCCTGTTTCTAAATGACAAATCAGCAAACTTATCAGAGACCTTCCATCTGGCTGGTCCCGGATCCGATTTTATGAAATGGAATAATACCGGTGTACATAGAAATTTTGCCTGCGCAGCCGGACCGGTTAATATCCCAACTTCATTCAAACCGCAGGCACAAAAAGATAACTGGTCGGTATATTCATTAAAAGACAGCATTTCAGTAGCAGTATATTCCACCGAAAAACTGGGATTGATGGCAATATTTGAAGGGGGCCGGCGGGACAGTTTGCTTGAAGCAATCCTAACGGCGAATCCCGTACCGGAACAGTTAATTCAAACATTTCAGTTCCCCGGAGGCGAAAAAATCGAATACGATGTGGTGGCGCCGAAAAACAAGTGGGTGATTCGGTTTGTCGGCGGACTACCGCTGAATCGTGATTTTGATGGATGGCCTTTGATCGAAGGTGATCTTAAAATTGAAAATGAAAATTAACTTTGGCGTTGAAGTTTGTTTATATCTTTATCAAATACGGGCTTTCAGCCCAAAATAAATAAAATTGCCATTGTGAAAATCTCCTGTTTAAAAGCATTCACTGCAATATTATTATTCAGTATGCCAATATTTTCCAAAGGTCAGTCTTCAATGGTTTCCAAAGGAGAATTGATCTACCAAAACTTACTGGCATCCAAAGAAGAGGTATCCGGCTGGATCATGGAAGGCAACGCAACAGTTGAATTTCGCGACAACTGGATGGAGATGTATTCTCCGAAAGAAAAAGACCACCACGTATTCTGGTGCCCGCAAAATTTTCCGGCAAGCTTTGTTGCGGAATGGGAGGCACAAAACCTGGAAACCGATGCCGGTTTATGCATTATATTTTTCTCCGCAAAGGGAAAGAAAGGCAAAGATATATTCGATCCTTCATTTCCCGTTAGGGACGGCACTTTCAACCTTTACACCAAAAGCAAATTTTTGAATTGTTACCATATCTCCTACTATGCCAACGGACGGGACAATCCCGGGAGGGAAATCTCACACCTGCGGAAAAACAGCGGATTTTACCTGGTACAGGAGAAAGACCCGGGTATCCCCGTGAAATCAACCGCCGTCCACAAGCTGAAGCTGATAAAGGACAACGCCCGGATAATCATGTACATTGATGAAAGGAAGATCATCGACTGGACCGATGACGGCAAAAAATATGGTCCGGTCCTGCAGGATGGGAAAATCGGCTTCCGGCAAATGAAGTGGACCCATTTCAGGTACCGGAACTTCAAGGTTTGGAACCTGAACAATTAATTATTCTTTAATCCTTATTGTAATTTATCTGATGGAAAAAAAGAAATACACCGGACGAATCCTACTGATTTCACTTA
This sequence comes from Bacteroidales bacterium, assembly GCA_038323575.1. Classification (GTDB taxonomy): domain Bacteria; phylum Bacteroidota; class Bacteroidia; order Bacteroidales; family Prolixibacteraceae; genus CAINVV01. The sequence goes on along the minus strand of JBBQHB010000005.1, from coordinate 97,986 downwards.
TTGTTTTGTTTTTCCTGCTATTCAGCAACGAGCAACTGGACACCTGGCTTTTCGGAGAGGCTCGTTACCAAAATCCGCCCCTCAGGCCGGGCAATATGGAAATTCCGAATCAGCGGACGTTGGTGTGGAACGATCATTCCCCCTATGCCGACAGCTTGTATTTTTACTGGTCGAGGGAACCGATCGGTGATTGGAAAGAAGATGGCAAGATGAGGGTTCCAAGGATACTTCTCGGCCGGCTGCTTGCCAATTTCAAAATTCGGGAAACCAACGATTACATCATAGGACTGCAGCCCCGAGGCAACACCGGATCGCGGTGGCTGTTCAATCCTGACGGCGATTACGATTTTTCCTTAACTCCCCTTACAGCCATACTTTATTTGTTCGACAACAAACCCGAAATACTTTATCCTGAAACAAAAAAGCACCTTGTTGATGTGCTCCTCTCTGCCGAAGGAGGGAATTCTTCCGATGCCGTCCCGGGAACCCTCGGAAGGATCAAAGATTCCGAAAACCATCTTTTGATGATCCAGGGTTCGAGGTACCTGAAAAACCGCTATCGGATGCTGCACGGCAACAATTCCGCTGAATTCAACAACGAACTGAACGGCATGGAAAAGCATGTCCTGGCCCTGCTCAATGAAATTACAACCATCGGACTTTATGAGTTTAATTCCATCCCATATCTGGGATATACCATCTCAGCCATCTTAAACCTGGAGGCTTTCGGTTCGGAAAAAGTCAGAAATGCGGCACGCGGTTCTTTGGATTATTTGTGCTATTGCTATGCCCTGGGCAGTTATCAGTTCAAATATTACCCGCCTTTCCGCAGGAGGTTAGACCGGGCCAAAAATACCACTCTGTCGAAAGACAACATGACAGCCTTTATGAAAGTCTGGCTTAGCGTTCATCCAACAATAAATTTTTACGAACCTATCGATAAGGAAAAACAGCACGGCATCACCGGAGCCTGCATGCCCTACCGACCTGCCGATGAAGTGGTAAAACTTATTTTTCACAAGCCGGATTATTTTGTGAAACTTGGCCATGGCGAAAACAGTTCACCGGAAATTTATTCCGCGGGACCCGGCTATTTGCTCAGTGCAGGCGGTGTGAACAGGGGGAAGTGGTCTATCATCGTTACCCGGCCTGTTTGCCTTTTCCTGAACGACAGCGCCGAAAAAATAAGCGATCTGTTCCACATAAAAGGCAAAGACAAAGATTTCATGAAATGGAACAATACCGGTGTTTACAAAAATTTTGCCTGCTCCGACGGACCCGTTTTTGTACCCATCAATTTTAAACCGGCTATAAATAACACGCTATGGGCAGTTTATGTGGTAAACGACAGCCTTTGCGTGGCGATCCATTCTGCCGGGTCGCTTGGGATAATGGCTGTATTCAACAGCCGGAAACCAAATGAACTGGCCGATGAATTGTTCAATAGTAATCCTGATGCCGGAGTTCTGAAGAGACAGTTTCAGTTTCCGGGGGGAAGTAAGATTGAATACGATGTCAATGCACCTAAAAACAGCTGGGTGATCAAAGCCGTTGACGGGAAGGAGATGCACAGGGAGTTTGACAAATGGCCGCTGATAGCAGGAGATAAAACTAACTGATTCTGTGGTTTAACAGAACTCGGAAGGTTTTCAATTTCCTTCGGACAGATTTTTTAACCATATCTCAGCTAACCCAGGCCATGTCTCGCCGGCAATATTCCCTTTCCGCAAACCGTACCCATGACCGCCTTTGGCGATAAAATGAAGTTCAACAGGAACCTTGGCATCCCGGAGTGCTCCAGCCATAACAAGCGCTGAGTTTCCCCAGGTATCATCCGCGGTAGCAAAAAGAAACATAGCCGGAGTCTTTTGATTGACAGTCAATTCCGGCGTCAAAGTACGGTTTGGTCCCTGATCGAGATAAGCGGGATAGATGAGCAGGGCAAAATCGGGCCTGGCGGATAAAGAATCAGCCTGATCCACAGGAGCATAGCTTCTATTATCAAATAACGTTGCTGCTCTTGCAGAAAGACTTCCCCCTGCAGAAAAACCCATTATTCCCAATTTATTGGATTTTAGGCCGTATGCTGTAGCGCGGCTTCTGATCAGCCGGATGGCACGCTGAGCATCCATCAGGGCTCCTTCCTGTTTTTTGGGAACGCGGTACTGTAGTACAAATGCGGTAAAGCCTAGTTTGTTTAGCCATTCAGCTATTTCAGTTCCCTCCTTGTCGAAAGCCAGAATATTGTATGCACCGCCCGGACAGACAACAACACCCGCACCGTTATTTTTCCCTGGTGCCGGATGAAAGACAAAATAAGCCGGGTTGGTGACATCCGTCAGCCGGATAACATCACCCTCTTTGTTTGGCGTCTGAACCGGTTCGTGTTTGCCTTCGCTTTCGCCGGGCACCTGACCGGGCCACAGGAAAACAGGGGTGGGGTTCTGGCTGAAGCCACATATTGAAATCAATATTAAGATGAAAAATAAAGGTAGTTGTTTCATTTGGGGGGTCTTTATTGAATTGATAATCTAAAAATAGTTCATTAATCCTTTCTTTGAAAACTTTCAATAGCATAAAATGGTAAGGACACAATAGGCTTTCCCTTCCTAAATGGCGCCTGAGAAATTTTAAGCGCTGTTTCACTGTGATATTTCTCAATGAACATATGCATACTCCTCATGCGGCCGGTTGACCCCGATTTAATTTCGACAGGAATAACATGAGCATCTTTCTCAATCAAATAATCAATTTCAGCAGTGCTATTCTTCGAGTCTCTACCCCAGTAATATAATTCAGCCCTGGTATAGGGCGAATGACAGGCAATTAGTTCCTGTCCTGCAAACTGTTCAGCTACTGAACCCTTGAAGATCGCCGTAAAATCTCCTTCTTTAGCAGTTTCAGAATAAAGCCCGCTTATGGCATGAAAGAGGCCTATGTCCAGAAATAATACCTTGAAAATTGATTCATGAACACTTGCTGCAAGTGGAATTCCTGCCCCGCTGGTTTGCCTGACACGTGTAACAATTCCGGCTGTTTCAAGAAGTTCAAGCGCATCTTTTAGTACCCTGGATTTATCCAAACGATCCACCTGAGCGTAAACAAATTTTTGTCCGACCATAGCAGGCACGGCATTGAATACTTTTTTCAGGTAGACATGTTTTGTTACTCGTGAATATTTGGCAAAATCATCGATATAAGTATCAAGAATAGAACGCTGAATCCTTTGACAATTAAGGACATCCCTGGTTGTAATATATTCCTTGACTACTGCCGGCATGCCGCCTGTAATAAAGTATTTCCTGACATATTCATTAAGTTTAATATGCAGGCCCTCAGGCAGATTCTCTAAATTTTTAAGATCAAGGATGAAATTCCTTAGATCCGTTTCTCCCAAGGCATCAAGAAATTCCCCAAAAGTAAGCGGATAAAGATAGAGGTATTGGATCCTGCCTACCGGCATCCTGAAATCTTCTGAAGATAGGGCAAACTCAAGCAAAGAACCCGCTCCAATCACATGCAATCCAGGCTTTTCTTCATAAAAATATCGCATGGAAACTATTGCCTTGGGACATTCTTGAATTTCATCAAGGAAAAGCAGGGAATTACCCGGTATCACCTTTTTTGCAGTAAAGAGACTTATTTTCTCAATTATTTCATCAGGAATGAATGTGTTGAAAATCTCCTTAAACTCAGGATTCCGCTCAAAATTGAGGCATATAAAATGGTCAAATTCATTGGTGCCGAATTCATTGACTATATATGTCTTTCCCGTCTGCCTTGCTCCCCGGATAAGCAACGGACGCCTGTCGGGAAAGTCTTTCCAGTCAGTCAAAGTCTTGTAAAAATTCCGCTTCATATTATATAATTAGAATACAGTATTTTATAACATATCTTTGGATATAATCCAAGGGTAAAATTACATCTATTTGGACAAAATCCAAGGGTAAAATTACACTTTTTTGGACAAATTCCAAAGTTGTAATCTGATAAGCTTTTTAAATTTCCCTGTATTCGTTATTTATTTCCCTTTCCCCTGAAATTGTTGTAATTTCACTTCAAAACAATTTCACAATGGAACCAAACCGAAGAAACTTTATCAGGAAGACTTCCTTAACGTCTGCAGGAATAGGCTTAACCAGTATCATTCCTTCCCATGTTTGGGCAGCTGAAACGGCCCCAAGTGATAAAATTAATGTGGCGCTCGTCGGTTGCCGGAACATGGGCTTCGGAGATTTAAAGAATCACCTTGGATTCAGTGATGCCAATTGCTCTGCACTTTGCGATGTTGATGAAACCATCTTAAACGCAAAAGCAGCTGAAATCCAAAAAACGTTCAACCAGACCCCGAAACTTTACAAAGATTTCAGAAAGATGCTGGAGCAGAAGGATATCGATGCCGTCATCATCGGCACACCCGATCATTGGCATTGCCTGATTACCGTTGCATGCCTGGAGGCGGGCAAGGATGTTTACGTAGAGAAGCCGATGGGCAACAGCATCGAAGAGTGCAACATCATGGTACGGGCAGCCAGGAAACACAAGCAGATCGTTCAGGTCGGGCAGCAGCAGCGTTCAGGTTTTATCTTTCAAAAGGCAATGGAACTGATCAAATCCGGCCAGATCGGAACGCTCAGGAAGATTAACATCTGGGCGAATTTCGAGTACGGGGTCGGTCCGTTGATTGTTCCCGACAGCCCGGTTCCCGGAGGAGTCGACTATGATATGTGGCTTGGTCCTGCACCAAATCGTCTGTTCAATATCAACCGGTTCCATGGATCATGGCGTCACTTCTGGGATTATGGCGGCGGACTCGCCTCCGACTGGGGTGTACATTTAGTCGACATGGGCCTTTGGGCAAAAGATATTACCAATGCACCCGACAAGGTACTCACGTATGGGGCAAATACCTTCCCGGAGAAAAGGGCACGCGAAACTTTCGACACCATGACCATATGTTTCCCGAAAGATGATTTTGTGATCAACTACGACCTTACCGCAGGATTGCAGCGCGGACCGTGGGATATGACATATGGTATAGCCTTTATCGGCGACAATGCCACAGTTGTTACGGATCGGAAAAATCTGACTGTTTATCCGGAAATTGACAACAAGACGAAAAAATTTAAAGCTGAAGAATACAAATTTACAGAAGGAAAAGAGTCGCACAAAGAACATGCCCGAAACTTCCTGGATTGCATCAAATCGCGGGTGGAGCCCGCCTGCACACCCGAAAAAGGACGTGCCGCTGCGCTGCACGTTCATATGGCCAACATCGCGGCACGAGTAGGTGAACCGGTTCTCTTCTGGGACGATGCAAAGAATAAGTTCACCAACAGCGAAGCAGCCAACCGGTTGATTACCCCTGAATACCGGAAACCGTGGGTGCTACCAAAATATTAATTCCGATGTTTTTTAGCAACGTTTAAATCAAATAAGATGGTAACCAGAAGATCATTTATTTGGGGAAGCTTGCCATAAAAGAGGGTTTACTTTCTGCTGGCACAATCACAACATGGAGTTTGTCCTGCTTAAAATATAAAGAATAATTAATTGTTTCAGAAAGAACAGATGATCCGAAAAGCTTCACTAAGCGACAGGCAAATAGTAGTCAATATTCTCCGGGAATCATTTAAGGATGATCCCTATATGCTATGGCTTTCCAAAGTAAGCCACAGACCTGATAAATTGAAGGTTTTAATGGAATATGTAGTGGACGAAACATTTGCAAAGGGGGAGATTTACCTGAGTGACGACAACCAGGCAACGGCACTTTGGAATTCCGACAAAAAAGAGAGAATTTCCTCTACCTTTATTCGTAGAAATTTATCCTTCCTTTTCAAAATGGGAATAAAGGCAACGATTAGCATCGTTAAAAAGGATCAGTTTACACACGATCAATACCCCGGGAAAGAGAAGTTCTTTCACCTCTTTTTGATCGGGGTTTTACCGGAAGCGCAGGGGAAAGGATTGGCAAGCAGTCTGATCAATCCTGTTTTGGAACGGGAGACACTAAAATCCATCCCTATTTACCTCGAAACTGCCAATCCTTCCAATGTTGAAATATACAGGAAAAAAGGATTTTCTGTTTTCAAAAGTATTCAGGTTGACGAGATAACTATCTACTTTATGAGATGCTAAAAAAATCATTTTATCTCATCAATCGTCAAACAACGGGATCCCGCTTGTCAGAAACCAGCTCAATTTGAGCTCCTTATTTTTTTTACCATGGCTGGAAGCGCCCGAAGCCCCGGCAGGGATTGTCTGAAAGGTCTAAACGCTATTTTGCTGATTTCAAAATCCGCCGTCTGGCGGATTCATGTTGATTAAGTTGGTCAGACCAACATATTGTGGCTGTTTTTATGACAACATTATTGATTTTTATGGTTGTTTTTATGACATTTTTCTTTAGTTTTATGGTTGTTTTTATGACATTTAAATAATTTCAGCCATGTTTTACAGAAAGATAATTGATAAACTTGAAGAGTGGTCCTCACGGGAAAACCGGAAGCCATTGGTTTTGCGGGGGGCACGACAAGTGGGAAAGACAACTCTGGTAAATTACTTTGCAAAGAAATACAGTTGCTATATTTACTTGAACCTCGAAAAAGAGGATGAAAAGGCTATTTTCGAAAGGACCGGTTCATTCCAGGAAAAACTTGAGGCTATCTATTTTTTGAAAGGAATAAAAAAAGGGCAAAAGGATACACTTATCTTCATCGATGAGATACAAAATTCACCAAAAGCGGTTGCGCTTCTTCGCTATTTCTATGAAGAAGCGCCCGATATCCATGTCATTTCTGCAGGTTCTTTGCTTGAATCACTTATTGATAAGCATATATCATTCCCGGTAGGACGTGTCGAATATCTCGCTGTAAGGCCATGTTCGTTCAATGAGTTTTTAATGGCTACAGAAGAAGTGACAGTGCTGGATGTCTTGTCGAAATGGCCCATTCCTGAATATGCACACGAAAAGCTTCAATCGCTTTTCAACCGGTATACCTTGATTGGAGGAATGCCTGCCGTAGTAGCCAATTATGCCCGTAACCGCGATTTGGTTAGTCTGAATATTGAATACCAGTCACTCATTGCAGGTTACATCGATGATGTTGAAAAATATGGTTTGAGGAATAGTTCAATTCAGCATATAAGGCATATTCTGACAACTGGTTTCCGGTATGGTTGCCAACGCATAAAATTTGAACGTTTCGGTGAGTCTGATTATCGTTCACGGGAAATGTCAGAAGCTTTCCGATTACTTGAAAAAACTATGTTGATTGAAATGGCATTCCCAACTGGTTCTTCAAGTGCACCTTTCCTTCCTGATTTTAAGAAATCCCCGCGGCTTCACTGGCTCGATACCGGATTATTGAATTATGCAGTCGGCGTTCAACGCGAAGTTTTCGGTGCAAAAGAGCTGAGTTCTGTTTGGCGTGGTCTTGTTGCAGAACATATCGTAGGACAGGAATTGATTTCTGAAGATTACAACGTATTGACAAAACGCATTTTTTGGGTTCGTGAAGCCAAAAACTCAAATGCTGAAGTAGATTATTTGCTTTCACATGCCGGTCTTCTGATTCCTGTCGAGGTAAAATCAGGCGTTGGAATCACCCTGAAATCTCTTCATCTTTTTATGGACCAGGCGCCTCATCAACTGGCGGTAAGAATTTGGAACCAGTCGTTCTCCAAATCTGAAATCCGGACTGCAGCCGGAAAAAAATTTCTATTGCTCAATGTGCCGTATTATCTGGTTTCACATTTAGCCAGCATCGTTGAAAAGTATATTGATACAAAATTCATTTAACGAATAGAAATCGACTCATGCTGACTAAAAAGAGATTTGAACAGGATGTTGAATTCGTCGCGCAGTACACCATTCTCACAGAAACATTGAATGCTCACTTTTTCTGCCAACTATTGATCTCATATATTATATATTTGGCTATATTCCATAATATTGTCAACTTAAAGCCAATTATAATTTTTTTAAGGGATAAGCCTTCACAAAGCACTCGTACAATAGGATTGATTCTCCTTACGATAAGGAAAGTGATTTTATGCTTTGTTGACCATAAACTTCACAAACTAGAATTTCGTATATTGTCATTGGTCAAGGCGACCGGAAGTTAATAATAGGATTAGATTCAGGCAGATTTTCCAAACCGGAAACCGTCCAGGCAAAACCAGGGGAGGCTGCCGGTCAATTTTATAATCTGAAAAATGAAAAATTATAACAAAATGCAAAGGACAAATTGGTTTGTAGTTACGTTTTTATTGTTGATCTCTGCTTTTTCGGGCTCAGCCCAGGATAAAGGTCTGCGGCCAGTAGATTTGGTCTATCCCCAGCTGGATAGCGAGAATTCACGGTGGATCTTTTTCTCTTCTGCCAGCCGTCCTTTCGGAATGGTTAACCTGAGCCCGGACAACAGGATCATCGGCGACTGGGGCAGCGGTTACCGCTATGAAGTGGATACCATCAAAGGATTCAGCCACCTTCACGAATGGCAGATTTCCGGATTGTCGGTCATGCCCGTTACCATTACTGCCGCCAACAAAGCAGCGATTTTTACCGATTACTATTCAAAATTTTCGCATTCCTCAGAAATCGTAAAACCGGGGTACCATTCCGTTTTTCTGGACCGGTATTCGGTAAAAGCAGAATTGACCGCTACCTCCAGGGTGGGTTTTGAACGCTACCATTTCCCCGAGAAAAGCAACCCTGCCATCCTGTTTTACCTCAACGGTGAGCTCGGTCCCTGCATCAATAAAAACGGCACGTTGGAAAAAGTCGGCTCACGAAGGCTTCAGGGAAGTTTAACCGATGAGTCAACCCGCCGCAGGCCCAAAGATTTAAATGTCTATTTCCAGATTGATTTCAACGCAGACATCAAAAATGTCGATAAAGACCCGAAAACCGGGAACTACCTGGTCACCTTCGACCTGCCGGTCAGCCGGCAGCTGCTGATGAAAGCGGCGATGTCTTATACTTCCGTTGAAAATGCGGCCATCAACCTGAACAAAGAACTGACCCACTGGGATTTCGATAGGGTTGTCAAAGAATCCGGGGAAGAATGGAACCGGATGTTATCGAGAATACAGGTGGAAGGCGGGACCAAACAACAGCAGCAACGCTTTTATACCGATTTGTACCATTCCCTGCTTGGCCGCAGAACCATCAGCGATGCAAACGGCGCTTATCCCGACAATACCGGAGACAAATTCCTGGTAAAACAGATCCCTTGTGATCAAACCGGAAAGCCGCTCTTTAACCAATACAATTTCGACGCCTTCTGGGGGGCCCAGTGGACATTGAACACCCTGTGGGATCTGGTCTATCCCGAAATCGCAGAAGAATTTGTCCGCTCAATGATGCAGTATTACCACGATGGCGGCATGATTCCGCGCGGACCTGCCGGTGGTAATTATACTTTCGTAATGACTGGTGCTTCTACGACGCCTTTCATCGTCAGCGCCTTTCAAAAAGGAATCATCAAAGAGAATACAGAAGAGATCTATCGGGCAGTGAAGAAAAACCACATGCCCGGAGGTATCATGGAAAGGGCTGGTTATGAGTTTAAAACGTCGGTTGGAGGCGGACTCAAATACTACATCGAAAAAGGATATGTTCCTTACCCTATCCCGGATAGAAACAACGGTTTTCACCAGGACGGCGCAGGGATGACACTCGAATATGCTTACCAGGACTGGACCCTGGCCCAGATGGCGAAGGCGCTAGGTCACAAGGATGATTACGACTATTTCATCAAACGATCAAACAACTACAAGAATCTTTATGATCCTGAAACTGGATGGATCCGGCCAAAGGATTTAAACGGAAAATGGAAAACCCCTTTCGATCCGTACCAGGTAAACAACGGATTTATCGAAGCCAACAGTGCCCAGTCTACCTGGTTCGTCCCACAAGATCTGCCGGGGCTGGCCAAACTGATGGGCGGGAATGAGGCTGCCATCAGGAAACTGACCCAATCCTTCACTACTGCCAGGGAATTGGGATTCACATCCGGAAAAGCGCACGACAAAGAGCTTCAGGAAAAATACAGCAGGATCCCCATCAATTACGGGAATGAACCGTCCATCCAGACTGCTTTTGTATTCAGCCAACTGGGAAAGCCGGAACTCAGTCAGTATTGGTCGAGAGAGGTGGTCAACGCCGCCTTCAGCGGATTTTCCCCGTCAGTTGGGTATAACGGAGATGAGGATCAGGGTCTCATGGGAACACTGGCAGTCTTGTACAAGATCGGCTTGTTCCAGATGAATGGCGGCACAGAAGCCAATCCACAATACCAGCTTGGCAGTCCGATCTTCGATAAAATAACCATTCAACTTAACCAAAAGTACTATCCCGGTAGGTCGTTAACAATCAAAACTATCGGAAACAGCGACAAGAACCGGTGCATCCTCTCTGCCGATTTTAACGGCAAACAGATCAGCGAATCCAGTATCAATCATCAGGATTTGGTGAAAGGCGGTGAATTGACACTTAAAATGGGCGTTCTTTCAGACAAATAAATCAACAATAAACCAATGAACAGATTTCGGATACTTTTTAGCGGCCTTTTGTTATTGGCCTTCATTTTGCCCGGATGCAGCGGCTCTCAGCAAAACGATGGTCCCTATTTTGGAGATGGTTTCAAAAACGGATGGGCCGACCAGCACTCCATTGTCATCTGGACCAGGCTGACAAAAAACCGTGAAATGAACAGAACCGGTCCGCAATTCCTCATCCCTTCCACCGATGCTTCCAAGCTGGAACAGCTTACTGACAAAGATCAGATCATGCGGGAACAGCTTCCAAAGGGATATACGCTGGATCAGATGGAAGGCGCTTGCCCGGGTGCTCCGGGCCAGGTCAAACTAAATTGGTTTGCCAAAGACTCACCAGGCGAAGTGTTCGAAACAGAATGGATGACCGTTGACCGGCAAAAGGACTTTACCCATCAGTGGAAGCTTGAAGATCTTCAAAGTGACACTGAATACCGGGTCAAAATTCTTGCCCGTGCGTCCGGATCGCCTGCTGTCTCGGATAGTATCAAAGGTTTCTTCCGTACACCTCCGGCCGAAAACAAGGCTGAAAATCTCAGGTTCTGCATCGTTACCTGTCAGGAATATCCGCGACGGGATGATCCGGTCAACGGGCACAAAATATATGCCTCGATGCTGAAATTTATGCCTCACTTTTATGTGCATACCGGCGACATTGAATATTACGATAAACCGCTGCCTTATGCACTTACGGAGGAACTGATGCGTTTCAAATGGAACAGGATCTTTGCCCTGCCCTACCAACGATTGTTTTATACTGAAGTGACTTCCTATTTTATGAAAGATGACCACGATGCGCTCTCAAACGATGCTTACCCGGGAATGACTTACGGAACAGTCGGCTGGAACCGCGGACTGGAAATATTCGACAAAGAGCAATTCCCCTCTGCCGACAAAACTTACAAAACGGTCAGATGGGGGAAGAACCTGCAAATCTGGATCATGGAAGGACGCAATTACCGCAGTCCGAACAACATGCCCGACGGACCCGGAAAATCTATCTGGGGCAAAGAGCAGAAAGAGTGGTTGTTTAAAACCATGAAAGAGTCTGAAGCCACCTTTAAACTGCTGATCGTATCTACTCCTGTTGTCGGGCCCGACCGGAAAAATAAGAAAGACAACTATTCCAATGAAGTTTTTAAAACCGAAGGGACTGAGATAAGGCAGTATCTGAATCAGTTCAAAAATGTTTTTGTTTGCACAGGTGACAGGCACTGGCAATATGTTACCCATCCGAAAGATACCAACCTTTGGGAATTCGGCACCGGGCCAAGTTCTGACCAACATGCCGAAGGATGGCCGCCGAAGGACGTCAGGCCGGAACACCTGTTCCTCAGGGTAAAAGGCGGCTTCCTGAAGGGATCGACCGAAACGGATGAAAAAGGAGCAACCATCCTGAAAATGCAGCATTGCGATGTCGATGGAAATGTTGTTCATGAGGAAATTTTCAGTCCCGGTATTTAAACGATTTTGACACGAAGTTCCTTAATTGATAAAAGATGAAAAGACAGTTGCTTCTCTTGTTTTCCCTGGTATTGGTTTGCACGGGAACGTATGCCCAAAAACTAAAGTTAGAAAAGCTGAATTCGCCTGTTCTCTTTCATGGTAATGAGACCACCGCCTACCGGGATCCCGCAGTATTGTTGCGGGACGGATATTTTTACCTCTTCTTTACATTGGTAGAAATAGAGAAAGACGGGATGGTTTACTCGTATACCGCAACTTCAAAAAGCAAAGATCTTGTTCAATGGACACCTCCCCGCAAACTGACCCCTAAAGATCAGAACCTCAACTTTTCCAGTCCCGGAAATATCATCCGCTTTCACGGAGAGTGGCTTCTATGTCTCCAAACCTATCCCCGCCCGGGATACCTGGCCGATAAGATGCCTGTCTACGGAAACGGATCTGCCAGACTCTTCATCCTGCGCAGCAAAAATCTGGAAAACTGGGGTGAACCCGAGCTCCTGAAAGTGAAAGGGCCCGATGTTGCCGTTGCGGATATGGGCAGAATGATCGACCCCTATCTGCTTGAAGACAAGGACGAACCCGGAAAATACTGGTGTTTTTTCAAACAGAACGGGGTGAGCATGTCCTATACTTATGATTTCATCAACTGGACTTTTTACGGGCACACGGAATCCGGAGAGAATACTTGTGTTTTAATTGACGACAAACAGTATGTTCTGTTCCATTCGCCCTCCAACGGGATTGGCATAAAAAAATCGGCAGACCTGAAAAGCTGGACGGATTGGGGAAAATTGATTACACTTGGTCAACCCGGATGGGACTGGGCAAAAGGCAGGATTACCGCCGGCGCCGTAGTCAAGCTTTCCGGAAACAAGCTGGCAAAATACCTGATGTTCTTCCATGGTTCCGGTCCTTTGACTGAAAAGCAGGGTGATTTCGACAAGAATGCCTCCATCGGAATTGCCTGGAGTAACGACCTGATCCACTGGGATTGGCCGGGATCCTGAAGTTACAATATTGTTTTTTACCTTTGATAAATTAACCGGAAATTCAATGAACTTTTTGATAATCAAATGAGTATGAAAACTGATCGACGCAGATTTATCGGAACTGCCCTGACCGGAGGCCTGGCAGCCTCTTTGCCGCTCTCTTCATTTGGATCAGGAACCTTCCCGGCAGGAGACAACCTGAACCCAAATTATGCCAAATTGGATGAGATTCTTAAGCAGCCAGTATTCAGAAAGGAATTTTTTCCGAATCCTGTTATCATAGAAACCCTTGAACTGCTGCGTTACAAGGATAGTTTTTTGTGCAGGGTACGTTCAAAAGATGGCGCTGAGGGTATTTCAGTTGGCCACGGACAGCTCCAATCGCTCTATCCTATTTTTACCAATTTGCTGCAGCCGTTTTTCATCAACAAGGATGCGCGTGAGCTGGATCTGATCATCGAGCGCGTCTATGTCTACAAGCTGAATTTCAGGTTAAACGGGATAGCGCTTGGTGTGCCGCTTGCCACCATCGAATTTGCCATCCTCGATATGATGGGGCGCATTGCCGGAAAGCCGATCGGTCAATTGATCGGAACTATTCACAATCCTGCGGTGGCAGTTTACCAGGCAACCGAGTACCGTGAAAAATCAGTGACTGATTCTATGAAACTGATCACAAGGGATGTCGGAGAGTACAATGCGAAAGCGCTGAAGATCAAAGTCGGCGGACTTATGTTCGGAACCGAAGATTTGCATGCGGTTGGTCCGAAAGGCAGAACGGAAGAGATCATCCCGCTGGTGCGCAAAACATTCGGGGACAAAATGACACTGTATGCCGATTCGAACGGATTCTATTCAGTTGAAGAGGCTATCCGCGTAGGGCGGTTACTGGAAGAATACCGCTTTGAATTTTTTGAAGAGCCGGTTCCTTTCGACTGGTACGAAGAGACCAAACAGGTCGCCGATGCGCTGAAAATACCTGTTGCAGGCGGCGAACAGGAGTACAGCCTTCACGGTTTCAGGTGGCTGATCGCAAACGACGGACTTCAGATTGTACAGCCCGATTTCTACTATTTCGGGGGAATGATCCGCTGCATGAAAGTGGCGCTGATGGCAAATGCCTTTGGGAAAAAATGTACCCCGCACATGACAGGCGGAGGGCTGGGATTCCTCTACATGATCCATTTTGTCTCTGCCCTGCCCAATGCCCTACCCTACCACGAATTCAAAGGGCTCAAAACAGATTTGGCATATGAATGCAAAACTTCCCCGATATTTGTCGAAAACGGGATGATCAAAGTACCGACAGGACCAGGATCAGGGGTGGATATAGATCCTGTTTATGTAAGTAAATTTCAGGTTGTTAAAGGTTAAATTCTTATAAAAATGAAAAGGTTTGTAACAGCAATTTTAATGGCATGGATGTTATTTATCGGAGTGGATTTTCTATTCCATGCTTCAATATTCGCATCATTATGGAAAGAAGATATTGCGATTTTTAAACCACTGCACGAACTAATGATTTTAATACCTGTAGGTTATGCCAGTTTTTTGTTGCTTACATTTCTTATTGGTTATCTCTTTTTTAGCATATATAAAATAAAACCTCCAATAACAGAAGTTTTAAAATTTGCATTAATCTTCGGAATATTGTTTTCATTGAGCAATTTATTGGGTTTATTTTCATATGTAGCTATCCCTTTAAAACAATTGTTACTATTTAACCTTGTCTATTTTATTGAAATAATAGTTGTAACAATTAGTCTTTATTTTACTTTGTTTTCAATTAACCTTAAAAAAGTAATTTGGTATTCTATTTTTATTTTTCTCATTTTATTCATTACAGGAATTGTAATACAGAATGTTTAATAAAATATGGATGACTTTGTAAAATGCACTTTTATAGCACCTTATATAACAGCGTAAATAACCAATTGCCCGGAACCGCTGCACGAATGTTTTAGCCATTGGTTGCCTTTCACTATTTGGTCATCAAAGTGAACATAATAGGCAACAGAACATATGTGCAAACGTTTTTAAGGCAATCAACACCACATGAAGAGAAGAAATTTTATCCGGACAACCGGTATCGGAAGTGCGTTTGCCATGGCAGGTTCACCGGCGATGGCCAACTTCATGGTAATGGATAACGATACGTGGTTCGACCGTCCGATGAGGTGGGCGCAGCTCACCCTGGTTGAAAACGATCCCGGTAGGTTCGATCCCGATTTTTGGCTGAGTTATTTCAAGCAGATTCATGCTGATGCGGCGACATTAAGCGCCGGAGGAATTGTGGCATACTACCCGACGAATGTGCCCCTGCACCACCGAAGCGACTGGCTTGGCAGTTCAGATCCGTTTGGATACCTCGTGGAAGGGTGCCGTAAAATGGGCATGTCGATAGTTGCCCGCACCGATCCCCATGCTGCCAGGCAAATTGTTTACGATGCCCATCCCGACTGGATCGCGGTAACGGCCAACGGCGAAAAACGCCGCCACTGGGCGAATCCTGAATTGTGGGTCACCTGTGCCCTGGGTCCGTACAATTTTGAATTTATGACGATGGTTCATCAGGAGATTATGGAGCGGTACCAGCCGGACGGCATATTCTCCAACCGCTGGGCAGGTCACGGGATATGTTATTGCGAGCACTGTATCCGTAATTTCAAAGCCTGGTCCGGCCTCGAACTTCCTCGCAGCAATGACCGGTTCAATCCGGTCTGGCAGAAATACAATGAATGGAATACCTACCGTTTGAAGGAGTTGTGGCTTTTGTGGGATGGCATCATACGGAAACAAAAATCCACTTCGCGGTTTATTCCCAACGGGTTTCCTGATAAGGTAATTACCGGAAAACTGTCGGACATTGTTTTTACCGACCACCAGGCCAGGAGCGGTGTTGTTCCACCCTGGTCAAACGGCAAGGTTGCCAAGGAGTTACGGGCTTCCATCGGAATGAAACCGCTCGGCGGCATTTTCAGTGTGGGTGTGGAAGAACAATACCGCTGGAAAGATTCTGTACAGAGTGAGGCCGAAATCAGGGTTTGGGTGGCTGAATGCACCGCCAACGGCATGCGCCCCTGGTTTACGAAATTCTCGGGCGTTCTCTACGACAAACGCTGGCTCGGGACTGTGGACAAGATTTACCAGGTGTTGTACAGGAATGAGCGCTACCTTAGAAATATTGCTCCGTTGGCCCGGGTTGGCATGCTGTTTTCAGAGCAGAATCCAAACTATGGAGGTAATCCCTGGCAGCAGAAAAGTGGCGACCACGCTTCAGGAATGTACCACGCACTGCTAGAAAACCGCATCCCCTTCGAAATGGTGAATGCCAGCCTGCTTGATCCGGACCATCTGAAGCCTTTCAAATTGCTGGTACTTCCAAATATCTCCACACTTTCTGATGCGCAGTGCGATCAGCTTCGCAAATTTGTTGACGGAGGCGGAAGCCTTGTAGCCACCTTTGAAACATCACTTTACGATGAAAAAGGAAAAGCAAGGAATGATTTCGGCCTCAACGATCTGTTTGGTGTTTCATACGACAAGAAAGTGGAAGGACCGATGCAAAACAGCTACTTACGGCTGAAGGGCGATCCGGCGAACGGCCGGTTCCACCCGGTACTGAAAGAGCTGGAAGATGCTTACCGGATCATCAATACCATTTTCCAGGTAAAAGTAGTTCCCAGGGCAGAATTTCCGGATCCGGTAACCCTGATTCCCACCTATCCCGATCTGCCCATGGAGGATGTCTATCCGCGTGTACCTGAAACCAACATCAATGAGCTATACTTGCGTGAAGCCGGCAAAGGAAGGGTTGCCTATTTCCCGGGCGACATCGACCGCACTTTCTGGCAAATCATGTCTGTTGATCACGGGAAACTGCTCCGAAATACCATCCTTTGGGCGTTGAATGAGAATCCGGTAGCTGAAGTGAAAGGGCCGGGTGTAATCGACGTAACAGTCTGGCGTCAAAAAACCTCCATGACCGTACACCTTGTCAACCTGACCAATCCGATGATGATGAAAGGGCCTTTCCGTGAGCTGATACCTGTCGATGCACAGGTAAGTATCCGGATACCTGAAGGATCAAAAGTGGAAGGCGTTCATTTGTTGGTGAGAAATGAAAGGCCAAAATTTGAGATCGAAAATGGGGTGGTTACTTTAGCTGTTCCACGGATAGCTGACCACGAGATTGTGGCGTTGGATTTGGATTCATAGAGACATTGTATGCAACGTCTTTGTCCATTATTATTCCTTTATTAAATTACTTAATGTGGTCAGAAAGCGCTGGGTCTCTTCAAATAAAGGCAAAATTTCTTCCTTCGAAGAGTCATGAAAATCATCATAATCACTTTCCTGTCGTTTACCCATTAAATTTGAGTATAAGCTACTAAACCTCCTATCTAAAATTTCAGTCTTGATATATTGCTTAAAAAACTCTGTCCTTACTCATTCCACTTGTCCTGTGAGAATATCAATGTACTTATGACCTCCTCCGCTTCAAGCTCTGTATCAATTAGCCTATCTCTGATTTGCCTTTTCAAAGGCTCATCAACCAGATTAGAAGTCAAAATCAGGAAATCCCAATCCGATTCACGTTTGTTATCTCCGCGAGCACGGGAGCCAAACAGGATAACCCGTGCGCCCGGATCAATCGACCTTATCGATTCTTTTACTTTATATGCTAACTCATTGCGGTTCATCATTGCAAAGTCAGCGTAAAGAACAATCCAAAGAGGGCTATAAACAGGAGTTTTGAGATCTTCATAATAAAGGCTTGTTTATGGTTACCCAAATTCAGTAACAATTACTCCATAATTGCTTCATTCTTATAAATGTGTCAGGGTACGAGCTTGTATTCCGAATCACCATTCTTGCTACCCCTCGTTTAGGATCGGGTAATTATTCCTTGCCGTATTTCTCTATTATTTTGTCTATCAGTTTATCCGATAATCTGAATCCCTTATTGACGAGTATTAAAATAACGCTGACAACATCTTTTATCAATCCTTTTTTCCCAGCTAGGAGTATTATGCCAACAGTTCCAATAATTTCAATATTTAAGGATTTTGCAATGTTACGCCCTTTAACTTCATCAATAATCAGCATGGAGTTTTGGATCTCAAGCGCCAATGCAATCGAACTGGCTTCGCCTCGGTCCAATCTGGTTTCTATGTCAGTTTGTTTCAACCTGTCTTTTACTTGAAGAATAATCATCCAGTCAGGTAATTTACTTCCAAATTCAGCTTTTACCTCTGAAGTAATTATCACTTCTCCGAATAACTCCTTGAGAATATGAAGTAACCCAATATTGCTAAGCGCTATGAGGCAACTCGTATCTGAAATAATAATTCTATCCATTAATAATTTTTTCAATGTCATCAGGGCTCTCTCCAAATATGGAAACACCATATTTCCCGGCATTCTCAAGAAATTCCCTCTTTGAAACTCCAGCTAAATCAGCTGCTTGTCCCGAGGACATTATCCCTTTCTCAAACAGATGTGTTGCCAACTGCATTTTAACATCTATCTCATTAACTGAGTCCGGTATCCTTAACGTTAATGTTTTCATAATCAACAAATTTATCGTAACACAAAGGTACATAAAAAATTGATATCTCTCTGCAACCCCTGGTTGCAAACCCGTGAAAGACCTGCTATCTCAAAACCTTTACCGGATTTTTGTTACCCCATGGTGCCCCGTCAGAATATACCGGAATGAATTGGGTTCGGGCAGCAGTTTCAATGACTCAATTTGGCGCGGTGTGTCCATATTGAAATTCTCAACAAAGTGTTCATACTTCCCGTTTGTGACTATCGTATTATCACCCGTAACCAGATAATCCCGGTTGATCACGAAACATACCGATCCCGGCGTATGACCGGGCGTATGGATTATACTGATATTCAGTCCGTCAAAGTTCAATGTGTCGTTGCTGTTGAATAGGGTGTATGGCCCGTATTTCCATTTGGTTTTGAAGGGTCCCATTTTAGCGGTTTGCCCGTTGACCATCTGCTCCTCGTCCTTGTGCAGATATATCTTCGGATTTTTGTAAAGTCCGATGGAGCCGGTATGGTCGCCATCCGTGTGGGTAAGCAGGATGGTCGTAATCTTTTCAGGCGGAATGCCCAATTTATTCAATTCTGTCAGGAAAGATTTCTCGCCGAATCCGGCATCCACCATCAGGTAGCTTTGTTTCCCTTTAAAAATATAAGCATTGACAAATTTGTCTTTGACAACAAAGACCGAATCATTGATGGCAGCTGTTTCGGCAGGTGTCATTTTCTGTGTTGCCAATACAAAGTTGATAATGAATACGGCTGCGGCTATAACAATCAAACCAAGAAGAATACCAATTCCCCAAAGGGATCTTTTTACTAATTTTTTCATGTTAATAATTTTATATGCTATTATATTTCAGGTGATTAACTATCTCTTCTCTCAAATCTCATATCTCATGTCTCATATCTCATGTCTCATATCTTTCCCTTCTCGTCTCTCTTTTTTCTAAATTTATTCTTTCCGTCCGAAACAATCCTATCTCATTTTTCAGAATGTATCGCGGACGGTATTAAATCTGCATTCATTTACCCGGGGCTCCGCTTTGCTCCACCCCGGACTACCGATATTTCGCCGCTACGCGGCTGAACCCCGGATTTATATTCAATTCAACATCAGCCTCTGTGGACCCTGCTTGCCGAAGGGCTTTCTTTTCTCTCTGTTATTCGGTCATCCAATCGTCCCATCAACCCGTCTCAATGTCTCTCCGTCATTCCGTCCTACCGTAATCAAGTCGTCCCGTCGTCCTGTTAACCAGTCTCAGGCTTCCGGCCACCGGACGACCACACAAGGTCGCCCCTACGCGCCATGCCCTATACTTACCTGAATCGTACCTCTATCACCATAATCTCCGACTTCCCCACGGTGCGTACAGGTGGTCCCCAGAGCCGGATCCCGCTGGTGACGAAAAAATTTGTGTTGCCGATTTTCTCATAACCCCAGACAAGCCTGTACATACTTTTCAAAATCAGGTTGATCGGGAAAAGTTGCCCGTCGTGGGTGTGACCAGATAACTGAACATCCACGTTAGTTTTGCTCACTTCATCGATTTCTGTAGGCCGGTGATCGATCAGGATCACCGGCAGCGAATCTTTCACGGATTTCATCAGCACACCAATGGTTTTTCTCCTGTTGAAGTGGCTGTCGTATCTTCCGGCCAGATTGAAGGAGCCATCAATCACTACTATTGAATCACACAAAACTTTTATGCCGGCCAGATCGAAAAAATTTCCTTTGTCCTGTCCGCCGTAATATTCATGATTTCCGAGAACTGCGTAGACTCCGTATTTGGCGCTGATCCCACGGATAATTTTCGCAAACAGACTCAAATTCCCGTCATCACGGTGACCTTCAACAATGTCGCCTCCGAAAATCATCAGGTCGGGTTGTATGGCTGCAATTTTTGCGGCAAACCGCTCCACAAACTGAGCATCCATTCCCTTGTTGAGGTGAAAATCCGCCACAAATGCGATTTTCAGATGATCAATTTTTGCTGACTTCCCTGGTACATCAATCTGATATTCAGACGTGCGGATTGTGTTAAAGTTGATTACCCCTGCAATTACCACCAGGATTGGCAAAATCAAAACAGCCGAAAGACCGGAAACCTTAAAACCAGTACTTTTCATCTTTTCTGCAGGCATTGCTTTGACAAACCTGTTGACAAGAAAAAAAAACATCAAACAGCAGCACAGCCAGTAACAAATAAAGGTAATACGGCAAAAGGTAGTTGGCGATGATCGGAAGAAAACCCGAATCGCCTGCGGGCAAGAGATTGGTCAGAGGGAAAAAAACAGCGGTAAACAAATATACCAGCGCATAGTAAAACCGGTATTCCCGGTTGACAAACAGTTTCCCCAATCGCAGAAAAATATAAATATTGGGGATAATATAGGCAAGTGTGAGGATAGTATGGAACATATTCCGGGGTTTCAGGATTTGAGACTGAAGATACCGGAAAAATTAAATATTTTTATCAAACATTAAACTCAAATTCCAATGCTTAAGAAAATATTAACTGTCGCTTTGATTCTCGTCTTTTCGACCGGATGGTCAACAGCAAAAGAAAAAGCGGTTTCGCTGAAAAAACTCAAACAAACAGATATCGGTAATCCTGCCGTTGCGGGATCAGCAAAAATCCTGGACAAGGGTATTCAAATAATTGCCGGCGGCGCCGATGTATGGGGGAAAAAGGACGAGTTCCATTTCTCATACCTCGAAAAAACCGGGGATTTTGATCTGGCCGCGCGTATCGAAAGCCTTACTGCTCCCCATATGTACACCAAAGCAGGGCTGATGGCCCGCGAGGAACTCTCCGACCACAGCCGCCACATCTTTTTCCAGGTATTTCCCGACAACAAACCGCGGAACAAAAACAACGGCGGATTTGAATTCCAGTACCGGGCAGTTAAAGCAGGTGACATGAAAGCCATCTATCCGGCAGAATCCACCGGGATACCTGAATTTCCCGTTAATTATCCGAATACCTGGATCAGGTTGAAACGATCAGGCAATGATTTCACCGGATACGTAAGCGCTGACGGGAAAACGTGGAAAGTTTATACTTCCTATACCCTTGACCTCTCCAAAAAATTATTTCTCGGACCGGCAGTCACGTCACACAACGTAAAACAAGCTGCGACAGCAGTATTCAGGGATATTTTGTGGATTAAATAAGTCAAAAATACATATTAAGGAACGGGAAATGAGTACTGAAAATAGTGATAGTAAAATATGGAAGATATAAAATGGAATTGAAAAACTTTTTTATTGCCGGTCTGACTCTATTTTCAAGTCAGCTTTACGCTCAAAAGGCTAATCCCGGGCCACCCAACATCATCCTTATTTTGACCGACGACATGGGATTCAGTGATATTGGTTGTTACGGCGGCAAATTTGCTCCAACGCCCAATATCGACCGCATGGCCGCTGAAGGTACCAGGTTTACTCAGTACTATAGTTCCTCACCGATTTGTTCCGCTTCACGGACCGGTATTCTTACAGGAATGGCTCCCGCCAGTTGGAATATTACCAGCTACCTGCACGAAAGGGCAGAAAACAGAAAATGCGAACAAGCTGACTTCCTCAGTTCCGCTGCACCTTCCATTGCCCGCACACTGAAAACCAACGGTTATGCTACAGGCCATTTTGGTAAATGGCACATGGGAGGCGGACGGGATGTAAAAAATGCCCCCGGGTTCAAAGAATATGGATTCGATGAACATTCAAGTACCTGGGAAAGTCCGGATCCTGATCCTCTTCTTACAGCAACAAACTGGATCTGGTCAGGCAAAGACAGCATCAAACGCTGGAACAGGACAGCCTATTTTGTGGACAGGACACTTGATTTTCTGAAGCGGCACAAAGGCCGGCCCTGTTTCGTCAATTTGTGGCCCGATGATGTTCATACTCCGTGGGTCCCGGGCCAGGAAAGATTTGGAAAATATCCCAAAGGTACAGAAGATGAAATTGATTTGAAGGCCGTTTTGGATGAATACGACCGGCAAATTGGCAGATTATTCGCCGGCCTAAAACAATTGGGAATAGATGAAAACACTTTGGTTTTCTTTACAAGCGACAATGGGCCTTTGCCAAGCTTTAAGGGATCCCGTTCGGGGAATTACCGGGGTTCCAAACTTTCTTTGTATGAAGGCGGGACACGGTTGCCCTTTATCGTACGTTGGCCCGGCCATACACCGGCAGGCACAGTCGATCAGCGGTCAGTGATTTCCGCAAACGATTTCTTCCCAAGCTTTTGCGCCCTTGCCGGGGCAAAAATACCTTCCGGTTTTGCCTTTGATGGAAAAGAAAAAAGCCGGGTATTTTTGGGAAAGACCTCCGATGAGAGCCGTACGCTGTATTGGGAATACGGACGCAATAATGAAGCATTCAGGTTCCCGGAAGGGCGTGACCGTAGCCCAAATTTAGCCATCAGAGAAGGTAAGTGGAAACTGCTGATGAACTATGACGGGACAGGAACTGAGCTATACAACATGGAAATTGATCCAATGGAAACGACAAATGTAGTTCCGGAAAATTTTAAATTAACCGAAAATCTGAAATCAAAATTGCTGGAGTGGAGAAAATCAATGCCTGAGCTGCCAAAAGTTTCACAATTATAATGGACCTGATAATATTGAAAATATGAAATTAAATAGCGCAATTATAACCGGACTGGCTCTTTTTTCGGGTCAAATATATGCCCAAAAGGCTGATTCCAATCGTCCCAATATCATCATCATCATGGCAGATGACATGGGCTATTCTGACCTTGGTTGCTATGGCGGTGAAATTAAAACCCCGAACCTGGACCAACTGGCCAAAACAGGTGTGCGGTTTACCCAATTTTACAATTGTGCAAGGTGTTGCCCGACAAGGGCTTCCCTGATGACCGGGCAATATGCGCAAAGAGTCGGTATTAACGGAATGGGAGTCAACCTTAACAGGAATGCCGCTACCATTGCTGAAGTATTGAAAGGAAATGGATACCATACCGGTATGGCCGGTAAATGGCACCTTTCGCTTACCAAACCACTCGATAACAAAGATGAGCAGTTACGTTGGCTGGCACACCGGTCTGATCATGGTCCATTTGCTCCGCTTGAAACCTATCCTTCCAACCGCGGTTTTGAAGAACATTACGGGGTAATATGGGGAGTCGTCAATTACTTCGACCCGTTTAGTTTGGTTCATAACGAGAAGCCTATCAAGGAAGTTCCCGCTGATTTCTATATGACTGATTTTATAACGCAAAAATCTGTAGATCTTATCGATCAATTTAGCAAAGACGACAAGCCCTTTTTCCTCTACGTCGCACATACGGCACCACATTGGCCGCTTCATGCCCGACCAGAAGATATTGCCAAATACAAGGATAAATACACAGAAGGCTGGGATGTGCTCAGGAGCAAACGATATAAACGGATGATCGATATGAAGCTAATCGATCCTTCGGTCTGTGAATTGCCGCCAAATTCATCCGGAAAGAGTTGGGCAGACTGTGCCGATAAGGAAAAAGAGGCAGAAAATATGGCGGTCCATGCAGCCATGGTCGACAGGCTTGATCAGGGAGTTGGCAAGATCATCGAAAAATTGAAAGAAATGGGAAAATATGACAACACAGTAATCTTTTTCCTTTCCGACAACGGAGCATCACCAGAACGCGGTTATTTGCCCGGTTTTGACCGTCCCGGATTTACCCGCGACTCAACCATGATCGTCCACGGATCGGCACATCCCGGAGCACAGGATACCTGGAACAGTATTGGCAGTTCATGGGCAAGCGCAGTAAACAGCCCATACCGGTACTGGAAAAAAGAGTCCTACGAAGGAGGTACCAAAACCCCTTTCATTGTCAACTGGCCTTCCCAATTAAAGAAAAAAGGGAACTCCACCAACCCGGGAGTCGGCCATGTGATAGACCTTATGCCTACTTGCCTGGAACTGGCCGGAGCCACTTATCCATCCATGATAAATGACCTGAAAACCCAAGACCTTGACGGTAAAAATTTATTGCCATTAATATTCGGAGAGACAAAATCAATTCATGATACCCTATTCTGGGAACATGAAGGAGGCCGTGCAATGCGGGTAGGTGATTGGAAAATTGCATCCCTGAAGGGCAAAAACTGGGAACTTTTCAATCTTGCTGAAGACCGGACCGAAGCAAACGACCTTGCCTCAAAATATCCGGAAAAGGTGGAGCAGATGGACAAATCCTGGCAGGTATGGATAAAGCAAGTGAACAAATAGTGAAATAAAACGCAGATATTCAGCGATTGGAAAAATCAGGTATAAAGAATTAATCAGTATATAAAATGAAGACAAGGATAATCAGTTTGCTTTTTATGATGGGTTTATATCTCGTTGGATATAGCCAGCAAAGTCGGTGGAATTTAGATAAAGCCAACTCCTGGGCAGCCGAAAACGGATGGCTCAGCGGCAGCAATTTTAATCCAAGTACCGCCATCAACCAACTGGAAACCTGGCAGGCTGAATCGTTCGACGCAGCAACCATTGACCGCGAATTAGGATGGGCTCAGGGAATCGGAATGAATGTGATGCGGGTTTACCTGCACCATTTAGCTTGGCAGGTCGACAAAGAAGGCTTCAAAAAAAGAATGGATGCCTACTTGACCATAGCCCATAAACACGGCATAAAGACCATTTTCGTCTTCTTCGACGACTGTTGGAACCCTACCTATGCCGCGGGCAACCAGCCGGCTCCGAAACCCGGGGTTCACAATTCGGGCTGGGTACGCGATCCGGGAGACTTACTTTTTCAGGATGCCAATCTGATCAAAGTCTTGGAAGCATATGTAAAAGACATTTTGACGACGTTCAAAAACGATAAACGCATTGCCCTATGGGATTTATACAACGAACCCGGAAATTCGGCTTACGGCAATAAGTCCATGTCCTTGTTGAAGAAGGTTTTCGAATGGGGATGGGAAGTTCGTCCATCTCAACCACTTTCAGCGGCAGTTTGGAACCTAAAACTAAGTGAACTGAATAAATTTCAGGTGGAAAATTCCGATATCATTACGTACCACAATTATGAGAGTCCGGAGAAGCATCAGGCTGCAATCGATACCTTAAAACGCTATAATCGTCCGCTGGTTTGTTCAGAATACATGGCTCGCCGTAACAACAGCTTGTTCCAGAATATTATGCCAATGTTGAAAAAGCAAAATATCGGTGCCATCAATTGGGGACTGGTTGCCGGCAAATCGAATACCAAATATGCCTGGGACCAACCCATTCCGGATGGTTCGGAACCAAAACTCTGGTTTCACGAAATTTTCCGTCCCGACGGAACTCCCTACCAAAAAGAAGAAGTCGACCTGATAAAATATTTGACGGGGAAATAACAAAAATGCATCTTTGAAAAAATCAGCACAACAAGACCCTGCCCCTACCGGGGAGGAGTACTCACCGAATTATACTTCAATAATATATTGTAAATTTAAGGTCTTCTAAAATGATCTTTTTAATATTATTAGCACAATGAACAAAACCAAACTCTTCTCTACGTTGGGAATCTGTACGCTGGGATTATTGCCTGCTAGTAACGGTCAGACTTCCCAAAAGCAAAAACCCAATATCATCTACATCCTTGCCGATGATCTCGGTTACGGCGACCTGAGCTGTTACGGGCAAAAGCATTTTCAAACGCCGAATATCGACCGGATGGCCAAAGAGGGAATGCTCTTCACCCAGCATTATGCGGGCTGTGCGGTTTGCGCTCCGTCACGTTCCTCATTGATGACCGGTCTGACAACCGGCCATACGCCAATCCGCGGAAACAAAGGTGTCGATCCGGAAGGACAATGGCCTTTGCCGGCCAATACGATTACTCTCCCCGGACTCCTGAAAGCCGCAGGATATGTAAGCGGCGCATTTGGCAAGTGGGGCTTGGGATTCCCCGGATCCGAAGGAGACCCAAACAAGCAGGGTATTGATGAATTCTATGGTTTCAACTGCCAGAGTCTGGCCCACAATTACTATCCAGGTCACCTTTGGGACAACCAGAAAAAAGTAATCCTGGAAGGAAATACCGGGGATAAATTCGAACAATATGCTCCGGAATTGATCCATCAGCGTGCACTTCAGTTTATGGAGAAAAACAGGAACCGGCCCTTCTTTCTTTACTACCCGACGACCATTCCGCATGCAGAATTGATAGTACCGAAGAATTACATGGATAAATTCCGCGGGAAATTCCTGCCCGAAAAATCATTCAATGGCGCCGTGCCCGGTGACAAGGGATTCAGGATCGGTTCATACGGAACACAACCCGAATCACATGCCGCTTTTGCTGGCATGGTGGCCTTGCTGGACGAGAAGGTCGGAGAGATTTTTGCCAAATTAAAAGAGCTTGGATTGGATAAAAACACGATTGTCCTCTTTAGCTCCGACAATGGACCGCACCTGGAAGGCGGCGCAGATCCCGATTATTTCGACAGCAACGGTCCGCTGAAGGGCTACAAAAGAGATCTTTACGAAGGTGGAATCCGCGAACCGATGATTGCCTGGTGGCCTGGTAAAATTAAACAAGGATCGACAACAGACCACATCTCGGCATTCTGGGACGTCATGCCCACACTGACAGAAATAGCAGGGGCAAAGTCATCCGAAAACATTGACGGTTTATCATTCCTCCCCGTACTTCTTGGAAAGGGAGGGCAGAAAGAACACGAATCAATGTACTGGGAATTTCACGAACAGAACGGCAGACAGGCTGTCCGCAAAGGAAACTGGAAACTGGTGAGGTACCAGGTGCTGATTCCTGCGAAGACCACAACCGAATTGTATGACCTGAGCAAGGACCTCGGCGAAGAAAACAACGTCGCCGGTAAACATCCTGAAATTGTAGCCGACCTGTTAAAAATCATGGCCCAATCCAGGATTCCTTCCGATGTATTTAAATTTCAATTGCCTAATGCAAATTAATTCGATATGATACCCATTATGTTTAACTACAGGGTAAAGGGACCATCGTGGGTTAATTTTTCTACAATACTTCAACCCCAACGCGGTAAAGAATCAGTTGAATTGCATACCTCCAAACAACCCATGTCCCTAAGGCTTAAAGTATTGTATACCATTAAATTGCATTCCTCCTCCGCGTGGCGGATAAAGTATTGTAGAAAAGAAAGTTAGGTGTTTTCACTTTCCGCGTAGCGGATAAAGTTTTTTTTCGGACATTTATGGTTTCAAATACAGTCTTTACCCAAACTAAGATTCGTAACAACTTAACAGTAAATGAAACATCAAAAAATATTTTAAAATTTATGAAATAGACATGATTTGTCAATCACCATTCGGAATGATAAAAAACCTCATGGCTATTCCATTTGACCATTAAAAAACAAATTATTGAACAATGAAAAAATCTATCTTTTTTCTGTTACTGCTGACAATATCCATCCAGTCAGCCTTCTCCCAAAAAACCATCACCCAGGATCAAAGGATGCAGTGGTGGCGCGAAGCCCGTTTTGGCATGTTCATCCACTGGGGTCTCTATTGCATCCCTGCCGGGGAATGGAAAGGCACGGAATATCCCCAGATCGGGGAATGGATCATGAAAAATGCAAAAATTCCGGTATTGGAATACCGCGGATTGGCCAAACAGTTCAATCCGGTAAAATTCAATGCGAAAGATTTCGTGGCAACGGCAAAAAATGCAGGCATGAAGTACATCACCATCACCTCTAAGCACCACGACGGGTTCGCCATGTTTAAATCGAATGCTTCCAAATACAATATCGTAGACGCGACGCCTTATGGCAAAGATGTGATCAAGGCATTGGCCGAAGAGTGTCAGAAGCAGGGATTAAAAATGTGCTTTTACTATTCCCAATCCCGCGACTGGAATGAGCCCAACGGACTCGATAACGAATGGGATTACCCAAAGGAAAGGAACTTCCAGTATTATCTTGATTCAAAAGTCAAACCCCAACTCACGGAGTTGCTGGTGAATTACGGTCCGATCGGGCTGATATGGTTCGATACCCCGATGAACATTTCCAAGGAACAGGCACAAAGCCTGAAAGACCTGGTCCGCAGCCTTCAGCCCGAATGCATCATCAGCGGACGGCTCGGTGGCGGCGTTGAAACCGACTACATGTCCACAGGCGACAATGTGATACCTGCCACAGTCGTTCCCGGTGACTGGGAAGTGCCCGCCACCCTCAACAATACCTGGGGTTTCAAGAAAAACGACCACGAATGGAAATCTCCCGAAGCACTTACCCGATTGCTTTTTGATATAGCCGCCAAAGGCGGAAACTACCTCCTGAACGTCGGACCAACCTCCGAAGGACTTATCCCAAAAGAATCTGTCGATATCCTGGCCAAAGTGGGCGACTGGATGAAAATCAACAGCGAAGCCATCTATGGATCCCAGGCTGGTCCTTACAAAATCGAGTTCAAATGGGGAAATATCACCCAAAAACCCGGGAAACTGTTTCTTGGCATATTTAACTGGCCAACAACAGATTTCTATCTGGAAGGTTTGAAAAACAAAGTCAAAAAAATCTACCTGCTTGCTGATAACCAACAAAAAGCCCTGCCGTTTAAGGAAATTTTGGATCCAAAATCCGATCATCACAGGTTAAAAATCCAACTTCCCAAACAGGCACCTGATAAGATCGTTTCTGTAATAGTTGTTGAAATAGAAGGAGCAGCAGATGTGGAAACGGCCATCTCCCAACAGGCAAACAGGACGATTTTGCTTCCCGGAATTTTAGCAGCTGCACAAAAAGAGGGCAAACCTGCAAACCTTAAATTTACTGCTCGCGGCGGAGGTGCCGACTGGCTTGACAAAGCTGTTAACCTCACCTGGAGTTTCCGTGTGGAGAAGCCGGGAACCTATCTTGTTGACATCGTAACTACAGAGACGGGTTCTCACGGTACTCCCGTCTGGCAGGGTGGACAAACCATAAAGATTAAATGTGCAGGTCAGGAACTTTCAGCTGTAGTTAAGGACGACAGCAGGGAATACAACCAGCGCAGCCAGTACTGGAAACTGATACACTCAGGAGCGGGAAAAATCAAATTTGATAAACCGGGAACCTATGAGATGACACTGATTCCTCAAAATTTCACCGAAAATAAAATCGGTTTCACCTTTAAGGAGATAAACCTGAATCCGGCAAAATGAAAACTGTCCCAAGTAGTATCGTATTGCTGCTGTTTTTTTGTATCAACCTTTCAGTTTCAGCCCAAAAAAGCAGTGAACCCAAGGTCCGGGAAAAGAATACACCGCAACAATCATTCAGCGCGCTTAAGGCCGCCGGGTACGATGAGTATACTTACAAGCAGATCGATACCGTCTCCTTGAAATTGTATGTCAGGAAACCGGATCATTTTAATAATAAGAAAAGCTACCCGATGATCGTCTTTTTCTTCGGAGGCGGTTGGGTTTCCGGTGATATTGCTCAATTTAAACCCCAGGCTGACTATTTTGCCAGTCGCGGGATGATCACAGTTTTGGCCGATTACCGGGTCAAATCGAGGCACAATACGACCCCATTTGAGGCGGTGGCTGATGCTAAATCGGTCATCAGGTTCTTGCGCCAAAACTCGGGTCGGCTGAACATCGACACGGCAAAAATCGCAGCATCCGGTGGTTCTGCCGGCGGACATCTGGCCGCAGCGGCTGCAACAGTGCAGGGATTGGATGATCCACGTGATAACCTGAAAATCAGTGCCGTGCCCAATGCCCTTGTCCTTTTCAATCCGGTTTTTGACAACGGACCAAACGGTTATGGTTACGAGCGAACGGGAGAACGCTTTTCTGATATTTCCCCCATGCACAATATCCGCAAAGGTACTGCTCCCGCTGTGGTATTCCTGGGTACAGCCGACAAGTTAATACCTGTCGAAACAGCAAAACTTTACAAACAAAAGATGGAAGAAGCCGGTTCACGGTGCGATCTGTTTTTATACGAAGGTCAGGGACATGGATTTTTTAATTTTCAGAAAGATGACAAGGCCGAAAATAAATATTTTAGTGAAACCGTTTACCAGGCAGATCTTTTTCTCGAATCACTGGGCTATCTTAGCGGAAAACCCGTTGTTCAGGAATTTTTTAGAAATAAAAAATACACACCATAGATTCAAAATGAGATTGAAAACACCTATCAACCAGTTGAAGACCATTTTTGTAATGGGATTTTCATCCGTCTCCCTGATTTTATCGGGACAGGGTAAGCCAAATATCGTTTTAATCCTGGCCGATGATCTCGGATACGGTGATGTATCAGCCCTGAATAAAGATTCAAAAATTCAAACCCCGAATCTGGATAAAATAGCCCGGCAGGGTGTTGTATTCAGTGATGCACATTCAGGGTCCGCTGTCTGTTCTCCTACTCGTTACGGCATCCTGACAGGGAGATACAGCTGGCGATCCTCCCTGAAATCGGGGGTGTTGAATGGCTATTCAAAACCCTTGATCCCTGCCAGTCGGCTGACAGTTGCCTCCATGCTCAAACAGAATGATTATTCAACGGCCTGTATTGGGAAATGGCACCTGGGTTGGGAATGGAACAATATCGAAAATGGAATCAACAATGTAGATTTTTCAAAACCCATTAAAAACGGACCAACAGCCCTGGGATTCCAATATTTCTATGGAATCAGCGCATCGCTCGACATGCCGCCTTATGTTTACATTGAAAACGATAAAGCAACCGCTCTACCCGACAGGGAAACGCAGAACGAGGGGATGAAGATGTGGCGCAAAGGGCCAACCGGCAAGGACTTTATGCACGAGGATTGTCTGCCTAACCTGACCCGGAAGGCAAGCGGATACATCCGTGAACATTCGGAGGCCGGCAAACCTTACTTTCTCTATTTCGCGATGACCGCCCCCCATACACCCATTCTTCCGTCTCCTGAGTTTCAGGGAAAATCCGGATTGAATCCTTATGGTGATTTTGTGTTAATGGTCGATTGGGCCGTAGGTCAGGTTTTGCAGGCAGTAAAAGAATCCGGGGCTGAAGATAACACATTGGTAATTTTCACCTCAGACAACGGTTGTTCCCCTTCTGCTAAGATTGACGATTTAAAGGCAATGGGGCATTCACCCAATTACATCTTCCGGGGCATGAAGGCAGACCTCTTCGATGGCGGTCATCATATTCCGCTAATGATGCAGTGGCCGGACCGCATTCAGTCACACCTGGTTAAACAGACAGTCTGTCTGACAGATTTTATGGCTACCTTTTCATCCCTGGCAGGGTATCAGTTAAAATCCGGCGAAGGGGAAGACAGCTACAATCTCCTGCCTTTGTTGTTTGACCCTGCTTATAAGAAGACGATCAGGGAAGCTACTGTTCACCATTCAATCAACGGAAGTTTTACCATTCGCAAAGGTGACTGGAAACTTCTGCTGGCTGCAGGCTCCGGAGGTTGGAGTTCACCAAAACCCGGAAAAGAAGAGGAAGGTTTGCCAAAAATCCAGTTGTACAACATGAAAGACGATATCGGCGAAACCAGCAATCTGTACCTCAAATTTCCCGAAGTAGTTAAGGAGCTTAAAACATTGATGATTAAATATGTCAAAGAAGGCCGGAGCACTCCCGGCGAAAGACAGGACAACGACGGGAAGGCTTACTGGAAAGAATTAAGCTGGATGGAGGAGTAACCACAACAAATTGTAGTTTTGATCATTAAACAAAAATAATTTATGATTCTGCGAAATTTAGTTTTGTTGTCTTCATTGGCATTGATCGGTTGCTCCACAAACACAGGCCGTAAACCACAAGTCAAGTCAGAAAAAGTAGGTTCAGAAAAAATGAATGAACCCATTCAATCGCCCCAAAAGCGTGAAATGGTTTCATTTAACGGAGGTGCTTTCACCATGGGTTCTGATAAGGGACCCGTGACTGAACAACCTGCCCATCAGGTGGAGGTTAAGTCTTTCAGTATAGACAAATACCCAGTTACGGTAGCTGATTTCCGGAAATTTATCGAGGCAACAGGCTACAAAACGGATGCAGAGAAATTCGGCGATTCGGGAGTTTTTGATTTTAATACTTCTGCCTGGACTTTACAACCCGGTGCAACCTGGCAATATCCACTCGGCAAGAACACAGCCCGGGCCTCAGATAATCACCCGGTTACCCAGGTTAGTTGGTACGATGCCTCTGCCTTTGCTGCCTGGGAAGGCAAAAGACTACCGACCGAGGCCGAATGGGAATTTGCAGCGCGTTGCGGCGGAAAAAGCAATTCACGCTTTAGTTGGGGTGATCAATTGGTTGTCAACGGAAAATACCTGGCCAATGTCTGGCAGGGAAGTGACCTGACCGCAAAACAGGGAGAAGATGGTTTTGTGGTGACTTCTCCGGTTGGTTTTTATGGCGAGACACCCTGCGGATTGACAGATATGGGAGGCAACGTCTGGAACTGGTGCGCCGATACTTACAAACCCTATCCCGGCAGCAATTCTCCCTTTCAGGATAATCCGGATTTAAAGGTCATCCGGGGCGGATCTTTCTTTTTCGACCAGGCAGGCGAAAATAGTTTCACCTCTGCTTTCAGGGCATCCAACACACAGGAAACTTCACTTTTCAATACCGGATTCAGGTGCGCAGCAGATGCAACCGGGAGTAGCAAAACCGGTAATTGAATCTAAATTTTTTTGGCCAATCGGTGGCAATTAGTTAACTTCGGCGAAAAGAATTAACAAATACTATTTTATTATATTAATCGCACCCGGTCGGGTATAAAACTCAAAACATGAAGCGCAACATTTTTTTGACAATCACTTTATTCGCAGCGGTATTAATCTCCGCTCCTGCTTTTTCGCAAAAGGTCAACGAATTGACCAAAAAAGAGAAAAAAGAGGGCTGGTCCCTGTTGTTCAACGGCAAAGATTTTGACGGCTGGAGACAGTGCAACGGAACTGCAATGCCAACCAACTGGGTCATCGAAGAAAATGCAATGAAAGTTTTCACTGCTCCTGACAAAAAACCCGGACAAGGTTCTAATGGTGATATCCTGTTTCCTGGTAAGAAATACAAAAATTTCGAATTGACCATCGACTGGAAAGCAAGCAAAATGGCGAATTCAGGTATTTTCTACAATGTAAGGGAAGTACCCGGTAAACCTATTTACTATGCGGCACCCGAGATTCAGGTACTCGACAACGCCGATGCAACAGACAACAAATTAGCCAACCATTTGGCCGGTTCATTGTATGACATCCTGCCTTGCGATCCTAAAACCGTGCATCCTGCAGGCGAATGGAATACCTGCAAGGTTACACTGAAAGATGGTGTTTGTACCCAATATATGAATGGTGTTGAAGTGGTTAAATATACCTTGTGGACCCCGGAATGGGATGCCATGGTAGCCAAAAGTAAATTCAAATCATTCCCCGGATGGACTGAAGGAATCGCCAAAGAAGGATTCATCGGTCTGCAGGATCACGGATATGCAGTCTGGTTCCGAAATATCAAGATCCGCGAACTTTAATACAATTCTCTCAAATACCTACCGGGAATGCCTCAAATAATTGTTTATTTGGGGCATTCCCTTCAATAACTACGAATGCTGCAACTCACTAAAAAATTCAAATTAACCTGGTCAAGCCTGATCATTTTCCTCCTCGTAGTCATCGGGGCAACCACCATAAATGATTTGATCAGTCTCAAAAGAAACAAGTCCTATCCGCTCAAAGAGACATTGGGCCTACCTCTCATGCAGGATCAGATCTATGCGGATTTAGTTTCCGGGAAAGAGGATACCGACTGGAAGGGATTGGATGGAACCCTCAAATTTATTGACCTGCAATTTGACTGCTCCGACTTCAGACTGGTCGGTCTGATACGCATTTTGTACGATTTCGGAGACAGAATTCCAGCGGACGTAAAGTCTAAAATTGAAAAGTCTATTCTTAATTTTCGCTACTGGTGGGATGAACCAGGTGGTAACTCCATGTGTTACTGGAGTGAAAACCACCAGATTCTGTATGCTTCCGCAGAATACCTGATCGGGAAAAAATATCCCGATACCCTTTTCCCGAAAAGCGGCATGACGGGGAAAGAACACAGTGACAAGGCAAGAAAAAGAATACTCGACTGGATGGAGATGCGCTGGAAATACGGCTTTACCGAATTCTTCTCCAATGTCTATTATACGGAAGATATCGGCGGAATGATCAACCTGATCAATTATGCATCGGACGAAGAAATTACAAAAAAAATGGAGATCATCATGGATCTGCTGATGTATGATGTCGCCTCCCAGAATAGCAACACCATGTTTGTGTCGGCCAGCGGAAGGGCCTATGAACACAGCCGAAAGGGAGGACCAAATACAACTTTGGGAAACGTTACCAATTATTATTGGGGAAACGGGAATAAACCTGGCGGGATGGCATTCGGGCTGGTAACAACCAAAAAATATTTTCTGCCGCCTGTTATTGCGGAGATTGGAAGAGATACAGGAAAAGTGGTGATCAAACAAAGCAGCGGCCTGGATATTTCAGAATTGAAGGCAGAAGGATATTATGGCACGGATAACAGGAGCATGATGATGCAGCTGGGCATGGAGGCCTTTACCAATCCTGAAATTATCAGGAATACCCTCTCCTTTGTCCGTGCCAACCGCATGTTCACCAATGGATTTATTTCCGATTTGAAAGTAATGGATTTCAAGCTTTTAAGCTGGCTGCATCTTGAGCCGGCCATCGCCCGATTCATTAATCCGCCGTCTGATGGCGTTGCAATTCAAAGAGGGAACACTTATACCTATAAAACGAAGGATTACTCGGTGTATGCCGCCCAGAACTACCATCCCGGAACCTATGGCGACCAGCAGCATGTGGCCGGAATGAACATTGGCAACTCATTCAGTGTTTTCCATACCCATCCGGCACTCGAATTGGGCATACCCAAACAGTCACCAAATTATTGGGTCGGGTACGGACGCATGCCTGATGTCGGCCAGGACCGGAATGTCTCGCTGTCCATTTATTCCCTCCCTGCAAAGAAAGGATTGATGGAAATATCATTGCTGGATTATACCTATGCCTGGTTTCCAAAAGAAAATTTCGATACCGTAGTTGTCTCCGGGAATTATGCGATGGGCAAAAAAGGCCGGACCTATTGTGCCCTGATCGCCAAAAACAACCTGACATTCCGGAAAAACAGGACAGACAATCTTATCCAACCCGGGAAAAAAACATTCTGGATCATGGAAGCCGGCTCGGAAACGGATGATCAGTCATTTGAAAAATTCCGCCAAAGGATTCTTGGCAATAAATGCGATTTCGACTCCATCAACCTGGTGCTCAACTACCAATCCGGAGGCAGGAATTATCAGTTGAATTGGGGCAAAGATTTCAAATTGGACGGGCAGACGGTGAACACCAGCTACGACCGTTTCGATTCCCCCTATAGCCAGACGCCACGGAAGGCAGGAGTAATTATTTTTACTTTGAACGGAAAATCACTGTACCTGG
Organism: Bacteroidales bacterium; assembly: GCA_038323575.1. Taxonomy (GTDB): domain Bacteria; phylum Bacteroidota; class Bacteroidia; order Bacteroidales; family Prolixibacteraceae; genus CAINVV01. Next base: position 61,934 of record JBBQHB010000005.1, on the reverse strand, counting down.
ATTTTGACAAAATGGTCCGGAAATATTAGACCATCTTAATTATTCATCTCATCATCGCAAATTATACTTCGCGGAATCTGTACGTTTCTTATACATTTAGCATGTTATCTTATTTTTATTCTACTATATGATTGCTAATTTATATATTTACAGCGAACAATATTTGAAGTAATGGACAGGATAATTGGAAGATATGAAGAAAAAAATAGTCTAAAATCCTATGTGTCTGGCGATTGCTCTGAATTTGTTGTGATATACGGCAGGAGAAGGGTAGGGAAGACTTTTTTGATCCGGGAATACTTTGGTAACAATTTCGATTTTCAGGTCACCGGACTTGCAAATGCCGGATTAAAAGAGCAATTAATCAACTTTCATGCTGCACTTCAAAAATATTTCACTACAGAACTACCGTTTGCCACTACATGGTTTGATTCTTTTCAGCAGTTGATTCAAGCGTTGGAACAATCCAATCAGAAGAGGAAAATCCTGTTTTTGGATGAACTGCCATGGATGGATACCCCGAAATCGGGCTTCCTGACAGCCTTCGAACATTTTTGGAATGGATGGGCTTCGGCAAGAAAAGACGTTGTCCTCATCATTTGTGGATCTTCAACTTCCTGGATAACAGGTAAATTAATTAACAACAAGGGAGGGCTCCACAACAGGATAACCCGAAGAATGTACATTGCCCCTTTTACATTAAAGGAATGTGAAGATTATTTCCGTTCTAGAAACATCGCCATGAACCGTTATCACATTGCCGAATGTTACATGGTATTCGGAGGAATTCCTTATTACCTCAGCCTCTTTGAAAAGGGTCTGAGTCTGCCTCAAAATATTGATAATCTGTTATTCAGGGAAAGCGGTGAATTGAAAAATGAGTTCCAAAATCTTTACGGCTCACTCTTCAGGAACCATGAAAACTATGTAAAGGTAGTGGAGGCGCTGGGTAAAAAAGCAAAAGGACTGACTCGTGACGAAATACAAAAGCAGACAAATCTCCCGGATGGAGGAGGATTGTCAAAAATTCTTCAGGAATTGGAAGCGTGTCGGTTTATAAGGAAATACAATGCTTTGGATAAAAAAACCAAGGACGGGCTATATCAGTTGATCGATTTTTATTCGTTGTTCTATTTCAAATTCATTCAAAAAAACGAATACAATGACCCTCATTTTTGGTCGTCATCTATTGATACTGCACAACACAGGGCCTGGAGCGGATATGCATTCGAACAATTGTGCCTTGCCCATACCGAGCAGATTAAGAGAAAACTTGGCATATCCGGGATTCAAAGCAAAATTGCTTCATGGAGGAGCAAAACCTCCAGTCCTGGAGTACAGATTGATCTGTTGATTGAACGCAGGGATCAGGTAATCAACCTATGCGAAATGAAATATTCCACAGGGGAGTTTACTATCGATAAAAATTACATCCAGGATCTCAGAAACAAAGCTTCGACATTGCGTGATGAATCGAAGACTAGAAAAGCCGTTCATCTCACCATGGTCACTACCTATGGAATCAAACCCAATGAAAATTCAGGTATGATCCAGGCAGAGGTCGTTATCAATGATTTGTTTTAGAGAAGCCAACCAGAAGAATTTAATTACATTGCATTGATTTTTGAGGACTCCGGATCGTCAGTTATTCAACTTACCGCAATTACTATTCGCCATTAACATGAAGACAACCATAAGATTAACAACTTTATTGTACCTGCTAAATGTCTCAAATATTTCCTTCGGAAATCCACAGCATGAAATGGCTGATCAGCCAAAAATCACATTGTCGCCTTCCGAAATAGGAAAAAAAATCGCCACCAACGTGGCCGGACGCCGCTTTGGCTGGCGTTACCAGAAAGTCTGCACCTATTACGGATGCCTGATGCTGGCCGATGCCACCGGTGACAAAACCATCACAGACAAGATGGTCGAAGGTTATGCACCGTTTTTAAAAGGGAAAAAGAAACCACACAGCGGCCACGTGGACTACAATGTATTCGGTATCTGGCCTTTTGAATTACACCGCCAGACCGGGCAGGAGAAATACCTGGAAATTCCTAAAAAACTAGCCGACAAGGAGTTTTCCAATCTTCAGGCAGATGGACTGACCAGCCTTTCAAGGTTTTGGGTTGATGACATGTACATGGTCGGGTCACTCCAGATTCAGGCATACAAATCATTGAAGGATACTGTTTACCTCAACAGGGCAGCCAGACAGCTGGTTATTTATTGTGAGAGACTGCAACGGGACAACGGACTCTTCCACCACCGCAAGGATGCGCCGTTTTACTGGGGCCGCGGCAACGGATGGGCTGCTGCAGCCATGACCGAAGTACTGCTGAACCTGCCTGCAGAAAACAAATATTATCCGGCCCTGCTAAAAGCATATGTCAAAATGATGAAGACACTAATTAGTTTCCAGGGGGAAGACGGCATGTGGCACCAACTGCTTGATGATCCGCAAAGTTACCCCGAATCCTCCTGTACCGGGATGTTTATCTACGCCCTGGCTTCGGGTTTGGACAAGGGCTGGCTGCCTTCAGCCGGATTCCGGGAAAATACCCTGAAAGGCTGGAAAGCCCTTGCAGGCTATGTCAATGCCAAAGGTGAAGTCCGGAATGTGTGCGTCGGGACAAATGCCAAAAACAGCAAGAAACATTACCTCTCCCGCCCAAAAAGCACTGGAAATTTTCACGGTCAGGCAGCAGTGCTCTGGGCTGCGGCTGCGATGACAAAACTGGAGCATGCTAAATAAATTGTTGACTATTATATTGAAATATTAAATTTATAACCATTTGATTATTGAGGAATTAATATTAACGCTATTTTTGAGATTGATTTGAAGGACACTGATCACTGCTACTATTAAATTAAAAAAGATTACAGGGGTACGCTGACAAAAAATATTTGTGTGCTTTTTGCAACATATTCATGGAGTTTGTCAATGACGTTTCAGGTATCAGACTCCGCAGGATTCCTCATTGAAACACAAAAATTGAAATTAATAGATTGAAAATCAGAATGAAGTTGAGCAACGCATTCAAAGGAACCAGATTGAGACTCCTATTGGTAGGACTAGGAATCCTTATCTGTTCACTCTTTTTATTGTCACTTAACAAAGTATCGGAATATACTTCCAGTGATAAATATTGTGTCTCTTGTCATATCCATCCGGTACCGGATCAAAACTGGAGACTTTCAGAACATTACAACAACAAATCCGGCTTTGTGACCCACTGTGTCGAATGTCACCTGCCGCCCAAGGGTCATGGTTACCTTCCGGCGAAAGCTTATCATGGATTCAAAGATGTATATGGCATACTCTTCAAGGACAGTGCAGATTTTAACTGGGAAGCAAAAAAATCCCTGGAAAATGCCAAAAAGTATGTGTATGAAGCCTCTTGCATCAAATGCCACCAGAATCTTTTCCCGGTGACACTTTCAGTCAACGGCAGCAACGCGCACCTCCAATATGTCAACAGTACGGAAGTGCCAAAACCAAACTGTATCAATTGCCACCTCAACGTCGGCCATTACGATAAAAACAACCTCCATACACACGACGCCAATTTCGGCGTGACGGAAACAGTGGCAAAAGAACTTTTTACCGAACCCACCAAGGTGGAGAAATTTGAAAATTTTGCCGAAAAAGTACCCGGAACCACCCTTACTTTTGAAATGGTAGTCATCCCGGAAGGGAGTTTTGAGATGGGAAGTCCGGAAAAAGAAGAACTGCGTAAACAGGATGAAGGCCCTGTCAGGAAAGTTCATTTATCCAAATTCTGGATGGGGAAAGCGGAAGTAAGCTGGGATGAATACCTCGAATTTTTCAAGGCTACTGCCTCCCAGGGCCGGAAAGAAGAGGTTAAGGTTCAGCCTGTCACAGATGCAATTACAGGACCGACTCCTCCTTGGGGCGCACCCGACCAGGGATGGGGAAAGGGGACCCGCCCGGCCATCACCATGTCGTGGAAAGCCGCCACCACTTATTGCCAGTGGCTAACCAAAAAAACCGGCAAAAAATACCGCCTTCCCACAGAAGCCGAATGGGAATATGCCTGCCGCGGAGGATCAAAAGAACCCTATTTCTTTCCCGGAAATCCGAAAAAATTCAGTGCCAGCGGGATACTTCACAAAGTATTTGGCGCCGACACGACTGTAATCAACTCCTATGTTATCTACAAGGAGAACAGTCAGTTCAAGACGCGGGAGCCGGTATCAGTGAATGCTAATCCGTTCGGATTGAAAAATATGTCTGGCAATGTATCTGAGTTCTGTTCGGATTTTTATGCGCCGAATGCCTACAAAACAGCATCCGGTGAGCTACTCAACAATCCCGCAGGTCCTGAAAACGGTCAGGAGCATGTCATCCGCGGAGGATCATTCAAAAGTGATGCCAAGGATGTAAGAAGCGCAGCCAGGGATTTCACCAAGACCAAGGCATGGCTGATGACTGATCCGCAGATGCCCAAAAGTGTATGGTGGTATTCCGACAGCAACGATGTTGGTTTTAGAATTGTATGTGAAGCAGACTCTTCGGAGGCAGGGAAATAAGAAATTTGGGGCTAATTCATACATAAAATGGAAAACAGGAAAAACATAGACAGAAGAAAATTTTTGGGAGCAGGCGTTTTGGCCGGAGCCACGGTAATCGGAGCTGGCGCCATTCTCTCGTCCTGCAAAAAAGAGGCAACCAATGCCTCGCTCGGACTTCCTCCCATTCTGAAAGGAGCACCGAAGGGCAGAAAACTTCGTGCCGGATTGGTTGGTTGCGGCAACCGGGGTACCGGTGCAGCTATCAACTTTATAAGCGCCGGTCCTGACCTGGAAATTATAGCGGCATGCGATGTCTTCCAGGACAAAATCGATGCTTTCCGCGAACGATTCAAATCATTCAACCTGGAGGTTCCGGAAAAAAATTGCTTCTCCGGTTTCGACGGATACAAAAAGATGATCGCTATTTTGGACCTCGACGTTGTACTGTTGGCTACTCCTCCCCGCTTCCGGCCCGAACATTTTCTAGAGGCCATACTGAATAAGAAACATGTCTTCATGGAAAAACCGGTAGCGGTAGACCCTGTCGGAATACGCTCACTGATTGCTACCGCGAAGAAGGCAGAGGCGCTGGGTCTCTGCGTCGTGACGGGAACGCAGCGCCGCCACCAGGAAGACTACATCGAAACCTACAAACGTGTTCAGGCAGGTGCCATCGGCCGGCCCACCTCAGCCAGGGCCTTCTGGAACCAGGATCATGTCTGGTTCCGTACCCGGGAAGCAGGATGGGACGACATGACCTATATGGTGCGCAACTGGAACAACTTTTGCTGGCTCTGCGGTGACCACATCCTGGATACCCACATCCACAACATTGATGTCATCAATTGGTTCATGGGCAAGACCCCCATCAGCGCCATCGGCAATGGCGGCCGTCACAGGCGCGTCACAGGCGATCAGTATGACTTCTTCAACATCGATTTTGATTACGGGAATGGCGTTAACTCTCACAGCTATTGCCGGGAGATCGACAGCTGCACCAACCGCACCGGCGAGATGGTGATGGGCACAGAGGGGTATACCAACTGTGTCAATACCATCTGGGATCTGAACGGAAAGATCAAATGGCAGTTCGAATATCCGAAAGACGAAAACGGGAATACGATGAGCCAGCTCAAAATTCCGGCTTACGTACAGGAACACATGCACCTGGTGCATGCCATCCGCAAAGGCGAATATGTGAACCAGGCCGAACAGACTGCCCTTTCGACCCTAACCGCCATCATGGGCCGGACCGCTGCCTATACCGGACAACTGGTTTCCTGGGAAGAGATCATGAAATCAGATATGCAGCTCGGTCCGAAAGAATTGAATTTTGGTCCTGTCGACATGAAATTCGAAGTACCTGTACCCGGAACACCTCCAAATGTTTAAAATTAATTCAAGTATATTTAAATAAAGTTCGGATCAAGTATACGGCATTCCAAAATCGAAAATCCAAAATCGAAAATTCTTAAGTAACTCATTACAATAATTTATTCCTTAATTATGACTACTAAATCAAACAGAAGAGCTTTTTTAAAGAATTCGGCTGTTGCATCCGTGGGAACGCTGATTCTTCCACAGATCATCCCTTCAACAGCTTTGGGGATGGGTGGTAAACTGGCACCCGGCAACCGGATTGTTATGGGCGCCATCGGTACAGGTTCCCAGGGCAAAAGCAACATGCGCGACTTTCTCGAACTCAACAAGGAGGTACAATTTGTTGCCGTTTGTGATGTAGATTCCTCCAATCTGCAAAAAGCAAAAGAACTTTCAGATGCTGCCTATGCCAACAACGATTGTCGAACCTATGGCGACTACCGCGAATTTCTTGAAAAAGAAAAACTGGATGCAGTAGCCATCGCCCTGCCGGATCACTGGCATGGAATCATCTATTCTGCCGCAGCCGAAAAGAAGGTGCACGTTTATGGCGAGAAACCAATCTGCCGTACCATTCGTGATGGCCAGACCATCGTGAAAGCCGTCGAAAAGAACAACATCATCTGGCAGACAGGCAGCTGGCAAAGATCGCAGGCTCATTTCCACAAAGGAGCCGAACTCGCCATCAACGGCAGGATCGGGAAAATCAATTTTATTGAAGCCGGACTTCCAAACGGAGGCAAAGGCATAGGAACACCCCCTGTTCAGGATGTTCCCAAAGAACTAAACTGGGACATGTGGTTAGGTCCCGCTCCAAAAGTAGGCTACCGCGGAGTCAGCCACTGGAACTGGCGCTGGATCCTAGAATATTCAGGCGGTCAGCTGACCGACTGGGCCGGTCATCACATCGATATCGCCAACTGGGGTGCCGGACTGGAACATACCGGACCCGTCGAAATCGTTGGTGAAGGAGTTTATCCAAGAGAAGGAATCTACAACGTTCCGGTCGAATATGACTTTATGTGTACCTATGCCAATGGCATAAAAATGAGGGTATGCAACGAGGCTCGCCTGGAAAAAGGTTCCGGCACTACGTGGTACGGCGACAAAGGCTGGATTCATGTGAACAGGGGAAATACCCTCACCGCTTCCGATCCTAAAATTTTGGAAGAAGTGATTGGAGAGAATGAAATTCATCTGATCAAAAGCGACAACCACTGGCAGAATTTTGTGGATAACGTTCGGGCCGGAAGCAAAAATACCATTGCTCCCATCCAGGTAGCATACAGGGCTATTTCCGTGGCACTTTTGGGCGAAATCGCTATGCAAACCGGACAGAAGATCCAGTGGGATCCTGAAAAAGAGGAGATCATCGGCAATCCGATGGCAGCACGTCTGCTCGATCGTCCTTATCGTCAACCCTGGCAATTACCAACAATTTAATTCGCTTTATAATGAAAAAAACATATGCCATACTCCTGCTGCTGACAGGGTTCTTTCTCTTCCATTCATGCCAGGAAAAAACTGCCTACAGGGCACTGCTCATTACCGGGCAAAGCAACCACAATTGGCAGGCATCGGCTCCCATTCTAAAAACAATTCTGGACCAGACAAAATTGTTCACTACCGACATTGCCCAAACGCCAAAAGAAAAGGGCGATATGAGCACGTTTCAACCCAATTTCTCAAAGTACAGCATTGTCGTAATCGACTACAACGGCGATTCGTGGCCTAAAAAAACCAAAACGGCATTCCTTGACTTCGTAAAAAACGGCGGAGGGGTGGTCATTTACCATGAAGCCGACAACTCATTCGCCGATTGGAAAGAGTACAACGAAATCATAGGACTTGGAGGCTGGAACAAACGTTCTGAAAAAGACGGCCCCATGGTTTACTACAAGAAAAACCAACTGGTAATTGATACAACTGCAGGACCCGGTGGGACACACGGACCACAGCACGAATATGTTGTAAAAACCAGAAATGCCGATCATCCGATCATGAAAGGCCTTCCTGCTTCATGGATTCATGGTAAAGATGAGCTGTACAGCAAACTTCGCGGACCGGCCAAAAACATGGAAATCCTGGCAACCGCCTACGCTGATACTGCAAAGAAAGGTACCGGCAGGGACGAACCGATGCTGATGACCCTCACTTACGGAAAAGGAAGAATTTTCCATACTGCCTTGGGACATGTCGGCAAAGATGAGACCCATCCTGCAACCGAATGCGTCGGATTTATTGTGACTTTCCAGCGTGGCGCCGAATGGGCAGCCAGCGGAAACGTCACCCAGGCCATCCCGCTGGATTTCCCGAATATGGGTTGTGCTGTTTTGAGACCCGATTACAAAGAAGTAACACTTACAGATGACCTGGAGAAAATCTCATCGTATACCATCGATAAAAGCACCAAATACTTCACGGATCTTCAGGCAAGAATCCGCCTGGCAAGCGCCGATCCTGTTGCTTTACTCGCTTTGGAGAAACAGATGGTGGAAATTCTCAAGGACAAGAATGCTTCTGTCGAAGGGAAGAAACTGATCCTGAGGGAACTTTCATGGATGGGTTCTGACTATTGCATTCCCGCTGTTCAGGAACTGTTGAAAAACACCGACTTGCAGGAGGCGGCAGCATTTACACTCGAAAGAATGAAGGGGCCCCGCAAAATTTAACAAGACAATGTATTAGTTTGCTGCTCAGATTTTTGTAATTTTAGGCGTCCATACACAGGAATTTAACTTTTGTGTTTGGACGCCTTCATAACTTATAATTCATATCTTATAATTCATATCTCGATGTTCAGCCTGGTAATCCCTGTTTATAACGAAGAGCAACTGATCAACGATTTGGTAACAAGATCGGTCAATGCTGTGTCATCTTTTGTCGTCGATTATGAATTACTGTTTGTCGATGACGGAAGTTCAGATGGTACAGTAAAGAAACTTATGCAGTACCGGGCTGCGAACAAAAAAATCAAGATCATCTCCCTGTCTAAAAATTTTGGTCACCAGGCAGCTTTTACCGCCGGACTGGAGTTTTCGACCGGAGATATTGTGGCCATGATGGATGGTGATCTTCAGGATCCGCCTGAATTGCTGGCAGAGATGTACCAAAAAATCAAAACCGAAGGCTTTGACATCGTCAGCGGGAAAAGAACCGGAAGGAAAGGGCGCAGTCAACGCAATTTATATACCATCATCTTCCACCTGATTTTTAAATACATAGCCGGAATCGAAAACCTGGAGAATGCAGGCAACTTCTCCATGATGACCCGCAATGCATTGCAGGCGCTCCTCTCCATGAAGGAAAAAGTCCGCTACCTGCCGGGTCTGCGCTCCTTCATCGGATTCAACCAGGGAACAGTTGAATACATCCGCGAAGACCGTTTGCATGGGGAACCCAAAATGAGCTTTTCCAAACTCTTTACCCTGGCCAACGACGCCATTTTTTCCTTTTCCAGGTTCCCTATCCGGTTATGCCTCTACCTTGGCATCATAGGTACCATTGTTTTTATGTTTGCCGGTATTTATGTTCTGGTGGATAAAATGCTTGGCTTTGCCATTATCGGATGGTCATCCACCTTGCTTAGCCTCTATTTCCTTGGCTCTATTCAGTTGATTTTCTTAGGGATCGTGGGAGAATATGTCTTCCGTATTTACAAAGAATCCCAAAACCGGCCGATCTATTTTATTAAGAAAATCCATGAAGATTCGGCGGAATCTTAATGAAAGTCACATTGGTGAGCAATATTTGAGAACACGCAATAGCGTGCTCAATTGAAATTGAATTGAACCTTCACACCTGAATGAACCTGTCTGGCTAATCGGCAGTTGTTCAGGAAAAAAAGGTAACTTTGGTAACCAATTAAACCTGTTTGATCCCTTTTTACACAATATGCCCAACAAGAAAATCTCCCTTTCCAAGTTAAATACCTTCCTCAAATTGCAATGCGATAATCTTCGGGCAGCCGGTTTGGATGCTGCTGAATACAAAGATTATATCATCGCGATGCTTTTCCTCAAGCGGGTAAACGACCAGTTCGAAATAGCCCGTACCGAAAGGGAGAAGCATCTGCTGTCTGAATTTCCGGAAATGAGCGCAGCGGAGCTTGCCGCAGAACTGGAAGAAAACAACGCCGAAGAATATGAATTTTTTGTCCCAAAGGCAGCGCGGTGGAAAGCAGACGAATCGGTTCCTTCACAGTGGCCTGGTATCGCAACTGTCGTTGAAAATGTCGGGGATGCCTTGAGTATAGCTTTGAATGCCCTCGAAGATGCCAATGCCGATATTTTACAGGGCGTATTGAGTACCACAAAGTTCAATTCAGTCAACTCCAAAGGAGAAAAACTCCTCTCCGACGAGGTGCTTTCGCAAATGCTGAAAGACTTCAATTCATGGAAGTTAACCGACGACCACTTCGAATTTCCCGACCTGCTGGGCGCCGCCTACGAGTTCCTGATCAAATACTTTGCCGAAAGCGCCGGAAAGAAAGGCGGCGAATTTTATACCCCATCCCCGGTGGTACAACTGATGGGGAAAATCCTGCAACCCTCCATCGATGCCGAAATCTGCGACCCGACCATCGGCTCCGGCGGATTGGTAATTAACATGCGCAATTATGTGGAAGCCCGTTACGGCACCGCCCGAAACCTCACCATCCATGGACAGGAGCTGAAAGACGGCATCTACAAGATGTGCAAGATGAACATGATTTTCCATGGCATCCGCAACGCCAATATCCAGCAGGGCGATACACTGCTTGACCCTAAACTGGTCGAAAACGGTATGCTCCGGAAATACGATATCGTGGTAGCCAATCCCCCTTTCTCGCAGAACTATACCACTGCCGGCATGAAATTCAAGGAGCGTTTCCAGAACTGGATGAGCGCCAAGAAACAGGCAGATTTTATGTTTGTGCAGCACATGATCGCCACGCTGAAAGAGAACGGCCGCATGGCGGTGGTGATGCCACACGGTGTGCTGTTCCGCGGAGGCGAGGAGCAAAGGATGCGGAAACGGCTGATCGAACAGGGTATCCTGGAGTGCATCATCGGACTGCCGCCCGGACTGTTTTTCGGCACCGGCATACCTGCCTCTATCCTGATTGTCAACAAAGCCGATGCAGTCAACCGAAAAGGCGTATTCTTCATCAATGCCGACCGCGAATACAAAGAGGGGAAAAACCAGAACAGCCTGCGCCCCGAGGACATCGAGAAAATATCCTATTGCTACACCCACAAAAAAACACTGCAGAAATACAGCCGGCTGGTAAACAAGGCAGAGCTGGAAGCCGAAGAATTTAACTGCAACATTCGCAGGTATGTGGACAATGCCCCGGAACCAACGCCGCACGATGTGCACGCCCATCTCAAAGGTGGTCTGCCGGATGCTGAAATCAGTAACCTGGATAGCGCTTTTGCCTGCTACGATGGATTGAAAGAGTTGCTTTTCGTTCACGGCAAAAAGGGATACCATCAATTTAGTGAAGCAATTGGCTCTAAAGAAGTGATCAAAGAGGTGATACTCGGTTCGGCGGGATATGCAAAAGCCATGCAGTTGTACAAAGACAAGATGGAGGAGTTCTGGCAAAATTGCTTACCCTTGCTGGACAAATTACCCGAAGACAAAGAAGTGTACCATTTTACCCAGGCCCTGTCGCAAAGTTTTGCCGGCAAAACCGCCGGACTGGAACATCCGCTGTTAGACGAATTCCAAAGTCGCGGGGCATTCGCACAATACCTGAACGAGTTGGAAACGGATTTCAAATCGGTAGCCGCCAGTGGCTGGAATGCCGAACTGATCCCGGAAGAGGCCATCCTGGAAAGCCAGTTCCCAAAATTATTGGCCGAACTGAGGGCCAGCCAATCCCGCAAGGAGGAGTTGGAAGCGCAATTTGCCGAAGTAGCTGAACTGGAAGATGGAGAATGGAACGATACCGATTATCAGGTCATTCCCAAAAACCAGATTTCGGAGATAAAAGCAACCATCAAGCAACTGAACGGGCAACTCAAAGAGCAGGAGAAAGAGGCAAAAAGCCTGCAAAAAAGGATTCAGGCTTACCAAAATGTCTTCGAAAGCGCCGGGATACCTGCCTTGAAACAAGCGTTGGCGCAGCTTCAGGCAACCCTGCTTTCGTTGACGCAGGAGATCAAAACTGCCGAAGCCGGCATTCAGCGCCATGTTGATTTGGAAAATGAACTCAAGGCATGTGCTTCGACCATCCGCCTGATCGAACAATACAAGAATGAAACGGTGGAACAGTCCCGCGAGCAGATAACTGCCGAAGAAGCCAAGCCTCTGATCGTCAATCGTTGGTTAACCATCCTGCATTCTACCATCAATAGTTACCTCGATGCCCATACCCGCGGATTACAGCAATCCGTGGAAGAACTCCACGACAAATACACCGTTACGCTGACCGATATCCTGACTGAACGGGATTCCTTCACCCAGGAGTTGAACCGTTTTATGGAGGAATTGGGTTATGAATAATAAATAATCGACCATGGATAAAGAAATAATTACCAGGTTAAACCGCAGTTTCGAAGAATTTGCATACGAACAAGACGGTATCGAATATTGGCTTGCCCGCGAATTGCAAACCCTATTAGGATATGCCGATTGGCGTAACTTTTTGAATATTGTTGATAAAGCCAAAGAAAGCTGCAAAACCACTGGTGAAGCGGTTTCCGATCATTTCGTTGACGTCAACAAAACGATCGATATGCCCAAAGGTGCAAGTAAGCAAATTGACGACGTCATGCTTACCCGCTATGCCTGTTACCTTATTGCCCAAAACGGAGATCCACGCAAAGAACAGATTGCTTTTGCCCAAAGTTACTTTGCCATACAAACCCGGAAGCAGGAATTGCTTGAGGAAAGAATTCAGTTAAACGAACGATTGCAGGCAAGGGAAAAACTGGCAGCCACCGAAACCGAACTCTCTAAAAATATTTATGAAAGGGGTGTTGATAACAAAGGTTTTGCAAATATCCGAAGCAAAGGCGACTGGGCATTGTTTGGAGGTCACAACACCAGCGCCATGAAACGAAAGTTGGGTGTTCCGGAGAACCGGCCATTGGCCGACTTTTTACCCACCATAACCATTACCGCCAAGCAGTTGGCAACTGAAATTACCAATTTCAACGTCAAGAAAAACGATTTGAAAGGTGAGAATCGAATCACCAACGAGCATGTAAAAAACAATACCGACATTCGTTTGCTTTTGGGTAAAAGCGGGATAAAACCAGAAGTTTTACCACCCGAAGAAGACCTTAAAAAACTGGAACGAAGAGTGAAAACAGCCGACAGAAATATTGCCGGTAAAAAACTTAAGGGTTTAAACAATGATGCAACTGAATAATACTTGCAACGTCTAAGAAATTGGATCGAACCGGGAAGGTGAGTTTAAAGAGATGATAAATTGTGGTAATCAGCTAATTAGAGGAGAAGCCAATTATGACAAAGCAAAATGCGCTAAAAATATTCGGGGATAAAAAAGTCCGCACGGTATGGGACGACGGGCAGGAGAAATGGTATTTCTCTGTTGTGGATGTGGTGGCGGTACTGACTGACAGTCCGAACCCGCGGAAATATTGGAGTGTACTCAAAAATCGCTTGAAGAAAGAAGGCAGTCAGTTGACTACAAATTGTAGTCAACTGAAAATGCCCTCTTCCGACGGGAAAGTATATTTAACGGATGTGGCTGATAGTGAGCAACTTTTCCGACTCATCCAATCCATTCCATCTCCCAAAGCCGAGCCATTTAAACTTTGGCTGGCAGAAGCCTCCACCAAAGATATTTCTGTGGCTACCGATCCGCAAACTTTCGGTGAAAGCGCCGTTGCTGCCCGCAAAGGGGGCGATGTGGCCCGCGTGGCGCGTCAGCAATTAGAAGCAAGTACCGGACAAAAAGTGGTTACTCCACTCAATGCCAAGTCGATTCGCCAAATTGCCGCAACGAAAAAGAAAAGGAAGGAGTTGGGGGATGAGTGAGTGGAGGGAAGTGAGGTTGAATGAATTCATTAAAGTTTCAAGCGGAGAAGGATTGCCTGACTCAAAAATGAAACCTGGACAATTCCCAGTTTATGGAGGGAATGGAATTACTGGATTTCATAATCATTTTTTATTTGATGAAAGCAGATTAATTATTGGTAGAGTTGGTGCTCTCTGTGGTAATGTGCATATTACACAAGTTAAGAGTTGGATTACTGATAATGCTTTAGTTGTATCCTTTCTCAATAGTAATCAAGATTCTAAATTTTGGTATTATGTACTTTCTAATCTAAATTTAAGAGATTATGCTTTTCAGAGTGCACAGCCTGTCATAACTGGTGGAATTATCGAGAAAATTAGGTTAAAGATTCCAACAGAGAAATCTTCGCAGCAAAAAATCGCCCATATCCTCACCACTTGCGACTCCGTTATCTCCCAAACTCAATCCGCCATCGCCAAATACAAAGCCATCAAACAAGGGCTCCTGCACGATTTGTTTACCCGCGGACTGGATGCCAACGGCCGCCTGCGTCCCCGCCACGAGGAAGCGCCGGAACTTTACAAAACCTCGGAGTTGGGGATGATACCGAAGGAGTGGGAGGTGAAGAGACTAGGAGAGATTTCAACCATGAAAAGTGGAGAGGGTATCACATCTAAATTTATTGCAGATAGCGGAGAATTCCCTGTTTTTGGAGGAAATGGATTGAGAGGATTTACTACAACTTATACCCATGAAGGTGATTTTGTGCTTATTGGCAGGCAAGGTGCTTTGTGTGGAAATATCACCCGAGTTTCGGGTAATTTCTTTGCATCAGAACATGCTGTAGTTGTAACTGTAAATAAAGATATTAATGTTGACTGGCTTTCTCAAAAACTTGATTACATGAACCTTAACCAATATTCTGAGGCATCAGCTCAACCAGGATTGGCTGTTGCTAAAATATTGCGTTTATTCATTACAAAACCACACCACAACGAACAGAAAGAAATCGGGAATCGGCTATTAGCCCTTGATAATAAAATGAATGCCGAAGAAACCCTTCTCCAAAAATACCAATCGATTAAGCGGGGGTTGATGGGGGATTTGTTGGGAGGGGAGAAATCCTTAGAAATGGTTCTGCTGACGAATGAACTGGCACCAGGCACAATAACGTGATAATTTAATTTATCACGTATTTAGGTGATATTTCAGTTTATCACGTTATTAAATGATATCTTTGAGATAATAAATCGAATGAGATGATAAGTGTAATAACCGGCGATATAATTAATTCGCGCAGGAGACCCCCCGAAAGTTGGCTGGGACTCCTGAAAGAAGAACTGAAATTATATGGTAACAGCCCCGTATCCTGGGAAACCTATAAAGGTGATACATTCCAGTTCCGGGTCGACGATCCGCTCAAAGCGCTTCTGGCTGCAATAAAGCTAAAAGCTGCCATCAAGATGGTAAAACCCCTCGATGTGAGACTGGCCATCGGCATTGGCGACATTACCTACCAGGGCGAAAGGATAACCGAAAGCAATGGCCCGGCATTTATCAATTCGGGTGAAAAATTCTCTCTTCTTAAAAAAGAAAAACTTACCCTGGCAATAAAAACCCCATGGTTGGAATTTGATGCAACAATGAACCTTTGCCTTAGGCTCGGAATGATTTTCATGGACAACTGGTCGTTAAAATCTGCTGAAGTAATCCATCTCAAATTATTCAATCCCCAATTATCTCAGGAAGAACTTGGGCAGATGCTGGGCAATCTCAGACAAAATGCGGTAAGTAATCGCCTTGCGAGGGCACATTATGATGAATTGAAAGAACTGAATGATTTGTATCAAAAAAAAATAATGCAATTGTTATGATACTCTTGATAAAACTTGTTTTGGCACATCTGATGGGCGACTTTCTACTGCAACCCGACAGTTGGGTAAAAGCCAAAGAGAAAAATAAACTGGGTTCATGGCAACTTTACCTACACTCATTTATCCATTTTGCGCTTATCATGCTGCTGGTATTTGATTTCACCTTCTGGAAGTGGGCGGCAATAATTGCTTTGGCGCACCTGGTTATTGATGTTGTTAAACTGTATTCTATAAAAGAAAACGGACGGTGGTACTTTTTTGTTGATCAGGCTATCCATCTTTTACTGCTTACAGCTATTTGGCTTGTTTATTCAGCCGGTGAATCCCCGTTACGAAATATTAAACCAGATCATTTACTGGTTTTTATTACTGCGGCATACGCACTCACTACACCCATATCAATCGCGGTAAAGTTTTATATCTCAAAATGGACGCCGCATACAATCGATGAGGATGACGGCTCATTACAGGAAGCAGGTAAGACCATTGGAATACTCGAACGTCTTTTTGTCTTTGCTTTTGTTTTATCAGGTCACTGGGAAGCAATCGGGTTCCTCTTCGCGGCAAAATCAATCTTCCGCTTCGGTGATCTTAAAGAATCAAAAGAACGCAAACTCACTGAATATGTACTGATTGGCACCTTGGTAAGTTTTGGTCTTGCCATTGTTATTGGCGTTCTCTATACTAAATTCATTGTTGTATAATCTGATTTTTTGGTAATAGCATGGCCGAATATACCAACGTTGAAAAACCTTTTCTGGAGAAACTCCGACAGGCACACTGGCAGGTGATCGATCAGGGACAAGGCATTCCGGTGGATCCTTCCAAATCATACCGCTCCACTTTCAGCGAAGTAGCTTTGAGGGGTGTATTCCTGGAATCAGTAAGCAGGTTAAATCCATGGGCCACGTCGGAGCAACTGGAATATTGTTTCGACCGGATCCTGCTGCAGGGAAACAAAAAATTGCTGGAGGCCAACAAGGATGTGTACAGAATGTTGCGCAAAGGCATCCCTCTGCCCGGGAAAAACATTCAGACAGGAGAGGAAAATCCTACGGTGAAATTGGTGGATTTCGAACATTACGGCAACAATAGTTTTGTGGCCATGAACCAGTTTCGGGTCGATACCCCCACCACGGCCAAGTCCTGCATCATACCGGATATTGTCTGTTTTGTCAACGGAATGCCCTGGGTGGTAATAGAATGCAAGGAGATGTACGTGGCAGAGCCATTGAGTGATGCCTATACCCAGATTCGAAGGTACAGCAACCAACGGGATGATGATTTTTATGCCGTTACGGAAGGGAAGGAATCGCTGTTTTACACCAATCTCTTCAATGTCATAACTTACGGGACGGAAGCCCGCTTCGGGACCATCCGTGCCGAATTCGATTACTTCTTCAACTGGACAGATATCTTCCCCGAAAAATACAAAACAGTAGAGACGCAAACCGGCGGGAAGCGGCAGGAGGTGATCATTTTGGGAATGTTCAACCACGAGATATTGCTGGACATCATGCGGAATTTCACCTTGTACGCGGAAGCCAAACCCGGACTGGAGGTGAAAATTATCTGCCGCTACCAGCAATACCGCGCTGTCGGCAAAATGATTGACAGGCTCCTTGTAGGGCAATCCTGGCAAGAGCGAAGCGGCGTGATCTGGCATACGCAGGGAAGCGGGAAAAGCCTGACCATGGTCTTCCTGATCAAAAAAATGCGGACCACTTTTGATCTGAAGAATTACAAAATATTGATGGTGGTCGACCGCATCGATCTGGAAGATCAGTTGGAAGAGACGGCCCATCTGGCCGGAGAGAAGGTCTGGACCGTTTCAAAAAAGACAGGCAGGGCACCCGCAGGCAAAGAGGAAAAGGTTTTGGCAGAACTCAGCGACGATACAGCCGACCTGAACATCGTGATGCTGCACAAATTCGGGATCAACCAGGAGGCATCTGCAGAAGCGTTGTTCCGTTTGGGTATTGTTCCGAAATATGAAAGTTTCGGGGAGATCAACAAAAGCGAGAAAGTGCTGATACTGATTGACGAAGCCCACCGTTCGCAAAATGGCGATATGAGCAATAACCTGTTCATGGCTTTCCCGGAGGCAACCCGGATCGGATTCACCGGAACGCCCCTGATTACACCCCGTCACAAAATTACAACCGCAGAACGATTCTGTCAGTTGCCCGGCGAGTACATAGACACTTATAAAATGAATGATTCTGTTGCCGACAGGGCAACGGTTGACCTCAAATACATCGGTAAAAGCACCTCGGACGAAATATCTGACAAAGAGGTTTTTGATCTTGAATACGAAGAGATATTCAAACATCGTACCGAAGAGGAACGCCAGGAGATTCAGCGGCGCTACGGTGGCATGATAGAATATCTGGAAAGCAAGAATCGGGTGCAGCCCATTGCCCTGGATATCATGACGCACTATGTTTCAGAAGTACTTTCCAACGGATTTAAAGCCATGGTTGCAGTATCATCCATCGTGGCAGCAATCCGTTATAAAATAGAATTGGAAAGGCTGATACCTGAATTTCTGGCAGTGGAAGAAGCCAAAGAAGGAGAAGCCAGAAATGAGGATTTGATCAAGCGATTGAAGATATTGAAAGTGCGGGCGGTCATATCGTCGCAGTCGAACAACGAACCAGGTTACATCACCGAAGCCAGGAAAGAAGGTGCCGGTAAAAATATTACCGATTCATTCAAGAAGGATTTCAATACCCATGATCCATCCAAATCAGAGAATGGGATTGGCATTTTGTGCATTTGCGACCGTCTGATGACAGGCTTTGATGCGCCGATTGCACAAGTTCTTTACATGGATAAAAATTTAAGGGAACATGATTTACTCCAGGCCATAGCAAGGGTAAACCGTACCAAGAAGGGCAAGACCCATGGTTTGGTGGTCGACTATTTTGGCATCACTAAAAACCTGAATCGGGCGTTGGGTATTTATACAGATAAAGATGCTGAAGAGTGCAAGAGCGAATTAGCCGAATTTGGCGAATACTTCAAAGACATCAACAAGGAAATACCCGAATTGGAATTGCGTTACCGGAAAATTGTACAGTTTTTCGAAGAACAAAACATAGCTCAAATGGATGCACTCCTGCATCAGGTAATCCCGGACGGCCGTGCAGAGTTCCAAATCGTGGAAGCGGTAATTGATATGGCCGGAAATCTGAAGCTAAGGGCCGAATTCGATACCTTGATCAAAAACTACTTCGACCGGTTGGATTTGCTCTTCAACGTCCCTTCAGTACAGCGTGAACATTGGGTTCCGGCCAAACGCATCGGTTATTTGATGTGGCGCATCCGCTATCATTACAAAGATGACACGCTTGATTTGAAATGGGCGAGCGCCAAAGTCAGAAATCTGATTGATAAATACTTGATCCATTTAGGTATAGCGCAAAGGGTGTCGGAAGTATCGATCATATCAGATGATTTTCCGAAAAAAATGGAAAACATGTACAGAGGCTCCAAATCAAAGGCCTCGGCCATGGAACATGCGATAAGGCAACAGATAAAGGTAAACCTGGAAAACCACGATCCCTCTTTGTACCGCCATTTCAAAGACAGGTTAGATACCATCATCTCCGGCTACCAGGGGAATTGGGATCTCATGATCAGGGAGATGGAAGAGCTAAGGGGTGAGATAGGCAAGGGACGCACAGTTTCAAAGGTTCCCGCCTTGCAGGCACCTTTTTTAGATTTGCTGGTTGATGGGATGGAGGAAGAACAGACCGAACAATCAGAAAAAAATTTGATTGAGCTGACCGGATTTGTCTTTAAATACATCACAGAAGGCATTCAAATCGGCAATTTCTGGGAGAAAAACGATGAAAAACGGAGAGTCACCGGGAAGATAGAACAACGTATAAGAATGACCGGAATTCAAAGCCTGAAAGCGAAAAACAAGGAAATTGCCCTGCAAATCATGATGCTGGCCAAAAACAATTATTCCGAAATTCTGAAAAGTATTCTTCATGCATCTTAATGGATTAGACATCGTGGTGACCCGTACTACCCGAAAGAAAACGATGCACATCGTGATCGAACGGGACGGGACGGTGAGCGTTCAGGTTCCGGACGGTATGGAAGAAGAGCGTATTCTTGGCATATTGAAAAAGAAGGAATATGAGATTCATAAAAAGCTGGTTTACTGGAAAGAGTTGAACAAGGAGCAGATCGAAAGAAAGTTTGTCTCGGGGCAGTCCTTTATGTATTTGGGAAAAAACTACAATTTGCATCTGGTAGAAGGACAAAAACGGAATCTGCTTTTTAAGGATGGAAAATTTCTGCTGAGTATCTCCTCTAAATATCCCAAAGAAGCATTTGTATACTTTTACAAGAAACAATCCAAACTTAGAATTGAAGAACGATTGTTGTTATTTCTGGATTCAGTTCAAAGGAAGCCGGGTAAAGTTGAGATACGGGAGCTGCCTACACGTTGGGCATCGTGTACCCCGGCAGGTAATATTTATTTCAACTGGAGATGTGTAATGGCGCCCATAGTAGTCCTCGATTATCTCATCATTCATGAACTGGTTCACCTGGAGCATCCGAACCACTCCCGGGCATTTTGGGATCAGGTTTCGGCTCTGTGTCCCAATTATCAAAAGCATGAGCAATGGTTAAAACGGAATGGGGTTAGAATGGCAATTTGATTTACGAATATAAAATTTATTAATGTTTCTATTTATCAGCAATATAAATTATTCCACCTTATTCAATAAGGTGAATTTATCTAAAGCGATCTTTTTCTTTTGCGCCACTCTCCTGCTCATTTTCATGCTCATCAGCAGCAAAGATGCCGGCATCTCAGGCGACGAAGAGGTTCACTACCAACAATCCGTTAAGGTCTACGACTATTTTGCCACCTGCGGAAAAGACCAAAGCGCGCTCAACACGCCGAAAACCCACCTTAAATATTACGGACAATCGTTCGATAACCTGACGACCATCCTGATTCGTTGGTTCAACATCGAAGATATTTATGCCTTCCGCCATCTGGCCAGCGGTTTTGCAGGCTGGCTGACGGTCCTGCTGGCCGCCCTCTTTGCGGTTTGGCTTTCCGGGTACGGGGCCGGAATACTGACCCTGCTTTTGTTCGCCCTCTCCCCCACTTTTCTGGGCCATGCAGAGAACAACCTGAAAGATATCCCTTTTGCGCTGGCCTATATAGCCGGCACCTTCTTCCTCCTGAAATGGCTGTTTTCCGAAAACCAAAAATGGCAGGACGCAATCCTGCTAATCCTCTCCATCGCCTTCAGCATCAGCATCCGGACTGGCGGGTTGCTGCTTGCCTGTTACCTTTTGCTTTTTGTTTTTATCAAAGAGGCTGTTACCTACCGGGAAACTGCCAAAATCAACTTTCGCCTCTTCCATCGGAAACTGGTCCGTATTGGTTTAATCATCCTGCTTTCCTGCATATTGGGCATCCTGCTGTGGCCCTACGTTTTGCAGAATCCCGCGAAGGGATTTTGGGAATCACTCAAGGTGATGGCGCAATTCCCGACTACCATCCGGCAGATCTTCGAAGGCAGGCTGGAGTGGTCGGACTGGATGCCTTGGTACTACCTGCCCAAACTGATGCTGATTACCATTCCGTTGCTTGTGTGGGCCGGCATCCTCGGTTTTGTTTCCGTAACCGGGAAAGCCATAAGGAAAGATTGGCTGAAATATGCCCTTTTGATCTTTACGATTCTCTTTCCAATACTATTTGTAATTTATGAAAAATCGAATCTTTACGGCTCCTGGAGGCATTTCCTTTTTATCTATCCGGGAATAGTGATTCTTTCCGCCATCGGGTTGTGGCATTTGTTGCTCTTTTTCAAAACGAGACTCAGAAAGGGTCTGGTTATCACTGTTGTGTTGCTGCTGGGCTGGCATCCGTTCAGTTTCATGGTCAGAAATCATCCTTATTATTACCTCTATTACAATCAGTTGGTTGGCGGACTGAAGGGCGCTTACGGCAATTATGAAACTGATTATTATTACCATTCCATGCGCGAAGGATCGGAATGGCTGATCAGTTACCTGAAACAGAACCATCCCGGCGACAGTCTGAAAATCGGAACTAATTTCCCTATCGACTGGTTCTTCCGGAACGAAAAGAATCTTTCCGTAAAATATTTTCCCTTCAACGAAAGAAGCCAGCAGGACTGGGATTTCTGCATCGTTGCCAACAGTTACATCTCGCCGGTTTTGCTTAAAAACGGGAACTGGCCTCCAAAGAATAGTATCAAGGTAATCGAAACCGACGGAGTTCCTGTCTGTGCCGTTTTAAAACGTGAAACAAAGGCTGATTTTCTTGGTTATCAGGAATTTAATCAGCATCAGCCGGATGATGCAGTAAAATACTTTGAAGAGGCTGTCAAAAAAAATGGTCAGGATGAAATAATCTTTTTTAATTTTGCATCGGTCTTTTACAATCTGGGGGACAAGGAAAAAGCATTTGTGCTCCTGAAAAAGGGGTTGGAAATTAATCCGGAATGCGAACTTATCCTGATGTTTCAGGCAAATATCCTTGCAGAAATGGGGGATCAGGACGGGGCAGCCGATTTGTACCAAAAGCTGATTGGGATCAACCGGAAATATTTTGACGCTTATCCCGCGCTGGCGAAAATCCTGGTAAGACAGAAGAAGGAAAAAAAAGCGCGTGAACTGCTAAAATCCTGTCTGACAATGAATCCCGGATTTAAACCTGCCATTGTCGGCCTGGCAGATAGTTACCGGATTTCGGATCCGGAGGTGGCAAAGAAATACGATGAATTAGCCCTTCGCTCAGGGACCGAGTGAAATTCCGGAGCGTTGCAAATAATTATACATTACTATATTTATTAAATACATTATCAAAAATGAAAAAGAACATCATTCGTTTATCACTGGCAGGTATGCTGCTGCTGAACATTGCAGCTGTTGCAATGGCCCAACAACCAAAAGCCGACAAAGACACTATCAATGCCGACAAAGCCGCCAAACCTGTTTTTTACCAGGCATCTGAAGACGAAAACAGCTCCAAAGGCGGAAGCAATTCCACAATCTATGGCGTTGCTGCAGGCATTATATTTGCCGGAGGTATTGCTTTCATGCTGCGCAAAAAGAAAAAATAGGCTAATCGAGGTACAAACTTTTTTTACTTCTTGGCAATGCTTCCCCGATGACGGCAGATTCGGGCAAGCCTGCATTTGTTTTTAACAATATCAGGACTTCATCCGCTCTGTCGGCCGGAACGGCCATCAGCAATCCTCCGGAAGTCTGGGCATCGCAGCACAACATTTTGCGTTCGTAAGCCAGCGATGAACCGAAAATGGTGCTCTCCTGCACAAATTCCAGGTTCCTGAAGGCCGCACCCGGGATACATCCCTCCTCAAGCAGTGTTATAGACTCCGGGAAATGAGGTAAATCCAGGGATTGAATCCGGATGGTGACATTACTTGCATCTGCCATGCGCATGGCATGACCCAGCAGTCCAAATCCGGTAATATCGGTAGCGCCTTTCAGGTTGAACTCCTGCATCACTACAGCACCACTGTTATTCAGCATTTTCATACAATCAAGCGCTTTTCTGACAGTGGCTTCATCTGTCATCCCGTTTCGCTGTCCGGCGAGGATCACACCTGTACCAAGCGGTTTGGTCAGGATAAGCCTGTCGCCAGCCCTTACACCCGAATTGGTGATTAGCCGGTCAGGATGAACTGTGCCAACAACAGCCAGTCCGAATTTCGGCGGATAATCCTCTATGGTATGACCGCCTAGCACCAGTGCCCCGGCCTCAACCACTTTATCGTGACCTCCCTGCAGGATAGCGCCAAATACTTCTAGCGGAATTTTGGACGCCGGGAACATCATCAGGTTCAGAACCAGCAGCGGGGTGCCTCCCATCGCATAAACATCGCTCAGGGCATTGGCAGCGGCAATCTGTCCAAACTCATACCCATCGCTGCAAACCGGCGGGAAAAAATCTGTGGTGTAAATCAGCGCGGTCTCCTCATTCATCTTATAAACACCTGCATCATCGTGCGTTTCAATGCCGACCATCAGATTGGGATGCTCAACTTTGGGCAGCTTAGCCAGGATCTCACCCAACTGAACCGGCGAAAGCTTGGCCGAACAACCACCTTGCTCAACAGTAGCTAACAAATCGAAATAACTCATAAATGCAAAATAACCCCATTTCAACCACAGATTACACAAATTACACAGATTAAAATAAAAAAACAACAAAATATTCTTTTATTAATTTCAATTAGTGTAACTTATTAGGAGCAAATACTTCATCTTCAAATTATTAACAGATGAAAGAAGAATTTCTATACAAAGATGAAAGTTTCCTGATAATTGGATGCTGTATGGAAGTACACAAACAACTTGGATGTGGGTTCAAAGAAGCTGTTTATCAGGAAGCTTTGCAATTTGAATTTATTGAAAACGCACTCCTCTTTGAAAGAGAGAAAAGATTGAAAATCCTTTACAAAGGAAAATTGCTGCAGAAAAAATATTACCCTGATTTTATCTGTTTTGACAAGATTGTTGTCGAAATCAAGGCTGCAAAGGAATTAACAGATATTCATAAAGCTCAATTATTCAACTATTTAAAAGCATCTGATCTTAGTCTTGGTCTGCTGGTTAACTTTGTCTCTGCATCACTTCAATTCAAACGGTTTATTCTCTAACAATACGAATTCAATTTTTCTGTGATTTAATCTGTGTAATTTGTGCAATCTGTGGTTGAGTGGGGGTTTATTTGTGTCAACTTGTGAAATTTGTGGTGCGGATTCTTGATGTGATGAGCCCTTTCGTTCTTGCAAACTGCTCCAGTCTGTCTCCATCAATTTTTGTGGTCTCCAAACACATGCCGCACTCTGACGAATAAGGCCGTGGTACAGGTATCACCTTCACATCCAGTTTGTTTTCCGCACACCACCGCTCTGCCAGAATTACCTGCCGGATGTTCTGAAAAAGAAATATTTCCCTACTTTCCGACATCATGGATGGCTTTGGCCAGGAGGTTCAGCTCTTCCGGCGTATGGTAGGGTGACAGCGAAAACCTGCAGTCCCCACCGGGGAAAGAACCAAGGTGACGATGGGCCAGCGGTGCGCAGTGGAGTCCGGCCCTGCACTCGATGCCAAACTCCTCATAAAACCGCTGTGCCAGTTCAGATCCGCTGAGGCTTTGATGTACCACAGAAAACAGTTTCCCCTGGTTGGCGAAATCATTGGCACAGCGCACTTTGTAATTTTGGTTCTGTCGTACCTCATTCAGCAAATCCGCAAAATCACCCCGCGAATGTTGTGCTGCCGGCCGGTTCTTCAATGCAGCATTTAAACCGTGGATACCGGTAATATTCGGCGTTCCGGCTTCGAACCTGTCGGGCGTAAAAGAGGGCATGGAGAGAGAATCAGATCCGCTCCCCGTTCCTCCGTAAAGCAGGGGTTCTACCAAACCGGCATTCCGCATAAAAGCCCCGCCGGTACCGGTTGGCCCAAGCAGCGATTTATGTCCTGTAAATGCCAGAAAATCAACTCCCCAGTTGTCCACCTCGACAGGATGTTGTCCCAGCGATTGGCTCGCATCAACCAGCAATGGGATTTCACCAATCATCCTTTTAATATCTCCCGGTGATTGCGCCATTCCATTGACGTTGCTCATGTGGCAGATCGCAACAAGTATTGTATCGGGCCTTATTTTTGCAGCAATTTTATCCGTAAGAATTCTGCCGTCAGGCGCACTTTCCAACAATTCCCACTCTATCAGCCCCTTTTGTTTCAAATGATCAAGCGGCCGGGCCACGGCGTTGTGCTCCATGGCCGAGGTAAGCACGTGCCCTCCCTTTTTACAGATGCCCTGGATCATCAGGTTCAAAGCCGTGGTAGCATTGGCGGTTAAAATGATATTCCCGGCATCGGCCGTGCCCATCATTTCTGCCAGCTGTTCACGGCACTCCTCCACCAGCCTGGTCGACTGCAGGATACGCGGATAGGCAGAACGGCCATAGGTCCCGCCTGTTTCGTTCAGGTGCCTGCTCATGGCCTCCGCTACCGCGGAAGGCTTCGGAAAACTTGTGGCACAATTGTCGAAATATAAGTTCATTATTGTTTCGGGTTTAAAAATTTGAAATATTTATGGTTTAACAACATGCCCTGTTTTTGCCATAATCTCAGTAAGCGTAAACATATTGGAGATTCTGCCGGCTCCCATTTGTTCCCTTATGCCGTAAAAATCAACACAGGTACCGCAAACAAGAATTTCTACTCCGTCTGCTTCGAGTTCCTGAAGTGAGCTAATAACACCCGATTCATTGGTAACCATTTTCACGCCTGAATTGTAAAAAATCAGATGCGTTGGTAAAACAGGCTGCTCATGCAATGCATTCAAAAATCCCTTCATCAGGATGGCTCCCAGTTGAGGATCTCCCTCACCCATCAGGTCACTGCTGACTGCAACTACGTAGGCTGAAGAGCAGATTCCGGGATTCATGCTGTACGATTCAGCCTCTTCCCCTTTTTCAGTTGGCTGATTAATCACTTCAATGAGATATACAGCTCCCTTTTCAGTTCCGTTTGGAGCAAGTGACTGATCTTGCAGGTAAGTCAGAATATTCTGGTAGGCTGTCTGGTTATCGCACTCAATTTTCAAAGTCTCACCGGGCAGACAATTTTTCAATGCCTTCCTGGTCAAAATCAATGGCTGCGGACACAGCAATCCTTTTCCGTCTACTAGCTGCATACTATTTCTGTCTATTTCTGTTCTGTTTTACAATTCGAGATCATTGCACCATAGCGTCTTCCTGTTAAGTGGGCGACCACAAAGGGTCGCCACTACTGTTCTAATCCAATAATCCTTTCATCCGATAAATCCTAATTCAAACGCTGTGCACCCTCACCAAACTTCAGAATCGAAAATTCTGATAGCTCTTTAGCTACCTGTGAAGGCTCAAATGATGAAGGCTTGAACGGTATCATCTTCGTCTCCCTTCTTGCCATGCTGAAATCATAGGTTTTATCGTAATAGGCAAGCGTGATGTCAACTACTTTCCGGTAATTTCCTGCCTGCAGAGCATCCAGTGTATCTTTCGTATCCTTGCCGCCCAGTCTTTTGCTAATCTTCTCTATGCTCAGCTGCAGTTCTTCTGCCGGGAAACAGGCATAATCGCGGACCAGCCGTTCGATGCGTTCCGATTTGGGCGGATCGATGCGAATGGTCGGACAACAATTCATCTGTGAGAAAAGCTCATCGAGGATAAACACCTTTCCGATATTCTGGCTCTCACCTTCCACCCAAATGGGGCGTGTAAGATCAAATCCGGATATTTTTTCAAAGATCAGGTTGGTAAACTGCTCTGTACCTGGTTGCGGTGGCTGGCCAATTCCGCCAAAACTGGACCCCCGGTGATTGGCCAAACCTTCCAGGTCCAAAACCTGGTGACCCAGACTGGCCATTTGGAGCAGTATCTCCGTCTTCCCGGACCCGGTCGGCCCGCTGAGCATAATTAGTTTTAATCCTTTGGTGATGAGTTCCCTGCAATGGGTTCGGTAGGCTTTGTACCCGCCGTCCAAAACAAACACTTCCCTTCCGGCAGTCTCCAGCAACCAGGCCATGCTGTTGCTCCGCATTCCTCCCCTCCAGCAATAAAGAAAAAGTGCGCCATTGTGTTTATTGGCCTGCAGGACAAAGCTTTTCAGTTTTGGTCCAACCAGTTCCAGTCCTTTCAAAACAGCCTGGTTGCGACCCTGCTGCTTGTACAGCGTACCAACAATGACCCGTTCTTCATCACTAAAAAGCGGCAACGATATGGCCCCCGGCAACCGGCCCTCCCTGTATTCAGCGGGTGTCCGGATATCCAGAACGGTACCCTCCTTCATTTTCGTGATAAACTCATCAACTTTTAACCTGGTCATCTTTGCCGATTTAATTTGACAAATTTAACCCAAATTGCTTAGAACACCATAGATAGAATCCTATAGGCATACCATTTCCCCACACTCAAAAAATAAACCACATTAGACACAATAGAACACATTAGAACCTATTGTGAACTATGTGCCTATTGTGGTGTATTCCAAAATCGAAAATTCTTTATTAGCTTTGGGTTGTTCAACAACTATTATTAACTCATTACCATGAAAACAAATCAATTACTTTTCTCCATTCTGCTGGTGGGAATCGCCTTTGGTACAGCCTGGGCCATCCGTGGGCAATTTGGCCATGAACCGGGTGCTGCCATGGCAGGCATCATCGGCGGTGCCGCTTTGGTACTCGCTGCCAAACGCGAAGAATGGTATAAAAAAATGCTGCCGGTCATTGCCAGTGCCGCCATTGGCTGGGGCACAACCGGAATGATCAGTTACGGGATGGTTGTAGGCTATTGCCGGGCCGGTGATCTGCTCAACTCAACCTATGGATTTCTTTCGCTTTTTGTCATTGGCGGACTTTTCGGGCTAATTGGCGGAGGCCTCGTTGGATTGAGCCTGAATTCGACTTCATCCAATCGGGTAAAGTGGGCCTCCCTGTTGGCAGAAATGTCTGCTGGCGGATTGATCGGCTATTATTTCCTGATCGAACAAGCCGAATTGCTGATGACACCACCGCGGTCGGAGGCCTGGGCCATCTGCTTTGGCGCAGGGGCAGCTATGGTTTGGCACATGGTCCGCAATGGATATACCCCTGCTCTCCGCGTCGCTTTCTATGCAATGCTGGGCGCCGGTTTCGGATTTTCATTCGGAAACTTTCTCCAAACTCTGGGAAGAATCCTCGAAATCAATTTCAACATGTGGAATGTAATGGAATACAACATAGGATTCTGGGGCGGTTCCGGAATGGCTTACGGGGTCTTCACCTCCAAGTGGCCTTCAGACAATGAAGAGCCGAAGAAATATGTCAACAACTTCTCTCTCCTTGTCATTTTACTGATTGTCCCTTTGCTTGTTTGGAAGGATGCCTTTCAGGTAAGTCACCTGTTAAAGAGCAGTTTCATTCAAAACGATGAATCAAGGGCACTTTTTCTCACGATAATTACCCTTTTTATACTGGTTCTGATGAATCTTGTTATCAAGCTTAAACTGAATAGGAAAAACAGTTTTGGTCAACAGGAAGTCATGACACTTTTCCTGAGTGTATTTTGCACTTACATTATCTGGAGTTACCTCGTTACCGGACTGTTTATGGGAAATTTCAGGACCGAACAGCCTTTGTATGTTCTTAATTTGCTGGTTTTCCTGTTGCTGATCAAAAAGCCGGAATCTCCTTTTGCCGTGCCATATGACAGGGACCTCTATCCGAAAGACCGGTGGACGATCTATTTTATTTCGACCATAACAGTAATTGTTGTACTTTCGTTGATCCTGCACATGGTGCACCCAGGATTTCCCAATGCAAACCTACGTTTTCCGCTTCAACCATGAAAAAATTTAGCTTCGTACTTCTCCTGATTGCCTTTACCCTGACTGTAAACTCAAGGGATCGCGATCCCAAAAATAAACTGATTGCCAAAGGTGCAACAGCAACCAAGGCAGGTGGCGGATACAAGTTCACCGAAGGCGCTTCTGTTGCACAGGATGGCCGTGTGTTCTTTACGGATCAGCCCAACGACAAAATTGAGGTCTGGAGTGAGGATGGTTCCATCACCAATTTTATGCAATCCTGCGAAAGATCTAATGGAACCTATTTCAACAAGAAAGGAGAACTGGTTACCTGTGCCGATCTGCACAACCGGCTTGTTGCCATCACCATGGATAAAAAAATTCAAACTGTGGCAGAAAATTTCGGCGGTACCCACCTGAATGGCCCCAACGATCTCTGGATCACTCCCACTGGAGGGATTTATTACTCAGATCCGTATTACCATCGTGATTACTGGGAGAGCGGTCACAAGGAAACCCAGGATACCCGCGGAGTCTACTACATGAGTCCTGAAGGAAAGGTAATCCGTGTTATAAATGACTTTAAACAACCAAACGGTTTAGTCGGCACTCCCGACGGCAAAACCCTGTATGTAAGCGATATCAACGATAAAAAAATTTGGAAATACACCATTAATTCTGATGGATCTCTGGTAAATAAAACATTATTTGCACCGGAAGGATCTGATGGTATGACAATCGATAATCGTGGTAATGTGTACCTGACCAACAAATCTGTATCTGTTTATAATACCAAGGGTGAAAACATAGCCCGGATTGAGGTACCCGAACAGCCATCCAATCTCTGTTTCGGTGGTAAAAAGAGAGATGTTCTCTTTATTACAGCAAGAACGTCTGTTTATATCCTAAAAATGAAAACCAAAGGGGTTGAATAGAATTGGGCACTTTTCTATTTCAATCTTCGGGCGATTGCTGAATAGTCCATCATCCTGTCAACTGTGGTACCGGGAGTAATTTCACAACCCGCAGAAACAATCCCCCTGCCAGCAGTGAGGTGAAAACAACGCTCAACATTAGCTTCCAATTGCTCCCGGGAACCATTCTGAACAACTGAAACAGGATCACTATTGCCTGAAACAACCTGATTAACAGACAAAAGCGGAATTAAGTCCTCCATTCTTTCCACCAGGTGATCAATGTCGATAATATCGGCGCCGGTTCGGATCATATCCGGCAGGATTGCAGTGGTATTGCCGCAGATGTGCAGTTTTACTTTGGCCCCAAGTTGATGCGCACGGTCGACCAGCGCCTTCTCCAATGGAAAAATATATTCAAGGTAAAGGTCGGGCGATATCAGTGAACATACGGCATCTCCAATCCCGATGCAATGGGCTCCCGCTTTGACCTGTGCTTCCAAAAAGTCCATTGCACTGTCTGTGATAAGATCTAACGCCCGCTTCAATTCCAAAGGATGCTCATAAAAATCAAGACAGGCAGCAGAAACATCACGCAAATCGCAGTATTCAGCCAAAGGGCCCTCTATCCATCCGCTGATGAACTGGGTATCACCAACAAGTTTCCGGTATTGTTTGATCTCCTCTATCCGGGCAACCAGACGGGAATGTTCATTCACTTTGATCGGTTTCAGCTTGCCAATGTCATTTATATCATTGATTAGCAGTGAATCTACTATTGGCAGGGTATTTAACGGATAACTGATCCTGGTCCCGAAAGATGATGCTTCGGCATAAGGATCAGACATCACATTGACCCAGTCGTAAGAAAAATCTTCAGCACATCGCAGGTTCACAGCACATTTATCCAGGTAATTAAGACAGAAATCACGGTAGTTCACGCCACAATATCTGGCAGCAAAGCGCATCAGAATGGGATGAAACGGCGGACGGTCCACCGCTCTTCCTTCCAAAAAATCCATTGTCCGCTGTAAACTATTCATTACCGTTCTTCTTATTTTGCCCCGTAAATCTTTGACAGCCTGATCCTGACAAGATCGGTTTCAGAGAGATGGGTCTTTTTTTGCTGACTTCCGGCACAGTATCCCAGAAGTACAAAACGTCTGGTAAAATGGACTGCAGTATAGCAGTACCATCCATCCGGATCAGATTCTATATTTTGGATTTTATCCCAGGTTTTTCCTTCATCTTTTGAAATGGCAATGGTCTGCGGGGTGCGTTTCCCTTTGGTTGC
This sequence comes from Bacteroidales bacterium, assembly GCA_038323575.1. Classification (GTDB taxonomy): domain Bacteria; phylum Bacteroidota; class Bacteroidia; order Bacteroidales; family Prolixibacteraceae; genus CAINVV01. The sequence continues at coordinate 30,578 of JBBQHB010000005.1, read as the reverse complement.
CTGATCAGTTTGATCATTGTTGTTCCATACCAGCAACAAATCTCCGGTTTTTGGAATCCGGTCAATGGAGGCAGGAGAAAGCGGAGAAGGGATGTTACTCCTTCGGGCGGAACTCCAGTTCACTCCCCCGTCATTCGAAAACGCCTGGTACTGAACCCCGGCATTGGTTCTCATCCACATCATGATCCGGCCATTTTTCAGCTCTGTCACTCCGGGCTCCTGAATCACTACACTATCCGGATTTGCCGCTTCATTACCGGGTTTCCAGTTGATCCCATTGTCATCTGAATAGTAACTCCAAGCGCTACCCAACCGGTTTTTACGGTCACTGGCAATATTTCCGTGGTAGGCCACCGCCATCAGTAATCTGCCGCTATTTAATTGAATGACCCGGTGATTGTTCAGTACAAAATAACCATCCCGGTCTTTGATACAGAGAACCGGGTCGCTCCAGGTTTTGGCTTCATCTTTCGAAAGCCGCAGCATCGGGATACAATCGGCAACTGAATTCTTCCGCAGGTAAAATAGTGCGATATCCCCATTCTTCAACCTAAGCAGTGAGACAGACATAACGTTCATCTTACCCTCGTTCTCCAGGACAAGGTGGTCTTCCTTGTCCCAGGTCTTGCCTTTATCGGATGAGTATCTTCCGGCCAGGTAAGCCGTTGCATGGTCACTGGATGAAGTGCCTGTATAATGGGTATAGACAAACAGTATCCGGCTATCCTTCAGTGTGATAAAATCTCCTTCACTGTTTCTCGGATTATCGTTTCCTGGAATAAGCTTTAAAACCACCTCCTTACCCTTCCCTGCGGCAATGCAGGAGAAGGGTAAAACGGTGGCCAACATCATCTCCCCAATAAAAATAAGGGATATAACAGCTGTTTTCATTTCACATAGGAAGCTGCGGCCAAAAAGTCGTAGCTCTTCTGGACGCTGACAAGAGGCTCAAAGTTGTAACGCTCCACCTCAACAAAATAATCCTTCATACCAATTGAATAACCTTCTTCGAAAATTGATTTGAAATCGAGCTGACCGCTATCACCAATCTCCTTTTCATCTTTAATATGTAAAAGTTGGAACCGTTTCGGGTATTTTTTCATGTAATCAACCGGCGAGCAGCCACCCTTCATCACCCAATATACATCCATCTCAAAAGTCACCAGCTTGGGATCTGTATTTTCGAGCATGAAATCGAAGATCACTTTATCTTCGATTTTGGTAAACTCGTGGTTGTGGTTATGCCAGCCAAATTGCATACCTGAAGCAGCCGTTAATTCCCCAACGGCATTGAAATAATCCATCTGAATTTTCAAGGCTTCCAAGGTATCCGGCCATTTCAATCCACCAGGTTTTATCATGAATTTCATACCGGTTTTGGCATGGTCTTCAATGGCCTTTTTCCACCATTCCATCGCAGCGTCATGTGTTTCTTTGGTATAGTTTGGCCCGCCGAGGTGGCAGCTGCTAAGCTTCATACCCAAGTCTTTGACGCGCTTTGTAAATTCATCCGGCAGCATTCCATAGATCTTACCATCTCCGTACGAAGCCGTTTCCAGGGAATAATAGCCCATCTCGGCTACTTTTTTAAGGGTTCCTGCCGCGTCTTTTCCCATATCATCACGCAGGGAATATAGCTGCAGCCCTATCTTTTTTTTCTTTTTTGCTGCCGGGATGGCGGCTGATACCAGATTGGCACCGATTACACTTCCTGCAACTACCAGAGAAGTGGTTTTAAAAAAATCTCTTCTGTTCGTCATGGCTATATTTTTTTCTTGAATTTTGTTGAATTGTAAAAATAGCTTTTATTTTTCTCCTTAACAACAAAAGCTGCTCCCCCGAAAGGAAGCAGCTTTGAACCAATTCTGTTTAATCTGTCTTCTAAAAATTTACGCTACCTATAAGACGAACGTACCCAATTATTGTTACACAATTTTTTTAAGTAATTTTCTCTCTATATATTTGGGGTCTATACTTTACTGCTGTTAAATTCAAATCACTAAAACTCATTAACATGAAGAAATTTTTCAAGTATTTAGGCTTGATCGTATTGCTGCTGATTATTGCTTTATCCTTTTGGTTCGGTAATAACCTCAGGGACAAGCAACCGGATTACAAAGTGGACCTGAAAATCCTGAACAATCCTTCCTCGCAGCTTTCAGCCGGGTTCTGCGCTTTGCCAATTACTCCGTCGGTTCCGGACCGCTGGGACGATAAAAATAAAAATGCCAAATTCGACAAGGGGGAGACATTCACAGATGGCAATGGAAACGGCAAATTCGATCCGGTATGGATTGCTGGTTTTGGAAACAACAAACCTGCCAACGGAATTCACGATGATGTATGGGCAAGAGCCATGGTAATAGATGACGGCAAAACCCGTCTGGCAATCGTAGTACTTGATGCCATAGGCTTTATGAACAACGATGTGATCGATCTGCGGGGCAAGATCTCCAAAGAATCAGGGATCACCTACGCCATTGTTACCTCCACCCATACCCACGAAGGGCCAGATCTCCTTGGCCTTTGGGGGAAAAATCCGCTAAATACCGGCGTCAACGCTGCCCACATGGAATATGTCAAGAACCAGGCTGCAAAGGCAATCGATACTGCGGCAAAAAACCTGCGGCCTGCACGCTTTTCAGTTTCACAGGATCTGACCGGAGCAATTCCTCTTGTTAAGGATACCAGGAAGCCGGAAGTCTTTGATTCAGGCCTGCGCATGATCCAGGTTTTGGACAAAGAAACCAACAATACATTGGGAACACTGATATCCTGGGGCAATCATCCTGAAACACTCTGGAGTGACAACCTCTTGCTGACTTCCGACTTTCCCCATTATGTGCGTGAAGGCATAGAAAAAGGTGTTTACAACAAAGACAGCCTGATGAAAGCCGGTGTCGGAGGCGTTGCTGTATATGTCAGCGCGTGCGTCGGCGGTCTGATGACCACTCATCCCAGTCTTACCGTAAAAGATCCATTCTCCGGGGAAGAATTCAAAGCGCCTACATTTGAGAAAGCCGCAGCAGAAGGCAAAGCAGTGGCCAGCCTGGCGTTGAATGCCATGGAGAAACCTGAAGAGATTATCGATTCGGCATCTATCTCAATAATTGCAAAAACACTGCCTATACCACTTAAAAATACCCTGTTCAAAATCGCTGCCATGACCGGACTCATGAAAAGGGGAATGACCGGATGGATGAACATGAAATCGGAACTTTCAGTGATCAAAATCGGGCCCATCACCATTGTGACAATTCCCGGAGAGTTGTATCCTGAAATCTTAAACGGCGGAGTTGAATCACCTGCCGGTCAGGATTTTGCCATAGCACCCGTCGAAGTTCCCTCCATCAGGGATCTTATGCCAGGTAAATATAAATTCATGTTCGGTCTTGCCAACGATGAAATCGGGTACATCATACCCAAAAGCCAGTGGGATGAAAAAGCTCCTTTCACTTACGGTAAAGCCGGTAGTCCCTATGGAGAAGTCAATTCACTGGGACCTGAAACGGCTCCCACGATACATCGTAATATAAAAGCGATGCTGGAAGAGTTGAAATAGAAAGAACAACCACTAAGAGGTGCATCAGTTGGGGAATATCAGTTTCTCCAGTTGATGCACCTCTTTTACCACCACATCAGCGCCGGAATTCCACAAGATCTCATCCGCAAGTATCCCGGTATTGATGCCAATGGTGTAAATACCTGCCGCCTTTGCAGACTGGACTCCCAAAGGTGCATTTTCTATTACCGCAACTTCATCCGCAGTAAATCCCGATTTTTTGAGCGCCATCAGATAGGGCTCAGGATTCGGTTTTCCAAATTTTACATGGTTCGCCGAGACGATCTTTTCCCTTTGGATATAGCCAAAAAAATCAATGCATAAACCATCCAGCAGCTGCTCCTGGGCAGATCCGGTAACCACCCAAATAGCTAAATTCTCTTTAATAATCCGTTCCATTAACTTGGAAATTCCTTTAATTGGAACCGGTTTTGGCATCAGCTCAAAGTATTCACTCTTTTTTGCATAGATGTGCAGTATCTCCGCCTCTGTTGCTTCCCTGCCTAAATTTTCGTTATAAAACATCTGAATGGTAGAAGATCCTGTCCGACCCTCGTTCATATAAACCTGCTCAAGCGGGAAATCCAGACCGAGGTCGGCGAAAGCCTTGTGCCATGCCACTGAATGATGACCCATAGAATCGTAGATCACACCATCCATATCAAAAAAAATGGCTTTGAGCGAACCAAAGCCATTAGGTAACTTGTTGTCTTTCATAGTAATTTCGAAACCTTATCGAACAACGGTGTAACCTTTTTCTTGTCAGAGAATCCGCTTGCGCCAATCAGGTAATTGGCTTTCCACCTCAGGCAAACCATGCCGTTGAATGGATCCTTGAACAAAAAATCACCCTCTGCCGGTTTTTTCAATTTTGCATCGGCATAGGATGCATATTTGGTAATGATCTGCTCAATTGCACCCCGGTCTGCACGCTCAATGATAAAGAGTGTTATCTCCTCTCCGTCTAGACTGTATTTTGCACGCAGAGCCGATCCCAAAAACCCAAGACCCATGAATTCGGTCGGAATATACTGGCAAGTATTGGGTAACTGATTTTCTTTCGGAAACATCCCGACCAACTTTGGGTATTCTGGTTTGGCAGACAACGTCCGCGAGAACTCTTCAGCAATCACCTTCAGCGAAAATCCCGGCACTTTTTCAAGTTGCGTGCCGTTCATCTTCACATAGAACTTCCCGGATACGAAATTGAATGTTGCAGCATCACCATACCCTTCCAGACCAACCGGCACAATCACTGCCTTGGCTGACTTTTCAATGCTGTAGATTCCGTAGGCATACAGCGGATCGGCATGATCGTATACCTCGATGGTCAGCTCCGCACCGTCGTTGCTCCAACTGGCAACCTGTAAAGTCTCAAATCCGTAGCTCAGGTAAAATTCAGCGGCACCGTCAATGTGTTCATACAAATTTTCCTTGTTGAAACTCAACACTTTCCCATCTGTATTCCAGGCTGTTAACTTGGGAAAAACAACCTCTTGCGACCGGGCCCGGAGCGAGAAAAACAAAAGAATTAAAAACAATGCTTGTTTCATACTAAAAAATTTGCAGGTACCAGTTTGATACGTGCAATATCGGTAATCCGTTCCCTTACGTCAAAACCGTTGGGACAGTTTACTGAACAACCCGGACAATTTTCGCATGGATTGGCAGAAAGGTTTAACTGTGCCACTGTCGATTGTGCCTTGGCAGGATAGGAATATCCGTAATTGTACATATAAGAACGCATCAGGTCCGGAATCGGAAGATTTTGGGGGCACTGACCCGAACAAGTAAGGCATCCATGGCAATAAAGACCTGTTTCGTTCAAGGCCAACTGCAAATCACCTTTTTCTTTTTCATCAAGATCATGGTTTTGGGCAACTTCCCAGTTCTCTTTTACCATTTCAAAGTTTGTCAATCCAGGAATACAGGTATGAACCAATGGATTAGACAGGGCCCATTTTAGTGCAGCCTTGCAATTGACTGGATTTTTCTTCTCCTTATCCAAAAAGCCTCCTGCCATATTTTTCATTCCGACGATCCCCAATCCGGCATCATTGGCCCTTTGCAACGCTTTTTGCAATTCAGCATCGTCTTTCAAACGGAAATTATAGGCAGTGAGGACAATATCATACAATTTGCTGTCGACGGCGGCATTGATTACTTCAGGCATGTTGGTATGGGTGGAGCAGCCGATAAATCTGGTTTTCCCGCTCTCCTTGGCTCTTCTCAGTGCTTCGGTGTACCTTGGATCCAGGGTATAGGCCCTGTCATTGCATACGTGCAGGTACAGGATATCAACATAACTCATCTGCAGTCTTTTAAGGCTCTCATCAAATTTTGCAAGAAATTGTTCTGTTGACAGACCCTCCTTCGGAGGATGTATCTTGGTCGAAATTATTACTTCATTCCTTGGAATATCTTTGAAGTACTGGCCGACCATCTCTTCATTCCGGCCGTCCTGGTACCCGCTGGCTGTGTCAAAATGCCGGATACCTATTTCATAGGCAGCTTTGAGGATATTGGGATTATCTGCACGCATCACGCCCATGCTGACAATAGGAACCTCAATTCCGGTCTTTCCAAGTGTCCTGTAAATTATCTTCTTTTTCTTCTTCTCTTTGTCCTTTTTTGCAGGCAAAGCCTGAAGGGCTTGGGCGGTCAGGCCTACAGTTGCCGTGGCGCCTAAAAACAAAAAATTCCTGCGGTTAAAATTTGTGTTTGCCATATTTCCTCTCGTTTGGTAATCCGGGTTTTGTTCAAAAAAAATGCATGTATTAAAAGCATCGAAAATTAATAAAAAATCAATTCCCGCCAACCGCCACCTGATACGTTGTTTTTTCAGGCTAAACCATCTGTGTTTAAAATTTATACCTTTGCCGGGTTGTTCTCCCTACAGGCAAAAAAAATTGATTTTCAGCAGATCGTCTTCCTGTTCGGAGGAATAGATTAAATCACATCAATGGAGAAAAAATACGACGTAATCATAGTAGGAGCAGGTCCTGCAGGAATTTTTGCTGCATACGAATTAACCAGGGAACATTCAGATTTAAGCATCCTGATGCTTGAAAAGGGCAGGGACATCTACAAGAGAAAATGCCCGAAACATACCAACGGCGGGACCTGTGTAAACTGCAATCCATGCTCCATTACTACCGGATGGGCAGGAGCGGGTGCATTTTCTGATGGCAAACTTTCGCTTTCGCATGAAGTTGGCGGCACTTTGCCCGACTACATCGGGGTGGAAGAAACCATAAAAATGATCAGTTATACCGATGATATCTACCTTAAATTCGGGGCAGACACCGACATTCATGGTTTGACAGAAACACCGGCTATGCGCGAAATCGGGAGAAAATCAATTGAGGCAAACCTTAAACTGGTGCATTGTCCCGTAAGGCACCTTGGTACAGAAAAAACACAGGAACTTTACCGTTCTCTGTTCGAACATATCAAATTAAAAGGGGTAGCGGTTAAGCTTAATTCCCCTGTGACCGAATTCCTGATTGAAGATCAAATTGTTTACGGGGTAAAAACTGCTCATGCAACCTACCTGGGTCAAAACGTGGTATTGACCATCGGCAGGGACGGGTCCGACTGGCTCATGAAACAATGTGCTGCTCAATCTATTCCGGTTGACGTGGGTATCGTGGACATCGGTGTGAGACTGGAATGCCGGAACGAGGTGATGCAGGAGATCAACGATAATTTCTATGAGGCTAAACTGATCCATTATACCCGTACATTCGACGACAAAGTGCGTACTTTTTGCTCCAATCCGGGCGGATTTGTCTCCTCCGAGTATTACGACAACAACCTGGCTGTGGTGAACGGGCATAGTTACAAAGACCTTAAAAGTGAGAATACAAATTTTGCCTTGTTGGTTTCTCAAAAATTTACCGAACCCTTCAACGCACCCATTGAGTACGGCCGTCACATAGCCCGGCTGGCCAACATGCTTACCAGGAATAAAATCATGGTTCAGCGGTTTGGCGATCTGATCCGCGGCCGCCGTACTACTGCCGACCGGCTCTACCGCAACAATATTATCCCTACACTGAAAGATGCCGTACCGGGTGACCTTAGCCTGGTTTTGCCCCATCGCATCCTGTTCGACATCATCGAAATGATCAAATCACTCGATAAGGTAAGCCCGGGACTGGCAAGCGATGAAACACTCCTTTACGGCGTTGAAGTTAAATTCTATTCCAACATCGTCAAGGTTGACCGTACATTTCAAAGCCCTTCCGTCAAAAATCTTTACTTTGGAGGAGATGGTGCCGGAATTACACGGGGACTGATGCAGGCATCAGTGAACGGCGTACTGATAGCCCGTGAAATAGTCAAAACATTAAAACAGCCCAACATTTAAGTCATGACAAAACCGGATATCCGCAAAGTATTAGAAAAAAGGGTGCTCGTATTGGATGGTGCCATGGGAACCATGATCCAGCAGTACAAATTTTCGGAAGCCGAATTCCGGGGAGAACGATTCAAAAACTGGAACTCCTCACTCAAAGGAAACAATGATTTGCTCTGCATAAGTCATCCGGAAGCCATTCAAAATATACATGAGGCCTTTCTGGAAGCCGGTGCAGATATACTGGAAACCAATACGTTCAATGCCACCTCCATCTCGCAAAGCGACTATGGAACGCAAGACTTTGTCCGGGAAATAAACAGGGAAGCTGCCAGGATTGCCTGCGAAGCCGCTGCAAAATTTTCAACCCCCGAAAAACCAAGATATGTAGCCGGATCAATCGGTCCGACCAACAAAACCTGTTCTATGTCGCCCGATGTGAACGACCCGGGTTTCCGTTCAATCTCGTTTGAGGAATTAAAACACTCCTACCGTGAACAGGTGGAAGGTTTACTGGAAGGCGGAGTCGACCTTTTAATGGTCGAAACCATCTTCGATACCCTGAACTGCAAAGTGGCTTTGGTCGCTATCAGCGAAATCTTTGAGGAGAAAGGGATCAAGCTTCCCGTGATGATTTCCGGGACCATCACCGATAAAAGCGGCCGGACCCTCTCGGGCCAAACCATCGAGGCATTCCTCAATTCCGTATCACACATCGATCTGCTCACCATCGGACTGAACTGTTCCTTCGGTGCCAAAGACCTGCGGCCATACCTGGAAGAACTTAGCAGGAAAGCCCCTTTCTACGTCAGCGTCCATCCCAATGCCGGATTGCCCAACCAATTCGGGGAATACGACGAAACGCCCGAAACGATGAGCCTCCAGGTGGCCGAATTTACAGATAACCGCACGGTTAACATCATTGGAGGCTGCTGCGGCACTACGCCGGATCACATCCGGGAATTGGTAAAACTGGCCGAAAAAGCAAAGCCACACATCAAATCCAAACCGGAAAAAGTAACCCGTCTGAGCGGTCTCGAACCGCTTACGGTAGATAAACTCACTAATTTTGTGAACATCGGAGAGCGGTGCAACGTGGCCGGCTCTATCAAATTTGCCCGCCTGATCCGCGACGGAAAATATGATGAAGCGCTCTCTGTTGCCCGCGATATGGTAGAAGGCGGAGCCCAAATCATCGATATTAACATGGACGATGCCATGCTTGATGCCAAAAAAGAGATGGTCCGGTTTCTGAACCTGATCGCATCCGAACCAGATATTTCGAGATTGCCCATCATGATCGACTCTTCTAAATTCGAAGTAATAGAAGCCGGATTACAATGTATCCAGGGTAAATCGATCGTCAATTCCATCAGCCTGAAAGAGGGCGAGGAGCAGTTTATCCGTCAGGCCCGGAAGATAAGGGACTACGGCGCTGCAGTTGTAGTGATGGCTTTCGATGAAGAGGGTCAGGCAACATCTTACGAACAAAGGATCGCTATCTGTGAAAGAGCTTACCATATTCTGGTCGACACCGTTCATTTCCCGGCCGAAGACATCATCTTCGATCCTAATATCCTCACCATTGGTACCGGATTGGAGGAGCATAACAACTATGCCGTCGACTTCTTCAGGACAACCACCTGGATCAAAAAGCACCTTCCTTATGCCAAAGTAAGCGGAGGTATTTCGAACGTCTCCTTCTCCTTCAGGGGAAACAATACCATCAGGGAAGCTATCCATTCCGTATTCCTGTACCACGCCATTAAGGCAGGTCTGGACATGGGAATTGTAAATCCGGGTATGCTCCAGATCTTCGATGAAATCCCGGCTGAACTGCTTCAACTTGTCGAAGATCTTGTACAAAACAAACGGCCTGATGCTACGGAACGGCTGCTTGAGTTCTCAGAAAAAAACAAGCATACAGACGAAAAGGAGGAAAAAATAGAAGCCTGGAGGGAATTATCTCTCGCAGAGCGTGTAGAACATGCCATGGTGAAGGGAATTACCGACTTCATCGAAGACGATGTGCGTGATCTTATGCCAATGTACGACTCACCCCTTAACATCATCGAAGGGCCGTTAATGGATGGCATGAACATAGTTGGTGATCTTTTCGGATCAGGTAAAATGTTCCTTCCGCAGGTCATCAAGTCGGCAAGGGTAATGAAAAAAGCCGTTGCGTGGCTTCAGCCTTATATAGAGGAGGAGAAGAAATTGCTTCCGAACAAAGTTACAGTCAGGAAAAAGATACTGCTGGCCACCGTCAAAGGAGATGTGCACGACATTGGAAAGAACATAGTCGGCGTTGTTCTCTCCTGCAACAACTACGAGGTGATTGATCTTGGCGTCATGGTTCCATGCGAAAAAATACTTGAAACTGCCATTAATGAACAGGTCGATATCATCGGCTTGAGCGGTCTGATTACCCCTTCACTGGAAGAGATGGTGAATGTGGCAAAGGAGATGGAAAAGAGAGGATTCATTAAACCTTTGCTGATCGGTGGTGCAACGACCTCTAAAATTCACACAGCGGTTAAAATTGCCCCCGAATACAGCAAAACGACCCTTTACGTCAAAGATGCTTCGCGGTCTGTCCAGGTAGTGGCTGAACTCCTCTCAGGTTCTCCTGCTTTTTTGAAAGCAAATTTGGAAGAATATGCCGGAATCAGACAGGTACACAGCGCAAAAAAACCTAAAGCTTACTGGACGCTTCAGGAAGCAAGGGAGAGAAGATTCCATCCTGATTTTGTCAAACATCCGGTCTCTTCGCCTAATTTCACTGGCGTCAAATACTACCTTGACTTTCCATTGGAAGAATTGAGAAAATACATCGACTGGACTTTCTTCTTCCTCGTTTGGGAATTCAGGGGAAAATATCCTGCCATCCTGGACGATCCCGACAAAGGGGAAGCAGCCCGCCAGCTTTTTGAGGAGGCCAACCAGTTCCTGGATGAAATCATTTCAAAGAAACTGATCAGGGCCAACGGTGTTGCCGGCATCTGGCCGGCAAACAGTGTGGCTGACGATATCGAGCTTTATTCCGATGAAACCAGGTCAAAACCGATCGGTACATTTTACCAGCTTCGCCAGCAGGAGAAAAAACAGGGGGCAACAGTCCAGCTCTGTCTGGGTGATTTCATTGCGCCCAAAGAAACCGGAATCCCTGACTATTGCGGTGCATTTGCAGTAACTGCAGGTCTTGGCGTGGCCGAACTGGTCAAACAATACAAGGAGGATAACAACGACTACAAAGCGATCATGCTGGAAGCTTTGTCAGACAGGCTGGCCGAAGCTTTTGCAGAAAAATTGCACCAACTGATCCGGACCGAAGTATGGGGTTACAGCAAATATGAAGCACTTACACCTGCTGAATTAATCGCTTTGAAATACCAGGGAATACGCCCGGCGCCGGGTTATCCCGCCTGTCCCGAACATTCAGAAAAAGAAACGATTTTTCAACTGATGCAAACAGAAGCACGTACAGGAATTTCACTTACAGAGAATTATTCCATGTTTCCAAATGCTTCAGTTTGCGGTGTTTATTTTGCCCATCCCGAATCAAGATATTTTGGCGTTGAAAAAATCGGTGCTGACCAGGCAGCAGATTACGCTGCAAGAAAGCAGGTTTCGCTTCAATTTATTGAGAAATACATTCCTACCAACCTGAATTATGAACCCAAAAACAGGGGATGATCAAAAGATTCATCCCCTGTTGTAAAACCAAAAAACCAAGCTTAATTATTAGTAGCAACCAGCTTAAAATTTAAAGTAAAATCATCGTAGATCATTTTATCTCCTAAACCTTCAAAGAAACTTCCTGACCCGTATTTAATGCCAAATTTTGTCCGGTTAACCGTCATCATACCTGTCGCAGTTAACTGCCCTGCCGCTTCTGTGACCTCGGCATCAAATTCTACCGGAGAAGTGATACCCTTAATGGTCAGATCAGCAGCAAAATGATAAACCGTACCTGACTTGAATTCAACTTTTTTTAACGCTAAAGTTGAAACGGGAAATTTTGCTACGCCAAAAAAGTCATCCGATCTCAGATGGCCGATCAATTTTTGATTGTAACCGGCATCTGTCAAATCTGTATTAACAATGGTGTTCATATCTACAGTTAATTTACCGCCGGTAATCTTTTGTTTTTCAACCTTCAGTACACTCTCTCCGAATGTGATCGTTCCGGAGTGCTGACCGGTAACTTTTTTAGCCACCCACTCTAATGTACTTCCCTTTGTGTCAACACGATAATCTTTTGAAAATCCGGTAAGGCAGAACATTACGAATAATGTACTCATGATCAGTTTGGAGGCCACTCCCGACCGTCCTATTGAAATTTTGATGTGTTTTAAAATCATAACCATAATCTTTATATTTTTTGCTTTTGTTTACGGCCATGCTGAAATTTTGTTACGCAGCACAGAATTGGCAGATCCGTACTTAAATTGTATATTTGGCATCTAATTTTATCTTCAACTTTATTTGATATAATGAAGAACAACAGCAACTTAACTGAAGACGTCAGTTTGACGGGTTTCCGTTTTTTTCAGTCTTTGTCCGAGGATGAGATGAATAGTCTGAACAACGAAAAAGTCTGTGCCACCTACAAGAAGGGAAGTGTTCTTTACAAAGAGGGTAGCCGCCTGACGGGTTTTTACTGCATTACAGGTGGAATTGTAAAAATTTACAAAACAGGTATTGACGGAAAGGAACAGATCATACGTTTTGCCAAAAAAGGGGATATAATTGCCTATCGTTCCTTGTTAAGCCAGGAATCTGCCTGCACCTCTGCCAAGACAATCGAAGAGGCCACCCTGTGCCATATTCCCTATAAAACACTGCTCAACCTGATTGAACGTAACTGGAGATTCTCTTTGGCGATGCTTAAAATTGTTTGTGCAGAACTCAAAGAGGCCAACGACTACATTACAGATATCGCACAAAAAACAGTCAGGGAAAGGCTCGCTGAAGTATTATTGTTACTTAAGCAGGAATTTGAACTTGATGCTGAAAATACTTTGCAGATTTCGCTCACAAGGGAAGAACTTGCCAACATGGTCGGCACTGCTACCGAATCAATTATCCGCCTTTTATCTGAGTTTAAACAGGATAAACTGATTGATCTTCAAGGTCGCAAAATAAGAATCATCAACATTCAGGCCTTGACAAGAGTTGCCAACCTCACAAAATACTGATAGCTACATACTGATCCATTTCTCCGGGTCTAACTTGGTGTTTTCATACCAGAGCTGAAACTTGAGTACAGTTTTATTGTCCTCTTCCCGGTCGGTAAAGATGGTTCCGATATCTTGTTTGGTCTCTACTTTCTGACCGGCCTGAACTGATACACTGGCCAGGTTCGAATAAACGGTAAGGTAACTGCCATGCCTTACAATGATGGCCCAATTGCCGCCTATCGCCAGAACTTTGGTAACTTCCCCCTTGAATACTGCCCTTGCTTTTGCACCGGATTCTGTTGTAATATCAATCCCGGAATTCTTTCTCATCACATGTTTCAATACCAGATCAGGATGCTCCCCGAAATGGTCAGTTATAAGTCCCCGCTGCAATGGCCAGGGCAATTTGCCTTTGTTCATTGAAAAGTCATCGGATAACATTTTCCGCTCAGGGGATGGTTTTACTCCCGGTTCCTTGGCGGCTTTGGCCGCTACTTTACGGGCCTCTTCAGCAATGCTCTTTTCAATTTCCTGTTCAAGCTTTTGGGCTATTTTTTGCTGGTTTTCCAGTTTCTTCCTGAGGTCCTTATCCTTTTTTTGTAAAGAAGTATAATACAGTTTCTGATCTGCCTTTTGTTTGGCATAATTTTCAGACTGATTTACTTTTGTTGTGAGCAGTTGTTGTTTATCCGACTTTTTTTTGCTCAGGTTAACGACAATTTCCCCCAGTTGTTCCTTTAATGCGGCAATCTCCTCAACCTGTGCCCTACGGTAATCAGCATATTGCTTCAGGTATGCAAATCGCTTGTAAGCCTGGTTGAAATCATCTGCAGAAAGTAAAAATACCAACTGGTTGTTCTGATTCTGGTTTCTCCTAGCATACCGGATCATCCCTGCGTAGCGATCTTTGATCATGTTCAGATCCGAATTCAGAGAATCCATGTTTTGGGTACTTCTGACAATGGTCGAATCCAGATAGCCCAATTCATTGTTAATGTTTGAAATCAGTTTTTCCTGTAAATGAATCTTTTGTTCAAGCATGGTTAGCCGGTTGATGGAAGTTTTTGCATTCTGATCTGTCTCTTTCAATAAATGGTTGATGTATTCAATTTCCTGACTCGTTTTTTCCTTTTCCTTTCGCAAATCATTAATAGATTTCGATTGCCCGAAAGAATTTGAAAAAACCAGGGTCAGTAAAAAAAGCCAGACAAATTTGTTACATACCCGATCAACCATCACTTTATTCCCACCTTGTGTTCAAAATTTTTTATTTTTCAATTCTTCCCGTTTGTATTTGGCTGGAATACTAAAACCAAAATCGGATTCATCGTCAATAGAAACCTTTGATAATTCAACCTGTATATCCATTTTTTTCTTTCCGTACATTGATATATGGATATTTCCGGGAAACCATTTTTCTCCTAAAGCCTTAAATTCAGAGAATTCAATGCTGACAATCCTTCCGGTGTCAATATCATTGTATACCTCTTTTCTTACGACAAAAATATCGGGATCAATAAAAATATCCTGCTTGACCAGGTGCTCATCCTCATTTCTTTGTTTAAAACGTTCCAGTTTCTGTTCATTGCCGGCATATTTGTTAAACCTGCGATCTCTTATTGATGATATTTTGTACATATTTCCCTCTATCGTCAATATATAATCTTTGAACAGGTATTCTTTCTGGTCCTGCTTTATCGATTGGATATGATTACTTAAAATTGACTGAATCGTCAGAAAATCAACGTCAGTTCCAATCAAATCGCTTATATTTTGTATCACACCCGCTATCACCTGCTTTCCAATATGGTAAACAACCCTGAAGGAGTCGGCATCAAGCTCAAGTTTCCCTACCGGGATGGTCAGTTTTTGGGCAGAGACCTGAATAACACTGTCTTTTTTTATTTTATAAAATCCCCTCACCGAGTTGATATCACCATCATTATTTATTGTCAGGCTGACTTTTTTGACCGATAACGTATTGAATTTAAGTTCATTTTCACTCACTAATCGGATGCACCGTTTGACGCTGATAGGTTTTACTTTTTTTTCAATAACGACCTTTTCAATATGTTTACATCCCGCCAACAGGAAAAGGAATAACCCTAAATAACAAAGTATGAGAAATTTAAACTTCATATTTCTAATCTTCATCTGATTCTATGAAAATAACCTTTTGGATTTTCGCCGGCAAAACTTTGGATTGGTTGCCCATCTTTAATGATTTTTCCCATTGGAGTAAAGCTTTCTCTTTTTCATTCAAAAAAAACAGAATGTCGCCATAATGCTCAACCAGAACAGGATTCTCCTCTGTGCTGTTCGACAGGGCAGATTCCATGTAAAACCTGGCTAACTGATAGTCTTTCTTTTTGAACAACACCCAAGCGTAAGTATCAAGATAGGTCGCATTGTTTGGATTATTTTTAATCACAACATTGCTAAGTTTTTCGGCAACATCCAATTTCATGGATCTAAGTGATAAATAGTATGCATAGTTGTTCATGGCCATGTAATTTTGCGGGTCAATCTCCACGACTTTGTCAAACCATTTGTAAGATTCCTCGAATTTTTTTTGTTTGTATAATGCTTCTGCACGGTAGGTATAAACCTGTGAAAGAACCTGAGAATTGTTGTTGGCATTTGCCTCGGCTGAGTCCAGTACTGCAAATACATCCTTGTTGTTTCCTGTCTGGATCAACGCTACCGCGTTCAGAATATACAGAATAGGTTGCTCCGGGAAATATTTAAGTGCAGTTTTACTATCTTGTTCCAGGGATTTCCAGTCCAGCAAATCATTATCGATGAACAGTAACCGCTCCCAGTAGGAATAATTTCCCTTGTTGATTTCGACAACCAATCTCATTTGCTCACGTGCCTCTTTGTTAAGTTTCTTACTCAGATAATACTCTGCAAGCAGCGACCTTGGCCGTTCATCATCTATGTGTCTGTCAATTAAAATTCTGATAAGTTCCAGTTGTTGAACATCAGTTAACCGATGTTCTTCTGTCTGGGCAAGAAGAATGTACATTTGAATTTTGGTTTCCAAATCCAGATTGGGATCCTCAAAACCAATCTTTAAATGCTCATAAGTTTTGGAATAGTCCCCGGCAATCCGATAATAGTTAGCAAGCGAAAATTGGACAAATCCGTCATCAGGTTTAAACTGCAGCAACTTGTTGTAATTCTCAAGTGATTTATCCATTACGCTATCAGCCAAATACATATCAGCAAGTAATCCGTAATATTTCGTCTCACCCTGGTATTTTGCGATCAGTTTTTCAATCTCCTGGTATGCCTCCTTCTTTTTACCCTGTTTGAGAAAAACAGACTGTTTTCCCAAGGCTACAGATTCGGTTAAGCCCCATTTTTTTTCAAGTTCAGTGTAACAGGAGAGCGCTTTATCCAGTTTCCCGGCCATACCATACATGTCGGCACGATAAAGCGGATATTCAGTATTGTCAGGAACCAATTCCGACAATACTTCAAAAGTATTTGCAGCCTTCTCGTACAACTTGTTCTGCTGATATATTTTAGTCAGTAAAATCTGATAATACCGGTTTTTGGGATTTAACGAAACTGCCCTTTCCAGCATGATCATGGCACTTTGAAAATCTCCCCGGACAAGGTGAATGTTGGCAATTTCATACAATGAAGTCGAAGAGGAAGGATCCAGTTCAAGGCATCTTGAAAAAATCTTAATGGCTTCATCAACATTGCCAATCGTTCTTTGCTTGATTCCTTCGATAAAAAGATACTGAAACTGCTGTTTCTGATCGTCTGTCAGTAGCGAAAGGCTTTTACTCTCCTCTTCCGGCACGACCGGCATCACCTTTTTAACAGGTTGCTGCGTTGTCCTACATGAATCAAGTATAATAAAGAGCGAAAATATTAAGCCAAGAAAAAAAATTGTTTTGTTCATCTTACTTTTTTTAAAGCACATATCAATGCTTTCCTGTGTGTCCAAACCCACCTTCGCCCCGCACACTGTCTTCGAGTTGTGCGACTTCATCCCAGGCTACTTGCTTATACGGGGAAATTACCATCTGTGCAATACGCTCTCCATTATTTATAATGAAATCTTCCTGCGACAAATTAATCAGGATGATCTTGACCTCTCCCCTGTAATCAGCATCAATAGTGCCGGGTGAATTAAGCACGGTGACCCCCTTGTTAATAGCCAGACCGCTTCTGGGTCTGACCTGTGCCTCAAAGCCATCAGGTAACTGAATAAAGAGTCCGGTAGGTACTAACTTTCGCTCGAAAGGTCTCAGAACAATGGCCTCAGTCAAATCTGCACGAAGATCCATCCCTGCCGATTGAACTGTACTATAGTGTGGTAAGCTATGTTGGGATTTGTTGACTATTTTTACTTTCATTCAAAAAAAATATTTTTAAAGCATTAAATATGTGAATGTTAGAATGTAACTATCATATTTTTTTACCCAATTATCTAATCAGCAAAGATAAGAAACATATTTCGCTGATCAATCAACATTTAACCGCTTTGGCAACAATCTCTTCAAATCAGATTTCTCATTGTACCAGATAAATAGCAGGAAGAGAGAAAAAAGCAGGGTCTTGAAACTATATTTGAGGAGGTAACCGCTTATATTTATATTCATTTCCAGTACATACAATAAGATTGCCACCAGAAAATAGGAACCAATTTTTTTAAGGTCGTACTGAACAGGGAAATGTTTTTGCCCGTAATAATAGGAGATAAGTGTGATTGTCAGTGTTGAAGCGAAGAATCCTAATGCGGAAGCCGTGTAACCTATCTTCGGAATAAACAGAATATTAATCAACAAAGTTATTGCGGCTCCAATTGCCGAAAAAATTGCTCCGTACCTGGTTTGGTCGGTTAGCTTGTACCAAAGCGACTGGGTATAAAAGATGCCAAGAAACAAATTCCCCATTAACATCCACGGCACAATCCTGAGCCCTTCATGATAACCTGAATTCTTTGAACCAATGAAATACTTCAGAATATCTATGTAAAAAAGAACACCCAGAAATATCAACAATCCCATAATTACAAAATAGTTCATGATTACACTGTAGACCTTCCTGGATGCCTCATTCTTGTAATGTGAAAATAAAAACGGTTCGAATGAGAAACGGAAAGCCTGGGTGAAAAGTGTCATCAGGATGGCCAACTTGCCGCTTGCCGCATATACACCCAATTCGTACTTTGGATCTTTCCCGCTTGTAATAAGTTCGGGAATAAGGATTTTGTCAATATTTAGTATAATCATCCCTGTAAGACCTACTATCAATATCGGCCAGCCGTAGTTTAACATCTCCTTTAAAAGACTTTTCTTAAATATCAATTGCTTCAATCCCAGTTCGGGGAAAAACAGTAACAAGGTAATTACCGAAGCAATCATATAGGACAAAAAGGCATATCCAATGCCGATTTCAGGATTATAGAAAAAACGGAGCATTGAATCAGGATGTGCTGAAAGTACCCGGGGACAAAGCAAGATCCAGAAAAGATTAAGCACAATGTTTATGCCTATATTGACCATTTTAAACACGGCAAACTTAATCGGACGTTCCTGCAGCCTCAAACGTGCAAAAGGGATTGCGGTAATGGCATCCAGGGCAACTGTAATGCCCATCCACACGATATATGAAGGATGATCTGACAATCCCACCCAATCAGATATAGCGCTGGAAAACACAGAGATAATCAGGATAAAAAGCGCAGCTGTAGCCGAAAGGGAGATTAAAGCAGTCCCAAACACCTCATTGGGCTTGTTGCTTTTGCTTGCATACCGGAAATAGGATGTTTCCATCCCGTAAGTCAGAAGCACCTGAAATAATGCAACATAAGCCAATAAATTTCCCAATATACCAAACTTGTCAGGTAAAAATGTCCAGGTATAAATAGGTGTCAGCAGTAAATTCAGGAACCGCATAACGATACTCGGTACACCATAAATCATGGTATCTCCGGCTAATTTCTTAAGTGCACTCAAGTCAGAATAATTTAGTCATACAACAAACAAAGATAACTGAAGAAAAGAAAACGTTACTAAAAAATTAAAATTGAATTGTCACATTGTATATTTGACTTGCAACAACTTAAACTTGTCTACCCTTGTTCTTCTTACAAAATAAGATTCTATTTTTGTTAAAATTTACATTTCTAAATTTTCCCGAATGAGCCGGTTAACATTATACGTTTTGCCACTTCTTTTTGTATTGACAGTCTTTATGAATTGCGCACAATCAAACAGCCGTTCCAGACCTCCTGTCACCTCATTTCAATTAGAGCCCCAAAAAAAGAGTTTTAAATTCGGTGAGGAAATCAAAGTGAATCTTTTGACAAAATTGAAGGAGGGTTCTATTGGGCAAATTGAAATTTCAATAGATGGTAAGCAGATACAAATTTCTAAAAATTTAACCAATTCATTTATTTACAAAACAGCAGATTTTGGAGTAGGTAAACATATTGTTAAAGTAACTGCAACGAAAACGGATGGTGTTTCCGGCAATAATTACGAGGAAATTTTAGTTACATCAGATGTTAAACCAGTCCAATATTCTTACCAGATTGTTGCATCTTATCCGCATGATACGAACCATTTTACGCAGGGGTTGGAATTTCATGATAATATGCTTTATGAAGGAACAGGGCAGGAAGGATCTTCTGAAATTTATCAGATTGATCTCAGAACCGGAAAGAAATTAAAAGAATATAAACTTGAAAGTCAATATTTTGGCGAAGGAATTACGATATTTAACGACAAAATATATGAATTGACATACAAAAACCAAATAGGTTTTATTTATGATCTCAATACTTTCAAACTACTTAATACCTGGAATTACAAATCAAATGAAGGGTGGGGCCTGACGAACGACGGCCATTCGTTAATCATGAGTGACGGTACAGAAAATGTCTATTTTATCAACCCGGATACTTTTCAGGAAGAAAAGAAAATTCAAATTTGTAATGAACATAGTATAGTAAAAAATATTAATGAACTCGAATACATAAAAGGTGAAATTTGGGCAAATATTTGGACTACAGACAACATTGTTATCATAGATCCAAAATCAGGAAAAATTACAGGAGAAATTAATTTAAGCGGATTATCAGGTACGATCGTGCAAAATCAAAGAGAACAAATTGATGTTCTGAACGGAATTGCCTGGAATCCGGTAACGGATAAAGTATATGTAACAGGAAAACTCTGGCCAAAAATATTTGAAATAAAACTGATAAAAAAGGATCATTAAAAAAGGGTCATTGAATTGATATCTCCTTTATTTAATTTACCTAAATGACTATAAGCTAAATCAGTAACTTCTCTTCCTCTGGGCGTGCGTTTAATAAATCCTTCTTTTATTAAAAAAGGTTCATATACCTCTTCAATTGTTCCGGAATCTTCTCCCACAGCAGTGGCAATGGTAGATATACCGACAGGACCCCCTTTGAATTTGTCAATAATCGTTGATAAAATTTTATTATCCATTTCATCCAAGCCAAAACGGTCAATATTGAGCGCTTCAAGCGAATATTTTGTAATCTCAATATCAATTTTGCCATTTCCCTTTACCATGGCGAAATCTCTGACTCTTCTTAAAAGTGAATTCACAATTCGGGGCGTTCCCCTGCTCCTTCTTGCAATTTCATAGGCGGCATCATCACTTATTTTTACATCCAGTATCCTTGCAGAACGTTTAACGATGCCAGTCAACACATCAATATCATAATATTCCAGATGGCAGGTAATTCCAAATCTGGCCCTGAGCGGACGTGTTAACAGGCCACTCCTCGTTGTTGCACCTATCAGCGTAAAGGGATTTAATTCCAGTTGTATTGATCGTGCACTTGGACCTTTGTCAATCAATATATCAATGCGGAAATCTTCCATTGCCGAATAAAGATATTCTTCAACGATGGGACTCAAACGATGAATTTCATCTATAAAAAGGACATCATTTTTTTCAAGATTCGTTAATAGTCCTGCAAGATCTCCAGGCTTATCCAAAACAGGACCGGATGTGAGTTTTAATTTAACTCCCAGTTCATTGGCAATTATATTTGACAAAGTTGTTTTACCAAGTCCCGGAGGACCATGCAACAAAACATGATCAAGAGATTCTCCCCGCATGATTGCGGCTTGCACAAACACCTGAATATTATCGATTATTTTTGTCTGTCCCGCAAAATCGATAAACTTTAAAGGTCTTAACTGATTGTCTAATTCCTGTTCTAATGCATCACCGGTATTATCTCTTAAATCAATAAATTCTCCCATTCTTTTAATTAATTTCAACCATTAATGCAACGATCAATATCAACCAAAAATTATTTTGGTTCTATATACTTAATACATTTTGATATAAAGACAGGTATACAGCGACTTTAATCGAATGATTCAACAATTTCTATAAACTTAAAGGCGTTGAATGGCTTTTCCATAAGGTGGTCCATACCATTCTCAATACATTTTTCAAAATCATTGTTTAATGTATTTGCCGTAAAAGCAATAATTGGAGTATATCCCCTTGATTTATCTTCCTTTTCAAATTTTCTTATCTCTCTTGATGATTCAAATCCATCCATTACCGGCATCATCAAATCCATCAGAATAACATCAAAGGACTGTTTTTTGTAAATTTCAAGGCCTTCCAAACCATTATTTGCTATTGTTACCAAACAATTCAATTTAGATAAATTGATAGTCAGCAACTTTTGATTCATAAGATTATCTTCTACAAGAAGTACTCTTAAATTATCTCTGTTTTTGAAATTAGGTATCATCTGAATATTTTTAACATTCAATTGGTGAATATATAAAATCTTACTACAATGTTAATGAATTAGGGATTTTGAATAATTAACAAGATAATATAATATATTTTTTTATTTTATAAATTTAAAGATTAAGTATCTATTATATCATGTTGAAAGTGTTGATAAAAACTAAAGATTAGGTTGAACTTCATTGTATAAAAAGATGCTCAAACTTTATTAACTTTATATTTTGTTGTCAAACTGCATAATAGAAGTTTATCAACAGTATGTTTATTTTAAATATAGACGCAATTAATTTTTGATTTTTACTTCATTCGGATGTAATTAGATTTGAATAAATACGTATAAAAAGGTTGTTTGATATAGTAATATTTATATTAATTAAATATGTATTTCAATTGCGTAAATAATTGTTATTATTTATCAACAGTTATTAACTGGTATTGTTTGAAATTTTCTCATTTGTTTAAATATTGTTGATGTTATGGTAAAAGTTGCGCTGGCTTCTGATCATGCCGGATTTGATCTTAAAAATGCAATAATTTTATTTCTTAAAAAAGAAAATATTGATATAATTGATTTTGGATGTTTTTCCAGGGAGAGCTGCGATTATCCTGATTTTGCGCATCCCTTGGCCATAGCAGTGGAAACAGATTCAAATATTGTCGGAATAGTATGTTGTGGTTCTGGTAACGGAATTAATATGACAGTAAATAAGCATCCTGGTATACGTTCGGCAATATGTTGGAACAATGAAGTTGCAGTATTGGCCAGATCACATAACAATGCTAATATTTGTTCTCTTCCGGCAAGATTTATTAATGAAAGTGATGCCTTGGTGATTGTTAAAACTTTTTTGAGCACTAATTTTGAATATGGAAGACATCTTCAGCGTATCAATAAAATATCCTTGTAAAGAAGTGAAAATAAGTTTATAAATGGCTGGTTTATATATACATATACCTTTTTGTAGTTATAAATGCCATTATTGTGATTTTTATTCTGGTAATCAAATATATCTTATTGAAGATTATGTTAGTGCGGTTGTTCTTGAAATTGAATTAAGAAGGGATTATATTGAAAATCAGATAATTAACACAATTTATTTTGGAGGAGGAACTCCTTCTTTGTTAACAAAACAGCAGTTGTACAGGATACTTAAATCAATTTTTTACGGTTATAATGTTGATACAAATTGCGAAATTACTATTGAATGCAATCCGGAGAATATTAGTTCAAATTATTTAAATGATTTGTATGAACTTAAATTTAACAGAATTAGCCTTGGTATACAGTTTTTGAAGGATGATGTACTTAAAAAATTCAATAGACATCACAGTATAGATTTAATATTTAATGCGTTAAATATTATTAATAATTCTAGAATTACTAATTTGTCTATTGATCTAATTTACAATGTTCCGGGTGTTTCGGGCGATTTTCTTATAAACTCTTTAGAACAGTTAATTCTATATGATATAAAGCATGTATCAGCATATAGTTTGACAATAGCAAAAAACTCAAAACTTTTTTGGAAAATAAGGAAAGGGGAATTAGTGGAGAATCTGGAAGATGAATTTTTAACTCAATACAGTATCATCAATAATTTTTTGAAATTGAATGGTTTCATTCAGTATGAAGTCAGTAATTATGGAAGAGAAGGATATTTTTCCTACCATAATATGAGTTATTGGAACCAAATACCTTATTTGGGAATTGGTGTTTCTGCACATAGTTATAACCTTCGTTCACGTCAATGGAACCATACTAATATTAAGAAGTACATAAAAGATTTAATAGGAGGAGATGGATTTAATCTATACGGGATTGAATATCTTGATGAAAATCAGTTGTATAATGAATACATTATTTTAAGGTTACGAACATTTCAGGGTATCTCCTTCAATTATATTAAAATTAATTTTGCAAATAGCATTTTTGTACATTTTAAGAAGAATGTTGAGATGCTTAATGAGAAGGGCCATTTCATTATAGAAGGAGATACACTTATACCAAGTGATAGTGATTTATTGGTATCTGATTATCTGGCACAATTTTTAATGTTATAATATAAATTTTGGTTATTTAATTTTTTTCTGATGAGTATTCAATTTTACAATGAGGACGTTAATTTGCCGGATGTTAATTTTGATCTTTTAAAAAGGATTTTAAAAGGTGAAGTCAGATCTCTGAAATTTAAATTGGGATTAATTAATTATATATTCTGCAGTGATCTGTATTTACTTGATATGAATGTGAAATTTCTTAAGCATGATTTTTATACTGATGTTATAACTTTTGATTATTCTGAAGAAGAGGTTGTGGCAGGAGATATTTATATAAGTACTGATAGGGTGTTAAATAATTCAGTTATTTTTGGCCAGATTTACGCAGATGAATTAGTTCGCGTACTTGCACATGGATTACTGCATCTGTTGAAATTTAATGACAAGGAATCAGAAGAAATTGTATTGATGCGAAGGAGGGAAGATTATGTAGTAAATAAATATAATTCCTTTCCCCGGTTAACAATAGTTTAAAAAAATTTGATTGAGATATTTTGAAGATACACGTATGTTGCACAGAAATGAATATGACGTAATTGTTGTTGGTGCTGGTCACGCTGGATGTGAAGCTGCAATTTCTGCTGCAAAACTTGGTTCAACTGTTTTGTTGGTTACTTTGGATATAAACAGAGTAGCTCAGATGAGTTGTAATCCGGCAGTAGGAGGAATTGCTAAAGGACAGATAGTTCGTGAAATTGATGCGCTTGGTGGTATGATGGGAAAAATTACTGATCAGAGTACGCTTCAATTCAGAATGCTGAACCGTTCTAAGGGACCGGCAATGTGGAGTCCCAGGGCGCAGTGTGATAAAATTAAATTCTCAGAGTATTGGAGAATTGAGCTTCAGAACAACAAAAATGTTTTTTTTTGGCAGGGATCGGTCGTTCAATTGCTACTTGAAGATAATAGGGTAGTAGGTGTTAAGACAGAAATTGGCATTGAGTTTTATTCTAAAGCTGTTATTTTAACTAACGGAACATTTCTGAATGGCCTAATGCATTTTGGTCAAAATAAAATGATGGGTGGAAGGATCTCTGAGCCGGCTTCTCTGGGAATTACTGAACAACTAATTCATTCCGGTTTTAGGGTTGGACGCATGAAGACAGGGACTCCACCAAGGTTAGATAAAAGAACAATCGATTTTAGCAAGTTGGAGGAACAGGTAGGTGAGGAGGGAAATCAATTTAGTTTTTTTTATAAGCGGGAAAACACGCTGCCGAATATAAACTGTCATATTACTTATACCAATGAATTAGTACACCACGAATTGGAAAAGGGTTTTAAATTTTCCCCTATGTTTGATGGTACGATAATGAGTTTGGGACCGCGCTATTGTCCGAGTATCGAAACAAAGCTGATCATTTTCAATGAAAAGAATTCTCATCAATTGTTTTTGGAGCCTGAAGGTGTTGACACGGTTGAATATTATTTAAACGGGTTTTCGACTTCCTTACCTTTCGAAAATCAGGTAAATGCCCTAAAGCATATTCCCGGTCTGGAAAGTGCGAAAATTATAAGACCGGGGTATGCTATAGAATATGATTTTTTTGATCCTACTCAATTGTTGCATACTTTGGAATCAAAGTTAATAGCGGATTTGTATTTGGCTGGACAGATAAATGGAACAACCGGATATGAAGAAGCTGGTGCCCAGGGTTTAATGGCAGGTATTAATGCTCATCAAAAAATTCATGGTGGTGATTCACTGGTTTTAGGTAGAAACCAGGCTTATATAGGAGTTTTAATTGATGATTTGGTTACAAAAGGTGTGGATGAACCTTACCGCATGTTTACAAGTAGGGCTGAGCATAGGTTGATTTTAAGGCAGGATAATGCTGATGAGCGGTTATCCGGTATTGGATTTGATTTGGGATTATTATCTGAAGATTTATATAATATTTTTTTGAAAAAGTCTTTACTTATCGAAAAAGTTTTAAATCAAATAGGAGAGATTTCATTGAAGCCTGATATGGTCAATGATTATTTGGTTGAAAAGGGAACCGCAACACTAAAGCAAAGAACAAAGTTGTACAATATTGTTAGCAGACCGCAAATATCGTTTCGTGAATTTCTTGTTCAGTTTCCTTTTTTACTGACAAAAATAGAGACAATACCTGATTTATTATTCACTGAAGTTACTGAGGCTGTTGAGATTAGAATTAAATATGCCGGGTATATAACAAGGGAATATTCGATTGCTGATAAATTGAAAAGACTGGAAAACATAAAAATTGAGAATAAATTTGATTACGGAACTATCTTGTCATTGTCAACAGAAGCGAGGGAAAAGCTTTCAAGGATAAACCCTAAAACAATAGGACAAGCAAATAGAATTCCGGGTATTTCACCTAATGACATAAATGTCTTGTTGATTTTATTAGGCAGATAATGTTCCACGTGGAACAATAATTTAAATTGAAATGGAAATTACAATAGAGGATGTTAGAAAGTCAATCCGAAATGTCCCCGACTTTCCAAAGGAAGGGATTCAGTTTAAGGATGTAACGACTGCATTTAAAAAAGAGAAAATCCTTAGATTTATCGTTGACGAGATAAAAAATCACTATTCAGAATTCGGCATAACCAAAATAGTGGGAATTGAGTCGAGGGGATTCATTTTAGGGAGTGCACTTGCATGTGAATTGCATGCCGGTTTTATACCCATACGTAAACCAGGCAAGTTACCTGCCGAAACCTATTGTCAGTCATATGATTTGGAGTACGGATCCGATTCATTGGAGATTCATACGGATGCATTGGATAGTGATGATGTTGTACTTATCCATGATGATTTATTGGCTACCGGAGGTACAGTTAATGCCGCAATTGATCTGGTTAGAAAATTTGGTGTAAAAAGAATTTATGCGAATTTTTTTGTCGAATTAGATTTTCTTAATGGTCTGGAACGAATTCAAAGTGATGTTCCTGTTTGGTCATTGATTCATTTTTGAACGGGTGAAAAGATTGATCCCCACACAGCTTTCTGAAGTAGTTAAAAAACTACCGGGAAACCCCGGAGTATACCAGTTTTTTAACAAAGAAGATAAAATTATTTATGTTGGGAAAGCGAAAAACCTCAAGAAAAGAGTCTCCTCATATTTTTCCAAGAATCACGAAAACAGGAAAACGGAAATTTTAGTCAACCAAATTGAAAAAATCAGGCATATTGTCGTAGATTATGAAGAAGATGCGCTGATTCTTGAAAACAACCTGATAAAAAGATACCAGCCTAAGTATAATATTTTATTAAAAGACGACAAAACCTTTCCCTGGATTTGTATAAAGAACGAACCATTTCCAAGGATTTTTTATACCCGGAAATTTTTTAAGGATGGATCAAATTATTTTGGACCGTATACATCAGTATATATGGCCAGAACAATTTTAGAAGTTATTAAGCAACTTTTTCAAATTAGGAATTGCAATTTAAATTTGTCGGATGAGAATATAAATAGCAGGAAATTTAAAAAATGCCTTGAATTTCAGATCGGAAATTGCAAGGCACCTTGTGAATTATTGTATACCAGACTGAGCTATGATGCAGATATTTCAAATGCAAAGGCAATTTTAAGCGGCACTTTAAATCCTGTTTTCTTCTATCTTAAAACTGAGATGCAGTTAGCTTCTGAAAAATATGATTTTGAAAGGGCAAATGAGTTCAAATCGAAGATCCAGATATTGGAAAACTACAAAAGCAAATCATTGGTTTGCAGTGCTACAATTACCAATTTGGATGTATTTTCTTTCCATGAAGACGAGAAAAATGCATATATTAATTATTTTAGAATAATTGATGGTTCAATTGTGAACAGTTATATCCTTGAAGTTAAGAAGAAATTGAATGAATTCAAAGAGGATATATTATCATTTTGTATAGTTGAAATAAGGAGACTATTTAATTCTCAATCAGTTGAGATAATTTTGCCTTTTTCTATCGGTTTTAAATTTTCAAGTGTAAAAATTACAATTCCGCAGAAAGGTGAAAAGAAAAAAATTCTTGAGCTTTGCGAACGAAATGGCCGGATGTATATGTTGGAAAGAGCTAAAAATGAGTCATTGAAAGCCCCGGTAACTAAAAAACAACGACTGCTTGAAACCGTGAGGAAGGATTTGAATCTGGAAAACCTTCCGCATCTCATTGAATGCTTTGATAACTCTAATATATCAGGCGATTTCCCCGTCGCTTCCTGTGTGGTGTTCAAGGATTGTCTGCCGCTCAAATCACATTTCAGACATTTTAATATTAAGACAGTCGAGGGTCCTAATGATTTTGCATCTATGGAAGAGGTGGTTGAAAGAAGATACCTAAGACAGCTGGCTGAAGGAAACAAACTGCCTGATTTAATTTTGGTGGACGGAGGTAAGGGTCAGCTTTCTTCGGCCTACTCTATTTTAAAGAAATTAGGTATTGAAGATAAAATTGCAATTGTAGGTATTGCCAAAAGACTGGAGGAGCTCTATTTTCCAAATGATCCCGTTCCGCTCTACCTGGATAAGAAGTCGGAAACCCTGAAAGTTCTTCAGCATCTGCGCGATGAGGCGCATCGGTTTGGTATTGCTTTTCACCGCAATAAAAGGTCTGAAAATTTCACTGCATCAGCACTTACATTAATTCCCGGCGTAGGAAGCAAAACAACGGAAAAGCTACTAACTCATTTAAAATCAGTAGAAAAGATTAAAGGAGCAGATATAGTAGAGCTTGAAAATTTAGTGGGCAAGGATAAGGGCGGGAAGATTTATGCGTATTTCAAAAGTCAAAATTAAAACAATGCGTCTAAAAGTTCCCGGCCCAGACCATTCGCCTGATCGTTAGCCAACAGTAATTTCAGGGAATGGAAAATATGTTTTTCCCCTATTAGTTTATTTAATTTCAATTTTACAGTTGAATCAATTTCATCCCCCGATTCAATACTGATTTTTTCTATTACCCCTTTTTCAATTCCGAGGTTAAAATGGATTTTATTTCCATTCACTGTTATTGCGGTCGAGTAGGTGTATTTGGGAGAATATCCATAGATCCAGTCGGGGGATGCATATTTATCCGCTGCTAAATTATCGATGGTTTTATTCGCTGAATCCGTTAGTGGGGCGGATATTGAATTACCGGTTTTATTTGCAAAGTAATCTGACATTGAATTTAGTATGTAACCGGTATTTTTTTTTATATCAATCGCTTTAAGATTCATGACCCTTGATCGTTTGGAAGCAATTGATTTGTCAGCATATCTTTCAGAATTTCCCTTTAAACAGGCAGAAAGGTTTTCTAAATCACTATCAATCAGGAGAGTACCATGTGCGAGAACTCTCGATTTGTAAATATGCATCGCACTGCCGGATATCTTTTTCCCGGCAACCATCATATCGTTCCGCTCAGACATTACTACTTCAACTCCCTGTTCCAATAAAAAATTAAATATTGGACTTGTGATGATTTTGTACGAGATATTTTCGCCTGGAAGTACGGATTGTATAAAACTGAAGTTTAAATTTCCTTCATCGTGATATACGGTTCCTCCGCCAGATAACCGCCTGGCTATCAATATATTATGTTCAAAAGCGTATTGTGAATTAATTTCTTTTGGGGTAATCTGATGTTTCCCGACGACAACGCAAGGTTGGTTAATATAGAGAAACAGGAAATCTTCGTTGCTGTATTTCAGCAGATATTCTTCTGTTGCAAGATTTCGGTAAGGATTTGAACTTGTTGAAATGAGCAGGTTCATTTATGTTGAGAATCAAATAAATATTAAAAGTGCAGATACAAAGGTAATCACAACTACGCTCCAGCGGTAGGCAGGATCTTTAATTTTGTGAACTACTTTGATCCCAACATAAGCACCCAGCATTACAAAAGGCACGGCAAGCATATCGACAAGCAGTGATTGACTGCTGATATTTTTCCATACAAAAAACTGCAGAGGCAGTTTTGAGAGGTTTATGATGGCGAAAAACCAGGCTGTAGTACCGATGTATTTTTTTTTAGGCAAGTGCAAAGCCAACAGGTAGATGGCAAATACAGGCCCGGCCACATTTCCTATCATGGTTGCAAAGCCGCCCAGAATTCCAAATACTGCCGCAAACCAGGGTTTCACGGTAAGATCACTTTTTTGTTGTGATTTATCATTCCATAACATCAACGCAAGGGAGAACATAACCGTTATGGCTATTATATGTTTGAACTGATGATCATTTACTTTTGTTCCTGCCCAAAGTGCGATTAATAATCCGAGAAATGCCCAGGGCAGGGCTTTGAGCAGGTGCTTCCACTCAGCATGGCGGTGATAATAAATTACTGCGAAGAGATCGGCAGTGATTAAAACTGGCAACAAAACGCCTGTAGAGGCTTTCCCTCCGAAGATCATGGCCATAGTGGGGACAACTATCATTGAGACGCCAGGCACTCCTGTTTTAGACATCCCTATCAAAATGGCGCATATACCGATCAAGGCCCAATGCATATTTGTCAAAGTCAAATAGGTCAGAAGAACAGTCATTTACAGCGATTCAGCTCAAAAATAATATTGTTGAAAACTAAATAGTTGCAATATGTTGGAAAAATAATTTTTCCGGCTAATTTTGTAGGGCGGGAGCCGAAGGGGCTGAGCCCCAAGTTACTGGTTTTCAGTATAGTGTT
>JBBQHB010000004.1:0-109881 GCA_038323575.1 Bacteroidales bacterium | reverse complement strand
GAATCGAAATACAAGGAGAATCAATGAGAAAATATCTAAAAAATGATGACTGATTTTTTATAGTTTTATGAACTAATTTACCACAAGAAAAGTGTCCGGCTTGCTCCGGAATGAGTGTCCGCCTTCACCGGAATATGCATTTTTGACTTAATCAAGCAATCATATGTCTCGACACAATAAAAAACAAAGCATAACACGCGTTTGCTGTCAGCGGCGGGACAGTGCTTCGTATGACAGAGACGTGCATACTGAAACAGTTCTTCTTCGTGGAAAATTTATTAGTGAAATCGCCACCGAACAGCAACCGCCAAACCGTTGGCGTGCATTTTAAAAGAAAGAACCATGAAATACACATTCACTGAACAATTACACAATTATGCTGTTTGGACAGCAGCAAGAGCTGTACAAAGAAACTTTACAAATACAAAGAATATAAAAGCTGCGATTGAACAAGCAGGACTAAAAGAATTAATTGATAGAAAAGAAGAAATGACTATTGATCAATTCGATATTTTCCACAAAACAAGTGCTAACATCATTATAGAATACCTCAGGAGTATTGGAATACAGGCATCTTATGGCCAATCAGCCAAAATGATCGCGATATATATTAAGACAGCTATTGTTATAAAAGATTCCGGATTAAGTAATATATCCAAGATTGCTCATCCACCTATTGACAATATTTTATTGACGCAATTACATAAAAAACACCCAGAATTAGATGTCTCAGGAATAAATTGGACACAATTGGATGAAAAAAAATATTTTTATCTGATCAAAAAGCTTCGGACATTAAACATGGAATATTTTTGGGAACTTGAAAAGTATTGGACACCTGTACAAAAGGAATAAAAACAACGATACGCTAATCGAGTAGACGGCTGACGGTCTAATGACCGCCGGTACACCTCCCACACCACTGTACACTTCGACATGCTCAGTGTAAACCAATAGGTTCTGGTATACAGCGGTTTCCCGAAACATCAGGATTGTGGGGAAATCTGTTTGTAAATGTCGGGCATCGAAATGTACCCTTTTTGTTTCGGGTCAACAACCAACCGGACAAGGCCCCCTTCGCCAACCCCCATCCCACAAGGAAAATCATTTTTACCCCCATAATTTTTCCGCCTTTCCTTGGAAATTAAAAAAATATTTCCGAGCTTTATAGGGATAAGTTCCTAATTTTCAATTCCTAAATTCATTTATCATGACGACAGCCCCTACCGGTCATCAGAAAAATGTGGCAAATTTTGAGGATTTAATCGCCTCCTGCGTCAGCAATGGTGCGGCCTTCAATCCGACAAACGCCAGCCTCAAAATTCCGCAACTGCAAATCTTGCAAACCACAGGTAAAAATGTGCTGCAAACTGTAAAAACCACCAAAACCGCTTACGACAATGCCTGCAATGCCCGCGAAATCGCAATGGCCCCGCTTAAAAAACTTTGTACCCGGATCGTCAATGCCCTCGAGGCAACCACTGCGGCAAAACAAACGGTAAACGACGCGAAAACCATTAACCGCAAAATTCAGGGACAGTCGGCCAAAAGCACAAAAACAGCCGCAACGGTAAAGGCCGCAGGCGATGTTCCGGATCCTCAGGTGAAAACCATTTCTACCACCCAGCAAAGTTTCGACAGCATGGTCGA
The DNA here is from genome assembly GCA_038323575.1 of Bacteroidales bacterium. Taxonomy (GTDB): domain Bacteria; phylum Bacteroidota; class Bacteroidia; order Bacteroidales; family Prolixibacteraceae; genus CAINVV01. Next base: position 108,231 of record JBBQHB010000004.1, on the reverse strand, counting down.
CAACTTTCAGATGCTGCTGGTTGCCATTTCGTCCGAACCTGTTTATGCCCCCAATGAAAACGAACTCAAGGTAACGACTTTGAATACCATGCTGACCAACATCAAAACCCTGAATACGGCAGCCATCAATGCCGGCATTCAATACCGTAAGGCCATGGCTGCGCGGGATGCCAGCCTGTATCAACCAACCACCGGACTGGTAGATATTGCATTGGAAGTGAAAAAATATGTCAAATCTGCTTTCGGCACCGGTAGTTCGCAATTGAAGGAGATCAGCGGACTTGAATTTAAAAAAGTAAAAATGTGATTACGTTTCAGGCCACGGCTGTTTGATGGCCAGCCGGCATTGAATAGCTGACAGCCAAAAGATAAAACGCTGTTTCCACGCAAAAGTAAGCGGATGAAAACAGCGTTTTTGTTGTTTCTGCCTGCAATGTTTGTTCTATCAACTGTTTCTTCAATATTGGCCACTGCGTTCTTTGTTCCGGCAACTGCGGTTTCAATTTTGGCTACTGCGTTCTTTGTTCCGGCAACTGTGGCTTCTATATTGGCTACTGCAGGTTTTGTTCCGTTAACTGTTTTTTCTATATTGGCAACTGCGTTCTTTGTTCCGGCAACTGCGGTTTCTATTTTGGCTACTGCTGGTTTTGTTCCATTAACTGTTGTTTCTATATTGGCTACTGCTTCAACAGCGCGAAGCGTCAACCAACCATTCCTTTGAGACAAAAAGCTGTCCGAGCGAAGCCGCCCTTCGACTCCGCTCAGGGACCGTCTCATCTTTAAATAGATTATTTAGAGTTCTTTTTGTCAGGTCTTTTTTGGTTACTTTTTGTGACGACAAAAAGTGACAAAGAAAGAAAAAGATGAAGCATACAACCCAAGGCAATTACAACGAACGAAACCTTCATCCCCGGTTAGTACGGAGGTTAAAACATATTGTCAATTACTTAATGGTAGAAGGAAATGATTAATTCCTCTACTGTGCAAAATACATGTAAACAGCAAACGTTGCCAGCCAGTGGGTTCCCAGGTAATTCTCCGAAAATACGTGGGGCAAGGCATCCCTGGCGTGCTCTGTTCCGGCATGCTGAAGTTCTTTCGCCATGGCACTCCCGGCAGGAAGCGATTTGGCTATCTCAAACATGCACCAGGCCCGGCTGAGGTTCAACCCGTCGAGATGCACCCCTGTGGGATCTGACCTGTCTGCAACGACAGCAGGATGCTGCAAAGAAACCGGCAGTTCGGGCAAAAATCCTGAAAACCATTTGCGGAACTCCTCTTTGCTCAGCACTCTTCGCATCAGGGCAGCTTCCGTCAGCGAAGGCGAGAAGAAATCATCTCCTTCCGGCTCCCACGATGCAGGGATATTCCGGTCCTTCAGATAATAGAAGCGGCTTCGTTCCAGCAGCAACTGTTCGAATTCAAGGTCATTCATCACCCTTGCGTAATCAAGGGCAAAAGAGATACCAAACGCGGTATTGGCGTGCACCCCCCTTCTCAATGGATAATAAAGCCCCGGCAAATAGGTCTTGTAATTTTGGACCACCTGCAGAGCAAGGGGTTTCATGGTACCAAACCATTTCTCGCCCAACGGATCATTCCAGGTTGCAAGTTCTGCTGTCAGCTTTAAAACCCAGGCCCAGCCATAGGGCCGCTCGTAGCTGATCCGGCCGGGGGCTTTCAGGTAGGCAACTTCAACCGCAATATTTTCAGGAGTCAGCGACAAATCAATTGCTTTGACAATGGAATCCCTTGCGGGAAGGTCGGGGAATTCCTTTAGCAATTTTACCAGCAGCCAGTGCCCGTGAACAGAGGAGTGCCAGTCGTAACAACCGTAGAAGGCGGGATGTAACTGCGAGGGCGTTCCTGCATCCTTGTCCGATTGCATGGAGTGGCTTAGGTTGTTGGCATATTCGGTAGGAATACATTTCCAGGCCAGTTTTGCCAACCTGCCTGCTTCGGTGCGGTCTAGTAGTGACAAGGCATGCCCTTTTTCTGCATCATTCTGCGATTTTTCAGTGCAGGCAAACAAGATCAAAACAAACAAAATGATTCCCGACTTCTTCATTTTTTTCACAATTTATTGTAGAGACGTTGCATGCAACGTCTCTACACCCATTGATGATTTATTTGAGTTCAATAACCAGTCCGTCAAACGCCGGAGCTACGCTGACCGGTAATTCCTTCATCAAATCAGCATGGAGCCCCATTTCGTGGCTCATATGTGTCAGGTAAGTCATCTTTGGCGCTATTTGTTCTGCAAGACTTAATGCTTCGGTTAGATTCAGGTGAGAAATATGGGATCTTTTCCTGAGCGCACAAATTACCAGCACCTCAACCCCGATCAGCTTATTCAGTTCTTCCGGTTCAATTTTGTTGAAATCGGTCAGGTAGGCAAATTTACCGAACCTGAAACCGTACACAGGAAGTTTGTGGTGAAAAAGGCGGATCGGTACCACACCGACGCCCTGCACCACGAAAGGATCTCCGTCGATGGGAATAAGATCCATCTGCGGCGTACCCGGATATTTTATTTCGGCGAAAGCATAATTGAATATGGTCTTCAGGTTATCGGCGACCCTCTGCTCACAATAGACATCCATCGGGGCCTGCCTGACCCAGTTAAAGCTGCGGATATCATCCAGCCCGAAGATGTGGTCGGCATGTTCGTGCGTCAGCAGTACCGCATCCAGGTTGGTAACCTTGTACTTCAGCATCTGCTGCCTGAAATCAGGTCCTGCATCGACCAGCAAACCGGTCTCTCCTTCCTCTACCAGGATGGAACACCGCAGCCGGTTATCCTTTGGATCAGCCGAACGACAAACCCGGCAGTTGCATGCTATGACCGGAACCCCTTGTGATGTGCCTGTTCCAAGGACTGTTATTCTCATTGATTCGGATTTGCTGGATTAAAGGATTATTGATTTGGATTCGTTGGATTAATTTGATTATTGGATTAAAGTACAAATAATTATTCCTGATTTTGTTTAGATTGAAGAATTTAACCACAATGGACCCAAAGTCCTGAAAGTTTGAATGTTTCCAGTCGATCCGTACATAGTCCGCAGTCCGCCAGACTCCGTTTCTCCGTTTCCCCGTTTCCCCGTTTCACCGTTTGGGATCACATCCCTGACCAGTCTTCACGTCCTCAAGTCTCCCCGTCGTCCAGTCATCCCGTCGTCCCGTCTCCGTTTCTCCGTTTCCCCGTTTCCCCGTTTGGGATCACATCCCTGACTAGTCTTCACGTCCTCAAGTCTCCCCGTCGTCCAGTCTCCCCGTCGTCCCGTCTCCCCGTCGTCCCGTCTCCGTTTCACTGTTTCTCCGTTTCTCCGTTTCACCGTCTCCCCGTCTCCCCGTCGTCCAGTCGTCCCCTCGTCCAGTCGTCCACTCGTCAAGGGCTTTGTAGCAAAAAAATCGCCGGCCTCTTATTAATATCCGGAACAGCCTTCTTCCATGCAGCGATTGTTTTCGTTACCACGAACTCGCTTTCAAGGGTCAGGTCAACGGCAATACAGAGACTGGTCTGCTCGCTGCAGACAGAAAGCAGGTCTTCCACCAGTTTTGCGTTTCGGTAAGGAGCCTCGATAAAAATCTGTGTTTGCTTATCCCTGGCAGAATTGCGTTCAATATCCCTGATCGCCTTGGCTCTTTCGGGGGGTTTGACCGGCAGGTAGCCGATAAAAGCAAAATTCTGACCGTTCATGCCTGAGGCCATTAACGACAAAAGAATAGACGACGGTCCAACCAGCGGGACAACTTTAATGCCCTTCAGGTGAGCCAGCTTAACCAGGTCCGCTCCGGGATCTGCTACTCCCGGGCATCCTGCCTCTGAGAGTATGCCTACGTCAAAACCCTGATGGATCGGATCCAGAAGCATTTCGAGCTCGGCGTGTTTGGAATGCTCGTTCAATTCCTTAAAATCCAGGTCGTCGATGACGAGCTCAGGTACCATTTTCCTGAGATGACGCCGGGCTGTGCGGGTATTCTCCACCACAAAATATTGAAGATTTCTTACCACCTTCATGCTATCAGCCGGAAGAACCTTTTCAACGGCTGTTTCACCTAAAGTAGTGGGAATTAGATATAGCGTTGCCATTTTTTTAATTATCATTCAAAATAAGTCGATCCAAGCGACAAGGCGATCAATACTACGGCAATAGCATAATAGATCATTACCTTCCTGTGTTTTTCCCTGTCGACCATGGTACTGTTGGAAAAAATCAATCCGAGATTGGCAATAAACAGCGCAAAAAGCATCAGGACAATGTGCTCAACAGGCCAAAAACGTTTGGCAGCCAACTTTAAGGTATCCTGGTTAACCATTTCCTGAGCAGAAAGAACTGCAGGTCTTACCATCAGGATGAAACCAAAAATCAACTGGAGATAAAGGTTGACAATAAAAGCATAGGAAAGGAATTTATCCAGGGAGGTGTATTTCAGGCGCTTAAAATACCCCCTTGCGGACCTGTAAAAAAGCCAGACAGCAACTATTAAAAAGGACACACTAATGAAAGTATGAACCATTTTTATGATCTGATGTTCGTTGTAAATCAAGGTCGCCAGGGTCATGATATGCAGATTATCTAACAAAAATAAGAGAATTAACGGGTCTGCCGTCAAAACAGGAAAAAAAATGACGGGTCGCCCTAACAGACTCCGTCGGCCAGGTTCCGTGCCTGAAGAATGCGGTCGGCCATTCCGATGCCGTCACGCAGGTTTCCGCCGATTATCAGACCCGGAAACTGTTTTTCAATGCCTGCTATGGCATTGAACCGTTCACCGCTGTCTGCCTCATACTGAGGGATGGCATACGAATGGTTGATGATTTTCAGTAGCTCAGGTTGGAAATCATCCACCTGCATCAGGTCACAAAATTCCCTTTTCAGTATATCTTTTATCTCTTTTTCTGATAGTTGACAAATTTCCGGTCTTCTTACTCCGCCCATAAAAATGGAGAACAGCGCACCGCCTTCGGGTGCCCTACCGGTGAAGAGGGCAGACATAAACAGCACACCCAAAAGGTCACGTTTTTCCACAAATGGGATCAGTCCGCCGAAAGCATCCAGCTTCATGCCTTTCCATTCCTTGAATCCGACGATCACTTCCAAAACCTTGGTGTAATGAAGCGCTGTTATTTTTGATAGGGAGAGCGGATCGATAAATGGCATCACACGATCGAGGTGATAAGCCCCAATGGTTGAGATCACTTTTTTGGTTTCCAGTATAATTTGCCTATCGTCGGCATCTGTATAAGAAACCTCAAAATGTCCGTCAACGGGCTTGACACTCACGTCACTGCTGTTTAACAAGATACTATCTTTCCCTATGCTTTTTTCCAGGGCGCTGATCAGCGAGGATATTCCTCCCTTGACCGAAAATACTCCTCTGGTAACTTTTTTCTCCTCCTCTGTTTTTGACTGGAACTGCTTTTTAATTGTCCCGCCGATAAAACTGCCGTATTGTTGTTCCAGATTGTACAATTTCGGAAGCGCATATTTAGGTACCAGCCGGTTGGGATCACCGGCGTAAACCCCGATAATAAAAGGATCAATGGCATAATCCAGGAAACTTTTCCCCATCCGGCGTTTTACGAGGCCGGCCAGGGTTTCATGCGGATCTTTCCCGGCAGGCCTGAATGGTTCGAGCAGAATCCTGAATTTATCACCTAGTGTGAAAAGGGGTGTAGTAACCGCCGCTTTCAAGCCTCCCGGAAGGGGTTCCCATTTTCCGTTTTTAAGCACATACCGTTTTTTGACATTGTTGTTGGCTTCTTCCAGTTCGCAATCGGCTGAAAGCTCTTCAAACAGCCTGATAACTTCAATGTTACCTATGACACCCGAGTTCGGTCCCTCTTCGTAAAGAAAACCATCTGCATTGACAGTATGAATTACTCCGCCTATTCTGTCAGTCTGCTCGACTACAACAAAATCCAATGCTTTCATTCTCAGATGATGGGCAGTGGTTAGCCCGGTAATACCGGCTCCCAGAATCACAACGTCTTTCATATATTTTTTATCAATTCGGCCAACATCTTGACCAACTGTGGATCACTTTCAGGTAAATTCACCCTTGAAACATTTGAAAACCCGAGTGTTTCCTTGGCATAAGGGATAATATCCACGTCAAGGTCATACAAGGTCTCCAGGTTTTCGTGGACAAAACTGATCGGGATCAGCACCAGGTTTTCAATCCCTTCTTCACGGAGTAATTTAAGATGCTCTTTCACGTCCGGTCCGATCCATCTTCCGCGGCGCATACCTGACTGGAAACCTGCTTCATAAGGAAGTCCCAGCTCAGTTGCAATCAGTGCCGCACTATTGACTATGGAGGATGCATAGGTATCCCCGTTTGCAATATGGTATTCAGGAATTGAGTGGGCGCTGAAAACCAGGGTTGGATCAACAATATTGCTTTTCCCCAGGTGATCCCGGATCAATTGAATCCAGAAAGCGATGTATTCAGGATGATCAAAAAACTCACCCTGAACCTTCACCTTAAAAAAGGGATCATTCCCTGTTACTTCTTCTACATCCGCAATAACGCTGGACGTGGTAGTAAAACTAGCCTGCGGATAAAGCGGAACAACAATAATATCAGCTATTCCCTCTTTCTTGAAATCCTTCAAACTATCCTGAATGTCTGGAATAGAATACGAAAATGCATATTTAACCTTATAATCGTTTCCTAACAGGGACTGTAAAGCATCTGCCGTTTTACCGGTTGCCTTGACCAGAGGGGTCCCTCCGATCAGTTCATATTTCTTCCACGATTTCCTGTACCTGGCATTGCTGATAATAAATGAAAGGAGGGTTCTCACCGGTTTCCCGTAAGGGAGAATATGTGGATCCTTAAACATCCTGGAAAGAAATTTTTTCAGTTCTTCAGGAGATTCCGGTCCTCCCATGTTGACTAACAGTACACCCTTCATAATTTTGATTTTCGATTTTGGATTAATCACCACAGTAGGCACATAGTACACAATAGATTCTAAATGTGTTCTATGTGCCTATTGTGGTGAAAATAAAATCAAACTTACACAGTTTTTGAATAAATCCCCTCTCCGGTTTTCAGGGCCGGATCCAACGCCATGGCGATGTTTCTGGCACACAAAAAACCTTTGTCTGAAAGGCGAATTTCATTTCCGTCAAGCTGCATTAACCCGTCTGAAATATAGGATTCGAATTTTGCAGGATCAAATGCCACCAGCAATTTTACCTCCTGCACGGTTAAGCCAAACTCCAGGGCAACCTCATCCAGGTTAAGCAGACCGTTGCACATGATGCGGTTGATTACCGACCTGACCAGCTGCTCCTCATTATTCAGCCCATAACCCCTTTCAATCGCAAAACCGGTGGCTTCAACAGCATCTATATATTTGGTGATCTCTTTGAAATTTTGTGCATAGGCACCCGACAACTGGGTGATCGATGAAGATCCAAAGGCATAAACCTGTCCGGTAGTTTCACGGGTACAATAACCCTGGAAATTACGGTGCAATTGTTTGTTTTTGAATGCTTTGGTCAGATCATCGTCCGGCAGGGTGAAGTGGTCAATGCCGATCGGACAATAGCCGGCTTCACTCAGCTGAGCCGCAGCCTGAAGAAACATGTTCATTTTGTCGTTTGCGTCGGGTAAACCGATTGTCTCCAGCTGTTTTTGTGCCTCTTTGACCCACGGAACATGGGCATACGAAAAGGTCACAATGCGGTCGGGGCGAATGTCAATGGCCTGCTGAATCGTTTTACGGAAGCTTTCTAGGGTCTGCATCGGAAGACCGTAGATAAAATCGAGGTTGATGCCCCTGAATCCTTTGGCTCTGAGGTAATCAACTATATCCTTTACCGGATGTCTCGGGGCCTCCCGGTTCACAACTTTCAATACATCCTCCCTGAAATCCTGGATACCCAGGCTGATCCGGTTAAAGCCCATCTCAGTGAGTTGGTCGATGTGGCTGTAATCCAGGTAGGCAGGACTGCATTCCATGGCAATCTCGGCATCTTCGTTCAAAGCAAAGTGAAGACGGATCCAGTCCATGATTTCCCGGATGTATTTCATGGAAATTGAATTGGGAGTCCCACCACCCCAGTGGATCTGGGTAACTTTCCGGGAATTGTCCAGCAATAATGCTACCTGCTTCATCTCGGTTTTAAGTGCCTGGATGTACCTTTCTACCACGAGTTTCCTTTGTGCTATCACAGTAGAACAGCCGCAAAAATGGCAGCGCTGCGGGCAAAACGGAATGTGAACGTAAAGCGAGATATTCTCCGGCTTTTGGTGGTTGGAGGCGCTCAGCTCCCGGATATAATCCGAAGTGGTAAAGCCCTGGTTGAAAAAATTGGCAGGCGGGTAACTGGTGTACCTTGGTCCCGAGACATTGTATTTATGAAGGAATTCGCTGCTTACATCCATTGTATTAACCTCTTTTCCAATTTGTTTCCTTGATCCAGTCGACCACAAGTTTTGCATTTTCGAACGGAATTCCCGGCATAAAGCCATGTCCCAGGTTGAAAATCCACTTTTGTTCTCGGGAGCCGAATCCTACATATTTTTCGAGTGTTTCTACAATCGAATCTTTGCCGGCAAAGAGCAGCCTGGGATCCAGGTTGCCCTGAAGGCCGATCTCCGGATGAACCAATGACCTGGCCTCTTCGATCGGTATCTGCCAGTCGATGCTTAAAAAATCGGCATCTTCAGGTTGTATGTGTTTAATTCCGTAGCCGAGTCCTTTCGGTAAAAAAATCACCGGACAACCCTCTGCCCTGACAGCCTGCGCTATCTTCCTGACATAAGGCATCATCACCTCCTGGTAGAGGTCAGCTGGTATCAGACCGGCATGTGTCTCAAAGATCTGGAAAGCAGAGACACCGTGTTTTACCTGGCTGCGGGCATATTCCACGGAGAGTTCAGTGATAGCCGACAACAGTTTGTGTGTCATCTTCCTGTCGCGGTACAACAAGGCCACCGCTTCCGGAAAAGTATGGTTGGAACTTAGTCCCTGGACCATGTAACAGAGGGTGGTGAAAGGCGCTCCGCAAAAACCGATCAATGGGATATCTGCAGGTTTGGTGCGGATGATCTCGTCGATGGCATCGTAGATATAATTCAGCTTGGATGCATCCGCTTTCAGGACTGCGGAAGGATCTTCAAGCTCCTTCAGGGCAACATCAAATTTCGGTCCTGCGTCGGTGAAATTCAGGTTCATACCCAGCGCTGCGGGAATAACCAGGATATCGGAGAAGAGAATTGCGGCGTCGACACCCAAATCGTAGACCGGCATCAGTGTTACTTCGGCTGCCAATTGTGGTGAATGCATCAATTCAGTAAAGCTGTGCTTCTCCCGGAGTTTGAGGTAATTGGGCAACACGCGGCCTGCCTGACGCATAAACCATACCGGCGGCCGGCTTGTCTTTTCCCCGTTGATTGTATTTAAGAATATCGAATTGGTCATAATTTTTTCATTTGTTTCAATGCCTGTAGGTTGGCGGCAATCATCGTATCAATATCTTTATCTGAATGGGCATAAGAAACAAAGAGACACTCGAATTGCGACGGAGCAAGATATATGCCGCTCTCAAGCGATAGTTTAAAATAGCCGGCATACTTTGCTGTATCTGCGGTCATTGCCTCATCCAGATTGGTTACCAGTTTTAAATCTGTAAAGAAGAGGGTCATCATAGAACCCACCCGGTTGATTACTCCTTTAACGCCGGTTTCCTCCAGGTTTTTAAGGATACCTTCTTCAAGTCTTGCTGCTTTGCGTTCCATTTCCGGATAGAGGTCTGCCGTCTCATCAATCATCGTCAGCATGGCAATACCCGCAGCCATGGCCAGCGGATTTCCTGATAAGGTACCTGCCTGGTAAACCGGACCCACAGGTGACATCATCTTCATTATCTTTTTGCTGCCGCCGTATGCTCCTACCGGGAGTCCGCCTCCTATGATTTTGCCCAGGGTAGTGAGATCGGGCATGATGCCGAAATATTCCTGCGCACCACCTTTGGCAAGCCTGAAACCTGTAATTACCTCATCAAAGATCAGCAGTGCGCCGTATTTGGTGGTAAGATCCCGCAATCCCTGCAAAAATTCTTTGGTCGGAACAACCACACCCATGTTTCCGGCAACGGGTTCGAGTATTACCGCGGCAATCTCGTTGCCCATTTCGTGGAAGAGTGCCTCAACGGATGACAGGTTGTTGTATTCTGCCATCAGGGTATCCTTTGCGGTACCTTTCGTGATGCCCGGACTGTTTGGAATGCCCAGCGTCATTGCTCCGGATCCTGCTTTAATCAGGAAACTGTCGCCATGGCCGTGGTAGTTGCCTGCAAATTTGACAAATGCTTCCCGTCCGGTATAGCCGCGGGCAAGCCGGATGGCGCTCATGGTTGCTTCTGTGCCCGAACTGACCATTCTTACCATTTCGACAGATGGAACCATTTTGATGATCAATTCCGCCATTGTTGTCTCGTATTCGGAAGGAGCGCCGAAACTGGTGCCTTTTTTGGCGGCTTCGCCGATGGCAGTTAAAATCCGTTCGTGCGCATGGCCAAAGAGCATTGGGCCCCAGGAAGAAAGACAATCAATGTACTCGTTTCCATCCAGATCCGTAATTGTCGCTCCTTTGGCTTTTTTGACGAACACGGGATTCATTCCGACACTTTTGAAGGCCCTTACCGGTGAATTCACCCCGCCGGGGATGCTTTTTTGTGCCCTTTCGAAGGCAGCTATGCTATGATTGAATTGCATGATGTATTTATCCTTTCAATATTCTTGCTGCTTCAACAGCATGGTAGGTAATAATAATATCCGCCCCTGCCCGTTTAATTGAGGTAAGGATTTCCATCATCACCCTGGGCCCGTCGATCCAGCCGTTGGCTGCAGCTGCTTTCACCATGGAGAATTCGCCGCTCACATTGTAGGCTGCCACCGGCATTCCAAATTCATTTTTGACCCTATGAATTACATCGAGGTAACTCAGGGCCGGTTTAACCATGACTATATCAGCACCTTCAGCGATATCCAGCTCAACTTCCCGAATTGCTTCGTCCGTATTGGCGGGATTCATCTGGTAGGTTGCACGGTTGCCGAATTTAGGCGCACTTTCGGCTGCTTCCCTGAAAGGACCGTAAAAACCTGAAGCATATTTTGCTGAATAGGCCATAATAGGTATTTTGTAGAATCCGTTGGCATCCAGTTGTTCGCGGATAACGCCTACCCGACCATCCATCATGTCGCTCGGAGCAATCATGTCTGCACCGGCTTCAGCCAGCGAAACAGATTGTCTGGCCAATGTTACAAGGGTAAGGTCGTTTTCAACATCACCGTCAACAATGGTACCGCAATGACCATGTACCGTGTATTCGCAATTGCAGACATCCGCGATTACAAACAAATCGCAGGTTAAAGGTTCTTTTTTGAGGGCCCGGATTGCTTGCTGTACAATGCCGTTGTGCGCACAGGCTACACTTCCGTCCTCATCTTTGACAGGAGGAATACCGAAAAGCAGCACCGATTTTACACCTGCCGCAACGATGTTTTTGCATTCTTCAACCAACAGGTCGACAGAAAGCTGCGAATTACCAGGCATAGAGCTGATGGGGTTGTTTACTTTTGTTCCCGAGCAGACAAACAGCGGCATTACAAAATCATCGGCTGATAGTTTTGTTTCGGTAACCATCTCTCTTAAAACCTTGTTGTATCTCAATCTTCTTAATCTGGTAACTGGAAATCTCATGGTATTTTTCTTAGTATTGTTGAAAATATTTAATGATGGACGCTGTAAGTCCTTCTGCATTTGACATATTTGCTGTCAGCAGCGGTTCATATACAGCCTCCAGAATCGCCTTTGAGGTGGTAGACCCTATGCTGGCAATTTTCAGTTGCCCCAACAGGCTTATGTCAACCAGTGAGGCAAAATGGTTGAAAGTGGACGGACTGGTAAACAGGATCAGATCGTAGAGCCCGTCAGAAATCCGTTTGATCACCATTGGATCTACGTGTTGAGGTTTGCATGTCTCATATACATCAATCCTGTCGACCTGATTATCAGCTTCGAATTGGCTTTTCAAGGTATCATCGGCCAGATCACCCAAAGACAAAAGGATCTTCCGGTTCTTAGGTTGATGAATCAGCTGAAATTCCGCAGCCATTTCAGCAGAACCGTGTTTTCGCCCGCTATAGGCAGGAGAATAGCCGTAATATTCGAGCTCGGAGGCAGTTTTTGAGCCAACAACCGCAACTTTGAGGGTCGAAGGCAATTCTGAGCCTCCGGTAAGGTCGATGAGAAGTTTAAAGAAATGAACAACGCCGTTTCTGCTGGTAAAAAACAACCAATCGTAACTGCCCAGTTGCTTGATTATTGCTTTCCCATCCTGTTTCAAAACTGAGGGTTTGATCTCAATCATCGGCAACGAAAGCACTGTTGCACCCTCTGCAGTAAGTAGATCAGGCAAAGTATCCCCGGTTTCCGGAGGACGGGTGGAAATAAAGACTTTATCCGCCAACGGAAGAACTTTTTTGATCGCGAGCGGATCTTCGAGGCGGATCTCTTTCAGAATTTCCCTACCGCCTTTGCCCAGAAGGCTTTCAGCCAACTGAACAGCCAATTCAACAGCCTTGTCAACAGTGCCTTCTATTTTTTCCGCTAAAAATTCTTCACCGTTGATACTTGAAATAAACCCGGTAAGTTCAAATGTGCCATTATTGATCCGACTGTAACTTCCTACCGGAATCTGGCATCCGCCTTCAAGGGTACGCAAAAAAGCACGTTCTGCATCAGTAGCTATCAGGGTATCCTGGTGGTTAATTGCTCCGACTATGGCAGCAATCACAGGATCATTTTCACGGATCTCAATGGCTATTGCACCCTGGCTGCAGGCAGGAATCATCAGTTCAGGACCGATCAATTCGGAAATATATTCGTCCATGCCCAATCTTTGCAAACCGGCACCCGCCATGACCATTACCGTGCAAAAGCCCTCCTCCATCTTCCGGATACGGGTATTGACATTTCCACGAATTTCAACAATTTTAAAATTTTTGTTGATCCTGAGCAGCTGTGCTTTGCGTCTCAGGCTGGATGTGGCAATGACATCTTCAGCAGTGAGATCCTTCAGCGTTTTTTTGGAGGTGCTGATCATGGCATCCCGCACTTCACCCCGCTTAAGCACCGCTCCCAGTTCGACTCCTTCCGGGAAACGGGTAGGCAGGTCCTTTAAACTATGAACAGCCATGTCGATCTCATTGTCGAACATGGCTACTTCCAGCTCTTTGGTAAACAGGCCTTTGTCTCCTATTTTGGAAAGCGGTACATCCAGTATTTTGTCTCCTTTTGTTTTGATTACCACAATCTGGAAATGGTATTCAGGATATTTGGATTCGAGTTCTTCTTTTACAACATTGGCCTGGTAGAGTGCCAGTTGGCTCCCCCTGGTTCCAATTCGGATGGTTTGCTCCATGCTTAATTCTGTGCAAATAATTGGTTGACGACTGAAATATACTCCCTGTTGCAGCCGTTGTCAGTTACCGACTTGATGTTTTCTATCATCATGCCTATCAGTTTCTTGGTAATAAGATCACCGTATTCAAGTGCTTTTTCGTACGCTTGTTCTTCGCGGTTTTTGATGAGTCCATCCAGGACGTTCCTGCTTGCTTCCTGAAAACTGCTGGAAATTGTTTTGAATGTTGGAGCCAACGCCCTTATATTGAACCATTTCATAAATTCAGCAACAGATTCGGCAATCATTTGTTCGGCCATGAAAATTTCGCCTTTTCTCTTTTCGAGATTGTTTTCAATGACAAGGTTCAGGGCGTCAATGTCATAAACATGAACATGCTCCAGTTCCCCGACTTCCACGGCAACGTTTCTGGGTACTGAAAGATCAATGAAAAACAAAGGTTTGCCTTCACGTCTGCTGATTGCTTGTTTCACCATTTCAGCAGTAAAGATTGGCTTTTTGGAGGAAGTTGAGGTGATTATGATGTCATTGACCAATAAAAGTTCATCCAACTGTTCAATATCTGCAACTTTCGCATGGTATTTTTCTGCCAATTCTTCTGCTTTCTCCCTTGTGCGGTTAACGATGGTAAAAAGAGAACAGGATTTTTTGATCAGGTTGTGAAGTGTCAGTTCGCTTGTTTGGCCGGCTCCGACCAGTAACACCGGATGCGTACTCAAATGATGCAGTTTTTTGGAAGCAAGTTCAACTCCCGCGTAGCTAATAGAAACGGCGCCCTTGTTCAGTGCTGTTTCGGTTCTGACTTGTTTGCCTGCTTTTAATGCGTCGTCGAAGAGTTTGCCGAGCCCGCAACTGATCAGTTTGTTCGTTTTGCTGATTTGTACGGCTGTTTTGATCTGACCTACAATTTGGTACTCTCCCAAAGCCATTGAATCCAATCCTGAACCAACATGAAAAAGGTGGTTGGCAACAGCCTCATTTTCTTTGTGATAGAAATATTTTCTAATTCCCTTATCCGATTTCCGGTAGGTAAAAAGCAGATTTTCAATGTCTGAAGCGCTCAGTTGAACCAACAATTCATTCATCTCATAGTAGATTTCTGTCCTGTTGCAGGTTGACAAAACAACTGCCCCGGATAATCCGTTCAACTTGAGCAAAGCAACAAAGCGCCTGATGTCTTCTTCACAAAAGACAAAGCGTTCTCTCACTTCAATAGGTGCCGACTTGTGGTTCAATCCGAGTAATCCAATCATGTTGTAATGCCTCTAATAAGTTTTCAGAAGCGATATTAGAAACAGATTCTGTAGTAAATCTGAAGTTGGACTACTGTGACGGCGACCTTATGTAGAAAGCATTTCAGGAGTTAAGCAGATACCGTTCCGGCAACTTAATTTGGAAAAGGTAAGATATTGAGTCCTGCGATTTTTCAGTCAGATTACCTGGTTGATATATTGATACTTAGAGTGCATTTTCGTTGATACAAAACCTGATATTATCCAATTTCCCCGGTCTGGTAAAATCAATGAATCTAACTATCTGGATTAAATCAAAATTACGGCAGTTTCATTATTTAAACTCGTTCAAGCATATTTTTTAATTCCGACGGTCAAACAATGCAATCCTTCGACGAACTTGTAGCTCACATCAAAGTTGTAAAGTGTGCAGATTTTTTGGACAATGGAGAGTCCCAAACCCAATGATTCAGGTGAAGCAGAAGATTTGTGAAACCGCTTGAAAAGTAAATTTTCATCCACCGGCAGATTCGGACCGGTATTAGATACCTGTATAAATTCCTTATTCACCTCAATGATCAGTTTCCCTCTTTTGACATTGTGCCTTACCGCGTTTTTAACCAGGTTGACAATCAACATCTCTGCCAGGTAAGGATTCATTTGCCAAGTAATTTCCGGTACAATATGCTTAATAACCTCAAGCTTTTTGTCAATGATCAGATCATCCAGGTTTTCGAGCAAATCCAGAAAAATTGCCTCAGGACTTACCTTTTGGGATTCAGGGAATTGTTTGTTTTCAATTCTGGCCAGCAGAATCAGGGTACTGTTGTATTTTGAAAGCCTGATGGATGCCTCATAGGCATCAGCCAATGCTTTGTATTGTCTCTCATTCATATCGCCCGATTGGATTAGCAATTCAAGCTTTGAATTAATAATCGCCAGAGGCGTTTGGATCTCATGGGAGGCATTTTCTGTATACTCTTTGAGGTTCAGGTAATCATTTTTTATCCGTTCCGTCATGGTTGTCAAAACCCGGTTCAGATCAGCAAACTCTTTCACATCGGAATCCTGCAGGGCAAAATCCTCGTGCGTATTGAGGTCGTAACGGTTTATTTTTCCAACAGTATCATAGAAAACACTCCAAACGAGCCTGGAAGAATAACGGTTCACTACCAGCAGGGTGATAATCAGCAGAATTACAAGCACAGTCATGGTCCCGATAATGCGGACAATCAGAATATCGGTTTCTTCCAGCGATTTAAAAATCCGTATATCATAGGCCTGGTTGTTCACCGTTTCGCTGAATCCAAGCTGTCTGAACAGCTGGTACCGCTGCTCTTCCCGGTTATAAATCAGCGTATCGTTGTAAATGTCAAAAAGCTGCGCTTTTTCGACTGGTTTAACCAACATCATTTCGTTGCGGTTCGGAGGCTGGGCGACCGAGGAATGCGCCTCTTCCATCTGACGTACAATACTGGATTTTCTCTTTTCCATCTCTTTGTTGACATTACTGTCGACCTGGATGCGCAAAGAATAATAAAAGGCTATCACCCCGAAAAGATAGATAAACAGGGAAATAGACAATAAATTGAGGGTTGTTTTCGCTAAGAGTCTCAAGTGACATCAAATTTATATCCCAGTCCGTAAATTGTTCTGATATAATCGGCGCATCCCTTCTTTAAAAGCTCCCTGCGGAGGTTTTTGATGTGGGTGTAGATGAAATCGTACGAGTCGGCAGCATCCATGTGGTCGCCCCATAAATGCTCGGCCAGTCCTGCTTTGGTAATGATTTTGTTTTTATTGGAGATGAAAAACATCAGCAATTCATACTCTTTTTTGGTCAATACCAGTTCCTGGTCCAGAACGAAAGCCCGGTGTTCATCAGGAATAAGCTTTATTTCATTTAGAATCAATTCATTGCTGCCGTTAAAACTTATCCTGCGGTGAATTGATTTCAGATGTGCATTGAGTTCAGCCAGATGAAAAGGTTTGGTGAGGTAATGGTCAGCCCCTATCTCCAATCCCTCGATTCTGTTGTCCAGCGAACTACGGGCCGATACAATGATGATTCCCCCGGGGATCGACTTTTTCTTCAACAGTCTGATCAGATCCAGTCCGCTGCCATCCGGAAGATTGATATCGACAACCATGCAATCATAAAGGTAAAGTTCGATCTTTTCGACGGCATCCTGAAAATTATACACAACCTCGCACAAATGCCCTTCTCCGCCGAGGTATTCGACGATGGCATCCGACAGGGAACGTTCATCTTCAATAATTAAGATCTTCATTTAACAAATACGAAATACACGAATTGATACTAATTACATGATCAGCAAATTTAGAATAAATCAGAAGGATTGATCATTAAAAATTCTTCTACTGGAATTCCACCGGTTCCAACCAATAATACTTTATTCGGGTGAAATTTATCGGCAAAGATTTTCATTCCGGGAGTTGTAGAATATCTCCCGCTTTTAACTTCCAATGCGATTAATTTACCTTCTTTCTCCAAAACAAAGTCCACTTCATTGTTACCTTCTCTCCAATAATAAACAGAATATCTTTCTGAAAGCGAATAATTTATCAGATGGGTTCCGACAGATGATTCAACCAAACGGCCCCATATAGACGGGTTTTCAATAATCTCCGGGAATTTGGTGTGATTCAGTGCACTCAAAAGTGCGTTGTTATAAACCTGAAACTTAGGGCTGGACGATCTTTTCCTGATAACATTGCCAGCATATTTTTCTAAACCTCCCAAAAGTCCTGACTCGGATAGCAAATCAAGATAATGGGACAATGTAGTTGTATTCCCAGCATCCTGAAGTTCCCCTATCAACTTAGTATAAGAAAGTATCTGCCCTGAATAAAGGGAACCTAATTCAAACAAACGTTTTAACAGTGCAGGTTTGAGAACCCTGGTAAGCATCAAAATATCCTTTGACAAGACAGTCTCAATCATTGAATCTTTAATGTAATTTTTCCAACGTACTTCGTCCTCTATTAGCGAAGCCGCTCCCGGATAACCACCAAAATAGGTATATTGATCTATGCTCCAGCCAAATGCTTCCTTCATTTCCGGAAATGACCAATGACCAAGATAAATTGTTTCAAATCTGCCCATCAAAGATTCAGTTAATCCTTGTTGCATCAGTAATCGGGAAGATCCCAAAAGAATAACTCTAATATTCAAATTTTCACGGGTATCAATATCCCATTGTTGCTTAACAAGCTCACTCCAATTCTCTATCTTCTGGACTTCATCAATGATTAAAAGATATTCACCCGCACCAGCTGCTTTCATCTTCAATCTGGCAGTCTCCCAGATCTGTTGAAACCACGTATCTTTAGCATTCAATACCGCGTCCGCCGATTCAAAAACATATCCGACAGAAAGTTTCTGTACAAGTTGTGATACCATCATGGTTTTACCAACCTGACGAGGTCCCATTACTACTTGTATAAACTTTCTTGGTTCTTCTATCCGGCTTCTAAGCTCCTTCAAATAAGCACGTTCAAACATATTTAAAATATTTTACTCAATGTAATGAGTTAGTTTACTCAATATACTGAGTAATTTTACTAAATTTACTTGAATGAACAAAAGAAAGTATGAGAATTTTTGAAAATAATAAAAATTACCTTTGGTTATTTAGCTGAACTGGGTTACCTCTTTATTAAAAAGAGCTGTTTCTTTCAAAAATCAGTTTGTACCATTTGGTTTTTAGCACCCTGTCTGCTGTTACTGCCTACCAGACAGTTCAGTTATTTGCTTCCGACATGTCAGGGGCGGCAGAAGATGTCAGAAAATGGCATGAAATTTTTGCAGGTTGTACGCTTGGACTATTAATTGTAACAGCCTCAATCAGAACCTATTATTGTTATACAAATGATTGCGGCAAATTTAAGTGGCTGTCTATTGTACGCTATTCGTTGGCGACATTGTCTATCCCCGTAACCGGATACCTGGGAGGTACACTTGTATACAGCTACATGATGCCACTTTAATTTTTAATATTCTTTAATCATAAAACAAACAAAATGAAAGCAATTTATCTTTTCACAATGGTTGCGCTGATAGCTTTTACCAACTGCAATCTGTCAAAACCAGTATAAACCATTGAAAATCTTAACGCAGGCATCAAAGGTGAAACAACCGCCGGCCCAATATGCCATTTGTCCGGTTTGCGGCAATTCCTATGATAATGCCAAACTGGATGAAAAATGCGCCTTCTGCCGGACCGGCAAAGAGAAATTTATAATTATCTGATCAAACAACAGTATATCATAAAAAATAGATTGAATTAAACTCATCACCCAATTTTACGATTCATCCTGACAAAACTACGATCCGGTTGGTTTTATTTTTTATCCGGGTATCCCTGCCGTTAATTTGAAGAAAAATTAGCGTTAGCCATGAGAACAATATTCATTTTAGCATTTATCCTGATGTCCTGGATTTGTTCATTTGCTCAGGTAACAATTACCGGGAGAGTTACAAATGAAAAAGAATTGCCCCTTTCGGGAGCAAACGTTTTTCTTAAGGATACTTATGAGGGTACTACTGCCGACAGCATTGGTCAGTTCACACTGAAAACCAAGCTGAAGGGCATGCAGGAGTTATCAGTAACTTTTATCGGTTGCAAACAATTCAGCCAAACATTGGATCTGGACAGTGCAAAAACAATTACCCTAAACATTATTTTACAGGAATCGGACGACCAGATTGACGAAGTGGTGATCAATGCCGGTGCTTTCGAAGCCAGCGATGAGAAGAAAGCAGTCGTTTTGCGTGTTCTTGATATAGCTACCACACCCAGTGCCCAGGGAGATATTTTTGGGGCACTTGGAACTTTGCCCGGTGTACAAAAAGTGGGCGAAGATGGCAGGGTTTTCGTCAGAGGAGGAGAAAGCTATGAATCCAAAACATTCATGGACGGAATGTTGGTTTCGACTCCGTACTTATCTAAAATGCCAGATATGCCCACTCGCGGGCGGTTTTCACCTTTGCTTTTCAGCGGAACTTTGTTCAGCACAGGTGCCTATTCCGCAGAATATGGCCAGGCATTGTCTTCCATTGTGGATATGAAAACAAATTCTATCGAGACTGAAAATAAATCAAGCATTTCGCTTATGACGGTAGGTGTAATGGCTTCCACCACCAAATGCTGGAAAAAATCATCGCTCTCACTCAGTGGGGATTATGTCACATCCAGTCTTTCAAATGTAATAAATAAACAACAAGTCGACTGGATAAAAAGTCCGGTAGGAGTCGACGGAACGGTTATGTATCGTCAGAAAGTGGGTAAAACGGGCCTGTTTAAAGTTTTTGGAACTTTCAACAACAGCACCAGCGGAATAGTCTACCCCAATACCCAGACGGGGGAGAAACAGAATATTTCGTTGAACGGCAAAAATATTTACATGAACAACATCTACGCCGGCATGTTAGGCGATAAGTGGATGGTCAAATCAGGTCTCGCATTCAATTACGACAATCAAAACATTGATCTTGATAACGATCAGGTGATTACCAATCAAAAGATGGCACAGGCCAGGCTGGCAGTGAGCTATTTCCTGAATGAACAAACAGAATTGAAATTCGGTGCCGATTGGGTACACTTTTCATACGAACAAAAAATACGAATGGGGGGAGACTACCGGTTACCTTTCACCAATGATCAACTTTCGGGTTTTGCCGAAATTGAATACAAACTCTCGAAAAAATTTGCACTTCGATTAGGAACAAGGTTGGAAAACAGTTCGCTGCTGAAAGAAACTACTTTGGTTCCCAGATTATCCGGGGCCTATAAAACCGGCAATCACAGTCAGTTTTCACTGGCAGGAGGTCAGTTCTACCAGAACCCGGAAAATGATTACCTGAAATTTGCGCCGCAGCTACAACCGGAAAAATCGCAGCACACAGTGATGACCTGGCAGTACCAGACCGAGCTGAAAACATTCCGGGTGGAAGGTTACCTGAAAAAATATTCAGATCTGGTGAAATACACCCTGCCGTTGGCCACTAACCCGCTTGATTACTCGAATACCGGTAGCGGCCATGCCGAAGGAATCGACCTGTTCTGGCGCGACAAAGAAACTTTTGATTTAACCGATTACTGGATTTCCTATTCCTGGATCAATGCCCGCCGCGATTACAAAGATTATCAGTCTGCAGCCATACCCACTTTTGTGTCAGCGCATAATCTTTCTGTGGTCTGCAAACGATTTATCGAACCGCTGCGGACTTATGCCTCAGTGACCTATTCGCTGGCAAGCAGCCGGCCTTACCACGATCCAAATTTACCGGGCTTTATGAATGCAAAAACGATGTCCTACAACGACATCAGTTTAAGTCTGACTTACTTAATGAAAGTATTCAGAAAACAGTCAGTTATGCACCTGATGGTAAACAATTTGACGAGCTTCGACAATGTTTACGGCTACAACTTTTCAAACACGCCGGATTCAGCCGGCAAATATGAATCTACACCTATCAAATCACCTTTTACGCGACAAATTATTTTTCTTGTTTCAATTATGTTATAAACTTTAAAAAATCAACAAAATGAAAACACTATCCATTACCTTAGTTTTATTGTTGTTGTCTTTCGCAGGTTTTTCGAACGATAACTATCAAAATGCCATGAGCCAGGCAATCGAAAAAATGTATCAGGCCAGGACTATTCCTGAATATATAGAGGTTGCCAATCAATTCGAACGCGTTTCTAATATCGAAAAAGTAGAATGGTTGCCATTGTATTATGCTTCGTATGTGTATATCATGATGAGTTTCCAGGAAACTGACAACGCAAAGAAGGATACATTTCTCGATCAGGCCCAAAAGTACCTTGATCAGGCAATGACCATAGATTCGAAAGAATCAGAATTGTATTTGCTGCAAGGCTTTTTGTACCCGTCACGCATTAACATCGATCCGATGAACCGCGGCATGCAATACATGGGCAAAATGAATGAATCGCTGGCAACAGCTTTGGAACTGAATCCTGACAATCCGCGTGTCTACTTTCTGCGTGCTACAATGACGTTTCATACGCCCGAAGCTTATGGTGGCGGAGCAGCCAAAGCGCTTCCTCTTTACAGGACGGCTGATGAAAAATACAGGATTTTTAAACCAAAAACTGCGCTGTCACCCAACTGGGGGAAAGAGGGCAATGAGGCTGAACTGAAAATTGTACTTCAACAGTTAAAAGAGTAAATTCAATTTGTTTATTAATTTCATTAATTTCGATCAAAACTATCAGGCAGACAGAAAAATGACTAAGATACAAACTCAATTCAGACAACTCATATGGAAGGTTCCGGCTTTTATGCTGTTATTAATTGCGATGGGAAATCTGATAATGCTGATTGTTTTCAGGGAAGAGAAATATACCTTTCAAATCTTCCTGTACAGTTCGGTCAATTCCGTTCTCGTCGGAGGAGTCTTCATGATCGGACTTACGGTGATGATCAACTATCTCGACGAAAAGCTCCCCTGGCTCTATTTTCCACTAAAGCGGCTGATTTATCAGGTGCTGTTTACGATTGGCTTTGCACTCGTGATAATCGCAATAACGATTCTTGTGAACGGATACTTTACGCATGAGGAAATCACATCAAGGTACTTTCTCGACCGCGCATATTTCATGTTAAAGATTGCCTTTCTGTTTTTGTTTGTTGGTTCATTGCTATCAAATGCAGTTCTATTTTTCAAAAACTGGAAAGAGGCTGCCGTTCAACAGGAAAAACTCAAACGCGAACAATTGGCGCTGCAATACGAGACGCTGAAAAGTCAGGTAAACCCTCATTTTTTGTTCAATAACCTTAATTCTCTGACTTCACTGATTAGCACCAATCCGGAGAAAGCGATTGATTTTGTCAAGAAACTTTCGGAAGTATACAGGTATGTACTTGACCAAAAGAACCATGAACTTGTAGACATAGAAAGTGAACTGAGATTCCTTGAATCGTATGTTTTTTTGCAGAAGATCAGGTTTGGAACAAATCTGGAAGTTCAAATAAATGTCAGCTCTGTTAATTTCAAAGTGATTCCTCTGTCAATACAAATGCTGGTCGAAAATGCGATTAAACACAATGAAATTTCCGACAAAAAACCATTGGAAATACGCGTTTTTTCGAACGATGACAAGTACCTGATCGTCGAAAACCGGCTTCAGAAAAAAGCAGGATCAGAAGGCAGTGGCAGCGGAATCCGTAACATAACAGACCGTTACGGATTTTTCACCAACAGAAAGGTGGTAATTTCAGAAAATGAGGAGACCTTTCTGGTAAAAATTCCACTTTTAACAGATTGATGCCATGTACAAAATACTTATAATCGAAGACGAAAAGCCTGCTGCCGATTGGCTCATGCAGCTGATCCTGAAGTTCGATCCCCGGATTTCGGTGCTGGCAGTCATTGATTCAGTCCGCGGAGCTGAAGAATGGTTGAAGCAGCATCCGGTACCTGATCTCGTTTTTATGGACATTCAACTTGCGGATGGATTAAGCTTTGAGATATTTGAAAAATCAGAATTGACCTGTCCGGTGATTTTTACCACAGCCTACGAAGAATACGCCGTCAAAGCATTCAAGGTAAACAGTGTAGATTATTTACTGAAACCGATTGCTTACAATGAATTAGAAGCTGCATTCTTGAAATTCGGAAACCAGTTTCAGCATACACTGGCAGTTCAGCCTGTTACAGTTGAACTGTTGAACAAAGTAAAAGAAATACTTCTGAAACAATACAAAACCAGGTTTGTCATAAAAGTGGGTGAACACCTGAAATCCATTCCGGTAGAGGACATTCTCTTTTTTTACAGCCTTGAGAAAGCAACTTACCTGAGTACAGCCGATTTCAAAAACTACCTTGTCGATTATTCGCTCGACCATATTACGGAAATGGTTGAAAGAACCCGTTTCTTCCGCGTCAACCGGAAATATTTGCTGAGCAATAAGTCTATTGCCGACATCGTTGTTTATTCTAACAGCCGCCTGAAAGTCAAGCTGAAAAAAACTGATGAAGAAAGCATTATCGTCAGCCGCGACAAAGTAGCACCTTTCAAAGAGTGGCTGGATCTTTGAAAGTGCCGCTAACTCTAAAATTGTTTTTTGTATTTTCGGCCCTGAATCCGAGGGATCAAATTGTTTAACTGTCAGAATTTCAAATCACATAACTCAAATGAGCCTTAAGAAAGGGATATTTCAGCGCACCGAACTACTGCTTGGAAAAGAGCGGATGGATTTGATCATGTCCAAAAACGTAATTATTTTCGGTATCGGCGGTGTTGGGAGTTGGTGCGCAGAAAGCCTGATAAGAAGCGGCATACAAAAGTTGACCATCGTCGATTCCGACCTGATATGCATGACGAATATCAACAGACAACTGCATGCTACCTCCTTAACGGTAGGTCAGGTAAAAACAGAAGCATTGAAAAATCGTCTGCTTGAAATAAACCCGGCAGCCGAGATTAACGCGATTCAAAAGATTTACAACAAGGATAGCCACGATTTTTTTGAACTGGATAAATACGATTACATCATCGACTGCATTGACAGTCTGGGCAGCAAGGCTCATCTCATCAGGCAGGCAACCCGCACAGAGGCTGTCTTTTTCTGCTCCATGGGAGCTTCATTAAAAATGGATCCGACAAGGATCAGGGTAGCAGAATTCTGGAAAGTTATCGGCTGCCCGCTGGCCTCAAAAATCAGGAAAATGATCAAGAAAGGAGACTTACCTGCCAAAAAATTCATGTGCATATACAGTGATGAGGTGCTTGAAAACATGGGGGCAGGATCTTCCTGCGGAACAGATAAATGTCTCTGCCCAAAATTGACCAATGCCCCGGGAGATCCTGAACTTGCCGACCACGAATGGTGCAGCCGGAAAGCTGTTATCAACGGAACGGTGGCTCACATTACGGCTATTTACGGATTCACCCTGGCCGGACTGGTTATTCAACATATTTACAACGGGGAAATGTGAAAAATATGAAAATCCGCCCGATCCAACCGACCGACAACAAAGCTTTGGCTGTCATTATACGGGATACTTTGAGCGAATTCGGTGCCAACCATCCCGGAACAGTCTATTACGACCCAACAACCGATTCGTTGTACGAACTATTCCGAATGCCCGGATCAGCCTATTTTGTGGTTGAAGCAGAGGATGGTAAAATCGTTGGCGGTGGCGGTATATTCCCGACTGACGGACTCCCTTCAGACACCTGCGAACTGGTGAAGATGTACCTGCTGCCTGAAGTCAGGGGATTCGGACTGGGAAGGACGATCATAGAAAAATGCCTGCAGTCGGCCCGCGATTCCGGCTTCAGCAGGATCTACCTGGAAACCATGCCCGAATTGAAACAGGCGGTGAAGGTGTATGAGAAATTTGGGTTCACCTATCTATGCGGACCGATGGGCAACAGCGGCCATTTTGGATGCGATCTGCATATGGGCATGGATCTGTAAACACGTTCTGAGCGTTTTGGGAAAAATGGAAATACCGCGGATGAAACGCCTTGCCGGGTATACAGTAAAGGGCTGAAGTTCGTGCCGGGAATTATAATCTCCGGAAAATGACCCCGAGAGGTATCTTAATTTCTTCCTTACAATTTATTTAGGCAAATACATGGCTGTGAAAAGGAACTGACAATGCACCACAAAATGTTCCTTTTTTAATTCCAAAAAGTATCCTTTTCCCATTGAAAGTCAACCAATAAATAACTTAGCCGGAGACATGACAACTGTTCATCCGGCATTACTGTTTCCAATCCAGCAGTCTGCGTTCTCCGTTTAAAGCACGGATGTCTGTCACATCCTGACTCACCTCGATGGTGCCCATGTAAGTGCCGAACTCATTCCTCAAGGCAAAATAGCGTATATGGACAAAATGGCCCTTCATCTGTATCCAGAAATCTGCTTGCTCCTTATTTCCGCTGCGGAAGGCATTTACAATCTCATTGACCACATGGACACTTTCGGGCGGATGGCAGTTCTGTACCTTTCGTCCGATAATGGCTTGTGAACGCGGAAATATCCGATGCTTCGCCCCGGAGAAATAGCGCACCTCATCGTTTTCATCCACGAAAGTGATATCAACCGGAAGGTTTTCGAGCATCAGGATGATTTGTTCAGCAGAAAGAGATCCGGTTCCCAGACTAACCAGTCCACCCGGGACCAAACCGGTTATCGCTTCCTTCTCAGACCGGCCAGGTTCAGCTATATAACACCATCCTGTTTCGAAACTTTGCTGCATCATGGCCTCCCAGTCCTCTTCGGGAATAACATTCATAGCAACCGGGAACACGATCTGCTCCTCCCTGAAGATGACAGGAAGTACAACAAAGAACAATCTGCCCAGCTCCTTGTTTAGCAAGTTTTTATCCGGATTTTCCGAAAGGAGTATCTTTCCGAGAAGCTTTAAACTCTTGCGGAAATCATCGTGAAACGACCACATCAGCTGCAGACACCGGTGCTGCGGAAAGGCTTTTTCAAGGTATGGGAACAGGATAATCTCCTTTTTGATGTAGTGCAGTTCATACTGTTTCAGCTGCTCAACAAGCGAACGGAACCTGGGTATAAGGTTTTCCTGTCCGGAATCGGAACCTTTAAAATAGATTTTGGTGACCGCTTTTATTTCAGCCATCAATTGCTCAACCTCCCGGTTTTCGCGCATCAGGTAATAGATAAAATGCCCTTCTTCGGGTTTTGCCCATTGGAAGGCGCTTAAAGACTTAAAGAAAACATTGATAATCTTTCCTGTGTTGGCTTTGACTGTTTCAGTGGCGAGTCCCTCCGTCAATAATTTGTCGAGAACCTGCATGGCATCTGCAGGAGTGACCAATTCAATTACAGGTGAATACTGCTCAATCAGCATTTTACCATTTTCACCCCGGATCAAACGAAGGGCGAACGCTGCAAGTGCTACCGTTCTGCTGGTATGGTTGTCAATATATTCCGACATGGGAGGCTAATCTGAGAATGATAAAGTTAACCATTCTCCGGATAAAACTTCACGGTTACAACAAAAGGGCCTTCGGATACAATATATTGTTTTCAAGGTGTACATGAATGTGCAGATCATCTTCAAATTGATTCAAGAGTTTCATCGTAACGAGGTAGGTGTTGCAGGCATCTTCCGGAACCGCATAATTTCCTGTTAATTCATTAATAAAATCGATTGCCCCTCCGGCAAATTCATGTTCGCCGCTCATCCTGCTGATTTCAGAGGCGATAGTTTTTCTTGCCTCCGGTGAATTGGTTCTCAAAGCCTCTTTTATAGCCGGGAAGAGAACTTCCTCTTCTTTTTTAAGATGCTGCAAAAGTTCAGTATTTACTTTCGAAAACAAATCGGCCACTTCAACTAATTCAGGATGGTTTGAGCCATGAACCGAAGCAATTTTACCAGTGTAAAATACCAATTCAGGTAAAACTTTCAAAACATATTTGTGGTGGGTATTGACAATGTAATCGGTCAGGAAAGCCAAATCCCAGGTATTGAAATCTTTAGACGCATCAATCGGTTGATTTTGGAGCTCAAGAAGTAATGCTGCAATTGGTTCCGGTTTTAAACTCTTTTCTTCGCACGCCTGCTGAAGCGATTTTTTACCTCCGCAGCAAAAATCCAATCCGGCATCTTTGAATATCGATGCCGACCTGAAATCATTGGCAACTATCTCGCCAAGTGACAATTCACTATAATTAATCTGTTCCATAATAAGTCATTATTTAGAATTATTGAAGCAAAGGTACAACTAATTTGGAATAAAAGACAACATAGTCTTTTATTATGCTCAAGTCTGACTAGAAAAACTTATTATTCCTTACACACCTGGCCAAAATGATTCCATTAAGTGTCTCGATTAAGATACCACACGCCAAGCTTGAAATAGCCTTGAAGGAACGTGTAACCGACCCAAGGATACTAAAGCTGATCAATAAATGGCTGAAAGCACCTGTTTATCGGGATGGTCAGAACAAGAGTGGAAAAGACAATCGTACCGGAACGCCACAGGGCGGAGTAACATTACCACTTCTTGCCAATGTTTACTTCCACCTGATAGACAGGATAGTAAACAACACCAGAAGCCTGTTTGGGAAATACGGAATTAAAATAGTTAGGTATGCCGATGACTTTGTGTTAATGGGAAAGACTTTACCAAAAGAGGTGATAGAAAAGCTTAAAAGTTTGCTAAATCGAATGGGATTAATGCGCAATGAGACAAAGACCCGGCAGATAGAGGCAAGGAAGGAAGGCTTTAGCTTCCTTGGCTTTACGATTAGCTACGATAAAGACTTAAAAGGCAGAAATTTCAGATACTGGAACATTAGGCCAATTAGGAAATCGGAGCAGAAAAGATTGAAAACTACATTAATTTCCTCCTGATTTCCTCATCCATCGAAAATAAACGGGCATTGATCGAATAAATTTTTCTGATGGAATAATCCCGCCTATCTTTATTTCCATAATTTAAAAACTCAGCGAAATGAAGAGGCCAAGATTAATGATTACAATCGGAACAATCCTGCTGCTGTCGGGATGCACCGATTTTTTTATGATTTGTTCCCTGAATCCATTTTACCTGGATAAAAATATCACTTTGGTTCCTGAGATGGAAGGAGCCTGGTCGGCGTCACCATTGCTTATTAAGACAACCCAAAATTCCAGAAAGGATGGGAAAAATGATGAAAATGATGTCTGGAAACTCACGGACACCACATCCGTATGGGAAATTGAAAGACGCATCTCCAAGGAGACGGTTAAAACAACTCGCGGAAAAGATTCTGTCACCTACAAGCCTTTGAATTTTTACACGGTAAAATTGATTGGAACCAGTGCAGATTCATCCCTTTACCAATTTAAAATGGTCCTTTTCCGGGTCAACAAAGACCTTTATGCCGATTTTATGCCCATAGAAAATTCAGGTTTGGAAAAGAGCAGAATAGCTATTGAGAGTTATTTCAGGATTCATACCCTGGCAAGGATTGTTATCCGGGACCAACAGCCGGAATTTTCGTGGCTGGGAGCTGAATACATGAAAGGGATGATTGAAGAAAAGCGGGTAAGGGTAAGCTACCGATGGGTCAGTGATGCCGGCAGGTTGCTGCTGACCGGCAGTTCAGAACAATTAACAGGACTGATCGAGCGTTATGCCAGGGAACCGCGTTTTATTGACTGGGCGGACCAGCCTGCCATGCTGAAGTTAAACCGAATAAACTAAAAGAGCCATGAAAATTATAAAATACAGACAACAGGTGATCACAGCCATGCATTTATTATTCTGGATCCTCTCCGTTAATGCCTGGAATATATTGTTTAATCCCGGAGTTGAGTCTTCAGCTTTCATCAAGGGGCTTCAGGATTACTGGACTGAGCTGGTTTTGTTGAATTTCCTGTTTTACCTGTACTGTCTGATGCCGTTTATATGGTTGATCAGGAATGCCCGTAAATGGCTTAAAATCTCCGTCACTATCCTCTTTTTTATTCCGGTTTTATACCTTGTGTTTGCTTTCTTTCAGCCTGAAGCCCATGAGGATGAAATTTCCCTTTTTACTGATTTTTTCCTTTCGGGATTTATGTATGCAGTAGTTTTTCACCTGTCGATTGCGGCTGCGGTCTATTTCAACCTGCAGGTACTCGTAAATAAATACCTGAAGGTCGGCAGGTTCAGTATTTACCTCCTTGCAGTATCAGGACTTACGGCTTTTGCCGCCATCATCAATTATTCGTTCTTTAATTACGTAATTGACCGGATTCTCCCCAATCTTTATTTTATTTCCTATTTCCATGTCTGGGAGCTGGTAGTGATAGTCGGTATTTACATCGTATTTACAACAGTCGTATTCCTTGTTTGGCAATACGCCTCAATGCTGATTGCCAACCGTGATAAAGCCCGGAATGAACTCTCTGCCCTGAAAGCACAGATTAATCCCCATTTCCTTTTCAACAACCTGAATACCATTTATTCAATGGCATCCAAAAACGACAAAAAAACAAAGGATGTAATATTGCAACTATCCGATTTTCTGCGCTATGTGCTTTATGATACTGCCAGTGAGTACGTTGCCCTTGAGAAAGAGGTGGAGATTATCAGAACCTATGTTGAGTTGCAAAAGGCAAGGGTCGATCCCGAAATTACGCCTGTACTTTTAACAATGGAAGGAAATTTCACCAACAAACAGATTGCCCCTCTGCTGCTCCTTCCATTGGCCGAGAACTGTTTCAAACATGGCAAAGGTATAGAGGCCGGCAAAATTGAACTGTTTATCGGATTTAAGGGTAATCAACTGGTTTTTAAAGCCGAAAATACCATCGCACTGAGGGAAAAGAATGGTGAAGCTGAAAGTGGAGGAATAGGGATCAATAATGTAGAAAAACGATTAAATTTGATCTATCCCAACCGGTATTCCTTTGGATACGGGGGTAAGGATGGTATTTTCAGGTTGGAATTGAAGATTGAGCTTTAATAAGAAGTGAACTAAAGTGAACTAAAGTGAACTAAAGTTTTGGACTGCTGACAAATGCATATCGATGCGAAGTACTTTAGGCACTTTAGCTCACTATAGTTCACTTTAGTCACTTGCTGAAAAAGGCTACAATTAAGTATTTGAACTAATCTCTAAATGAGCAAATGAACTGTATCGTCATCGAAGACGAACCTGCTGCCCAATCGATTATGGAACACAATATTTCGTTGTGTGCCGGGTTGGATTGCTGCGGGATTTTTCAGGATGCATTTTCGGCACAGGCCTTTCTGGACCATAACAAGGTAGATCTGATGTTTCTGGATATCAATTTGCCGGAAATGTCCGGTGTGAGTTTTCTTCGATCCTTGGTTCGTCCACCGTTGGTCATTTTTACCACTGCCTATCCTCAATATGCCATCGAAGGGTTTGATCTTGAGATTGTTGATTTTTTACTGAAGCCATTCTCATTCGAGCGATTCAGCAAGGCTGTGAACAAAGCCAAGGAGCGGTTAAATACAAGGGTCATGTCACCGGTTCTTTCCAGAATTAGTGTCAAAACAGATCGCCGGATCTACCAGATCAATGTCGATGATATTTTGTTCGTAGAAGCCTGTGGTGATTATGTTTCCATTTATTGTGCAGATAATAAGCTTGTTGTACATGGAACGTTAAAAAGCTGGGAGGAAAAACTGAAAGCCTTCCCGTTTCAGAAAGTGCACCGGACCAGCCTTGTCAATATCTTGAAAATTAACCATATTGAAGGTAATTCAGTCCATATTGGATCGCATAAACTGGCTATGTCTGAGTCGTGCAAACAAAATTTGCTGGATCACATGTTCAGGCAGGACTAATCAAATACCTGTTAGCTAAAGAGGTAGGCTATTTCTTTTTGTTCGTAGTTAAACTATTCAATATTTGCTTAGTCTGTTTAAATTTTGTTTCTTCTAATCCTGGAGGGATTACATGATTATAGAAAGGCAATATTTGGAGAACGTTCGACCCTGGGGTCGCATAATGGACCTCAGCAACCTTCTATAAACATATGATGCCTCCGGCATCTTATAGTCGGACAAATTTAAACAGTCTCTTCTATTAATCAGGATATTTATCATTTATAGCTGATTGAATGGTTACAAGACTTCGGATATTTTTACCGGACGCATTTCCAGAACCGATTTTTTTGCTGCCAAAGCAATCGCAACAGATTTAAACCCGTCATCGCCGGATACCGGCAGGGGAAGATTGTTGATAACCGCCTCACAGAAGATTTTCATCTCATTGGCATAGGCTTCGAGGTAACGGTCCATAAAGAAATTCAATGGCAAGGATCCGTGTATGCCGTCTCCGGCAAAATAGCGGTGGTTTTCGGGATAGTTGTTGTCGGCACAGGCCATACCGTTAGAACCGAAAATTTCAACCCGCTGGTCGTAACCGTAAACCGCTTTCCGGCTGTTGTCAATCACTCCGATCGCACCGTTGGCAAATGTCAGGGTGATGATGGCAGTATCCACATCACCTGCTTTTCCGATTGCTTCGTCCACCAACACAGCCGATTTCACGTACACTTCTGTCACTTCGCTTCCGACAATGAACCTGGCCATATCAAAATCGTGGATGGTCATGTCCATGAACATACCTCCTGATACTGCGCTGTATTCGGCCGGCGGCGGGGCAGGATCACGAGAGGTTATTTTCAGGATGTGCGGATCACCGATTTTGCCGTCAACCACCAATTGTTTAATCTTGGCAAAATTGGGATCGAAGCGGCGGTTGAAACCCACCATCAGTTTTACCCCTGCCTTGGCAACTGCATCCAGGGCACCCTGAATAACTGCCAATGAGAGGTCTACAGGTTTTTCACAGAAAATGTGTTTTCCTGCCTGTGCTGCCTCCACTATGTACTGAGCATGCGTATCCGTAGGCGAACAGATAACCACTGCCTCAACATCCGGATGGTTGATCACATCTGTGTAACTGCTGTAGACAGAAGAAATACCCATGCTACCGGCGACTTCCTTTGCTCCGGCCAGATTTACATCTGCAACAGCAACGACTTCAGCCTGCGGAACATTTTGTACGAGTGTTGCAATGTGGACCTTGCCTATCCTGCCCGTTCCGATTACACCAAGTTTGAGTTTCTTCATAGTTTATTTGTTTGAATTGTTTGAATTGTTTGAATTGTTTGAATTGTTTGAATTGTTTCCGAACCCTTGGCTGCATTGCCCTGAGCTCGTCGAAGGGTCTAAGGGTTGAAGGAAAATGAATAAATTAAGGTACCGGTCCCTGAAGCTTGTCGAAGGGGACATATTTGACCTATAATCCAAGAGATTGAATGTATTCCCTGTTTCTTTGGGCACATACTTTTGGATTACCCATCCCCGGAAGGACATCCTGTTCGACGACAATCCAGCCGTTGTAATTCTGGTTTTTCAGTTCGGTTACGATTGCCGGGAAATCGACAGAACCTTTGCCAAGTTCACAAAATACGCCGCTGCCTACTGATTTGAAATAATCCCAACCTTCTTTTCTTGATAGGGATGCAATTTCGGAATGGCAATCTTTGAAATGAATATGCCAGATCCGCTCTTTGTGTTTGATCAGTGCAGTCAAGGGATCTCCGCCGCCGAATTTATAATGTCCCATATCCAGCACCAGACCAACCAGTGAAGGATCTGTCAGCTCCATAAGCTGTTCAATTTCGGTCGGAGTCTCGACATAACCCGCACAGTGGTGGTGAAATACTGTACGCAAACCGGTTTCCGCTTTGACTTCGCTGGCAATAAAATCGGCCCCTTCGGCAAATATTTTCCATTCTTCGGCCGACAATCCCATTTCAGGAGTTACTCTTCCTGCATTCTCAGTACGCTGAGGCACACTGCCATTGTTGTCGGCAAGTATGATAAATGCTTCCGTATAACCTGCGTCAGCCATCAGCTTTGCTGTTTTGACAGCAGCTTCAGCGCCTGCTGCATGTCTGGACCTGTCTTTCAGAAATACCGGAACAAATGCACCAACCATCGAAAGCCGGCGCTTTTCAAGTTCGCCTTTCAGCCCGGCAGGGACCGTAGGCATAAAACCCCAGTCACCCAATTCACTTCCCTGGTAGCCGGTTTCGCTGATTTCGTCAAGTACCTGCCCGAAACCGGCGGCTTTCCCCTCCAGGTCAAATTCGAGAACTCCCCAGGAACAGGGAGCATTGGCAATTTTTATCATTTTTGATTCATTTAGGTTGATATGATATTTGATTTTCAAATCCGAATTAAAATTTTCTATTCCATTCGTCGTCCCAGCGTTCTATAACGACCTTTGTCTGCGTATAGAATTCAACGGCATGGGATGACTGGCCATGCAGATCGCCAAAGAAACTGTCTTTCCACCCGCTGAACGGGAAGAACGCCATCGGCGCCGCCACCCCGATATTTACCCCGATGTTTCCCGCAAACGTATTGCGACGGAATTTCCGCGCGGCTGCACCGCTCCTGGTGAAAATACAGGCCGAGTTACCATAACGATTCATGTTGATGATCTCAATGGCCTCATCCAGTGTACCGGCATGAACGATGCTCAGAACAGGCCCGAAAATTTCTGTCTGGTATAACTGACTGGTTGTACCAACATTCCCGAGTATGGTCGGCCCAATGAAATAACCTTCATCAAAACCAGGAACTGCTACCTCACGGCCGTCCAGCAAAAGTTCGGCCCCTTCGTCTATTCCCTTTTGGATAAGGGATTCGATCCGGTCTTTGCTCTCCCGGGTGATGACCGGCCCCATGTCTACATCGGATGCCATGCCGTATCCGGTTCTTTTGGTCCGGGCCAGGGCAATCAATTTGGCAGGAATGGTTTCAGCTGCCGTTCCAACAGTTATTACCACCGATGCAGCGAGACACCGTTGTCCGGCACATCCGAATGCGCTGTCTGTAATGATCTTTACAGTTGTTTCCTCATCTGCGTCAGGCATCACCACCACTGCGTTTTTTGCGCCGCCCTGAGACTGAACTCTTTTCCCGTATAAAGCTCCCGTCTGGTAAACATGTTTGGCAACAGGAGTTGAACCTACAAAACTAATGGCCGGGATGAACGGATGTTCGAGTATGGCATCAACAGTTTCTTTGCCTCCTTGAACCATGTTCAATACACCTTTGGGCAGATTGACCGACTCAAAAAGTTCGAAAATTTTCGTCATGGTCATCGGAACTTTTTCCGAAGGCTTAATGATATAGGTATTTCCACAGGCAATGGCATAGGGCATGAACCAGAAAGGGATCATAATCGGAAAGTTAAACGGAGTGATACAGGCTCCAACTCCCAGTGGCTGACGTATCACAAATTCGTCAACACCCGTGGCAATATCTTCCGAAAAAACGCTCTGCATAAGGGTTGGAATACCGCAGGCCACCTCAATGTTTTCGACTGCACGGGTCATCTCGGCCTTGGATTCGGCAAATGTTTTCCCGCACTCCATGGTACAGATCTCAGCAATCAGATCAGTATTGGACTCCAGTATCTGTTTCATTTTGAAAAGATACTGGACCCGCAGCGTTGCTGGAGTATTCCGCCACGCACCCGCTGCTTCATGCGCTGCATTTGCTGCATCTACAATGTCATCAGCAGTTCCGGCAGGAACCTTCGCAATTGATAGTCCTGTTGCAGGATTGATAACATCCAGGAATGTTGTTCCCCTGCTATCAACCCATTGACCATTGATGTAATTTTTTAGAATTTTCATGATTTTTAATTTACAGGTAGTACCTTTGTCTCTTTTTGTGTTCTTCGTATTCTGCCCTGGCTTTCTGAACCGTGTCAATTTCAGAAACTTCAGCGATAGCGACTTCCCACCAGGCATAACCGGGGATGTCCTTGGTGAGATTGGTTTCTATGGTAATCACGGTAGTTTTTGACTGAAGTTTTGCCTCGGCCAGCGCTGCTTTCAGGGAATCTATATCGTGGGTTTCAATCACATGTGCGCCCAAACTTCTTGCATTCTGTGCAAAATCAACCGGCAGGATTTCTCCGGTCAAAAGTCCGGTCTCTTCATCCCTATACCTGTATTTGGTACCAAATCTTTGGGAACCGATAGATTGCGACAATCCGCCGATACTTGCAAATCCATTGTTATTCAGTAAAATGACCGTGAATTTTATTCCCTCCTGGATAGCAGTCACAATTTCGTTGTTCATCATCAGGTAGTTGCCGTCACCCACCATGACATAAATTTCGCGGTCGGGACAAGCCATTTTGGCGCCTATGCCGGCAGACAGTTCATATCCCATGGTTGAATAACCGTATTCGAGGTGGAAACCTTTGGGATCGAGGGTGCGCCAAAGCTTGTGCAGATCGCCGGGCAAACTTCCTGCGGCGCACAGCACCACATCGCGGGGTCGGGCGAAATCATTCACGGCGCCTACCACTTCGACCTGTTTTACGGGGATTTCACCTGATACTTTATAAAATTCAGAAACCTGCTTGTCCCAGTTATTGTTCAGCAAGGCTGCCTTTGCAGCGTATCCGTCAGAAACCTTGTAATCTCCGAGCAGCCCGGTCAGCTCTTCCAAACAAGCTCTTGCATCGGCTGTCAGCGGGAATGCGGAATGTTTGGATGAATCGAATTCAGCAATATTAATGTTGATAAATTTCACATCCGGATTTTGGAAAGCAGTTTTGGAGGCGGTTGTAAAATCACTGTAGCGGGTTCCAATCCCGATTACCAGATCAGCATTTTCAGTGAATTCATTGGCGCCGGGTGTTCCTGTTGCTCCGACGGCGCCCAGGTTCGAAGGATGGTTGTAGGGCAGTGATCCTTTTCCCGCGAAAGTTTCGGCAACCGGGATTCCTGTCTGATCAGCCAGTTTCTTCAGTATTTCGGTTGCCTCGCTGTAGATAACACCTCCGCCGGCAATGATGACCGGTTTTTTGGATGCCCTGACCAGGGAAACAGACGCTTCCAGCAAATGTTTGTCAGCTCTTGGCCTGGCAATTTTCCATACCCGTTTACGGAACAGCTCCTGGGGAAAATCAAATGCCTCGGCCTGAACATCCTGCGGTAAAGCAAGTGTAACTGCACCTGTTTCCGAAGGTGAAGTAAGCACCCGCATCACTTCGGGCAAAGAAGTGATCAGCTGTTCAGGCCGGTTAATCCTGTCCCAATATTTAGAAACAGGCTTGAAACAGTCGTTGACGGAAATATCCTGCGTTGATGGGGATTCAAGTTGCTGGAGAACCGGCGCTACATTCCTTGTGGCGAAAATATCTCCGGGAATGATAAGAACCGGCAAACGGTTGATTGTAGCGCAGGCTGCACCGGTGATCATGTTGGTCGCACCCGGACCGATAGAAGAGATACAGGCAAAGGTGCCCAAACGGTTTTTCATTTTG
Source organism: Bacteroidales bacterium (assembly GCA_038323575.1). Taxonomy (GTDB): domain Bacteria; phylum Bacteroidota; class Bacteroidia; order Bacteroidales; family Prolixibacteraceae; genus CAINVV01. Next base: position 71,693 of record JBBQHB010000004.1, on the reverse strand, counting down.
GCATAAGCCATTGCGATGTGGACAGATGACTGTTCATTTCGGGTCATAAAGTACCGGAAGTCGGTATTTTGCATCAGCCCTTGTCCTACACCCGCAACGATACCGTGACCGAATATTCCGAGACACCCGGCAAAGAAGGGTGTTTCTATTCCATCACGTTCGACATACTGGTTTTTCAGGAATTGTACAACTGCTTGTCCGACAGTTAATCTAATTGTTTTCATATGATGCTAGAATTCGTTCCCTAACGAAGGTGAGAAGATTTTGATATCCTGTATTAAACTGATTCAGTGTATGGATGGTAGATCCAAAATGAACAAAATCCGGTTCCTTCATCCCATCCTCGTCAAAGGCAATGCGGAAATCATTAAATTTTGAGTATAGCCCGTCGATAATTTCTTGCCTTACCGGAATATTCATGCGTGGTATGACTTCAATATCAGAATTGTTGTATTGTGTCCACCATTCATGAGGCATGGATAACACCACATCTCCGCCCAGAAATTCAGACCATTGCATGTGGTTACGGAACGCAGCAACCAGAAGTTTGCTGTGGTATCCCCGTTCTTTAAAAAACTGATAGGCCTTTTTAAAGGCTGCAACGCCTGCCCATTCAAGATATCCGGGATCAATGGAAATTCTATCCCTTGCCATGACTCTTTTTAACTGATCATCCAACCGGCCTACCATCATGGTTACATAAGGAGTAAAATTTTCAGTATTTATTCCGTTTGCCTCTGCCCGTTTCAGTCCACGTTCGATTCGTTCCGCAGCAATAATTACTTGAGGTACACTGAATGAGACAGTTACATTTACGCATATTCCCAATGCAGTTATTTCCTCTATAGCGTCAAGCCCGGCGCTGACGCAAGGTGCTTTTATTGCAATGTTGGGAGCCAGTTTTGCCAGGTGTTTGGCATGTTCTATCATTTTTTCAGTATTGCGGAAGTGCATAGGATTCACCTGCAGGGATAATCTTCCCTTTTTTCCGTTATTTGCATGAAATACTCCTTCCAGAATTTTTGCCGCTTTAATTCCTATAGCCTCAATGAGTTTCCATGCAATATCATCTTCTGAATCTGACGGATTATCTTTAATGATAGCCTGAAGCGTATCCTTCCAGATCTCTTTTTCCTGAGAAATAACATTGTAAACGATCAACGGATTAGAAGTAGCTCCGACAGCACCCTGCGAAACCGCATCAGATAATTCGATGACGCTGCACGAATCATTCCAGAACTCTGTCCCAGTCTCACTGGTGAGCTGCATTTTTGTTTTGTTTGTCATATTGTATGTTTTTATCGTAAAAGAATCCAAATTCAGAAAATTATGACTGCTTATTCATGTCGATCGTTACCATCGGAATCCGCGGATCCATTCCTTTCCAGGTTCCGTAGATCCATTTGTGGTCCGGATCATCGCTGCTGGCCAGGCTTTGATCGCTGCCTGCAAGGAAATTCAGGTAGTACACGTTGTATCCGTGTCCGGCGATGACAGGATGGTAGCCTTTAGGCACCAATACCACATCATTGTTTCGCGCTTCCGCAATCTCGTCCAGGCTTCTGTCGTCGGTATATACCTTTTGTAAAGCAAATCCCTGGGGTTTATCGATTTTGTAAAAATAAATCTCTTCCAGCATTGTCTCTAGAAGCTTCCCAGTTATGGGATCAACTTTCCGGATATCATGTTTGTGTGCAGGAAATGAACTCCAGTTTCCTGAAGGAGTATAAACTTCCACACAAACAAGGCGGTGGCATTTTGAGCCGGGAGGCAGAATTCTGTTGATCTGCCTGCTGGCATTGTCTCCCCCGCGGTATTCAGTTTCCATTTTCACCACATCAGCGGGTGTGATAAACTGTGCAGGATGATGTTGGTCGCTTTCGCACCAGCTGCAGGCCAGATCAAGCAGATCACTTGTTGCAGTGATGGCAAATGTCGTGTTGGTCGGAAGGTACAAACCATGAGGCAATCCACTGAAAACATCTTTCCTGCCATTGATTGTCTGCCAATTTCCTGCTGAAGTTTCCGCACTGAAATTACCTCCCATCAAAACAAAAACATATTCATTCATTCCGGTGTATCCATACCAGGATTCTCCTTTTTTGATAATCCGGGCCTCCATATTCAAATGAGTCCAGCCGGCATCCGCAGAACTGATGCTCTGATAGCATTCCATTTGAGGATCAGATTTAGCCAGGAGTGGACATTTATTTTCTTTTATCATCATTTTTTGAATTTATCGTATGCTCAATTGCCTGTTGTATTGTCTTCCGGTCTTCAGTCTCTGTCCTCTGCGCCCCATGCCCCATGCCTATGCCCTTACCAGAACAAGTAGTACAGCGTCCCCAATATCCCGCAGATACCGATAGCCGCTATGTTAAAAGTGTCAGTAGTTTTAAACAGGGACCTTTCGATGATTAGCCCATTTTCATCCATGGTCCGGTTAGTGGTATTTAGGACCAGGATGAACCCGATGAGGATGAATCCGGTAACAAGTACATAGATTGCTTCCAGTGCGAGATTCCGCATTGGCACTACAAAGAAGGCTGCAACCACGCCCACAAATGCTGCAACAGATATGATTCTCCATCCCAGTTTCAGCGTTTTACGCCTGGATAGGTCATTACCAAACTGATTCTCAATGTTGTGTGTTTTGTCCAGCAGGCTTAATCCGACCATAACCACGCTGAGAATGATGAATACATAGCCGATTCTCAGAATGAAAGGGAGTTGTGGGTTAATAATTTTGAGGAGGATTCCCAACGGAATGGTAAGCAAGGCAACCCACACAGCAGCTGTTGCCTTCGACTTTCGCCAGAAAAGACCGCAGAAGAAGATCAGAAACTCACCGGGATAAATATAACCTGTGTATTCCTGGATATATTGATAGGCCTGATCCAGCGTTCTCAGCTGGGGTGCGACGCAGGTCGCAATGATCAGGGCAATTAGGGCTGCAATCCTCCCGACAATTACCAATTTCCTGTCCTCTGTTTTTTTCCGGAAATGGGCTTTATAGATATCCATGGTAAATACAGTAGAAACACTGTTGACAATGGAGCTAAGCGCTGAAACAGCGGCCGCAGCAATCGCAGAAAAAGCAAGTCCTTTAATCCCAACAGGAACAATATTGCTGAGCAGCCATGGATATGCTTCATCGGATTTAGCCAGATCCGCTCCTAGCGCAAAAGCAGCAATGCCGGGAAGAACAACCAAAACCGGAATCAATAATTTAAGATATCCGGCAAATATGACCCCATACTGGGCCTCCTTCAGGCTTTTTCCGGCCAGGCCGCGCTGAATGATAAACTGGTTAAATCCCCAAAAGGCCATGTTGGTCAGCCACATTGAGCCAAGCACGACCCCTAATCCGGGCAGATCCAGGAATGCATCTTTTTTACCACCTGAACCATCCGGTACAAAAACCGTCCCCTTTTCAATTATCATGTGAAATTTCTGGGGAGCTTTTTGGATCAGTTCCGTAAAACCGGATATAAAGCCATGATCTACACCCAAAGCGCTGACAGCCAAAAAGGTCGTCACCAATCCTCCGAATATCAGCACAATAACATTGATTACATCGGTCCAGGCAATCGCTTTCATTCCGCCCCACAAGGAATAAACAGCTGAAAAGAATGAGAATCCGATAATCCCGTAAACCATTGGTACCCCGATAATTCGTTCCATCGCCAGGGCTCCCAGATAAAGAACCGCTGTCATGTTGACGAAAATATAGACCAGTACCCAAAATACTGCCATGATGGTACTAACCCTTTTATCATAGCGCTGGGCCAAAAACTGTGGCATCGTGTAGATCCCCTTCTTAATAAATACAGGAAGAAAATATTTGGCGACGAAAATCAGCACGATGGCAGCAATCCATTCATAGGCCGCTATTGCCAGACCAACTGCATATCCCGAGCCAGACATGGCAATAAAATGTTCGGCCGAAATATTTGCAGCAAGCAATGCCGCTCCGATCGTCCACCATGGTAGAGACCGTCCGGCCAGGAAATAGTCTGAAGTCGTTTTATGCTCTCCCTTTTTCGTCCGGGAGACCCATAATCCGATAAAAATAATGATGGATGCATATCCGAGGAAGACGGCCCAATCAATTAAGGCGAATTGTTTCATACAGAATGTAGTTAGTTTTCTCGATGTATTACCAATCCAAACTTAATTATGTTTTTTGCTAATTGTTTTTGCCATTTTATCCACATGTAATGCTATTTTAGCATTTTCATAAATTATATTTTTTTTTCTGCTAAAACCAAAGATGCTATGAAGCCATTTTTTCAGAAGCTTGATTCCTTACCAACCCAATCGGTCATTTTCTTTGATGAAGAAAAGCCCCATTTCACTGTGCCATGGCACTTTCATCCGGAAATTGAAATCCTTTTCGTGGTTAAAAGCTCAGGTACCAGTTACGTAGGTGATGGAATCAGGCGCTTTGCTGATGGTGAGATCAGCATCATTGGTGAAAATGTACCCCACTGGTGGAAAAGTGACAGGAAATATCTTGAAAGCAAGGCCACTACCGGAATGAAAGCGTTGATAATACAGTTTGACAAGGAGATATTCAATGCGAACTTTATCAATTTGCCGGAGATGAATCCTACCAAAGAGTTATTGGTAAAGTCACAGAGAGGCTTACAATTCACTGGCAAAAGCCGGAAAACTTTCGGGGAGCAGATCTCCAAAATTTTTGAGCTTTCAGGCATTAAAAGGATTACCGAGCTCATTATTTTGCTTGATATGATGGCAAACACAAAGGAGTTTAAATATCATTCGAGCCTGGGTTATTCAAAATCAATCAACACGTTCGATTTTTACAGGTTCAACAAGATTCATGAACATATTATCCTAAATCTCACCAAAACAATTAAACTTGAGGAAGTTGCGGATATTGCAAATATCTGTCCGACAGCCTTTTGCAGATATTTTAAAAAGCATACCGGAAAGACTTTTTCCGCCTTCCTCAACGAAATAAGGATCGGAAATGCCTGCAGAATGATGCTGACAGACAATATTACCATCTCCAGGGCAAGTATGGAAAGCGGTTTCAACAATTTGTCCCATTTTAACGACCAGTTCAAAAGAGTCATGAAGATTACGCCGTCGGCTTATCTGGCGGCCTATAAAAATGAAGCCCGGACATCAGAAAGCGAAAGCCAATATGAGAAAGCAGAAGAATGGGACGATCCTTACTTTAGCCACGAACAGACAAATGTTTTTTTGTGATTCTGCCGGGTGGAAAGGAGCCTTTTTATCCGGAAAATCACCTTTCCAGTTTGAAAAAAGATTCTACAGCCTCCTTCATTACTTTTTCACCGTTTTTGTTGTTGACTACTTTATCAGGTACTGGTTCCTCTGGTTGAATGAAAGAAGGACGAACGAACATCCCCAAAAGGACATCAGTTAGTCTTCATCGAATTGATGGAGATTAGCCAATGTATCACACCCTTGGATTTTTATAATTAAAGTTTGAACTCACAAGATACGCCGAAGATGTATTGACTCACGATAGTCCCGTCTGTTAACATTCCATATATTTTAATCTTCTGATTTTTAGATGGACAATAGTTAGTTCCAACAATTATCCGGTACCCTGCATTCGGGTTATGACCGGATTCTCCCAGATGGTATAATGATTCCAGGTCCATGACAGGCTCAAATTTACATGAGTTTTCTTTGTAACTGATTTCAAACCGATTTCTCCAGTAAAATGAATTTTGGGCATTTGTTCTGGTTTCCGGAAACATGGTTACCTGTAACCTTTCGCGGAAACTGAAGTAGAAATTACTGTAGCGCCAGGAAGGGACTACCTGGAAATAGAACCGGTCTGCCAATTCCTGGTATCCTGTACGGTAAAAATTGATTAAATTGTAACCAGCCCCTGCACTCAGCCAGGGAAGAAACGAGTAATCACCTTTCAGCCCGATACTGATCCGGTTTAACGTGTTGCTGTTTTCCCTGGTTAAGATCTCGCTCACTAGTCCCAAGGTAGCAGAACGGATTTTTTTGGTTGCAGCCAGATCCAGCCAAACTCCAAAATCCTTATCCCCGGCAAGTATTTTGGTCATTCCAGAAGCGCAAAACAGGACGATGAAAACAAATATTTTTCTGAAGTTCATACCTGTGCTATTTATTGTAAACCACTGGTCTGAGTAACAACATACCATCGGGCCCGATCGGATAACGTTCTAAGCACTTTTCTGCAGTCAGATTGACAAGCCATTCGATGGGTTTTTTAAATAATCAGGATTGATGCCGAAAATGGATTCAATTAGTACTGAAATGCATAGAAGGCCTGTCCATCCTTTAAAGTCACGCTTGCAATTCATGGTAGTCAATTTTTATTGGTAATGAGAAAAGTTGAAAGCTCCGGGATGTGATCGGTATTGATGAAATCCACCTTAAGATCCATCAGAACTTTCCAGGCTGCCGATGTATCAGGAGCATTCCAGAACCTGATTCTTTTGCCTATACTGTGAACAGAATCAATCATTTGTTTCAGGCGATTTGCTTCCATTTCCGGAATTGTTTCCACACCCTTCCATTTGGTGTAATTTCCCAGGTTTTCACTGTAAAGGGCAACTCTCTTAAGCTGATCAGAATCATATTTTTTGTCAATGTTACCGTCGAAGCAGATAAAAATCGGATAATTTTTAAATTCTTCAGGCTTGGGACGATTGCCGGTTATTGTAATGCAAACGGCATTTCTATTGACGCCAGGATCAAAAACATCTGGATATTTTTTCAATTTTTCAACCAAAAGTGACAATGTCGGTTCGACCTCCGTCTTCAAATCTATCAACAATTGAAAGTTGGATGAGCTCTCTTTCCATGCTTTGCCACCATTTGACCTGAATAATTTGACGATTGGAAGCAGGTACAGCGATTCAATCGTTCTTTCAGGAGTTATTTGCGATCTGTAGTGCGCAACAAACAGTTCTCCTCCGACAGCCCAGATATCTGCTTCAATCGATCCGAATTGATTATTGTAAGCAAGATAGAAAGGCGTTTTCTGTTCGTAATCGTTATGAGAATGAGCATTACGCATGGAATATTGTGCGAAAGCTGAAATTGAAACGTACAAAAACAAAACGTTCAGGGTCAATATTTTTTTCATCAGAGCTTCAGATAAGTTGCGCGCAAAATAGGATTTTTTTTGTTTAGTTTTTCGGTGGTTTGAAATTGTTTAGATCCCCTTTTTATAACCGTCAATAGTTGTTAAATTCGAAGCCAATTAGCTACTGATCGAATGAGCATGATACGGGAATCACCAACCTGAATGACAACAATCCTCAGGCGATTTCCATTCGGCTTTTCAAAAACAAATTAATAACGAATGAAGCATCTTTTTTTCACATTCAGCCTGTTACTTATTTTCGCATTGAGCATATTCAATACATTAGCCTGTACCAATTTCATCGTTACCAGAGGGGCCAGCAAAGATGGTTCCGTGATGATAACCTATGCAGCCGATTCACACACCCGTTATGGCGCAATAGCCTTTTACCCGGCCGCTGATCACCTGCCGGGAAGTCGGTGCGAAGTTTATCACTACGAAAACGGCAAACTGTTAGGGACAATACCGGAAATTCCGCATACTTATTCGGTGGTTCAGTTTATGAATGAACTCCAGGTGGCCATCGGAGAAACCACCTTCGGCGGACTGGACTCCTTGTCTGTTCAACCCGGAGCCATTCTTGATTACGGATCGCTCATGCGGATCGGACTTCAGCGTTCAAATTCTGCCCGTGAAATGATAAGGATTATGGCCGAATTGGTAGCCGAATTTGGTTATGCAACCAGTGGTGAATCATTCTCCATTTCCGATACCAATGAAGCATGGATCATGGAGTTGATCGGGAAAGGGAAATATGACAAGGGGGCAGTCTGGGTAGCACGTCTCATCCCGGACGGTTATGTGAGCGGACATGCCAACCAGGCCCGCATCACGACTTTCCCGTTTCAGAAAAGCAACAACTGGAAAGACACGAAACAAACGGTTTATCACTCAGCTGATGTGATCAGCTTTGCCAAGAAACAGGGGTTTTACATGGGAAGCGACGAAGCGTTCAGCTTTTCTGATGTCTACAATCCATTAAAATTCGGAGGCGCCCGCTTTTGCGATGCAAGGGTTTGGTCGTTTTTCAGGAATATCAGCAAAGAGATCAGGGAAAATCATGATTATACCGGCTATGCGATGGGAAAATTTATCCGCAACAGCAGATTGTCAGACCAGTCACCCAATCCGAACGGATATGTTTCCAACCGGCTTCCCCTTTGGGTAAAACCGGATGCGCCTGTTTCCCTGCAGGATGTGATGGCAAGGATGCGCGATCATTATGAAGATACGCCGATGGATATGCGGAATGACCCGGGGGCAGGTCCGTACAAATCGCCTTACCGCTGGCGCCCGATGGAATTTGAGGTCGACAGCGTGATGTACCTGAATGAAAGGGCTGTAGCCACCCAGCAAACCGGTTACAGTTTTGTAGCCCAGTCGCGCAAAGGCATTCCTGACCCTATTGGCGGAATCTTCTGGTTTGGCGTAGATGATGCAGCCGGATGTGTCTATGCACCCATGTACTGCGGAATTACCCGTATCCCGGAGAGTTATGCCCCGGGTAACGGTTCGATGATCACCTGGTCTGAAACTTCTGCCTACTGGACCTTCAGCCAGGTCAACAATTGGGCCTATTCGCGTTACAATGTGATCCATCCCGAAATTGAGCAAAAACAGTCAGGTTTTGAAAATCAATTTAGGTCAGAAATTCCGGAAGTTGACAAAAAAGCAACAGAGATGCTTAACCGGGATCCTAAAGCGGCGATCAAATATATTTCAGACTTCTCGGTTCGGACTGGTAATAAGCTTGTTGGCGACTGGAATAATTTTTACCGGTACCTTTTTATGAAATACCATGACGGAAACATTAAAGTGTCGGAAGGGGAGCAAATACAGGATAACGGAAACGGGAAGAATATTTCGAAAAAGCCTCTTCAGCCTGGTTATGGTAAGGAGTGGGAGCTATTGATGATCCAGGGGACAGGCGAGCGGCTGAAAGTTCCTAAAGGGGAGCAATAATATGCAATAAAGGCAAATAGGCTTATGCATAAGTGAAAAATTGGGTTTATTTGTACTATCTAAAGGTGAAATATCAATTTATAATTTCAAATATCAATAACTATTTAATATTAATAACTATGTTTCCAAAACAATTAATTTCAGGTTCAAGCCGAACCATCATTTTTCTCTCCTGGTTCTTACTTCTTTTTTCTTTTTTTCCTCAAACCGGCTACTGTCAGGCCAAACTTCTGAGCGAGCGTTTGGGTTACAAACCGACCGACAAATTACTGATTGTCAACTGCGATGATGTAGGTATGTGCAATGCCGCCAACATGGCTGTCATTGACGGAATGGAGAATGGAATGATCACCTCAGGTACAATCATGACACCCTGTCCGTGGGCGGGCGCCATTGAGGATTATGCCAAAAAACACCCGGAAAAAGATTTTGGGGTGCATCTTACCCACACAGCTGAGTGGAGTTTTTACCGCTGGGGACCTGTTGCGCCCAGGGATCAGGTGAAGGGACTCTGCGATCCTGAAGGTTTTTTATTGCGAAGCGTGGAAGAGGTGTATGCCCATGCAAAACCGGAAGAAGCTTTGATTGAAGGACGTGCACAAATTAAAAGAGCGCTTGCGGCAGGTGTCCCTGTTACCCACATCGACTCACACATGGGCACAATGCAATATTCTCCTGAATACGTAAAAGCGTATGTTCAACTGGCAATGGAATTTAATCTTCCTATGCGGATGCCTTCCCAGGCTACAATGTTGAAATTCAATCAACCCGCCATGCGGGAGGAACTTTCCAAGCAAGGACTCATCTTTACCGATTACTTTATTTATGATGAGATGGAAAAGTACAAAGAGGTGAAACCTTTCTGGACATCTGTAATCAAAAATCTGAAGCCCGGAGTGACCGAAATTTTTATCCATGCTTCCAAAATGAGCGACGAATTGAAAGCCATTACCGGTACGGCCGAAAAACGGGCACAGGAAGCTGCCTGCTTTACATCAGATAAGGATATCAGGCAATTGCTCAAAGATGAGGGGGTCATTTTGATCGGGTACAGACCTTTGATGGAACTGCAGCGGAAGTTGAGGAAGTGAGGGGGAGACTGGAAGACTGGACGACGGAGAGACGGTAAGAGGGAAAGACTGGACGACGGAGAGACTGGATGACTGGACGACGGAAAGACTGTAGACTATTTATTTACTATTAACAAATAACATGAAGAATTATTTTCTCGGGCTGGCCTTCGTGGCGGGATGTTTCATAGCGTTTATTCATCCTGTTTACGGAGAAGATGATGCTGAAACCGGCAAGGGTAAAACTTATTTGCAGGAATCTATGGTCATGGTATCACTTCCGGCCGAAGAAGCACCCAATGTAGTTAAACTGATCAGGGTAGGAGAGCGCATCGCTGCTGTTTCAGCCAACCGTCTGTTTTTCTTCGCGAAAGGGAAATGGCAGGTCGAAAATATTCCCGGGAACTGGCAGACTGCCTGCAGTGATCTTACCGGTAAGTTGTGGCTTGGAGGAATCGGTATTATCAGCCAGCCAGCAGAAAAAAAGCAGTTACAGCTTCCTGCGGTAGCAGAAAAGGATACCATCCATGCTTTACTCTGGACTGATTCCAAAACTTTGCTGGTCGGAACAAATCTTGGTGTGTGGCAATGGGCAGGAACCTGGCAAAAGTTGCCTGATTTTAAATCATTTGCAGTCCGTCAGTTGATCCACGGCAGCGGGGATGAGCTCTGGGCCGCAACCAATGGTGGTTTGTTCCGGAAGATTGAAGGAAGATGGATTAATCTGACATATGCTGTCATGGCTCCCGGTTTGGGAATGGATTATTGCAGCCTCGCCGCAGGAGGTAACAAGGATGGGATCTGGTTCGGATGTCAGCCGGCGGTGGGCTTTATCTCCGACAAAGGTGACCACCAACTGTTTTCCGCAGATAACGGACTCCCCTTCGGTCCGGTTACCACGGTTGTTCCTTCAGGGAATGATCTTTGGCTCGGAACCCACCAGGGGGCAATCTGTAAAAGCGGGGAGACCTGGAGTTATTATGCCGGCAAACGTTGGCTGGATAGCGACCATGTGAACGACATTTTGCCCGTCGATTCCAAAAGAGTTTGGGTGGCTACTTCAGCAGGTATCAATGAACTGCGAAAAGTTCCGATGACACTTGAACAGAAAGCGGCCTATTTCGAGAAGCGGCTGAATGAAAGGCATTTGCATTACGGATTTGCCTCTGAATGCCGTTTTAAATCGTTGAATGACACCACTTCCTATACGCATTCCACCAATGACAATGACGGATTGTGGACCTCAATCTACCTGGCTGCTGAGAGTTTCCGCTTTGCGGTTACAGGTGCAAAAGATGCATATGACAATGCCGTTCGTACCTATCTTGCGATGGAAAAACTGAATACGGTTAATCCGATACCTGGTTATGTTGCACGGTCGTATGTATCTGTAGACGAAAGTACCGGCAAAGGAGGGGAGTGGCATGTATCGGCTGATGGAAAATGGAAGTGGAAGGGAGATACCAGCTCGGATGAGCTGGTCGGCCATATGTTTGCCTACCCGATCTTTTATGACCTGGTAGCCAAAGGAGAGATAAAGGAGCGTGTCAAAGGGTTGTTAGACAGAATTATGACACATATTGTGGACCATAACTTTGAAATGGTTGACCTGGATGGTCTGGCTACCCGCTGGGCCGTTTGGAATCCGGATTCATTGAACCGTTCTCCTCGTTGGATGTATGAAAAGGGAATCAATTCACTGCAGATTCTTGCTTTTTTAAAGAGCGCTGCCCATGTTACAGGAAATTCGAAGTACGAAAAAGTATACAACTACCTGGTAAAGGAACACCACTACCTCGACAACATGTTGGTCCAGAAGATGTACGGTCCTTACGAGATAAACCATTCTGACGATGAATTGTCATTTTTGCCTTATTATACACTTTTACGCTACGGGAAGGATAGTCCGGATCTGGCCATCTTTGTTAAAAGTTTAACCCGGAGTTGGAAAGCAGAGGAGGGAGATCGTATCCCTATCTGGAATTACATCGCCAGCATCGGATTGGGAAAAGATTGCGGTTTGCAGGTTGCAGAGCAGGAGATGCAGTATATTCCGCTGGACATCAGAAACTGGAAAATGCAGAATTCTCACCGCTGGGATATCCGGAAAAGTGCCGTCAACGACCGTTTCCTCAAACCTCAGGCAACAAAACCGATTCCTACTCCTGAAAGGGCGATCTCCAAATGGAACAGCAATACCTACCAGATGGATGGCGGAGGAGATGGTTTAAGTGAAGATGACGGGGCTTTCTTTTTACTGCCGTACTGGATGGCAAGGTACCATCACTTGCTTGATTAGAAAGAACAACAACAATTTTCGATTTTCGATTTTGGATTTTCGAATGACGCTTCAATCAAGATTACATCGTACTTCCAAAATCCAAAATCGAAAATCCAAAATATTTTTACTGTTGCTCCAATATTGTCTTTAGCTTGTTCAGTCCCTGTTCAAGGTCCTTGCCCAGCATCGTATCCATGTTTAAAAAGAGCAGCATCAGGTTCGTTGGATAATTAATCTTCCCGTAGAAACACCATGTGACTTTGGCAGATCCGTCAGTGACTGCCTCTGTGGTCATGTAGGCATGGTCTGTGGATTCCATGGGCAGGATAAAGCGCAATTCGTAGTCAATTCGCTCTCCCTCTTTCATTCCTACGATCTCCTGTTCCCCTTTTCCAACATCCTTGACCTTGCTGTCCCATGCAGAGACAAAACCAATGGTTCCGTCGGTTCCACTGAACTCTTTTTTCATCTCCGGATCAACAGATGCCCATTTGCTGTAGTTGTTCTGATTCTTCAATAATTTTACATAATCGAAAACTACCTGGTTGGGCTTTGAAATCGTAACCTCCCTTACAACCCTGTATTCTTTTGTTACAAATATCGCCGTAACCAGCAGCAGCGCAATAACTCCCAACAAGGAGAAAACTACAATTTTCAGAATTTTCATGTGTTGAATGTTTGGTTTTTAATTGTAACGGAAGTTTTGGGTAAAAGTTTCTTTTTTAAAGTGAACTAAAGTGAACTAAAGTACTTATGAACTCCGAACTTTGGAGATAACAAATTAACGGTGCGATATTGATTAAAGCGCAAGTACTTTAGTCACTTTAGTTCACTTTAGCTCACTTTAGCTCACTTTAGGCACTTGTTGATAATAGTGACAATGTTCAAAAGAACTTAACCGTACTGCACCGGTTAAAACAATCAACTCCTTGTTTTAGCAGCATTTCCCTGTATTTTTGGGTTTCCTGGGCGGATTTAAACGGACCAAAGCGTACTTTGTAGAAACCGGCTTCTTCCATCAGAACGATCGGATAGTGATATTTTCCTGACATGTATTTGTAGTAATTCGCTGCATTTTCTTTGAAATTAAATGCACCTACCTGGATGAAGCATTCATCGCTGATTTTGGAGAGTTCTGCGGGTGAGTTGCTGCCAATCTCTTCGTAGTTGATAATAATCCGTGCTTTTTCGTTTAGCCTCTTCTGCATGATCATCCTGACACATGCATTCGCCTCTGCCTGGGTATCAAAACCTCCGAATCTGACTTTGTACAACTTATCCCTGAAGGTAATCTCTATCGGGTAAGGGATCAGGTTTGCAACCTTTTCAACCAGTTTTGCCGCATTAGTAACCGTTTTAAATGTACCTATTTCGACAAAATAGTATTTCCTCATGGAAATCAACTCTTTCCCGGTAACCGGTTGCAAATCCTGTGGTTGGGTAGTAACTGGCCTGCTCGTAGTACTTGTTGATGGAGGTATGGCAGGCTTGCCGGCCGGTTGGGTAACAGGAGCAGGCACTGTTGCCGTAGGCTTTCCAGGATTTATTATGGTGCTGTTTTCTGGCCTTAAATCAACACCCTGGGCAATCCGTTTTTTGGTACGCTCAGCAATATTCTTGTTTTCGGCAGATAGGTACCTGATAATTTCCATGATCGACTTCTCCGGAACAATGTTTTTACTGACAATCAGCCTTTTACATCTTTCCATATCCTCTTTGGAGGTAAATCCATCTACAAGAACCTTGTACCAGCCATTTTCAAAACGGATTTTAACCGGCGTATTGATCATGGCTGAAATTGTATTGACAAATCGTTGCGCATTGTTTTCACCGATAAAGGCTGCTATCTGGAGGTAGGCTGACAGATCCTGATCGGATATTTTTTCAGGTTGCGGCACAGGTACTGCTTTTTTCGTTGTATCGGCAGGTTCTTTTTCCGTACTCTTTAGAACGAAATCCAAACCATCAACAACATCTCCTTCAATACTAGGCTTGATTACGGCGGTTTTTGAGGTTGGTGTCGCAACCATACTCAGTTTCTTCATCTGGGCAGAATCAATTTTCAGGTTGTAGGTTCCCGCTTTCAGACCAAGGTAACTGTAATAGCCGTCCTGTTCGCTCATTGTTCTTGCCGCCAGAATGGAATTTTGGTTGTAAATATTCACAATTATGCGGCCTAAGCCCTCCTTTGTTCCGCTTTTTTCCTTCATAACCATGCCTGATACTTCTCCGACAACTGACACCGGAATTTCAACCAGCTTTAAGGAATTGGGATCGACGACAATGCTTAAAACTGCATTATGGATTTTCCAAGCCACATTATCGAAACTGCTGGCATCAAGTTCGACAAGGTACTTGGTATAGGGTTCGAGGTCCAACACCAGTACGGTGGTATCTTTGTCATTTTTAGTGGCAGTACCGCCATTAATCCGGATATTGAGTCCAAAAGCCTTTGGTTCACCTTTGTCCCTTTTGTTGTTACAGTTCAAGTCCAGAAATGGGGCAAAAACGATACCACCCTTGCCAACGCTTATACGATTGTTGGCGCCCACATAATTTGTTTTCTTGTCAACGATCAGACTGCCCCTGGCCATCTCCATCAGTGTGGTCTGGTCGTTGCTTTGAGTGGCTGTAAAGCCGGTCTGAGCAAAAGGAAGATCGTACCGGAAACCGAACTGCGCGCTTTGTACCCTGTTTTTGAAATTGTTCTCATAGGACAAGGACAAGTATCCGTTTTTAAACAGATATTTTTCCAAGCCGGCCCTGAAAGAGATGAATTCATGTTGGCTGTATTCATATTGGGTTTGCGGGATGAACATAATTCCGGAAGGTAACCGGAATGAAAATGCAAGGGTGCTGTAAATGTAGGGGGAATTGCTCTTCGAAAACATGGCGTAGTTGGTAAGGTTGGAACTGAAACCTTTACCTGCAGCTGAGATCAGCCATTCTGCGGTCGAATAACCTGTACCCGGTAGGATAATCTGATCATAAGTCGTCCTGTTAAAGAAAGAGATTTTCTTTAATTTGAACGGCAGGGTAAAAATGAGTTTCCGTTCTTCGAGGTAGTTGTTGATGAGCGCTTTTTGTCCGGGTTGGTACTTGGTATAATTGAGTTCTGCTTGTATGTTGTGAGGCAGTTGAAGACTTAAAATTCCTTTGCCCCGAACCCCGTACATAAATTCACCCATCAGCAGCATATTCGGGATGGGACGTGAGGCCAGTGTAACAAAAGGCATCGTGGTTCCTGAAAGAACCGAGGAAAGATATTCAACACCTGCACCCATTGTAATGGTATTTGTAAGACCATAATGCATTTCGCCTCTTGAAAAAATGGTTTGTTTGTCATCCTCCACCATACCCCCGCGAAGGCTGTACTCGAACTCGCCGGGAGGCAAAAAGCTGAATGGAATACTAATACTTTGCTCTTTGGCGCGTTCTTCTCCCCATGGACCATAAAATTTTAGCTTTACTTTGGAGCTACCATAAACCAATGGTACCTCAAAAGTAAAGAAACCGGAAGCATCTGCTTTTTTGTAGTCGACCAGTACATTGTTGACATACAATTCGACCATCCAGCCCGGATTGGTATAATCACTCAGAGGATAGGAACCGAAAGATCTGCGGTAGGTTGTTGGCGAATTGGTTAATTTGATGCCAACTACGGGATTGTAGATGGATGAAGTAGCATCTGTTGTGATTTTACCAAGGGTGGTTTGACGGAGGAATACGCGATCATTGTTGACAAACCTCCAATAGTAATATTGTTGCTTCTCTTTAAATGGTTCATTTGTAGCATAATTCAGATAGGCGTTGGCTTCGCCCCCGGCTATAACAGCGCCAAGCGCAAGGTTTAACCTGGTATCTGTGGAGTGCCCGATTTGCTGGGTGGATATCGCTGACCAGTCGGCCATACCAAAGTGAAAAGCTGGCCTGTTCCGCTGAATGGTTGTGTCTACCTTTACGTCACCTTTAAGACGATTGATGTTTTGACGCATTTGTTCCAACCTCATCTCCCGTACAGCGGGCATTTCGAGCTTGGTCGTCAGGCTGACCGACAATGTCCGGATATTGAATTTGCAGTCCAGTCCAAAGATCTCACCAAAATATTTTGACAAAAGGTAAAGATTAGTTTCAGTCCGCACTAAATCAGTGTTTTTGAGCTGGTAGGTTTTTCCCTGGAAAAATACCTGGTATTTCGATCGGTCGATCCTGTATTCGGCATCTTGTGACAGGAAAAATCCTGACACAGTATCCATTCCCGACGACAATGTGTTTTTAATCTGCAGAAAATCAAATACATCTGAAACCGGGAGTAACACTTCCTGGTCACGAATGACAGCCGGAATTTCTTTAGCTCCCATGTTCTGAACCTGAAAAAAGACGGACAATTCATCGTAAACAGGTTCATTTTGACCATTAACCCCCAGTGATGCAAGAATGAAAAACAGGCAGACAACCACTTCGGCCCATCTTTTGGAAGGCGCACAGATCCAATGCCTGGCTTGGCAATTGGTGAAGTAATTCTCTTTTAAGTTTCCTGTCAATTTAATACCGTTTTCACCATAAGCTGTAAACTGATCGAAGATTTATTGGTATAAATCTTTTTTCAATAATTCATAGATGCAACATTCATAGATATTTACAATATATCAATGAATGAAGAGGTTGAGGAATTGATAGAAACAGAATTTTAATTAGTCTGTCTGCCTGAAATTGATCTCTCCCTGTTGCGAAGTTATTCGTTATAATTTTTTCATAACTCTTCGCGGGGTTGTGGGAGAGATAGTTATCAACTTTGTGTAGTTGATAACCCTATGGGTAATTGATTATTAGAAATTGTTAATTAGATGAAAGCTAAGGTTCGCAGAGATTAATATGGGAGGTAGAACTGCACTTCACACAATGGATACGGCATCCCTATGGTTGTTTTATTGTTGAATAAAGGTAATGTTAAAACTTCCTATATATGGTCCGGGAGGATTGGCGGCTGGATTGCCAACAGTAAGAGTTCCACCAATTTTAATATCGGTCCATTCATTGTTAGGAAGAACGAAAGGTGATCCCAGAGAGGAAATAATTGATGTGGGACTGCTGAAAGTAAGTGCCATCGTGAATCCTCCATTGGACAACGAACTCGGCGGTACATCCTGAATGGTGACCAATGTACCCGCATTCCCTTTTATACGAAGCGTAGCCGGGCCAAATGGATGGCCGGAAAAAACGGGAATCAGACCAATTGAAACACTTCTATTCCCAGTGGGGTCAATTACAACAGTTCCGCCGGAAATGACACAGAACGCACCAAATCTCAACTCCTCTGCTGTAACAACGAGCAAGATTGGTCGTGGCGGTTTTTCCTGTCCTTCGGCTCTTTGATAGATTATTATAAGGAGCAGGGTGCTGACTAAAATAATGAGTAACTCTTTACCTATATTGTTAATTTTGTCCCACTTCATCATTTTTTCATGATTAATGTTTTCTCTGATTGTTTACGAACCCCGGCAGTCATGGTTACAACATAAATACCGCTATTTACTCCTGAGCTTATGTCGACTGACTCCTGATTCGTGACTTCCTTTTCCATAAATACCTGTCCCAACATGTTTGATACATAAAGTTTACCGGTTTCATTATCAGGTAAATTGGCCTTAACAAGTACAGTTCCATTCATGCGGGTAATGATAAAAAGGTCGGATTTATGAACAGGCTCGAAGTACACTTCATTTTTGGAAAAAATCAGCATAAACCGCTGGTTGTATTCTCCTGTTTGAAGATAAAAGCGGTAGGTCGGATTCTTTGAAAGATCCTGGGCAATATTTTTCTCTTTATCCAATAAATAAAGATGAAGTCCATTTGGCAGGCGGCTAATATCCCTGGCTGAAAAATTTACCCAGCCATTCTTTAGTAATTTGACCCCCAAAGGTATTTTGGTCAACGAATCGATTGGTAGAGGCATACCGTTGATTGAAAGCTGTTTAACATCCGGAGTGATGGAATACAGGTTTGGTATGGTTAATGCGGTATTCATCAGTTTCAGTGCATCCTTCTCCTTATCGAATTCCAGAGTTGCCGTTGGTTCAAAATAGAGTACAAATGAATCGTAGATACTGTTTTTTTCATCAAAACCTGTCGCAAAACGTAGGATTGGGCGCGGGTCTACAGTAGCAGATTTATAGATAGGAGATAGATCTGAAGTACGAACTTTATTGGTCATTGCCAAACTTCCTGCTCCGGGATTGGTCACGTGAACGAAGAAGCCCTGCATGGAAGGAATGATATTAGGTGTTGTGGTTATGTTAATGGTATCGCTTTGTATACCATTGACATAACTGCTGTATTTTCCTCCATATTGATCGAGCGGATCAAACAATGCATTAAACAGATAAATTGCATTATCTACATTTGTGCGTGTCCATCCACCGGCAAGACTATAATCCCAATCAATTGGAGATGGATATGGATTCCCAACCAGGTTGAACCCTTTTGTGAAAGGTCTGTTGTTGTTGGAAAGTCCTATGGATTGATTTCCATTGTTAACCACTCCGGTAACATCGACTGATTTTGGTGCGGGATTTGAACCAAAATTAGCTGCATATCCGGTTATTGGAATCAGCGGGTCGGTCGGAGTAATATATTTAACCCATCCTGAAATGTATAACCCTCCGGTACTATTGTTTTCATCGTATTTGTAAAATGTCGGGAATATTAGCGGAGAGAGGTCAACTTCGGGAGAGAATTCGCTGACCGTTGCTGCCTGGAAAGGAGAACTGACATATTTATACCCGAAACCAGATGGCAGATAGCGCTGCATGGTCACATTTCCGGTTACCTGCCCGGCTCCGGAGCCGTCGATCAGGGCTGTTTTAGCGGCTGAGGAGATCAATGTAAGAAATCCTCCTGTCGAAAGGTTACCAGTAGCAGCTTTAAGTATTCCGGTAATGTTCAGCGTACCGCTTAGGTTGACGCCGGCGGCATTGCTTAGGGTCAGGTTTTTGAGGTTGTTGACTGCAAAAGTATTGGCGGGAATTGTTTGGGCAGCAGCACCTGTCATCTCAATGGCGCCGGAACTTGCCATGACAGGGCCAACCGAACTAATATTAATTGTGCCCGCAATCTGCAATGTATTATTTGACACATCAACCGTTGCAGTTGAGCCAATCGTTAAATTCTTGGTTGTTCCTGTAGCAGACAAAATTGGGTATGGCGTCTTACCGTTGGCGATAACTACATGTGTTGTTGAAGTTGGAACGGTGTTACAGTCCCAATTTCCCGGCGTGTTCCAATCACTTCCTCCTCCGATCCAGCTTCCGTCCAGTTTTATGGTCAATGTTTTGGTTGAAACTGCATTTCCGCATGGTGCATTCCCGGCAGCCGTCAGCGTAAGGTTGATACTGCCTGCTGCGATATCAGCTACACTTAGTGTATAGGTGCAGGTTGTCAACGAATTTGCATTCGCAAAGGTTCCGGTACCATTGGTAGAAGACCAGGTGATTCCGGTAGCGTTAGAGGCACTTGACCCCGGCGTTACATTTACGCTGCCGACATTAGAGCATGCAGTTATTGCTGTGCCGGCATTTGCTGTCGCTGCAGGGTTCACGGTTGTCATCATCGAACCACTGCTCACAGGTCCGCAGGTCCCGGAAGTGACGTTACGCCGGAAATAGGTAGTAGCGGTAAGCACACCCGGGGAATAACCGGTACTATTGGCTCCGGAGATATTGGTAAATGAGATATTATCAGCGGAATTTTGCCACTGGTAGGTGAATGCTCCTGTTCCGCCGGTGGCTGCTGCAATTTCTGTCAAACCTGCTGGGGAAGTATTTGCACAAATTATCTCGTCATCACCAATAGCTCCGGCAGTAAGATCGGCATTCACGGTAATCATCACCGAAGCGCTGCTCACCGTACCGCAACTGCCGGAAGTTACTTTGCGTTTATAATAAGTAGTAGCGGTAAGCGCACCGGGAGAAAAACCGGATGATGTTGCACCAGCAATATCAGCAAAAGCGATGTTATCGGGGGAGTTTTGCCACTGGTAGGTGTAAACTCCGGTTCCGCCGGTTGCTACAGCGGTTTGGGTCAAAGCTGCCGGGGTTGTGTTGTAACAAAGCGTCTGGGCGGCACCAATCGTTCCGGCAGTTAAGTTAGGGTTAACGGTAATCATCACCGAAGCACTGTTCACTGTGCCGCAACTACCGGAAGTCACCTTGCGGCGGTAGTAGGTAGTAGCAATAAGCGCACCCGGGGAATAACCGATACCCGTAGCTCCTGCAATATCAACAAAAGTACTGTTATCAGGTGAATTCTGCCACTGATAAGTGTAAACTCCGGTTCCGCCTGATGCTGCAGCAGTTTGTGTCAAAGCTGCCGGAGCGGTGTTGTAACAAATAGTCTGCACAGAACCTACAGTGCCCGCAGTTAGATTGGCGTTAACGGTAACTTGCCTGCATCCGCTTGCCCAGGTAGCTGTTCCGCAGGCTCCGGAAGGAGTAACCATCACAGCGTAAGACATGGATGCATTCAGCGAAGGAGGAGCGTAACTGCCCGAAGTGGCTCCGCCAATAGAGGACCAGCCGGCAGGAACGGCTGTTCCTGAAGGACAGGCTCCCGCCAATCCGGTATAGGAGTACCACTGGTAGGTAAAGGTCCCCGAACCTCCCGAAGGAGCAGTTGCAAATGTGATGCTGTTTGGCGTGCTGCCAAAACAAATGGTTTGGTCTGCAGAGGTTAATGTGCCGTAGTTAAGAGCAGCCAATGCATTAACGGTAAAAGTTGAGGACGGATTGGTCAACTGGGCCGCGCAGTTGAAAGGAGCGAGCGTATAGGCATAAACATTGTACGTTGTATTGGCTGATATGGCAGTAGTAGTGAGGACGATGGAACCACCGGTTCCGTTCACGCCTGCTCCTACATAGGAACTGTTTGAATTTAAACGAATCTGGTACCGAACGCCAACTTCAGAATTATTAACAGTAACTGCCGCAGTACTGCCGTTGCAGACTGACGCAGGATAGGTATAGGAAGGAGAACTTGCCGAAGGTTGAATTCCGATATCGACCGGTAATGGCGTAGCAATCGTATGAATCCCTGGTGAACCTTCATCCAGGGTAAGGCTGTTTCCTGAAGCTGCTCCGTTCCAGGTAACTGTTATGCTGCTTGTACCGGCTCCGGCCGTTATTGTGCCTGCCCCACCTGGTACGATAGCCCATGCATAGGTATGACCGGCAACATTGGGGGTAGAATAAACATTACCGGTTGATCCGGCGCAAACATATTGGCTGCCTGAAATAACAGGGGTTGGAGAAGCGCTGATCTGAATGGTTTTGCTGTTGGTAACGATACAACCACCCGCGCTGGTTTTGGTCAGATTCAGCAGGAATGATCCGGTGGCTGCTCCCCAGGTAATAGTTGGGTTATAGGCAGTCGGATTTGTAATGACCCCACCACCGGAGGGTAAACTCCAGAGATAGGCACTTGCATCAGCAGGTGTCGAATATGGAATATTTGCCTCATTGGTGCCAACCATTGTTCTACCGGTTATTGTATTGTCGGAAATTGGTTTTACAGTAAGTACTATTTTTGTAACATAATCACTTATCCCTGCAATCCCATTCAAGTCATTCACATTGGTTATGTTGAAATCGAAATTGGTATTGACCGTGATTGGTTGGGTAATTCCCGGTGAATCGGAAGTTAGAATAATTGAAACAGGAGTGGAGGCAATATTGGTCAGTGTGGTTGTGACGGTTCCTAACTTGTAAGAAAGCGCCCATGGAGCAGCGCCTGTTAAGGCAACGGTGACAGTGGTAGTAGCAACCCCGTTGTTGCAGATGGAGGCTGTTAGCGGGCTGGTAATAACCGCAGTGGGTAATCCCTCATTGCCAATGGTCAGCCAATGGGGGCTGACTGCAGAAGAAAGACCAATGCTATTGTCTGTAGTGACGGTCCCTGAAGTTGGTCCTCCGTCATTTAATACCTTACCCGTATATGCCCACTGGGTTCCATTCCATTTCACCTGCCTTATTTTACTCCTGGTTGAAGCAGACGTACCGGCATAACCGCTGATTGCATCCCACCGCAGAGTTACCTTTGCCGAACTTCCTGCAACGGCTCCGTTCACCCTCCAGTATTCATTGGAACTAACCTGGTCGATAGGTAGCAGGGTTGATGTCTTATCCATCGGAGGTGAATTTAAAGTGGGATCGCCGTTGTAATATTCGGCTTCCCAAATACCTGCGCCGGCAACAGACGACAAGTATACATTACCATATCTGGATGGTGTACCGCTCTTTCCTACCGGGAAGGTAAAATAGGATCCTGCGTTGATCTGCTTGCGCAGCGGACCATTTACAAATGAATTCACTGAGCCTCCTGAGACAATGGTTGGGCTTGAATTGGAAAGTGTGAATGAATTCGTTGAATTGGTTGTAATGTTTCCAGTCTGCAGGTATAGGATATTGGAAACAATTACATTTCCACCTCCTGTAAGCATCAGACCGTTTGTGTTGTTTATTTTGAAATTGTAAAAATTCTCAGAGATGCCCCCGTTGGTTACCGTTAATGTTTGGGCTGCACCACCTTCAAAACTTACATGGCCAGTACCCGGGACAAATCCGCCGGAGGACGGAGAGCTGTTCATATCAATCCAGTTTCCCCAAATGAATACATCCTTATTAAAAAGCGTATTGTTAAGTTGGGAAGTATTGCTGATCGTCAGGTTACCGAGCACTTTTAAATTGTCAGCGCTCATATACTTGATTCCGGTCCCGGATAAAAGCAGATTTTGGTAGGGTTTGTAAATATTCCCGGGTTTCAGTGACATCGTTGCATTGTTGGAGCCATAAAGTTCAACCGTTGTATGGGGAGAGGCCATGAACCGATCGTAATTTCCTCCCGGGAAAAGGAATATTCCGGGTACGGTTGCTTGTAGCCTTAAAAGTCCTGTTCCTGTATGGATGGTATCGGTGATGTAACCAAGGTTATGAAAAGCAGAAGTTTGCAGGTCAAGGGTTCCCTGGAGGTCCAGTGAGTAGGTTAAGGCACTGTTCATATCCATCGTAATGACGTGCCCTACCTGGATGACAACGGGGTTGCCGTTGGGATATGAACCATAGGCAGGTGTTCCTGAAGGATTGACAGACCAATTGGAGCCATTGGTCCATAATCCGGTTCCCGCAGAGTACAATTTTGGTTTATCTACAAAATTAGCCATTTCTCCTGCTGTATATTCTCCGCCAAGCAAATCAGAACGTGTTACCGTGATGGTGTGTGCTCCGGTGTTGATGGAACCTGTGCCATAATCAGACCATGATGCATTGCTGTAAAGTACTCCATGGTAATTGCTTTCATTCCCGGTTACCTCTGCCCCCCCGTATTGGTATACCTGGGTTGAAGCAGTCAGACCGCTGAAACCTGAAATGGCTGTAATCCAGTAATAATTTAACTGGTCGTTCGTTGGTCCCAAATCGGCAGGATTTGCCTGGGAAACCGGTGTAACCTTGATAGCCCCTGATGATGGCGATGTTAGTGAAAAGGTTGCCGGCCTGTATTTACCGTTTGTGCCAATTGGAATAACAAAATTTGAAACTGATCCGGAGAAAAGCTTTTGTACTCCCTTGTCGCTCATCACACCATTTCCCATAATCATGTGGAATGCATCAAATGTTCCGGCAAAGGAGGCGTTCGCATCCATGATGAGCAGGTAATCATCTATATACAGGGATCCTCCCGATAGATTCAGCTGACCGGTTATCCTGGTGTCATCAATCATGCTGACTTCGGTTCCGTTGTTGATGGTTAAATTACCAAAACGACCGTTTCCGCTGCCTGAAATGATCTGTTTCACGCTGTTGGTCAATATGATTCCGCCACCAGGTGTGGCAGGGCTTGTATGTGCGGCAAAGTTGGCGATGTCACCCAGCACCGTTATGGTATTTCCGGCATCAGAAAGGGTTCCGGAGGCAAGGGTTAAATGGCGGTTGATCCTGAGGTTACTGTTCGTTCCCAAAGTGACGACTGGAGTCGTACCCGAAGATCCAATCAATAAATTGGCAAAATTGGTCAGATTACCAACAGTTCCATTGATCTGACCGGTACCGGTAAAATTAGTGATTTGTGTATTGGTCACTGCACTGGCACTGGCCTGATATCCGCCGGCATTGATACCGGCCAGGGATGAAAGGTTGTTGTTGAAAAGACTGCCTCCGATCGTAACATCCTGGTCGTTTGCCTGAAATACTGAACCGCTGGCACCATTGCTGTTGATGCTTAAATTGTTAAGAATGGTGAGGTTGTTGACCTGCAGAATTGCAGTCTTATTGTTGGTGGTTCCGTCGATTGTCAGGTTCCACAGTGAGGCAGAGGAATTCAGTTTAAAAGTTTGATTAATTGGTGTAGATCCATCGCCGATAATCAGGGTATGTCCACCATTGCTGCCATTTACTGTTGAATTGGCAGGGTCAATGTAGATATCAGAAAATGAAACACTTCCGGCATTTTCAATGATCAGGCTGCCTCCTGAGGTATTAAACTGGCTGCCGGAATTCAGGATTTCAAAAACACCCCTTGTATTGTTTAAATTTCTGCCCCTTACCAGGATTGTACCACCCGATTGGTTGAACCAGAGAGAGCCCAGAGTGTTGGAAGTATTCCTCCTTATTTGTCCTTTGACATTCAGTGTTCCTCCCCCCGATACGTTGATTTCCGGATTTCCGGCGGCGGCATATTCAATGTCATTGTTAATGTTGTTCCCTGAAATCCCGATATTCACAACCCCGGTGTTCAGCACTTCCAGCCGTCCCTGTAGCAGCAGGTCTCCTGCATTAAAAGCGCCTCCGATATTGATTGTACCGATATTGGCAGACAAACAGCCGGAAGTTGGAATGGTAAACGGACTATTGGTTGTCAGTGTAATCGTCAAAGGTGTTGATAACCTGAATGTACCATTGGTCAGCGTTAACGATGCCGGTAAGGTTGTGTTCAGGGAAAAAGCATTGATGGTCGCTTCCAAAATGGAATTCCGGTTAACACCCTTGTCAACAGTTAAGATGTTAAAGTCAGTACGTGTAGCAGTTGTTCCTTTGATACCATTGTTGGCAGCTCCGGTAAAAGTCACATTGCATAGCCTGGTTGCACTGGCCAGCATATTGAATGACCCGTTGTTGATAAGGTCGCCGTTAATTGTCAGGGTATTGGTGGCGGCAAGTGCTGCGGCAATATCAAAAATCGCACCGCTGGCAACTGTGACATTGCCGTTTACGGTTAGGTTTTGTGCAAGGCTGCCTCCGTTGGTAAACTGCAGGTTTCCTTTGTTCACATTCAGGTTTCCGTTGACGGTTACCGTTCTTGTGCTGCCGGTGTTATTGAGCTGCGTAATACCGGCAACACTTGTTAAGGAAGTATTCGTATTAAGATCTTTAAATATAGTAAGATCTGTATTTGGCAGGGTGATGTTTCTGCCGGTTCCGGGTGACAGGATCAGGTTGGCATAAGTGGAGATATTGACGGTTACGCCTGCAGTATATTGTGTTGGCAAGGTGAATGCAACGCCGATATTCGGGGAAGGAGCCGATTGGGTATAGTACTCCACGGTGCCACCGTTTGGACCGAGGAAATTACCAAAGTCCCCGCTTGGGAATACTGCAAGAGCTGTAGACGAACTGATCCGCATGGTTCCGGATCCTGAAATTTTCAAATCAGGTAAGGCGCCGAAGTTATGGCCGGTAAAGGTCTGAAGGTCAATGGTTGAACCCAGATTTATTTGCAGTCCACCTGATACTGCCCCATTGGCAATTACAGTGACTACATGGTTGATACTTCCGCCATCTCCGATAACGACCGCATCATCAGAAGTTGGTAATATTGCGGCTGCAGCACCGGTATGTTTTAAAACCGGATCAGTCGACCAGGTGGCAGCTGCATTCCAATTGCCGTTTGTACGGCTGTAAAAAACTGTAATTATACCGAAAGCAGCCGGTACACCACCAGTATAATCACCATCTACATTATTTATGGAGGGGAAAAGTAATTTTTTTGCAATCTTGTCCACTTGCGCAGTGGCGCCTCCGGTCCAGGTATAAGGATTGTATAAACCTGTGATATAATTGTTTTCAATTCCAACCACATCGGCAGGTGAAACATATTGATAGGTATGCGAAACAGAACCGGGTTGAATTCCGGTGATTCCGTTGCTGATAACCTTCCAGTAATACTTCATCGCACCGGAATTACCGGTGGTTACAAACGGATGGACCAGGGCAACCGGTTTGATTGTGATGTCACCCCAGGTGGCAGGCGCTTGGGCGAATGCAATGGTTGCGGGATGGTAGGCAGCACCGGAACCCAGCGGGAACAGAAATGAACCAATTGCACCATATGTTTTCGTTAAACCACCATCACTTTGCTGCCCAGAAGTAGTAATCATCTTGGCATTACCGAAAGTTGTGGGGGCAGGAGTCCCGACCAGGACATCGTATATGTTGGATGTTGCCGAAAGACTTAGGTTGTAGATGCCAATATTTAATATTCCTGTTACGAGTCGCAGGTTTCCGGTAATAGATTGGTTGGATGTGAAAACAGCAGTACCCGACGCTTTATTGACGCCAAAATTACCAAAAACTCCCGTTCCCGATCCTCCTATGGTTTGAGCGCCTGCTCCGTTTAAGAGGATTCGCCCGTTGGCCTGACTGTTATGAATTCCGTTGTTTGTCACATTTCCGCCAACTGAAATAACAGATCCCAAATCATTTAAGAAACAGGAGCTGTTTATGGTCAGTGCACCAACGACGGTCAGAGCGTTGGATATATCGGTGTTGCTTCCATTGGACAGGATAAAATTGTTTAATCCAGTCGTAATCGTTCCGGCATTGGTGAAAACCTGACCGCCTGTTCCATTGAAAGTCGTCGTGTTGTTTCCGGGGGTATAAGTAGCGCCTGCAGGTAAGTTGAAATTGTGTCCCACTGTTAAATTGATGGTGCTGGTATTCAGGTTCAACACAGTATTAGCGCCTATTGATAAATCATTCAAAATAGTCAGATCGCCTCCGGGAGCATTCCATTGGATCGAAGTCGTGGCTCCTCCATTCCTGGAAATATTCATGTTGTAAAATGGCACTGTGGAATTGGCCGTATAGGTTGTACCTGCGCCCGGGAGATTGAGGTTAACAGTGCCGCCGGTTACCTGGTAGTTCCCTTGCTGAGCCTGGATATCCATGATCTGGTAAGAATTTCCGCCTCCTATAAATGCATTATCAGTGAAATTCAAAACACCTCCCGTCATCGTAAATACGGTATTGCTGCTGTTCAATCCCAACATCGGTCCGGCATGGTTTTCTCCCTGCATCCTGAAGTTGGCTGTCCCGCCTGTTTGGGTATAACTCATCAGATTGGCGCCTGCAGTGGCGACCCAGGCCTGACTGACATCCAGGATGCCGGTTCCTTCAATCAGCATTTCGGGCGTTCCCAATGTCCCCAAAACGATCCCTGCCGCATCACCTGTTGAGAAAGAACCGGAGGTTAGCCTGAGTTTTCCATACAAAGTGGCCGCCTGGTAACCGGTTCCGTTTACCCCGGTAACCGTAGTCGAAACAGTGGCTCCGTTCAGCCACAGACATGCAGTTGGAATAAGATTAAAGTCCTGACCCCCTTCCGTCAAAGAGGGAATGGAAATATTGGTATTAAGTTTAAGGGTTCCGTAGTGAATAAACAGGGCCTTGTAATAGGTACCCCAGCCATAACCATCTGTTCCGCCATTGAAAGTATTGTTACCCTGATAATTTGGCCCATACAAGGCAAAATTGCTGGTATTAGCGGAAACTACCTCCAAAACATTCGATTGGTCTACCCCTTTTTCAACAATCAACCTGAAGAAATCAGTCACTCCGTTGCAGGTGAGTGTATTGTCTGTGCCACCTTTGAAGAAAACCTGAACATCTCCATAATTAGTGCCCCCGGTTGCGGTTGTTGTCAGGAGATAATAGGCATTGGCCATCGGTGATGGCAATCCGGTGAACCTGACAGAGCCGTTGTTGGAAAAATCACCGTAAATATTGAGCGTGTGAACTGGGAAAACCGATGTGCTGTTGGAAGGGTTCGGCAAGGCATGGGAGGTGGCAAAATTATTTACCCTGACATTACAACCCGCAGCCACCGTAAAGTTTCCATACACGGTCATGTTAATCAGGTTGTCTGAAGCAGCAGAATTACCAAAACTGAAAGTAAGTGATCCGGTGGAGACATTTTTAAGGTCAAAGTTTCCGTTTAAAGTATAGTTGATGGGATTGCTGGAATTGTTCAGATAAACTGTTCTGGCAAAAGTTGTATAATTTGAGACAATTAAATTGTTATAGGTGAGTTGTGTATTGCTTATACCTGTATTATTGAGGTCGTAGTATTCGACTGTACCGGCACCTGCTGCAACAAAACTGGTAAAATCTCCTGCCGGAAATGAACTTGAAGATAGCTTAATGAGACCTTGCCCCGAGACTGTTCCAAAATTGTGACCATTGTAAGTGGCTAAATCCAATGTGCCACCCAATCTGACTTCAAGTGTCGCACAAAATTTGCCATTCTCGAAAATTGTAGCGGTCCGGCCATTTAATATGACAACATTATCTAAAGACGTAGGTACACCAGCATTGATCCAGAATGACCCGGAAGGGTCCCTCGTCCAGGTAGAACTCGATTTCCAGTCGCCCGACTGGTAAGTATAATAAGTTTTGATGGTAGCAATACCTATGGCAAAATATGAATTGGAGGTTACAGCCTGGCCTGAAGTAATGGATACACCTATATTTGTTCCCCCGACAGAGGAGTAGGGACCAACCTGAGCAGATGATTGACCGACGTTTTTGGTAAAATCGATACCTCCGTCTGTTAGCTGAACAAAAGCACTGGTAAAATTGCCGCTTATTGTTTGCAAACGCCAGTTGCGCGGCGAAATAGAGAACATAGTGGTTCCATCCTCTGTGGTGGCACCTGAGCTGTTTTCAGTTACCTGCATTACCGGAGTGGTCGCGCCTGTCCGGATATTGATCAGATCGAAAGGTCTAAAGTCGGCACCATCTCCTACGGGGAAGTTATAGCTTGTTCCGTTTACGGCAATATTGGCCGCCAACTTCCTTGCCAATGGCCCGTTGACAAAACTTGAAGCGGATGCCGATACAATGCTGCCTGCGACTGTATTATTGATTGTCAGTAAATTAGTCGCCGTAGTGTTCAGGTTTCCTAATGTCAGGTTGAGGATACCCACAATCGACAAGGTCCCGCTCAGGGAAATTCCATTCGAATTGTTGATAGTCAAATTGAGTAGGGTTGCCACATTGGAAGGAAGGATTACTCCTGCTGATGATCCGCCAAACACCATTGAAGAGGTTGCGTTGGTCATTAGATTTCCCGGAGAACCTGAAATGGTAGGGCCGTTCAGTGTCAGGGTATTGCCGGCAACTGTAAAATCACCGTTGTTGAGCGTGAGGGCACCGTTGACGATTGTGTTACCGCACATTGTGACACCCAGGTTTCTGTTGATGGTCAGATTTTGATAAGTACCTGGTGGTAAATAGGTTGCAGTCGATCCGTTGATTATAAAAGATGAGAGTGCATTGCCATTGATTGATCCGCTACCGCAAGTGTAGCTGCCTGTTGCACCAATGGTAAGCGTTAAGGCGTTTAAATTGAGTGCGCCTGAAGATAACGTTAAGGCTCCGCTTAGAGTAGGTGAACAATTTAATGTTACACCGTTCGCATTGTTGATGGTCAGGTTATTTAAAGCTATAATACTTGATGGAATTATAGCCCCGGAAGAACTTCCCCCGAAAACCAGACTTGAATTTGATGTTGTAGATAAGTTGGAAGGCGTTCCAGCTATGGCGGGGCCGTTCAGGGTAAGTGTATTGCTGCCGACAGCAAAGGTGCCGCTTGTAAGCGTTAAACCATTGGTTATGGTCTTGGATCCGCCCAGGTTAACTCCGCTCGCATTGTTAATAATAACTCCCCCTGATCCGGTAAATGTTGCAGGAAATTCTATGCCTGTGGTTTGCAGTGCTGAACCTTTGTACTGAAGTGTTGCAGCTGCACCATAAGTTGGAGCTGTTCCGGCAGTCGTCGTTGTTCCTTCAATCGAAAAGATGCCGTTGACAGCTGCCCCGGTGGTTGTTTTTGCCCCGCCTCCGGAGAGGGTAAGGTTGTTGTAAGTTACTCCGGCCAGGGTTTGTGCACCTGCCGCATACCATTCGACGGTACCGGTACCTGCGGTAAATGTGCCACCGGTCCCGCTTACAATTCCGCCAATTTTGAGCAGGCTCGAACCACCGTTCAGTGTGCCGTTGGTCCGGGTCCAGTTTCCTGTAAAAGTATGTGTCAATCCTGCACCAAGATTTAATGTGCCTCCTGTCCCATTAATGATTAATTGACTTCCATTCACATTTCCGGTAAAAGTTGCGGTTCCCCCTGTTTTCATCATTGAAACAGTTCCGGATGTAACAAAACCTGCAATATTCTGTGTTCCCGTACAATTGATGATGATATTGGAACTTCCGGCAGTGAAGGTACCATTGTTGATAAAGTCACCTCCAAGCGTCAGATCATAATTATTGGTCAGCAATGTTGAGGTATTGTTGATCGTTAGCGGAACGCCACAATCCAGGATCTTTGCACTATTCATCGTGATAGCGCCGGTATTGTCAATGATAATCCCTCCAGATCCTGAAAACGTAGCTACCCATTCCACTCCTGCCGTTCTTGCAGAAGTTGTGTTGTATTGCAATGTGGCAGATCCGCCGTAAGTGGGCGCTGCAGAAATAGTTGCAGTTCCCTCCATCGAAAGGGTACCATTTACCGTGACAGCAGTCGCTGTATTAATTCCGCTTCCTGAAAGTGTGAGATTATAATAAGCATAATTGCCCAACGTTTGTGCTACGGCGCCATTATAATTTACAGTACCTGTAGAACTGGTAAATGTACCACCGCTCATACTTCCACCGACATTTAACGTCCCGGCTCCGGTAAATGTAATATCATCGTTCGTGTCATTCATGGTAATGCTACCGGTTACATTTACTGTTCCTGATGATATACTAACGCCGGACCATCTGTTGGTGCTTCCCGCTGCAGTAACGGTAATTGAACTGCAGGAAAGTGTACCTGCCCCCACTGCCAATATTTTGTTGTCAATACCCGTACCGGCGCCAATGGATACTCCGTTGGTCACGGTTAGGCTGTTTGTTCCGCTGATCGTTACAGTATTGCCGGTAGCTCCCCCATTCAATGTGAAACTACTACACACAGCAGCTGTATTAACAGTAACGTTAATCCCGTTGTTGATGATGACGACATCGTTTATTGTAGGAATGGCAGATCCTCCCCAGGTAGCTGTAGCAGTCCAGTTACCTGAAGATGAAGCAGTCCTTGTAGCTGCCTGAGCAAAATAATTACTGCTTAATAAAATTATGATGGCCAGTACTACCTCCTTTAACGAGAAGGAGATATACGATTTAGGTAATTCTGGCACAGAATGAAAACTGAGACCAATTGGCTGCTTCATCCTGAAGTATCTTAGTACCGCAATATTTAGGGCTTTCGTCATAAATTGAGGTCGTTTGTATTGCCGATCAATGCGTGCCGTTTTTTTTCGAAATATTTGCTTAAGCACTTTGGCATTCAAATTTCCAAAAAAAATTATTATCTGGCTCAGGGTCATTGGTCAATGCTCTTTTATCTCAACGTAAATGTAACAATATTCTTTGAAAGTCACAGAGTTGGCAGGCAAACCAATGGTTCAGAACCGAAAGTGTTTGACTGCGTTAAGTAATACAATATAATATCAATTTGCATGCCAAGATTTTGAAAAAATCACCATTGAATTATGATTAATAATCTAAAGCTCAATAATACAATTGATTACAAAAAATAGAATTAACAAAATAATTGAAGGGAGGGCTGTGCTGCTATTTAGTCGTTTAGGATATGCACAATGGTGCGAACGTATGTGCGGAATTACTTTAACTGAAGATTGGCCTCGGCATATTTCATCGGTTTGGCATCGGTAGGAGCGGAGTACTCCACATGAAGGGTGCCGGATCGGTAATCAACGGCAGGATTGCGCATTAAAGACAATTGGAAGCGTCTTGCGGCGTTGGGCGTATAGACTGCAATGCCGTTGGCTTTGCCAACCTGGGTCTTTTTCCCGGTAGGTGAGAGATGGTTGACTGATAAGTCTCCGTAAACCGACATATTTCCGGTGCGGTTCATTTTAACCTGAAGAACCGGAATCGTATCGTTTTGTATTGAAAAGCTGAGATTTGACAGCGCTACCTTGGCGTTGGATTCTCCCACACGAATGAGAACGGGAATAGTAATGCCGAATATCGGAATTAACCTGATTGAAAATTTTGTGGTATCCTTTTTTTCTTCTTCACCGAGTGCCGTCACATTGGGAACTGCCCTGAAATAAATATGCGACCGGTATTCCCCGTCCTTAAGCAAGTTAGTTTTCGTTAACTGAATCTTAACTACCTGGGATTCTCTGGGAGCCAATATGATATTTCTCGGGTAATAGCGCAGAAACGGATCTGAAAAATTCTGTCCTTCATCCGGTTTCTGGATCTCTGTAAAAGATCCGTCTTCGTTCATCCGGTACTGCACAAAAGAGATATTGTAACGGGCAGTATCATTGCCAATGTTTGCCAGATTGAGTTCCCCTGATTTGACAGAACCTTCGAATACTAAACGCTTCGGAAACACCATCAGATCCCCCTGCGCATGAAGTGTATAGTTGGATAGGACGCACAAAAAAAACAATCCGGTAAAAACCAGAAAAAATTTCAATGTGAATTTCATTTTCAGCATAATAGATCGGCATTTGGCAGGATGAACAAGGGAGAATCAATAAAACCCTGCATTTGGACACAAATATATATAATATTTTTATTTATCAAAATGATTGAACGACAATATATCCCACAAAAAAACGCCCTGAAGGCGTCTGAACTAATAATATCGACATTATTTGGTATAGTAAGGGAGGGAATATCAGTTGTAATTGATTGTTACAGGAAACGGGTTTTGAGCATAAAAATTTCCTGCAACCTGATTTTCAGGCATATGGAGTGTAGCGGCTACTTTGATTTCTCTGCTTCCATTGATAAAGGATCCGGTTAATTTGTTAGCGCTTGTAAAGTTATTGATTGTCATTATGTTGGAATTATTGTCACCAATCTGTATTGCTTCAGTCGGCAGGGTGACATCAAAAGTTAAATGATCTCTGTTAGACACTACAAAGGTGGCAAGTGAAGTTGTTCCGCCGGATCCCATTTCTATATCAGAAGCATTGCCCGAATTGTCACTGGTAATCTCAATCGTGTTGCTGCTTTTGGATACATTGGCGTCGCTAAAACTCAAATCGGCAGTTTTGGTAAATCCGATAGGTGCAACCACGCAGGCATAAATGTTGGCATAGGCAGTCGCTTGGGCAAAAGCATGGAATGCGCCTCCGAGAAGAAAGAGTGCAATTCCTATGGTAACTTTTGCTTTCATGACTTTGAATTAGTTAGATTTTAAATCAATATCTTTTGATAGGGTAAAAATAGCATGACCACCCGCTATAATAAATAGGGGAAGACGTATATTGGCGATGAAAAAAACTGATTTTTGCGTAGGGGTTTCTCCTACGTAGTGATGGTTGATTTCGGAAGAATGGGTAATGAAAACGGGAAATGTGTGGAACTACAGGGAGACTTGGGGACTCGGGGACTTGGGGACTGGGAGACT
Source organism: Bacteroidales bacterium (assembly GCA_038323575.1). GTDB lineage: Bacteria > Bacteroidota > Bacteroidia > Bacteroidales > Prolixibacteraceae > CAINVV01. The sequence goes on along the minus strand of JBBQHB010000004.1, from coordinate 37,489 downwards.
GGGGGACTGTGGGACTATGGGACTGGGGGACTCGGGGACTGGGGGACTCGGGGACTTGGGGACTTGGCGACTCGGGGACTGTGGGACTGTGGGACTGTGGGACTTGGGGACAGGGGGACTTGGAGACAGGGAGAGTCAGGGAGACAAGGTTGCTAAAGCGTCAAGCCGGATAGCGGCGATATTTTGGTGGAAAAATAGTGAGAGAGAACAACCCGTCCGCGGCAGGCATTTGAAAAATGAAATAGGATCGTATCGGGCGGATGGAGCGAATTTTTAAAGGATAGAGGAGCATAGACCCGAAGCGAGAAACGGGGAAACGGAGAAACGGGGAAACGGTGAAACGGTGAAACGGGGAAACGGGGAAACGGTGAAAATGACCGGGAGAGCGCAAACCCGAAACCCGGAACCCGAAACTCTTAAATTTATTCGATTAAATTATTCCGGAGTGCAAACATCGTCAGTTCTGCGTTCTTTTTCATCTGCATTTTCTCCATGATCCGGGAACGGTAGGTAGCAACGGTCTTGTCTGAAATAAAAAGTTCTGTGGCGATTTCGGTGACCGATTTTCCTTTAGCCAGCATAATCATGACCTGGAACTCACGTTCTGAAAGTGATTCGTGCAGTTGCTGGGCGGTGCTGCTTACTTCATTGAAGAAAAGCTTTTCAGCCAGGGCAGCCGAAACATATTTGCCGCCGGCGGCAATTTTCCGGATAGCCATGGCCAGCTCTTCATAGGCGCTGTCTTTGGATAGATAACCTGAAGCGCCTAATTTAAAGGCCCGGACAGCATATTGTTCCTGCGGATGGAAACTAAGGATCAGGACACGGGTCTCAATGTGTATGTTTCTGAGGTGCTGTAACAAGTCAAGCCCGGTCATCCCGGGCATTGAGATATCCAGTATTGCCAGGTCATACGCTGTTTTGATCAATTTAGCGAGCGCTTCTTTTCCGTCAGAAGCTTCATCAATCAGTTTAACTTCGGGCAACATTCTCACTATTTGCTTGACCCCTTCCCTGACGATCGCGTGATCGTCAGCAATTAATATCTTCATAAGAATTGATCTAAGATGATGGGAAAAATACATTGATTCTGGTACCAACCGGAAAATTCTCCTCTAATTCTAAGGTGCCGTTGCATTGCCTGGCCCTTTCCCGCATACCGAAAAGACCCATAGAATTAGAACTTTCAAGCGTCCGGGGATCTATACCAACACCATCGTCGGCAATGGTCATTGAAGTACCGCTCTTGTCATGAAGGATGGTGATGGCTACTTTGGTGGCCCGGGAATGCCGGATAACATTGGTCAATGCTTCCTGGAGGATCCTGAAAAGAGCAAGATCTGTCCGGAAATCTTTGCTGGAGATACCTTCCAGCGACAGTTCAAATTCCAGACCGGTTCTTTCCTGTTGTTCTCCGCAATACCATTCTATGGCATCTTCCAACCCCAGGTCTGTCAGTAATTTAGGGTGTAATTCGGAGGATATTCGTTGAACTTTGCTGATAATATCATTGGTGGCAGAAATCATTTTCTCCAGTTTTTGCGGCACCGATTCGTGGCCTGTATTTTTTTTCAGCCAACCCATATCCATTTTCAATGCTGTCAGCGACTGACCCAACTCATCGTGGATAATTAGTGAAATGGCGGCCCGTTCCTCTTCGCGGGCATTGATCAGGTGGTGATTCAACTGTTGCTGCAGCTCTCTTCCCTTCTGAATCTCTATTTCCGAGCGCTTCAGTTCTTCATGACTTTCTACAATAAGTTGCTTTTGAAGAAACAATTGTATGAAAATGTTGACTTTGCTAATAAGCACCTTCCTGTTAATGGGTTTGATGATGTAATCCACCGCCCCCGATTCGTACCCGGTCATAATCTGAACGTTATTTGGGAAAGCTGCTGTCAGGAAGATAATAGGAATGCAGTTGGTGAGCCGGTTTTTGTTTAACCTGACAGCCAGTTCATAACCATTCATGCCTGACATCTGTACATCCAGGATGGCCAGGGAAAGAGGATAACCCTCAATCTTTTCCAAAGCTTCAAGCCCTGATTCTGCTTCAATGATATTGGCTTCGATGCCTTTCAGAATGATTTTCAGGTAAGTGAGGTTGGATGGAATATCATCGACGATCAGTATATTCGGCAGCTCTTTCATTGGGATTCTTTTGCATAAAATTGAATCATACAGACAATATTACAAATTATTGTCAATAACTTAACAAATACTGAAGACATTAGTTCTGAGACAGAAGGGAAAAGGTGAATATAAGTGACCGGGTGACTCAGATATAATCTTGATTCAGGATGGAATCACCAAGTCACCCGGTCACCTCGAATCAAAGAAAAAACCCGGCAATCATCTATTGACGGGTTTTAACCAGTGAGAATCAGCCTAGCATTTGGTTTAGGCCTTATTTTCCTGTTTGAAATTATTCAAACGCTTATTGTAACAGGGTTTATTCTGTTCAAATCTGTGTAACCTATGGTTTCTAATAATAATTCACCGTAACCGGGAAAGGGCTGGAGGAAACATAATTGCCCAGTTCCTGCATTGAATTGACATAGAGTGTGGCGCCAACATTTAAAACACCTTTCCCGTTAACAATGGTACCGTACCCGGAAGCAGAGGGTGAGCTGGTGAAATTGCTAACCCGCATGGTTTTACCGAGTTCATTGACCATCGTTATATCCTGCGAAGGCAGGGTGATGGAATAACCGGTATAAAATTGCTGAGTGCCATTGATATTTCCCATTCCATCGGTCACTTCAAAACTGGCGGATGAAACCGATCCATTGTTTAAATTCAGGCTGACACCACCTGTAGTGGTCGGACTGTCACCATTCGGTGAAAGTATGATTGAACCTTCATTTCCTGAGATGATAACCCCAAAATTCATATCCTTTACCTTGGTAATTCCAATCGGCGATACAACCACACAGGAAATCTTTCCATAAGCAACAGAGGAAGTTCCCGGAGCGTTGACCTGTGCCTGTGCAGTTGAGCTTGTCAATTGAAGCAGACACCAGAGGATCAATATGTAAGCCGGAGTTTTGATAAGTCTTTGGGTTTAAATTTTGATATTTTTATACTATTGACACAAAGTCAAAAAAGCTGCGTTCAGCAGCTTCTTTGACTTTTTTTTTAGTTGTAAGCTATTGCAACATTAAATGTACCTGAGTAAACGCCTTGTGCTTGAGCATCATTTACAACCAAGGTCGCTCCAACGCTAAAACTATCATTAACTCCTGCCACTGCCACACCAAGTGTGCTGACATTAAGTGCTTTTGATGAAGTAAAGGTCTTAACATCCATAGGCACTCCTGCACCTGTAAGTGTCACGACACCATCAGCAGGTAAAGTAATTGCATAAGTTGCACCTTCTGTTCCAGCCACATCATATTCTGCTGCAGATACCGGAGATCCTGTGATAAGCGTTAAGGCACCTGTACTAGAAATAGCGCCTGCAGCAGTAAGTACTACATCTGCAGTACCTGCAGGAGAAGTCATCTGCCCGAATTTCATATCAACTGTTTTAGTGATCGTCAGAGAACCGACAATTGTTGCACTGGCATTAGCGTTTGTATTTGCACCAGTTTGTCCAAAAGAAACGGTTGTTAATCCAACCAAAACGATAAAAAGAATTCCTAACTTTTTCATGATTTTTGTTTTTAAAATTTTTGTTTACTTGTTTGCTTTTTTATTTCTCAAACCCTACCGTTTCGCCGGCTACCGGGTAATATTTATTTTCGACTTTTAATACTTTGCCTTCGTTCAGCAGCTTCCGGGTAACGTAACCCAACCTTAATCTGCTTTGCCTTAGTGTCTCTTCCATCTCCGCGATCTTAACCCCGTTAGGCTGAGAGTTGATAAAACTTTGTACGATATCTTCCATTAGGCTGCTTGTTAACATTTCACGTAAACGCTGTGTGACATGATTGTAACAAAGGGCGTGCCAAAAAACGGACCACTGATTAAGCTGATTAAACTGATTTATGTAAATGTCATAAAATCAGTTATTTAGGAATTATTAATTGAGTAAAAATAATTTGATTTTTTTGAAAAAAGGGGATTTTAGCTTACAGGCGAGGATTAGAAGTTTGGGTAAAAGTACAGTTGTGCGGACAGGTGTGCGAAGTGCGAACAAATTTCGAACAATTGTACTATTCGGATTTATTGAAGATTAAATAACTCAAAGTCAGGCCAAAGCGTACAATTAATCTTGATTGTTTCAGAATTGAAGCGACAATAGCTACGACTTTTAATTAATGATCAGTTTTCCACTTTTGAAACTGAAATATTGAACTTCTTCATCTTCCTGATGAGCGCATTTCTGGTGATGCCAAGGAAGTTGGCTGTTTCGGTTTGGTTGTAGTTGAAACTTTTAAGTTTTTCACGGATCATATCTGCTTCATTCTGAGCGGTCCGGGTTAGTTCAGGAACCGGATGCTGCACAGAAGCGGAATTGGTTTTCAATACAAAATCGTTCATGTTCAGGCGGTCGCCTTTGCAAAAAATGATGGCCCGCTCGGTGATATTGCGCAATTCCCTTACATTTCCCGGAAATGAATAGGCTTTGAGCGTTTCCAGTACCTCTGCCGGTATTTCGGGTATGACCTTGCCCATCCGGCTTGAGAACTCAGCTACAAACTGGTTAAGCATTGGCTCTATGTCTTCGGTCCGCTCGCGCAACGGGGGCATATGTATGTGCAAAGTATTCAGCCTGTGCATCAGGTCGAGCCTGAATTTCTTTTCTCCAACCATTTGATCCAGGTCGAAATTGGTAGCCGAAATGATCCTGAAATCAGATTGGACGGGCATGGTATCTCCGACTCTTGTAAAAACTTTCTCTTCAATAGACCTGAGAATCTTTGCCTGAAGATTCAGGGGCATGTCTGCAATTTCATCCAGAAAAAGTGTGCCCTGATCACTTATTTCGAAGAACCCTTTTTTGTCGGCGATGGCGCCGGTGAAGGAGCCCTTTTTATGTCCGAAGAATTCACTTTCAAGCAGTGTATCAGTGATTGAACTGCTGTTTACTGCACAAAAAATATGGTCTCTCCTTTTACCTGAATAATGGATGATGCGTGCAATATTCTCTTTTCCTGTCCCGCTTTCGCCGGTAATCAGTACATTGGTATCGGGATACTGTGCAGCTACCTGGGTCTGTTCATACACTGCCAGGATTTGGGGAGAGACGCCGATAAATTTTCGTTTGATTTTGTCCTCCAGTGTTTGGGATATGAGTGAGTTACGCTCTTCCGCGAGGGTCAGCCGCCGCTGCAGCTCCAGGAATTTTCTGGTACGTTCGATGGCAATCTGGATGTCGATGTGGCGGAAAGGTTTGCGCAAATAATCAAAAGCACCCATGCGCATGGCTTTGATAACTGTATCCATATCGCCGTGTCCGGAAACGATGATTACCTCCAGCGTTGGCTTATCTACCTTGATTTTTTTAAGTAAATCCAGACCATCGGCTCCGGGTAACCGAATATCAAGTATCAAAAGATCCAAAGGAGTTCTGTCAATGATTGCCATGCCTTCGGGCACCGTGTTTGCTTCGTAAACCTGATGTCCGGAAAGGTCTAAAAACTCGGCCAGTTCTTCTGTGAAGTGTTTTTCATCATCAAGTATCAGTACTCTAATCTTATCGGTTTGCATGGTACACAGTAATTTAACAAGATAATAACACTTAAAGGGTTTAAAAAGTTTAAAATGTTTGGAATGTTTCAATCAGTTTTTCTGTCAACCGGCAGTTTGATGGTAACTGTTGTCCCCTTGTTCAGTTCGCTTTGAAAATAGATCTCACCTTTCATCTCTTTGATAATTCCGAAGGTAATAGAGAGCCCCAGGCCGGTACCTTTCCCGGCCTCTTTGGTGGTATAAAAAGGAAGGATGATTTTTTCCATATCGTCTGGCTTTATGCCTCTTCCATTGTCTTTTACTTCAATTATCAGCAATTTGTTTGCCTGATAACTATGGATACTAATTTTCTTATCAATGATTTCACCGGAAATGGTTTCCCGTTCCTCGATTGCATCCTTTGAATTGTTCAACAGGTTGAGAATTACCTGCTCGAACTGATAGATGTTTCCGTAAGCAAGCGGAAGCGGATCCCTGGAGTCTATTTCCAGGTCGATCATTTTGAGCCGGAACTGTTCTGAGATCATTGAGATTGCATTCCGGATACTCTCGCTAACATCGAACATGGTAAAAATGGCATCATCCTGACTGCGCGAGAATACCCTTACATGGTCAATGATGTTTTTGATACGAAAGATGTTGTTGTAGATCTTTTCCGTCTTTTTCTCAAGATAACTTTTAGACAATGATTCTTCTTTGGTGGCCGCCATCAGCATGTTGTCGAAAAGAATGGAAAGCGTGTTCAGGGGTTGATTGATTTCGTGCGCGATTCCGGTAGCCATCTCTCCGAGCGTCGTCATACGGTCGTTATGGATCATTTGTCGTTCTAACTTCTTACGGTAGGTGATGTCGTGGATAACAATCATGAAAGCGATCGATTCTCCTGATTCTCCCTGAATAAGTGTCGTACTTATTTCTGAGATAAAGGGGGATTTGAATTTGTTCAGGAGCTCAAGTTCTAAATTTTGCACGAGTCCTTCTTCGAGTGTTTTGAGGAAGATTTCCCTGAACTTTGCCTTTAATCCGGGAGGCACAAACCTATAGATGTGTTTTCCGATCATTTCACTTTGTGAATCGGCACCGTACAGCTCCGTGCCGATTTCCGAGACATCGGTAACTATACCTTTTGTATCGACAATGATGATTCCTTCGGGAGATGCGTTCAATAGTGTCCGGTACTTCTCTTCCGACTTCATTAGGGCTTCCGCTGCTAATTTGTGCTGGGTGATGTCTTTGCTGAAACAGAGGTATTGATCTGAACTAAGCTTCACCCCATCGAGGGTACACCACCTTACTCTGTTGTTTTTGTGCCTGAAGGTCAGTTCTGCATTGGCTGTTCCGGTATTAAGCAATTTCATCAGAAAGGTATCCCAAATTTTTTGATTGACCTCCGTTACCAGATCGTACACCATCATTTCCTGCAGTTCTTCTTTTTGATAGCCGGTAATGGAACTGACGGCTTCGTTCATCTCGAGGTATTTCCCCTCCTTGTTCATGATAAAAACACCGTCAGGAGCATGCTCGATGAAACTTCTGAATTTTACTTCACTGTCGTAAAGTTCGGCGTTTGAGCGGGAAAGGTTGTCTTCGAATTTCTTAAGCAGGCTCAGGTCTTCGGTAAGGCTCCTCTGCTGGTTGTACAACTCCAGGAAGACATTGATTTTACTTAACAGGATTCCCCTGTTGATAGGTTTGAAGATATAATCGACTGCACCCGATTCGTATCCTTTCAGGATTTCAACCTGATCCTGGTAAACAGCAGTTAGAAAAATGATCGGAACTATCGCACCCACCCTGTGCTCATTGATCTTCAGTGCAAGGGTATAGCCGTTCATTTCCGGCATCTGGACATCGAGGATGGCCAGTGCCAGTTTTTTGTTTTTGATCAGATCAAGGGCTTTAAGGCCGTTATTGGCCGAGATTATATTGGCCTTTGTGGATTTGAGCACAATCTCCATGTAGGAGAGCATCTCTTTTGAATCATCAACAATTAAAATATTGGGAAGTTCCATTCAGTAAATAAATTACACAGCCAGTTTCAGGGTAAAACAGAAAGTGCTTCCTTTGCATTCCTCACTTTCAACCCAAATTTTTCCATTCTGTTTTGCGACTAATTCTTTGCAGATAAGCAGGCCCAGACCGGAGCTGGACTCACCTTCTGTCCCTTTTCTGCTGATTTGTTCATTCAGTTTAAATAATCTGTCAGCCAGTTCACTGTTCATGCCAATGCCGGTATCGCTCACTGATACCTTTATTTCTTCTTTGTTGACAGGTTCTGCCGTTATGAGGACTGATCCTCCGGGATTGGTGTATTTCAATGCGTTTGAAATCAGATTCCGGAAAATTGTTTCGGTCATTTTGAGATCACAATTGACGTAGTAAGTTTGAAACATGTCCAGCTTTAAAGAAATGTTTTTGCGTTTTGCTGATTCAGCAACGGGCTCAATACATATTTGAATGATCCGGTTCAGTGAATTTTCTTCGGGATGGTATTCCATATTTCCTTCTTTCAGGATAGACCATTCAAGCAGATTTTCCAGCAATTGGAAAAGACTGAATGCAGATTGGTGAAGAGACTTGGATATATCCTCAACTTCAGCCATTGTCATGCTGGTTATGTCTTCAGCCATCACCTCAGCCAAACCCATGAATGAGCTGAGCGGACTTCGCAGGTCGTGGGCAAGAATGGCGAAGAATTTGTTTTTTTCCGCATTGCTGTGCTGCAGCTTTTCGTTTTGTAATTTAATCTCCTCTTCCACTTTTATCAGGGCAGTGATATCATTGAGGGTAGTAATAAAATGGAGTGGTTTACCGTCTTCGTCCCGGTTCAGGAAAGTGTGTATATCAACCCATATGATTGAACCATCTTTGTGGATGTATCTTTTTTTCCACCGGAAAGATTTTTTCCCGTTTGAAAGGATGTTGTCCAGTACGTTTTGGTGGAATGCTATGTCATCCGGATGAGTGCAGTCTGTCCACTTTTTGTTCTCCATTTCCTCCTTCGCATAGCCGATCATCTCACAGAAAGCCTTGTTTGCATTCAGCGTGCCATCAATGTTTGTCATAGACATTCCGACTACTGAATGTTCAAACAGATTTTTGAAAATTTCGTTCCCGTCAATTTTTCCCAGTATATCCATGGCTTTTTTATTTAGAAACAATTGGATGTGTAAAGCAAAATGTTGTCCCTTCTCCTTTGGCAGAGGTCAAAGTTATTTCTCCGCCGAGCAATGAAACGATTCCTTTTACAATAGATAACCCTAAACCACTGCCTTCATACATTCTTGTCGAAGAAAAATCTTCCTGCATGAAAGAGTCAAAAATATAGTTTTTTGCATTTTCAGAGATACCGATCCCGGTATCTATAACACAAAATAACAATTGTTTGTTTTGCAGGGTCATCCTGATACGAATACTTCCGCTTTCAGTAAATTTTATAGAATTACCTACCAGATGGATCAATACTTTATGCAGCAGTTCATAATCGGAATAGAGTAAATATTGCTTAAGTTCTTCCTGAACTTCAGCGGTGACCGATATATTTTTTAACCTTCCCAATTCGGTGTGTTCCTCAACCACCTTGTTGATCAAACTGGCAATATTGAATTTGTTCCAGTTGATCTCCAGGTTTCCGGTTACCAGCATCGAAATGTAAAGATAATCATCTATTGTCTGGATCAGTCTCTCGCTGCTTTCCTGAACTACAGACAAGTACTTGTTTTTATCATCCAATGACAATTGTTCATTGGCAATAATCTCACCAAAGCCAATAATCCCGTTTAACGGTGTCCTTATTTCGTGTGAGATGTTGTTCATAAAGGCCGTTTTTAATCTGTTGCTGGCTTCAGCTCTGATTCTTGCTTCAACAAGGGAATTCTCAAGGGTGATTTTTTCCTGCAAATTGGCAAGCATGCCAGTAAAAATCTTCAGCAACGATATTTCAGATTCGAACCATTTCCTTTTGACCCTTTCTGATTCAAATCCTACAAATCCCAGGCAATATTTCTGAGAGATCATTGGAATTGTGATGATTGACAGATTATCGTCAGACTCCAGAAGTGTTCTGATAGGATTTTTCGCATCGAGCTGTTTCAGATTCTCTACTATGGTTGGATCACCTTTCCGGTGCGAGTCCAGCCAATCGGCAACCAGCCGGATCGGAATATCCTGACGCTTTTCAATGAGGGAAGTAATACCCTTGCTGCACCATTCGTGTGAATTGGTCATGGTCATATGCTCAAAGTTGTAGCGAAATATGTAACTCCGTTCTACTCCAATATACTCTCCGATTTGTCTGAGCGAGTCGTTGATGACAAAATCAGTTTCCGCAGCCGGGACATAGATAAATTGGGAAGCAAGCTGCATTAAAATTTTTTGAAACCCTGACTGGTACAAGAGATCCTGTTTCATTGTCTGGGATTCTGAGACATCACGTACTATGACGAGTACATGATCCGTGTCCAGTCTGCTTATTCTGGCTTCATAATGTTTCAGCGTCCCCGGGAATTTCATTTCATACTGGTAGGTTGTCAATTCAGTCGACTGCAGACATACTTTCAGCATTCCCATCAGTGTATCAGCCTCTTCATTGTTAAAGAGATGGTGAAGTGAGGCGCCCACGACCTCTTCTTTATTTAAAAAGAGCTGCTCATGATCTGAAGTGAAAAAATCGGTGAATTCGCCCTTGCTGTTGATCACAAACATCATGTCAGGCATTGCATGGATAACTGCATCCAGTTTTGATGTTGCGTAACTTCGCTCGCGCTCGGTATTGATCAGGTCGGTAACATCCCTGATTACGACCAGTTTGCCCTGTTTTACATTGTTGGAATTTTCAAGTTCCATTATCTGAATGTTGTAGAAACAAGGTATTACGCCATCACAAAGTTGCAACTCAATTTTCCCTTTTTGATTGTTCTCAACGAATTCCAACATCTCCGGCCAGTGGTCAAGCAATTCATGTGTGGTTTTTCCCAAATCCTTTTTTGTGATTTTCAATTGTTCACAAACAGTATGGTTGTAATCGACCATCCTGTTGTTGAGATCGAAAAGGAGTACGCCGTCCTGAATTTTCTCAAACAGTTTTGTGCGCGCAATCGGCACGAGATCAAAAAGTTTGAATTTGGACAAAGCGATATAAACAGTGATCCCGGTAAGGGTGAAAGTGAAGGATACCGGATCTATTCCAAACGGGACCACATGCAACTGGTAGGCCAGGTAACCTAAAAATGGTAATATTGCAGCTGTCATAAGGAACTTAAGCTGCGTTTTGTAGATCGGAGCCGCTCCCTTGAACATTTTGCCGAGGAAAACCAGTGAAATAAACATGGTTACGACTACATATACCTGCTGAACATAATACCAATTACCTGGAATAAATGAAAAGGAGGGATAAAGACCTGAAAAATTCAATCTTTCCTCGGTATAATAAAGATGGTGGTATTTGTTGGTTAATACCAGGAAAAGGGTTGTCAAAGGAATGGCAAATAACAACAGTTTATTTTTTGTGGTGAGCCATTTGTTTCTTCCTGAAAAATGCAAGGAAAACATTAAATAATAGGTCGACAGGAAAGGAATACCGAAATATTCGAGGTGGTAAAACCAGGAAATCTCTTCTATGGTTTTAAATGAGATTTCGAAGGTATAGAAGAGGGAATATATAGCATTGGCGATGAAAAGAAGTACTGCAAATTTGGTTTGAGAAGTATAATATTTGTGCCACAGCAGAAATGCCAGTATCACCATTATCACAAATGATGAAAATGATATTAGTGCAAATGGATTAAAATATATTGTAGTCACTTTTATCTTAAGTTATGGTTTAAATAATTTGGTTAAATTACAAAATAAACAAATTCTCGCTGATAACAAGTAATACTTGGTTCGTTTTTTTATATCTTGTAGCAAAACAGCGGCTTTGAATGAACATAAGATTATATGTGAATATAATTAGGTATCTCTGATAAGATTTTTTAATTTTGTACTTTTAAACAAAACAGTTCGAAAAATTTAAATTAAGCTTATGGATTTGCTGGAAAAGATCAGGGATAACGCTGTGAGGCTTCAAAACCACATTGTTTTACCGGAAGGAAGTGAAATCAGAACTTTAAAGGCAGCCGAACAGATTCTGAAAGATAAGATTGCCCGAATCACTTTATTGGGTAACCATCTTGAAATTGAATCTATTGCATTAACTTCCGGTCTCAACATTTCGGGAGCCGCTATCGTTGACCCTGCGACAGACAGCAGGAGGCAAAAATACGCTGATCTGATGGTTGAACTGCGTAAAAACAAAGGTTTAACAATCGAAAAGGCATATGAACAGCTCAATGATCCGCTCTGTTTTGGGGTGTTGATGATCAAAGCCGGAGATGCAGATGGTGAGGTTGCCGGAGCGATCAATGCAACAGGTGATGTTTTGCGGCCGGCTTTTCAGTATGTAAAAACACTGCCGGGAGTATCGGTTGTTTCAGGTTTGTTTTTTATGATTTTTAAAGATAAGACCCTTGGTGATAATGGTATGTTGGTTTTTGCCGACTGTGCAGTGATGCCGGATCCGGATGCGCTTCAACTGGCAGAAATTGCTGTGACAACTGCGGCTTCAGCCAAGGCCATTGCAAATATTGAGCCGCGTGTCGCTATGCTTTCATTTTCGACCAAGGGGAGTGCACAGCATGATTTGGTAGATAAAGTTACAGAAGCAACTAAAATAGCTGCAAAAATGAACCCGGAATTGCTGATCGATGGTGAAATGCAGCTGGACGCGGCGCTTGTACCGGAGGTTGGACAGTTGAAAGCACCCGGCAGCAAAGTTGCAGGCCGGGCCAATGTATTGGTATTCCCGGGTCTTGAATCTGGTAATATCGGGTATAAACTGGTTCAGAGACTCGCGGGTGCAGAGGCAATCGGACCCATTTTGCAGGGAATGGCTGCTCCGATCAATGATCTTTCACGCGGGTGTTCGGTTAGTGATATAGTTAACATGGTGGCGATAACTTCCAACCAGGCAGGAGAGAAAAGGGTAAAGGGAAAAGGATAAAGGATAAAGGATAAAGTAAGAACGCTCTTAACAACATTTAAGCAATACAAATAGCTGCGATAGAAAATTCAATTAATCGTTCAAATCATTGGAGTCCCAGACTTTATCCTTTTTCCTTTATCCTTTATCCTTCATTTTTTTATCCAATAAGTTAAAACAAAGAAACTATATAATAAAAAAAATGCATGGAAGCTTTAATCAGAGAGGCCATTGAGAATTTTGGCCTGAGTAAAAAGCAGCAAACGCATATCCTTTTTTCGAAAATCGGGATCATCGGTTGCGGGAAAGACGGCCAGAATATTGCCAGGATTGCCGCCGCTTACGGCATCGAGGTGATTTTTATCGAACTTTCCCAGGAAAAAATATTATTTGCATACGAACAGTTGGATAAAACTTTAGACAAGCGTATCGAAAACTGGGGCATGACGGAGGGGGAGAAGAAACTGATTCTCTCACGCATCAAAGGGAGTCTGGATTACAAAGACCTGAAAGATTGCGATTTCGTTATTGAAGTAATACGGGCAGAGGCCAGCGCCAGAAAGATTACCGAACGTAAAGAAGTTTTCAGAAAAATTGAAAAGGTGGTTAGCCCGGATTGTATCATTGCAACCAACTCTACCACTATCATTATTACAGAGCTTGCTTCCGAACTGGAGCACCGGGAAAGGTGCGTGAGTCTGCATTTCTTCGTTCAGTCGCCTGATGCAAAAATATGTGAAGTGGTAAAAGGGCTTTACACTTCCGAGGCTGTGTATGAGCGTGTACTTACCTTCGTTAAACTGGTAAACCGGCAGGCAATACCTGTTGAAGAATCTGCCGGATTGATCTCAATCAGGCTTTTCATGGCGCTACTTAACGAAGCCTGTGAGGTTCTAATGGAGGGAGTAAGTACCATGGACAATATCGATACTGTATGGAAAATTGGTTTCGGAATGCGTTTCGGGCCTTTTGAGCTTGCCGATATTCTTGGAATTGACAAAGTTAACCGCTGGATGGAGAATCTGTATTCCGAATTCGGAGATCCGATGTACATGCCTTCACCTGTAATTAAAAAGTTAAACAGAGCCAAACGCTATGGAAAGCATGTTTGCTGGGGTTTTTATAAATATGATGAAAAAGGAAACATTATCGGATCAACACCTTTGATTTCGGAAAGAATATAATTAAGGGAATAATTTGGCCATTCGAAAATTTGAAATATTACCACATGAAAATATTAGTACTTAATTGCGGCAGTTCTTCTATCAAATATCAATTTTTCTCTCTTCCAAATAATGCCTTGATAGCCAAAGGTATAGTTGAGAAAATTGGCATGAAGGGTTCTTTTCTCAAACATGAGAAGGAGAATGGCCAAAAGGTATTGTTTGAGGGCGAGATACTGGACCATAAAATCGGGATCGAATATATTCTCGGTGTTCTCTCCAGTGCCAAACACGGGTGCATCAAAAGTCTCGAAGAAATAAGTGCAGTTGGCCACCGGGTTGTGCATGGAGGCGAACTTTTCACAGAGAGTAAACTGGTAAATGAAGAGGTTATTGAGGCACTCGAAAAATACACTGAACTGGCACCGCTTCACAATCCGCCAAACCTCAAAGGAATATATGGCCTGAGGTCTTTAATACCTTCTATTCCGCAGGTAGCCGTTTTTGATACTGCGTTTCATACAACGATGCCCCAACATGCCTACATGTATGCTATCCCATATGCCCTTTATAAAAAATACGGAATCCGCCGATATGGTTTCCATGGAACCAGCCACCGGTTCGTATCGGCCAGGGCCTGCGAAATTTTGGGAAAGACTTGCAGCGGGTTGAAAATCATTACCTGTCATCTTGGAAACGGTGCATCTGTTTGCGCCATCAAGGACGGTATATCGGTCGATACCTCAATGGGATTCACACCGATCGAAGGATTAATCATGGGTTCCCGTTCAGGTGATATTGATACCGGTGCAGTTACTTTTATCATGGACAAGGAAAAAATCGGAACCAAATCGACATCCGTTCTTTTCAACAAGCATTCCGGCTTGCTGGGCATCAGTGGGATATCTTCTGATATGCGTGAAATAAGGGAAGCCGCAAGCGCGGGTAATGAGCGTTGTTTACTGGCAATCAAAATGTTCGATTATCGTGTGAAAAAATACATCGGATCTTATGCCGCTGCAATGGGGGGCGTTGATGCGCTTGTCTTTACGGGTGGGATCGGTGAAAATTCGGACACTACCAGGACAGGTATTTGCGAAGGTCTCGAATTCTTGGGCATCGAACTTGATGAACAGGTAAATACCGGATCGAGAGGGAAAGAGACAATTATCAGTAAGAAAGACGCAAAGGTAAAAGTCATGGTGGTACCTACCAATGAAGAATTGATGATCGCCATTGATACACAAAAGATTATAGAGGAGATGAAAAATGAGCTGATTTGACAATTAGCTCATTCGACAATTAATAAATATTGATTACAAATTTCTTTGTGATCCTTTGTGTATTAACTTTGTGACCTTTGTGTTAAATAAGAAATAGCATTTGATGATAAAGATTCTAGAAGATTTATTTCCTGCGGTTTTACAACGGCCTAAACGAACTTTAATTGTAGTCAGTGCCAATGATGATCATTCCGTCGGTGCAGCATGCAAAGCGGTAGAGAGTGGATTGATACATGCGGTGTTGATCGGCAATCAAACTACAATCAGTAAAATTTGCTCTGATATGAAATTTGATGTTTCTCTTTTGCGGGTGATTCACCAGCCTGATGACCAGCTTGCAGCCTCTTTGGCGGTGCAGATGATTCGTCAAAAAGAGGGGGATATCCTGATGAAGGGTTTGATCAGTACCGACAAATTTATCAAAGCGATTTTGGACAAAGAAAAGGGTCTGACAGAACCCGGAAGTGTTTTGAGTCATGTAACCGTGATTCAAAACCAAAATTATTATAAGTTAATGATAGTCAGCGACGTTGCGGTGCTCCCGCAGCCGGATCTCTCGCAGAAAGTTCAGCTTATCGGATACATGGTTAAAACGGCAGCTGCGCTTGGGATTGGCATGCCAAAAGTAGCTGTAATTGCTCCGAGTGAACAGTTGCTGATGCAGCTTGAATCATCGAGAGATGCAGCATTGTTAGCCAAAATGAACGAGCGGGGTCAGATTACAGGCTGCCTGATCGATGGTCCCCTCGCGCTTGATATCGCCATTGACCGCGAATCTGCCGGAATAAAAGGGATTAAAGGTGAAGTGGCAGGAGATGCCGATTGCCTTCTTTTCCCCAATCTGGATACAGGAAATGTATTTTATAAAACAAACATGAAACTGGCAAATGCAGAATCTGCGGCCATGCTGGTAGGCGCCCGGGTTCCCGTAGTTCTGACATCACGGGGGGATTCCACCCTTACCAAACAGTACTCTATTGCCCTTGCCTCCCTGGTATCGTAAAGAATTAATTTATGGACAGTTCAGATCTTGTAAGAATATTGGTGATTAACCCGGGTTCTACTACCACGAAAATTGCCATTTATGAAAATGCCATCTGCATTTTTCTCAAAACGCTTCATCACTCAATCGATGATTTGTCACCCTACCATTCGATTTCAGACCAGTATACCTTTCGGAGAAAATGCATCCTGCAGCAACTGGAGATGGAAGGATTGTCCCTTGATGAGGTTCATGTAGTCATCGGGCGCGGCGGGCTGACCTACCCGCTCGAATCAGGGGTTTACCTTATCAATGAACTGATGGTCAAACATTGCCGCGAAGGTGTGATGGGGATTCACGCATCCAATCTGGGGTCGATGATTGCATTTGATATAGCCAGGGAACATCCTGGTATGATGGCATTAATCGCCGACCCGGTGGTAACGGACGAAATGGACGGGATAGCCCGTGTATCGGGACATCCGCTGTTTACCCGCCGTTCAATCTTTCATGCTTTGAACCAGAAGGCCGTGGCACGCCAACATGCAATGAAAGTCGGTCAGCCCTATGAAGAACTCGATTTGATCGTCGTTCACCTTGGTGGCGGTATCTCTGTCGGAGTACACCAGCATGGAAGGGTCATCGATGTCAACAATGCATTGGATGGCGAGGGACCTTTTTCTCCGGAGCGGAGCGGCTCATTGCCAGTGGGAGATCTTGTCAAGCTCTGTTTCAGCGGTCAATATACTTATGATGGTGTAATGTCGATGATCTCCGGCAACGGAGGATATGTAGCTTATCTCGGTACCAATGATGCAAGGGAAGTAGAACTGGCGGTAAGAAAAGGAGACGAAAAGGCCACTTTCTACCATGAAGCAATGGCCTACCAGATTTCAAAATACATTGGTGAGATGGCTACAGTTTTAAAGGGCAGAATCGACGGGATTCTTATTACCGGCGGAATTGCCTTCGACCGCAGACTGATGTCATTGATCCGTGAAAGGGTTGAATTTATTGCCCCTGTTTCGGTTTACGCTGGTCAGGATGAACTCAAAGCATTGGCAATGAATGCCTTGATGGTTGCTCGCGGTGAAGTGGAACCCAGGGTTTATGACAGGGTTGATTGATTTGAAGAAGTCACTTTAGTTCACTTCCAACTTTAATACCAATGCGACAATGAAAAAAGCATGTCTCTCCGTATTTCTCTTCTTATTTTGTTCCTTACTTTTCGGTCAAACGTTTGTCGCCAATTACGATGAGGCGAAAGTTCCGGCATATCAATTACCTGATCCGTTGGTTTTTAGCAACGGAAAAGCAGTAAAGACGGCAAAAGACTGGGCAAAAAGGAGGAGTGAATTATTTACTGTTTTCGAAAAAGATATGTACGGTAAAGTACCTGCAGGAAAGGTGACAACTACAATCAGTGAAATTTCCAAAGATGAAAATGCATGCAGTGGTCTTGCTGTCAGAAGGGAAATTCAGATAACACTCAGCCATGAACGGAAAAGCGCTGTTCTCTACCTTTTAGTCTATCTCCCTAAATCCGCCGACAGGTCACCCCTTTTCCTTGGGTATAATTTCAGCGGGAACCACACCATATCTGCTGAAACAGGGATCAGGGTTACTACCTCCTGGGTCAGGAACAATCCTGCTTTGGGTATTACGAATAATCTGTCGACTGAATCCGCCAGGGAAACTGATGCAGGTTCCTGGGATATTGGCGAAATTATTAAAAGGGGATATGGCTTGGCTACACTGTATTACGGTGATGTTGATCCTGATTTTGACGATGGTTTTAAAAACGGCGTTCATGCGCTTTTTGCGGCTCCCCACGACGGCTCATCCTGGGGGAGCATTGCAGCCTGGGCCTGGGGTTTATCCAGGGTGATGGATTGTCTGGAAAAGATAAAAGAGGTGGATTCCCAAAAAGTGATTGTATTCGGTCATTCCAGACTGGGGAAAACCGCTTTGTGGGCCGGTGTAACCGATCCAAGATTTGCAATCGTCATTTCCAATGAATCAGGCAGTGGTGGTGCTGCCCTGTCCGCCAGGAAATATGGTGAGACAATCACCAGAACCAACACTTCTTTCCCGCACTGGTTTTGCGGCAATTTCAAAAAATACAACAACAAGGAAGAGACGCTGCCTTTCGACCAGCATGAGTTGCTGGCACTGGTTGCGCCCCGTCCGTTGTATATTTCAACAGCAGAAGAGGATCGTTGGGGTGATCCCAAAGGATCATTCCTGGCATGTGTAGCAGCCGCTCCTGTATATAAGTTATTGGGTAAAGAAGGTTTTCCTGAAACGACAATGCCTGCGCTTGAAACGCCGGTTGCCGGAACCATAGGTTACCATATCCGCCCCGGGAAACATGCCGTTATGCCTTATGACTGGCGCTGTTTCATGGATTTTGCCGACAAATTCTTTAATAAATAGGAGGGGCTAATCTTTGCATGATAAATTATATATTTGCGAAAATCATTTTTAAATGGTGAAGCGCACCTTCTTCCTGTTTTTCCTCCTAACTCCGATTTTCTCTTTTCAAAGTAAAGGTCAGGTTTCATACGGCGGTTCTCCCGCCTCTTTTAATTTGCTGAAAAGTCTGAAAACATCGCTTCCGCTAATCGAGATGGCACCTGTCAACAACTTCGAGCTGCAACTGAAAGATACACAATCCAAAGATCCTTACAAAAAATACAGATTCGCCGTAAGTTTTGATGCAGATATCAGTCCTGACAATTCAGGAGTGTGGGACATAGCTAATGGAATGAATATTTGGAGGGTAGCAATTCGCTCCAGGGGAGCCTTTTCACTGAATATCCTCTTTGATCGTTTTATACTGCCGACCGGAGCCTCACTATTTATTTATTCTCCTGATCATCAGATTCTCAGAGGAGCATTTAATGCCAATAACGAGCAGTCATCAGGGATGTTGCCTATTGCTCCTTTCCCGGGAGATGAGATTATCGTTGAATATAATGAACCTGTAAACGTTTCTAACCGCGGCGAATTGCACATTTCGAAAGTTAACCACGGCTATAAAAATGCTATCGGCGAACGTCCGCTTGGAGAAGCCGGAACCTGCAACCTGGATGTCTATTGCTGGGATGCCTTGGTGATGAGCAAAGAAAAACAGGCAGTAGTACAATTAGTTGTTTCCGGAACGGACCTTTGCACAGGAACATTGGTCAACAACACCAAAAGAGACAAGACCCCATATCTGATTACTGCCGGTCATTGTATTCTGAATGCAAAAGATGCGCAGCAAACTGTTTTTACGTTCAATTACGAAAGTCCTTATTGCGGTACCAACGGGAGCATGAATGGTTATGTGGATCAGACGATGACAGGTTCAATTTTGCGGGCCCGATCTGATTCGCTTGATTTCGCGTTGGTTGAGCTGGAGATGCTGCCACCTCCTGAGTACCGGCCTTATTATGCCGGCTGGGACCACAGTAAAAATATTTCAACCCGGACAAGGTCCGTCCATCATCCCAAAGGAGATGTCAAAAAAATTTCGCTCGATAATGATCCTCCGGGAATTGCGTCATACGGTACGAATGGCCATCTTCCAAACAGTTTCTGGCTCGTTAAAAAATGGGATGTAGGAACAACCGAAGCCGGGTCTTCCGGAGGCGCGCTATTTAATGATGCAAACTTTGTCATTGGTTCACTGACAGGCGGTACAGCGACCTGTGAAAATTCTATCAACGACTATTTTTCTATGATGTACTACCAATGGGACTTTTCGTCCTCGGTTACCAGGCAATTAAAAAAGTGGCTGGATCCTGCCAATACAGGGGAATTTCGGATCGAAGCTATAGATCCTTATACTTCACCTTCAACTTGTAACCAAATTTCAGATGTTAATCCCGGCGAAAAATATGAGGCATTAAAAGTAAAAGACGGTAAAGGTTACATCTCCGGTCATAATTCTCTCAGAATAACCGGTTATGCGCAGGAGTTTGATCAGACAGACAAAACGACGATATCTGCCTTTTCTGTCGGTTTTGCCAAAGCAATCACTGGGGTTAAAAACAGCAACAGTATAGTTGATTTTCAGTTTTACCATATAAATGAAAATACTGGTTTGCCGGGGGATCTCCTGAAAAGCATTAAAATGCCGATAAGTTCACTGAAAGCTCAGGCCATGAATTTCATAATTCTGGACAAACCCCTTTATATAACCGGCAAGTATTTCATTGGATTCAGTATCAACTATTATAATACGAGTGACACGGTAGCTATTTACCATGCACCCAAGCGGCTGAACACTGACCAAAACAAGGCATTTTGTTATCTGAACGGAAGTTGGCAACCGTTTTACTGGGTTCCCGAAATCAACATTAAAAGCTCGCTTTTGATTAATTCATACGGTTGCGGAACCACTTTCGCCCAGACTCAGCCTAATCCAATCCCTAAAGGTGACAGCCAGTTTAAGGTATACTATCCCACTGATCCGGCCATCAACATACTTTACCTGATCAACTCCGGGAAAGAGGAGTACGGGAGGGTTATTTTCTATGACCTTATGGGCCATAAAATTTCGCAGACGGAGCGCATGTTAACTACAGAACCTATGCCATTAAGTGTCGGACAGCTACGATCAGCGGTATATTGCATTGCTGTCGAAACAGGCTCCAAACGTGAGGTGATTAAAGTGAAAGTTATCCGAAGCAGATAGCATTTTATGCCCGCCAATACTTTTAAATTATCCGTATGCAGTACAGAATTATTTTTGTCGTCCTTAGCCTGAGCTGCATCTTTGGTTGTTTATCTGAACCGAAAAGTAAAATAACATCCGGGAAAAGCGGAGGAATCAGACAGCCGGCGGAGGCTTCCGGATTTACCATTCAGAATTTTGGTGCTGTCAAAAAGCTGACAGTGATTGATCCCTGGCAAAAATCGAGCAACAACCAATTTGAATACTACCTTGCGGAAAAAGGCAAATTCATGCCGGAAGACTTGAAAGGCAAACAGGTATATTCAATACCAGTAAAGAAAGTCATTTGTCTTTCAACGACACACATTGGTTTTCTGGACGCTTTGGGCGAGTTGTCTTCAATTTCCGGTTTGTCGGGAAGTGCCTATCTCTCCAATACTGAATTGCTGAAAGGGGTGAATGAAAACCGTATCCGGGATGTTGGTTATGAACAGGGTCTCAATTATGAACTGATTCTGCAGTTGAAACCCGACGTGGTTTTCGCCTATGGGGTGGGTGCTGAAATCAATGCCCAGATCAATAAACTGCACGATCTGGGAATTCCTGTTGTTCTTGTAGGTGAATACCTGGAGGAAAGCCCGCTTGCAAAGGCCGAATGGATTAAGTTTTTCGGTGCCTTTTACGGGAAAGAGGAACTGGCAGACACCATCTACGAAAAAGTCAAAAATAATTACCAGGCTATCAGAACAAGCGTTGCAAATGTGAAGAACAGGCCTGAGGTGCTAACCGGACTTCCTTTCAAAGATACCTGGTGGATCGCTGGCGGACAATCAAATCTTGCTGTTTTGATAAAAGATGCCGGCGGAAATTTTTTATGGAAGGAGAATACTTCATCAGAGGCATTTACGGTATCTTTGGAAGAGGTCTTCCTGAAGGCAGCAAAGGCGGATTTCTGGATTAACTGCGGCAGGGTAAATAATCTCGGCGAACTGATGGCTTTCGATCAGCGGTTTTCTGCATTACCTGTGGTTAAAAAATCGATGGTTTACAATAATAATCTCCGTTCGGCTTCAGATGGCGGCAACGATTACTGGGAGAGCGGCGTAATACATCCTGATCTTATCCTGTCGGACCTTGTGAAGATTTTTCATCCTGAACTTGCAGCCGCCAGGGAGTTTAATTATTATAAAGAGGTGAAATAAGAGAAGTGAAACGGGATACGATAGTGAAAGACTGGGGGACAGGGGGACAGGGAGACGGAATGAAGGGACGACCGGACGACGGGACGACCGGACGACTGGACGAGCGGATGAAAATTCGGATGGGATTTTTTATGCTCTTGCTGATTCTGGCCGTATTCTTTATGCTCGATCTCCTGTCGGGCTCTGTCCATATTTCATTGTCTCAATCAATTTCAGCGTTATTTCACCCTTCATCAGCCGATCCTCAGTTGGCTGCGATCCTTTACCAGTTCAGAATTCCCAAAGCCATAACGGCGGTAATGGCCGGCGCGGCACTGTCTGTAGCCGGCCTTCAGATGCAGACAGTTTTCAGAAATCCCATTGCCGGACCTGACATACTTGGCATCAGTTCCGGAGCAAGTTTGGGTGTTGCACTATTTGTGCTTTCAACCGGATGGATTTTTAAAGGCGCTATGCTATTCTCCACGACAGGATCCTGGGGTATTGTGATAGCTGCCTGGCTCGGTGCCGGTTTAATGATGTTGTTAATCGTAATGATAGCTTCCAGGTTAAAGGATCTGATGACAGTGCTGATTCTCGGTATTCTTATCTCAAGTGCTATCCTTGCTGTCGTTGGTGTTATGCAGTATTTCAGCAGCGAATCATCACTTAAATCTTTTATTGTCTGGACAATGGGGAGTTTGGGCAGCACCACACGCGACCAGCTTTCGGTGCTGGTTCCCTCTGTTATGGCCGGACTCGTTGCGGCTATGCTGTCTGCCAAATTTCTGGATGCCTTTTTACTGGGTGAGAATTATGCCAAAAGCATGGGAATGAACCTCCGCACGGCCTATCTGGTCGTGTTTGCCTCCACCTCAATTCTGGCAGGCAGTGTCACAGCTTTTTGCGGACCAATAGGATTTGTCGGCATCATCGTCCCGCATCTGGCGAGGAAATTTTTCCATACTCCGTTGCATAGCCGTTTGATTCCTGCCACCATGCTGCTTGGAGCAATTGTGATGCTGACAGGCGACCTGATTGCCCAGCTTCCCGGTTACGAAATTACTTTACCCATCAATTCGGTGACTGCCCTGTTGGGCATACCGATTGTAATCTGGATTATTTTCCGGAGTAAAAAAATAGGTGCCCTTTGATATGAAGGAAGAAGTTTTTATCGAATGTAAAGGAGTATCGATTGGTTACCACGAACGATCGACAGCTTCTGTTGTGGTTAAAGATGATCTTTCCCTGCGGGCATACAGCGGTGAAATGGTTGCCTTGATAGGTGGAAACGGGATAGGGAAGAGCACCCTGCTGAAGACCATTGCCGGATTTCAGTCACTGCTTTCAGGAGAGCTATTAATTCACGGTAAACCGTTTACAGACTATGATTCAGATGAACTTGCCAGAGAGATGAGTTTTGTCTCTACCGAAATAGTCAGGGTTGCCAATCTGACCGTCAGGGAATTGGTCGGGCTGGGCAGATTCCCTTATACCAACTGGTTCGGACAGCTAAATGAAAACGATCATAAAATCGTGGAAGAAGCGATTTCCCAGGTTGGACTTTCAGGGTACGAAAACAGGCTGATCAACCGGATTTCGGACGGGGAACGCCAAAGGGCCATGATAGCCAGGGCCCTTGCACAGGATACCAAAATAATTGTGCTCGACGAACCGACTGCCTTCCTGGATATTTCCAACAAATATGAGATTGTGTGCATCCTGCACCAATTGGCCGGTGAAAAAGGGAAATGTATTATTTTCTCAACACACGATCTGAATACGGCTCTATCCATGGCCGATCGCATCTGGTTGATGCTGAATGAAAAAGTGGTGGAAGGAATTCCCGAAGAGGTTGCGTCAGGAGGCTATTTCGAGTCATTGTTTTCCGACAATCCGCACCTCTTTTTTGATCCTGAAAAAAGCGATTTCAGCGTCCGGAAAGAAAGCAGGGGCGAAATATATCTTTCTGCTACCGGTTCTGAATTGCTTTGCGCAACAAAAGCATTTAAACGTTTGGGTTTCGATGTAATTGGCGGCACTTCCGTCTCCGGGTCCCCCAGTCCCCCAGTCCCCAGTTCTCCAAATCTCCCAGTCTCCCCCTCCGGTTCCGGGCTTCGGGTTTCTCAAACTGCAGCAGGATGGATCTTAAAAAACCGGGAGGATACTTTAAAATTAGCATCACTGGAAGAACTCTGCCGGGCCTTAAAGAAAATCAGGATCCAACCATAATCTTGAATACGATTTTTTTCACGCTGGCATCCGACAACGGATCCACAACAGAAGTATGAAGATCGGAGGGATAATAAATGACAAACATTCCGGGCAAAAGCCTGGAGTATGAAGCAATACAATTGTAAAAAGCACAATCAGTCTTTTCGTTGTATTCGGACAAGACTGGCTGGGCATCTAGGATCTCATGACCCATCAGTTCCGATCCGTTTACCCAATATTGCAGGTCGATGTAGCGGCGATGTCCCTCCAGCCTGCATTCGTCGGTATTGTTGCTTTCATATTCTGAAACAATCATTACCAGCCTGTCACCTTCAATTTCATACCTGCCGGGTTGGACCTTGGCAAGGTCGTTGTTTTGAAGGTAAAGCAGCGATGTGGCAATCCCTTTACCCATTGTCAGGTAACGTGATGCGTTTTGAATACTGTCTAATACCATTAGGAGTTGATGTTAAGTTTCTCAATAATTCTTAGTCACAAAGTTAACAGATATCTTAAACGTTGTTATTTTTGGAGAAAATATTGATCATTTTGAGAAAAATACTGCTGGCTACCTATCTGAAACTTCACCTGATTGTCCTGATTTATGGATTCACCGCTATATTGGGCAAGCTGATTTCGCTGCCGGCATTCGAACTGGTCTGGTACCGAATGCTCATTGCCATCATTACATTTTATGTCTATCTGAAATTTAAAAAGGAAAATTTATCGGTGAGCCGTAAAGATTTGTGGCGTTTCTTCGGGGTAGGTACGATCATCGCCATTCACTGGGTAACCTTTTACGGAGCGATCAAACTGGCAAATGTATCTGTAGCACTTGGCTGTTTTGCTACCACAGCCTTGTTTACCAGCTTTCTGGAGCCGTTTTTTTACCGGAAACGGATCAATTACATAGAAGTTTTAATCGGATTGATTATCATCGCCGGACTGTACCTGATCTTCAGGTTTGAGACCCGCTATGCGCTGGGTATTGTTGTAGCTTTACTTTCGGCCTTTTTAGCCGGTTTGTTTACTGTTCTTAACAAAAAGCTGGTAGCCAGCCACCGGGCGGTAAAGATCAGCTTTTATGAGATGATCGGCGGTTTGATTGCCTTGACAGTTTATATGGTTGGATCGGGCAGGGGAATCAGCAGCCCGTTTCTGATTCCTACCTATGCTGATTTTTTCTACCTGATTCTTTTGGGCACAATCTGCACTGCTTTTGCCCATACCATTCAGGTGGATGTGATGCAGCACCTTTCTGCCTACACGGTGACCCTGACCATCAACCTTGAACCGGTGTACGGGATAGTAATGGCGTTCTTTATTTTCGGCGAAACTGAAAGAATGACGACAGGCTTTTACATCGGTACCCTGATTATCCTGCTATCGGTTATTGGATTTCCAATGTCGCAGTACTATAAAAAGAAAAGAAAAGCAAAGTACCGGGTGGAGTAGCTATCCAGCGATTTACGGAAATTTTCGATTTTGGTTATTCAAACTGATTGATAACGCCTTTGTCGAGCAGTTCAGTTTCAATGTTGAGGTCGCTCTCCAGGAAATCATCCATCTCCTCTTCCGTACCAAATTCGGCGACCAGTCCGTTGTACACAACCGTCCATAAATCAGGAGCATGCAGTATTTTTAATCCCGGCAGTTCAGGACTGAAGTCTTTTACCGGAAATCCGGGGGTGACGCCTTCTTCCTGTTCCATCAACTGCAGGTATTTGCAAAAATAATCAGCAGCCGGAAAAATTTCATCCTGCAGGTCGTCATCCTCAGAACGGTCGTAGGTGTCGACTACTCCGATGCGGTAGATCTCCATAACACCTTCAGAATTAACATAAAGCGCATCGGTAAAAGGTTTTTCGGGCCTGTTCTCAATTTCACTGAAGGGGATCGGTGTTACCAGTGCCAGAAATCTTGGCTTATGGGAATGAAGGATCATTTCTGCTGACTCTTCGTTGAGGGGATCACTGCAAATTAAAAATTTTGGCGTCTTCATATTTCGGTAAAAATTTGTTTCAATTCGCAAAGTTAATAAGTTTATCAAGCTGAAATGAAGTAGCTTTGTAAACATTAATACGGCCGAAGGCCAAACTTGTCAGACGTGCGAAGCGCAAACATCTCAAACAATTTTGCCGTGCTACCCGATATTTACTTCTTTAACCCGACTTGTGAACCGGCCATTGCCAACGGATCGCCTTATTATACGGCTCCGGCTTTGCTCCGTAAGTTTGAAGCCGATCTCGGATATCTGCCGGGCTGGCTGGGAGCGGAAACGGACCAGGTACTGGTTCAGGGTATTGTTGATCAGAAATTTGAATATAAAATAGGGGCCTTGGGTTTCAAATTACCCAAATTTTTATTTCTGGATGAAACGCTGCCAGATCCGGAATGGTTAAATCGTTCCAAGGGTCGAATATGTCCCTGGGGCTGGAGTCCTGCTGTTTATCAGTTGTTCAAAAATGTATTGCCAACCTGCCGGGAAGATTTTCAACAATCCGCGGTTGCCTCGTGGCAACCCGGGCACAAACATCTTTACAGCCGGCTGACAGCTGTCAGTTTACTGGAAGAGATACGCTTGAATTCTCCGGTCAGTTGGATGCCGGATTTCAAGGATTTGCCGGTCGTATGTGATTCGCTTGAGAAGATCTACATGGAACTGAGCCGGCACACAAAAACTGTGGTAAAATCTCCATGGAGTTCGTCCGGCCGAGGCTTGCTCTTATTCCCTAATGTCGATTCGAAGAAAAAAAACGATGAACTGCTCTCCGGTATACTCAACCAGCAAAGATTCGTGACGGTTGAACCGTGGTTGGACAAGGTAATGGACCTCTCTTTTCAGTTTTTGTCAGCCGCAGGAAAGATAAGCTATATGGGTAGGACATTTTTTGAAACAGACCGGAAAGGTAAGTATGTCAGGACTTTGCTGACTGATTTCGCTGAATTGCCTATCGGGATCCTGGCGTTTTTGGAAGAACATAACCGGGAAGTTGTGGATTGGTTGCATCAGGCGCTATCGCAGAGCGGATATGCTACAATTTACAAAGGATGGATCGGCGTTGATGCACTGATTTACAAATCTGACGGCGGTGAACTGAAATTTCATCCGATGGTTGAAATTAATGGCAGGTATACTATGGGTGCCATAGCATTGAAAATCAGGAAATTTCTGGCGCCCGGGTCGCAAGGATTTATGCAGATTTTCTATTCAAAGACAGGCAATTTTGAATCTTTTTGCCGGAAAGAAGAAGCTGAAAAGCCACTGGTTATGCAAAATCAAAAGATTGTCAGCGGTTTCATGCCATTAACGCCACCTTTGCCGGAGCACCATTTCGGGGCGTATGTTGAGGTGAAAAGTGAATGAACTTCAAATAAGGTAATAAGGTTGGTTTTAATTATTCGAGATTTTTCTACTAAGGTAACCTGATAAAATAAGGTTTTTAAAAATCAAAAATTGAAATAGAAACCATTATAAACGTTGGTGAAATTAGATTAATGTTCTCAAACCCGCCACGAAGTGGCAGAATAACCTGGCCCAATGGCAACGCCTTGGGTTGAAAAAGATGTATACAATTCCATTCGTCCTGATAGGGCAGTATAAAATGTTGAAAGGGAGGCAATTAATTAGAATATTTTTGGATGCATTTTTTATATTGCCGAGGGCGCCGGATCCGTGAAACAAATAAGTACCCAAGGCGTTGCCCTTGGGCTGGGAGATACATTGATTTCAGCCCAAAAAACAGAGAAAAATTTTGTTGTGATTTCATATTCAACCACTTTGTGGTTGCGGTTCGTTTGGTTTGCTATGATTCCATTGGTTGCACCTATGGCTATTCAATTTCAATCCCTTCGTGATTATTTGCCGCTCTTAGGAGATATCAACTAAGATTTATTGTCAATATTAACTTAAATCTCCTGCTCCACGCTGCTCTTAATCCTTTTAAACGTATCCTTCCGGGTAACCAGCATTGGAATTGCGACTCCGGCCGACAAGGCGATCAAAATAAAAATAGCTTTCAGTCCATTGTTGGTTGTTTCGGCAAGGGTATTCAAATAGGTTTGCGAGTTAGTCGGAGTACTTGCCAGGGTCATGCATCCAAGCATCATCCGGTAGGCGAAAGCACCGGGGACCATCGGAATCACAGCCGGGGTAGAGAATACCAGCGGTGGCGCCTGTTTGTTGTGTGCGGCGTAGATGCTGAGAATGCCAATGAGGGTGGCACCGGCAAGGGAGGCCAGCACGATGTTGACATCAAGATTGAGCAGAAAAAATTTCATTATGCCGCCCAGGGCTCCCATTGCCCAGATAACCAGCAGGGTGCGCTGCGGTACATTGAACAGGATGGCAAACCCAAGTGCGGCAAATCCTGCCCAGAAACCTTTTTCCAGTAGAGCGATATAGTCCATGTCGTTATATATTAAACAGAAATTTGGCGCACAGTAATCCCAGTGCAATGGCAAAGGCAATGATTAATCCGTGGATTCCCCTGGTGATTCCGTTCAGGATATTCCCGTCGATCATATCCGTAAAAGAATTGATCAGCGGTACGCCTGGTACAAGAAACAATACGGATGTGGCAAAAGCGAGCTCTGGTGAACTGCCGAGGCCAAGTTTAACAGACAATCCCGATAGGAGTGAGGCGGCAAAAGAGGCAAAAAAGATCGAAACATAGGGATTGAACCTCTTTTTCAATGACTCCTGACGCACAAACAATCCGACGAAAGTGGCCACAAATGCCACAACAAGTTCGATCCCTTTTCCGCCGAAAAGGGCGCAGAAGGAGCTGCCTGCCAAGGCTACGGAAGAAAGAATAATCAGCCTTGGATAATGCGGCAATGCAACCAGGCGGTCTATTTCGGCATTGATTTGAGCAATTTCCCAGTTTTCTTCCACCACTTTCCAGCTCATTTTGCTGATGCCCGAAACTACGCGGAAGTTGACACCATGAGGGGAGGTCCGCTTCAGGCTGGCGATGAAAGAATCAGTCTCTTCGTCGATTACCTTCAGCATCAGCGAACGGTTGGTAATGAGCAGTTCAATGTTGTAACCCATAGCATCCGCTATCCGGTTAACAGTGGTCCTGACCCTACCGGAACTGGCTCCTGAACTCATCAAGAGTGTACCCACATTGAGCAGCATCTCTTCTACCGCTTTTATTTTTTTTAGAACTACTTCCATAAATCACCGAAACTTTATCCTTTATCCTTTCTCCTTTCTCCTTTCACCTTTATCCTTTCACTCCGGTATCTTAATCTGCTCTCCCAGAAAATGGGGCTGTGTTCCGACCAAAAGATCGTAAGCCAGTAAAACACGGGCACCAATTTCCCGCAGAATAACTTTGACGGACGGTCCTCCGTTCTGGTCACCCGCATTAAAGGCGATAACATCCAATCCCCTTTTGCGACCGATAAATATAGCCCTGTGGTTGTGAAAAGGCTGCGATATTACGGTGAACCGGTGCTGGCCAAATACCATGAAGCAGCGCACCACCGAATCGAGCGTCCTGAAGCCGGCATAATCGAGAATGATGTGTTCTTTTGGTATCCCGGCTTCGACCAGGTCGTTGAACATGGAGACCGGTTCGTTGTAACTCTTGTGTTTGTTGTCTCCGCTGACAATGATATAATCTATTTTTTTATTTTTATAAAGCAGAACGGCCGACTGTATGCGGTAGGTATAGTAATGATTTTCTTTTCCTGTTGTCAGATATTTACTGGTTCCCAATACGACGGCACAATGGTTATTAGGGATGGCATTTACCGAATCGTAAGCATATTGTTTACCGGTTTTTGTTACTTCCAGGTTGATCCACAGCACGAAAAAGAAGAACCCCAGCCCCAGTAAGCCAAGAGCCATTGAAAGACGGATGAGCCATTTTCGCAACATGGGAGATCAATTTTTAATTCTATCTAAAATTAGCATTTTTTTTTGAAGCCATTTTGAATTAATATTACCATCCTAATCATACAAATAACGGATATGCCAGTGTCTGCCACACAGAAATTATTTATTCCCTTTATCGGAGATCCGTTATTGTCAGATAATCAGGATATAGGATCGGAGATAAAGCTGAAGGGTGTGACCGCAATGGTTGATAAAATTAACTGGGCGGAGTATCCTTACAAGCCTTTTGTCCGTTTCATCTGCGGTTATTCAAAGACACACTTTTGGCTGCTTTTTGAGGTGAAAAATGATTCTTTCAGGGCAGAGGCGTATACAGACCATCAAGCTGTTTGGGAAGATTCGTGTGTTGAGTTTTTTATGGCCGAAGCGGAGAAGGAAAACAGCGCCAATCTGCCGGAAGATGAAATCATCTACAGGAATTTTGAATTCAATTCATTGGGAACCTGCCTGTCAGCTTTAGGAAGTAAACTGCACAGGGAATTTCTGAATCCGGGTGAAATGAAGCAAATCCTGCGGTTTCCGGGTTTGAAAGGGCAAAATTTACCCATGGAAGGGGAGGAATTTAACTGGGAATTAACTGTTGGTATTCCGCTGGACCTGCTCGGCCTTCAACCCGGCAGCTCTTTCAGGGCCAATTTCTACAAATGCGGTGACCTTACCCGTCAACCCCATTTTCTCTCCTGGAACAGTATCACATCAGAATCTCCCGATTTTCACCTGCCCCGCTACTTCGGCGAGGCAGTACTGGTAATCTGATATTTAAATACTCAGTTATGGAAACATCAGGCATCGAGCGTATCAAAGAAAGTTATAGGGCGTTAATTACGGAATGCCAGTCGTTTATTCCCGATAAGGATTTTCCGCTGGTTCACCATGCCATGGATCATGCAGTTTCAATTCTCGGGGAATCCCAATGGGAAAATGGTGAATATATCATTCACCATTCAATTTCTGTTGCACGGATAGCTGTGATGGAACTTGGGCTGTCGACAGACTCGCTGATTGCCTGTTTGTTGCATAATATTTTTGACAAGAATAATCCCCCTTTCTCTCCTGCAGAAATCAAAAAGGAGTACAACCCGGGCGTAGCAGAGATATTGGATGGCATTATCAAGATTAATTCGCTGAATACCGAGAATATTGCAGTTCAGAGTGAAAATTTCAGAAGGCTGATGCTGGCCCTGTCTGGAGATGTGCGGGTGATCCTGATCAAGGTTGCCGACCAGCTGCAGGACATGCGCAACCTCAGTAATTTGCCGGAATCTCTGCAGCAGCACATTTCAATTGACACCTGGCACCTGTACGCTCCGTTGGCGCACCGTCTGGGGTTTTACAAAATTAATTCCGAGATGCTGGATCTCTCTCTGAAATACCTCCACCCGCAGGACTTCAATCACATCGTAGATAAACTGCAGGAAACAAAAACGGAGCGGGCAAATTTTGTTTCTGCGTTTGTTAAGCCTATCGAGAAGAAACTGAAAAGCAGGGGATATGATTTCGAAATGAAGGCACGGACCAAATCGATCCATTCGATCTGGACTAAAATGAAAAAGCAGGAGGTCGACTTTCAGGAAGTATATGATTTGTTCGCCATACGGGTCATCCTGAACGCAAAGCCGGAGAACGAAAAAGCCGAATGCTGGCAGGTATTTTCGGTGGTTACGGAAGAGTACCTCTCCAATCCCGAACGTTTAAGGGACTGGATAACGTTTCCAAAGTCGAACGGTTACGAATCGCTGCATACCACCGTGCTAGGTCCGGACAAGAAATGGGTGGAAGTTCAGATCCGCACAAGAAGAATGGATGATCTGGCGGAGAATGGTCTGGCCGCCCATTGGCGCTACAAAGGGGGCAAGGCCGGAGGCAAAGAGCTGGACGACTGGCTGAAAAATATCCGCGAGATACTGGAAAACCCGCAATTAAGCCCGGCCGATTTTATTGAGGATTTCAAAGTCAATATTTACGACGACGAAATCTACGTTTTTACCCCCAAAGGCGATCTTATCAAGCTGCGGGCCGGAGCCACACTGCTCGATTTCGCCTACGAAATTCATTCCAAGATCGGAGATCACTGTGTAGGAGGAAAAGTGAACGGGAAGCTGGTGACATTGAAGTACCAGCTGAAAAACGGCGACCAGCCTACGGTTGAAACTTCCAACAACCAAAAACCGAAACTCGACTGGCTCGACTTCGTGGTAACGTCCAAGGCAAAATCCCGGATCAAAGCCAGTCTGAACGAGGAGCAAAAGCGGGAGGCTGAAAACGGAAGGGAGATTCTCAAACGAAAATTCAAAAACTGGAAAATTGAGCTGAATGACCAGGTCATCCGGGATCTGTTGAAACATTACAAACTGAAACTGGCTACAGAGCTTTATTTCCAGATTTCGGCCGGCAAGATTGATCCGCTGGGAATCAAAGGGGTCATCAAGGTTCAGGAAGAGGAGAGCCCAAAGGACAGGCTCGCCGAAATTCTGGCGCCTGCTGAACTGAAAGAGCTTTCTTTCGACTCGGGAGATGATTTTCTGGTGATAGACAACGACCTTAAAAATGTTATCTACAAACTTGCTGTCTGCTGTAACCCGATTTTCGGGGACGATATTTTTGGTTTTGTCACCATTCGGGAAGGGATCAAAATCCACCGGGTTACCTGTCCGAATGCCAAACAGATGATAGAACGCTATCCGTACCGCCTGATCAAGGCAAAATGGCGTTCAACAGGCAAGCGAAACGCTTTCCAGGCCACCGTCAGGGTAGCAGGATCCGACAGGCTGGGTCTGGTGAACGATCTGACCCATATTATTGCCAAAGAGGGAGGCGTCCAGATGCGTTCCATAACCATCAATGCTGAGAACAGCTCCTTCGAAGGGATATTGCGGGTCTTTGTCAACGACACCCACCACCTCGATTTTATGATGCAGAAACTGAAGAACATCAAGGGAGTAGATTCTGTGACAAGGTCTGACGGATGATGATCGAATGACCGGGACTTTAGACTGGATGACTGGATGACTGGATGACTGGACGACGGGAGGATGGGATGACTGGAGGAATGGGAATCGGAGAAACGGGATGTAGAGATGCCATGAGTTGCGTCTCTACATGAACCGGTAAATGATATCGTAGAGACGCACTGCTGTGCGCCTTATATTTTGAATAATTATGGTATGAACTCACAAATAGCAGATTCAATTATAGACGCCCGTTTGGCATGGAAAGAAGGAGAGTCGGATAAAGCCCTCAATTTGTTGGCTCATCCTTCTTTGAAAGAAAACGCTGAAGCAGTTTTCCTGGCGGGCGAAATCCATTACAGTATGCAAAACTGGGGGAAAGCCCTTAATTGTTTCCGGCACTGCCTGCAATTAAAACCTGATTCAACAGCGGCACAAACCTACGTAGATCTGATTTTAAATATTCTTGGATTTTTCCATACAGATCAGTTCAATCCTTGATTTTTTAAGTTAACTTTGATAGGATTTATATCCATTTTATTTTTATAGTGGTATAAATGAGAAAGTTAAACCTAAAATTCCGAAAGATGAAACGATTAGTTGTTGTTTTATTTTTATGTTTTGCCTTTACCTCTCTGTATGCACAAAAAGTATCAAGCAAGAAAGAACAGAAAGCCCAGACTGTGTTGGCCATGCAAATCGAAGCCTTGAAAAATGAGGGTGACAAGGCATTGGCCATGAAAGATTACAAGACAGCTCTGGCCAAGTTTGAAAGTGCACTGGCCGTTTGGGGTAATCAACCTGCAAACAATGCGATGATTTACACCATGGGAACCTGTGCTTACAGTTTGAATGATATGCCTAAGGCGCTGAAATACTTTGATATGTGTATAGCAGCCGGTCATAATCTGGATATGGCTTACCAATATAAAGGTTGTGTGATGCAAGCCCGTAAGGACTCGGCGGGTTACATTAAAGTACTGAAAGAAGGTTTAAAGAAAGTCCCGAATTCCAAAGCCATGAAAGAATCACTTGCCAAGTGCTATGATACAGAAGGTGATAAGCATTACCGCAAAGCGCTGGAAATATTGAAGAATGCCGTCGGTCAGGTTAAGGCAGGTAAATTTTCATCATCCGACCAGGCTTTCAAAGTGGAAAATGAAAAAGCAAGGAAGGAGTTAAACGAGGCCTTAAAATGGCTGAATATGTGTCTTGAGTTAACCCCAAACGATGAGAGTACAAAGAAGACAAAAATCAATTGTGTGACTCAGCTGCAGATGCTGGTTTAGTCTTTAGCAGTACTTACCTGATCCACCAAATAAATAATTGATTGAAAGGGTATTCCTGAGTGGTTGCTCAGCCCTATCTCACACGTTCGGCTGTTGGAGTATCCGCGCAGGACAGAAACCGGAAGTTGCGCTTTCAGGGTACGTAAGCCGTGCCGGTTCAGTTCAGGGAATGAGAACCCCCGGTCGCCTGCAAATCCGCAGCAATTGGTCTCCGGTACGATCACTTCCCGCGCACAAAGTTTTGCCAGGTCTGTCAGTTTTTGCTCCAATCCCATTTTTTTCAGGCTGCATACAGGAAACACTGCTATGGTTTCGTCCAGCGGCCGAATCGTCAACTCCGGCAGCAGGTGTTCCAATATAAATTCGACGGGTTCATATAATTTCAAGCTTGATCCCATGTTCTCCTGCATGGTGAAAAGGCATGGGCTCATATCGCACAAAACCGGCCATGCGCCGTTGTCACTTGCTTTCATCAATGCGGCTTCGAGCTCTCGCGATTTTTTATCACCGGCTTCGGTGTAACCTTTGCTCGAAAAAGCCATGCCGCAGCACAAGTTGCTGAGATCTTCCGGATAGATTACTTCAAAATCACCCTTTTGCAGCAACTTTATCATCACAGCTGTAAGCTGCTCCTCCTTTCCGTACCCGGAAGGCCCCATGCTGCGGTTGATGCAGGAAGGGAAGTACACCACACGACGTCTGGATTTGGATTCCTGGATTATCGGATAAGAATGGATTGGCCTGGCGCCTCTTGGCATCCATTTGTTCCATTGGGGGATTTTGTTGAAAGAAATCCAACGCATGCTTTTTGAGATGGCATACATTAAACGCGTGCCAAGGATGGAATGAAAAAATGCAAAAACAGAGAGTCCTATTCTCATTGCCTTGGTTACCAGATGCATCCGGTTGGCTACCCAGAGACCGCGTTTTTGTCCGGTACCGATTTCCTCCTGCCGGATTGATTTGATCAGCTTTCCGGTATCAATTTTAACCGGGCAGCCGGTGGCGCACAGTCCGTCGGTGGCACAGGTTTCATTGCCCGAATAACGGTACGAATTGCGGAGTGCCGAAAGCATGTGAGGTTCCTTTCCTGAGTTCTGCAGACTTGCCATTTCGCGGTAAACGACAATCCGTTGCCGGGGTGTCAGGGTCAGATCAGCTGATACACAATTTGGTTCACAAAATCCGCATTCGATGCACTTGTCAACCTGCTCATGGGCGACCGGAATCGGCTTCAGGTTTTTCAGGTGGGCCAACGGATCTTTGTTGATGATTACCCCGGGATTCAGCAGATTGTTCGGGTCAAAAATAGTTTTGATCCTTTGCATCAGCTGGTAGGCTTCACTGCCCCATTCCATTTCGACAAACGGCGCCATGTTGCGGCCCGTGCCATGTTCTGCCTTGAGTGATCCGTCGTATTTGCCGACAACCAGCTCTGCCACGTCATCCATCAGGTTTTTATAGCGTTCCACCTCTTCCTCAACGCCAAAATCCTGGGTGAAAACAAAGTGGAGATTGCCCATCAGCGCGTGACCAAATATAACAGCTTCGTGGTAACCCCATTTTTCAAAAAGCAGTTGAAGATCGAGCGTTGCTTCTGCCAGGCGGGCTACCGGGAACGCCACATCTTCAATAATCACGGTGGTACCATTTTTGCGCATGGCACCGATCGAAGGAAACATGCCTTTCCTGATTTTCCAAAGTCGATCGCATGCTGACGGATCAGTGGTAAAGCGCACAGGGCTGATAACAGGAATATTTTTGATTGATTCGGTTATTTGCAGGATCTGATGCTCCAATATTTCAGGCAGGTTCGACCGTGTTTCAACCAGCAGGGCACAAACACCGCTGTCAAGTTTCAGCAGGTCAGCAGGCAGTCCCTGTTCGTTTTCAACAGACCTCAGTCCGGCCCTGTCGATCAGCTCCACCGCAGCAACAGGTGTTTCCTGCAAAAGGAATACGGCATTGCATGCTTCGTGAATCGTTGGAAAGAGCATGAGCGAACTGGCCTTGAACGGGTGCTCAACCACTGTCCTGTATCGTATTTCGGAGATAAATCCGAGCGTCCCTTCAGAGCCTATCATCAAATGCTGCAGGATTTCGATGGGATCCGAAAAATCGACGAGGGCATTAAGGCTGTATCCGGTTGTATTTTTCATCCGGTATTTATGCCGGATCCTTTCCGTAAGGAGCTCGTTTCCGGCAACAAATTTATGCAAAAGTGCAATCTGGTTGAGCAGGCTGGTATGGGATTTTCTGAATGCTTCACATTCTTTTTCGTCGCTGGTATCGAGCAGTGTTCCGTCTTCGAGCAGGACACGCATACTCAACAGGGTCTGGTAGGAGTTCTCTGCAATTCCGCAGCACATGCCACTGGCATTGTTGGCCGCAATACCACCGATCATTGCCGCATTGATGGATGCCGGATCCGGTCCGATTTTTCTCCCGTATCGGGTAAGCATAGCATTTGCTTCCCTACCCGTAAGCCCGGGCTGCAACCGGATGACTTCACCATTTTCTTCAACCACTGCCTTCTTCCAGTGGTTTCCGGCAATGACGAGCAGTGAATCTGTAACAGCCTGTCCGGACAGGCTTGTGCCTGCAGCCCGAAAAGTAACGGGAATCATCAGCCTGGACGATTCTTCCAGGATCATGGAGACCTCTGCTTCGTTTTTTGCCTTAATCACCATTTTCGGAATCAACCGGTAAAAACTGGCATCTGTTCCGAAAGCCAGAGTATGCAGGGGATCATGGAATATCCTGTGCCGGTCAATAACCGGTGCAAGCCGGTTGAATAACACTTTATAACTGCCGGTTAACATTTGGTCTATAAGAATGGTAAGTCTTTGCTAAAATAGGGATAAATTTGATTATCGGTTTCATCCGAATATAATTTGTTTTTTAATTGCCGGATGGAACTCGCAGGTGAGGTATTCATAAGTGTCTGTGTTTAGCGTTCATGCTCGTTTCAGACCGGCAAAATTCACGCGAAAATTGTTAGCTGAACAGTAAACGCTGGTTTTTTATTTCATTTTCCACACCTAAAAACCATGAAATGTCTCAGCAGCGATTCAGCTCAAAAATAATATTGTTGAAAACTAAATAGTTGCAATATGTTGGAAAAATAATTTTTCCGGCTAATTTTGTAGGGCGGGAGCCGAAGGGGCTGAGCCCCAAGTTACTGGTTTTCAGTATAGTGTTCT
>JBBQHB010000003.1:0-121434 GCA_038323575.1 Bacteroidales bacterium | reverse complement strand
AACAAAAGCGAAAGGAGGTAAGAAACAAAGACAAATTTTTGGGCAAAAGAATGTTGGTGCAAACCGCCAACCGGAATGGCATACCTCGAAATGAACGCAAAGCTTTAACCGTAGAAAAAAATACTATATGCTGAATCGCTGGCAACGGTTATTTCGCTTGGCGGCGGTGTCCAGATTTACCTTCAGCAAAAAAGGGATGGTTCCATCTACAACTGGATGATTCCGTTGTTGTCGGAAGCCGCAAAGTTTTGCCGCGAAAGGCAGCCGTGGTGCCAGAATGTGACCGGTGTACCTCAAATCGGGCTGATCCTGGCGACCGATGCGCTGTATGCCAAAACAAACAGGCTTTTCGGCGGTTTCGACAGGGAACTGACACCGCTGAAAGGTATCATGCAAAACCTGCTTGCATCGCAGTATGTAGTCGACATTGTGGCTGAACATCAGCTGACAGATATCAATAAATACCCGTTGCTGGTTTATCCCGAATGGGAAACCATCACGCCCGGTTTCAAAAAGAAATTACTCGACTATGTTTCACAGGGTGGAAAACTTTTGCTGATCGGACCTAATTCAGCCTCACTTTTCAAGGATGAACTGAACCTTACTGTTAATGCTGCCCCATCCGTTAAAAATAACGGATTGTCCTATAACAACTGGATTGCCGAATTATTATCACTTTCTCAGGGTGTAACGCCAGGGGCAGGGGTGAAATCCTTTGGCAAATATTACCAGGCGGTCAACATGGATGGTCCTTCCGAGATTGCGGCAACCATTACCCCATTCGGCGAAGGTGAAATTGCAGTCACCCACCTGGAATTGGGAAAAGCTTACACCAACCGTTCGGCACCTGTTATGCGCGATTTTCTGGCTGCCCTGGTCAGAGAGATCTTTCCTCAGCCGGTAGTAACTGTTTCAGGTTCTCATTATGTGGATGTTACCCTTAACAGGAAGAAGGAGATGCTGATCGTCAACCTGGTTAATACAGCAGGACCGCACGACAACGAAAAGGTGATGGTGCACGACGAGATACCGTCCTTGGGACCCTTACAGATTGGCATCAGAACGGCCCGAAAACCTGCAAAGGTGATGCTTCAGCCTGAAAACAAGGCGTTGCCTTTTACCTATCGGGATGGGGTAATTCAATGTTCGCTTCCGGTTTTGAAAATTCATGAAATGATCGTAGTGGAATAGTGCAGGGGTAGGGTATCGGGTTGCCTTCTTTTTTTAATCAGAATCTGATATTTGTTCAGTCATTCAGTTTAATTCAAAATTGGAACGAATTATTTCGTTAATCCTCCGGTTAAAAATAACGATTTGTTCATTGTTTTCCTGCGAAGACAAAATTCCTGAGCGCTTGATTCCGCCATGGTAGGTTTTATTGAACATCCCCAGTCCTGCGAAGTACCCGGTGATGTAGAAGCCATTGTAAAATTGCTGTGCACTGAATGCAAGTAAAGAGGTGTTAATTAAGAAATTAACGATGCCTTCTCCTGTCTTTCCGGAATAAATCTGTCCGGAACCCGGTATAAAACGTGACAAATTTTCAGCCTTTTTAACTGACCTGATGTGCGGCAGGTTTCTCTTTGTATAGAGATTATTGACAATTTGCATCATTTCAGCCTCTTTTTCAGGTGTAAAACTTTGCATTTGTATCAAACGCAAGAAGCATTTTTGTGCCTCGTTCCATTGAAAAGTCTCGTTGAGACACAAGATCCTTACGGGCCTAAAGTACCGGTAGGAGGCCGTATCTGCATTTCGGTGAAAATATTCATCGATTTTCCACAATGCTTTTGCAGGCTCACCATTCAGATAATAACAAAGCGATTGTTCATAAAAAACAGGCAGAAACAACGAATCACCCGGATTTGAAAAATAAATCGGCTGAAATTCAGTCAACGCACGGTCAAAATCTTTCAACTGTTTATAACACAAAGCCTTTTTGTATTTGTAGAAATACAAATCAGTCTGACTTTCAGATTTAAAAATCATGCGTTCATATTCAATTGATGCCTCAAAGTACTTGCCTTTAGCAAATAAACTATCACCTTTTAAGCATTTGTCAGCGCCGCTGCTATTCAAAAAAATTCCGCAGAGGAATATGAAGCTGAAACAGAATTTGATTTTGTGTGGCATCCTTGTATTCGTTTTCAATAATTCTCACAGAAATAATTGATCCATAAATATTTGAAACATAATTGGCAGCAAAAATACACCCGAAGAAAATTGTTTTCGCGTGACTAATCCCAAGTTTTCGGTAGTTTTCCCAGGTTATGAGGCCAAAGCCGGTGGTAGCAATCATCGAAGCAATTCCCTCTCCTGTTTTCCCGGCATATATTTTTCCGGAACCGGGAATTATTGATGACATCACTCCTGCCAGAAAAGGCGACTTTGTGCGATGGGTTTCCCGGTTCTTGTTTATCAGGCTCAAAGCGGCAACCTGTTGATTTATAGTGGAAATATTTGGGTTTACCTTTTGTAATTGATCTTTTGCTTCCGACCAGTTTCCTTGCAGCATGTCAATTCCGCTTAATTCAAAATGTACCAGAGATGTGGTTGCTTCATCCCGGACATTCAACTGACCTAATATTTCTCTGGCTTCAGTATAATTTTTGAGGAAGGTCTGGTTGTATCCTGCAAAAAACCGGGATTTCGAATAGAAGGCAGAGGCAGTATCCACCTTCAACAGTGAAATCGTTGATTGATCTAAATTTTTCAGTGAATACTGGGCCCAACCCTTGTAATAGTTCAGGGAATCCTGCTGATCCAATCCGTAAATCAGCGAATCCCTGGCCGTAAAATTCACAACTTCACTGAAATATCCTTTGTTGATCAGGTGTTCAATAAAAGGAAGCTCACTTTTATGCTGGGCAAATCCCGCGTGAACCGTTACAATGAAAACTGCAAGTAGGATGTACTTCATTTATATCTATTAACGGAGTCACTAAACCTGTGTGTTTTCTTGTTCATCATTCCGGGATCGAGGTTGGTTGCAGCTATCCTGTTGCATCGGCTTAACCGGTCAAACGAAAGCAGCGTCCCTTTTATCAGACCATACGCTTTAACAGCCTGCTTGCTGAAATCAGAGCAACTGGGATCATACAGACAATCGGCTGAAAAATGTTGTGAAACAAAATTCTGGTAAACATACAAAGAACCCCCGTAAATCAGGCTGACAGGGTTGCTGTTTTTCAATGTTTTCGGTTGATTTCTAAAGATATAAGACCGTTTTAACGGGTGATGAACTTGTTGTTCAGGCAAAGAAGCGGCGAGCAGCAAATCAGCAGACCTATCAATGGATTGAGCAAACCCCGCTGCCGAAAAGAATAAGAGAAGAAGTACAAAACTACTGCCCTTTAGTGAAATTGACAGGCTTTGCATTGTCAGGAATTTTGAAATTAAAATATTTACTGTCAGCAGATGAAGAGACTTTAATGTCAGAGAAAACGGTCCGGTTGATGATTGAATCGCCCGCAGGCATATAACTAATCTCGATTATTTTTAAAGGTAGTCTGAATTGGATAAAATCCTTGTAATTGGTATAATAGATCTTCTTCAATATCTTTTTTTTGTTCGCCTGGTATTCTGCATAGACAGGGACTCCTTTCCCGAAAACCATTTTGACCGTCTCTATGCCTTTCAGAATGGATGGTGCCTTCCATACTGTTACATTAAACTCGTTTTCATAGGTGTTTGAGATCAGGTTAAATCCCTCATCTGCCAATCCCAGCTGATCGGTCAGATTGTTGGCAAAATAATAGATAAGATTCCTTTTTGAGGACAATTCAGTGATATGTTTATAATCTACTTCGTTACTGGCCGGATAATATGTTTTGATTTCGCCCAAAGAATTTGTTACCATAACAAACTCTGTGGATGAATGATAATATTTGGTAATAATCTGCTTGTTGTTGTCAAAGTAGATATCAATCTCATTGCTGCTCTTTTTTTGATTTTCAAGAACCTCTGTAATCTGTTTTAATGAGATATAACTTGCCTGTTGTGCGTTCAATGAAATACTCAGCAGTAGAATGCCCAATAAAAAATAAAATCCTTCAGCGGGTACTTTCATCGATTACTAAAAAAAAGGTGCCTGTTTTTGTTGAATAAACAGACACCTTGTTAATATTTTAATACCTAACTAATTCCACATGAAAAACTTGGGATTATTGATGTAAGGGCTGATATCTTTCATGTCGATTATCAACACAACGAAGTCAACCAGCGGAACAATACCAAAAATACCGCCGCAAGTTAAGATATAGCCCAATCCGGTGAGTACCTCAGTTCCCAGATAAAAACGGTGAATCCCCAAGCCACCGAGAAAGAAATCGAGTACGATTGCTACTATGGCATCTTTCTGGTTAGCCGCCATAACTGTTGAAGGAAAAGTCGATTCAACAGCGTTAAATGCAGGCGTATTGATTGATAACATACTTGTCTGCGTAGCTTTTTCAAAAAGCTGATCGACAGCTTGCTCATTTACAGAATAGGAGGAAGCATTTGCTTGTTTTACAAATAAAACAGAAACAAATAGCATGAAGATCAGAAATGGTTTTTTCATAATTATTCAGATATTATTTATAGGTGATCAAATTTAAACTTTTTTTTTCAGATGCAAAACGTTTTTATATTATTTTATTTTACATTCCTGGTTGGCAGGCAGATATCCTATTCAATCATTTGTAAAAATTCTGCAGTTGCATTCTTGTCAACTAAATCATTTAAATTTACAGTGATTTTTAATACAGATCCAAAATTTTTATTGACCCAAAATTAGTTACAATGGCTCAAAACGGAACCTCAGGCAGCAAGTTGAAAATTTATATTCCTCTTCTGGCAGTTATCATATTGACAGAGCCGTTTGTGGCTACAAGGTAAAAGCTGCATTGGGGATGAATCTGTATTAATTGACAATTGACAGTTGACAATTAACAGCATTTATGATTTGAAATATTCTTTTATACTTTTATCTCCTGTACAAACTTATGAAGATGATGATTAAATATTTTTCCCTACTGTTGTTGTGTTTTTTGACTTTGCTTTCTTATTCCCAGGATCAGGAGAAAGCCATCCTTACCACATTCCATACCATTTCGAGCAACGATTTGCTCAATGATGCAGCCGAGTTAAGTTCGGCGAAATACGGCGGCCGGTTGTCAGGATCTCCGGGCTATCTGGCGGCAGCCGGATGGGTGGCAGGGCAGCTCAGACAGGCAGGAGTAAAACCCGCATTGGCCGACAGCTCCTATTTCCAGTACTTCCCGAATGCATACAGTGAGGTTTTCACGCCGGGGACACTCACTTTACTGGCCGGCAAAAGCAACAAGCAGAAAGAATACCATTTTCCCGACGATTATTATCCGGGCTCTAATTCCGCTTCAGGAAGCGTTTCAGGAGAGGTTGTTTATGTCGGATACGGTATAACTGCACCTGAACTTGGCTACGATGATTACCGGAATATGGATGTAAAAGGCAAGATTTTGCTGATGGAAACAGGTGTGCCGTATACTGCGAACGATAGCATACAGCGCAAATGGGAACCATACAGCTACCACCGCTACAAGTTTCAGCATGCCCGCGATCTGGGGGCAGCAGGTTTGATCTATGTGAGCAAGATCGCCAATCCCAACACTTCTTATCTTAAAGGATTTGTGTATGCCCATGTCGGTGAACCGGTTGCTGAGGAATTGTTTGACGGAACCGGGCAAGAATATGCCGAAACGCATGCGGCAATAACCAAAAACAGGACACCCAACTCGTTTAACCTGCACAAAAAAATGAAGATTACAGCTTCAACCAGATTTTTCCCTGACAGCCGATCCTGCAATGTGATCGGCATCATTGAAGGAGCTGATCCGAAACTGAAAGAGGAGGCGATCATCCTTGGCGCTCACCTGGATGCGGTTGGGAGTCCTGGCTGCCTTTTCCCCGGTGCACTCGACAATGCATCAGGATCTGTTGATATTCTGGAGGCTGCCAGGGCATTGGCTGCTTCGGCAGTAAAGCCTGCCCGAACCATTATCTTCGTATTCTTTGGCGGTGAGGAGTGCGGCCTTTACGGAAGCCAAAAATGTGTTGATTCGCCGGTCTGGCCCAAAGAAAAGGTGGTATGCATGATCAACCTCGACATGGTAGGCAACGGAACCGGCTTACTTCTCGCCAATGGGAAAGCATATCCAGGTATACTAAAGCATTTTGAAGATGCCAACGCCAAATATATTCACCGCGATTTTGGCGCTACTGAAGGCCGTGTCAATTACGGTCGACCCCGTACCGACGGGGCTATTTTTGAAAAATCAGGATACAAAGTATTACACCTTTATACCCCCGGAAGCGTAAAAACGGTTTACTACCATGCCCCGCTTGACAATACCGATGCACTTACTCCTGAAATCATGGAAGATGCAACCAAATTGCTTTACCTGGGAGTGTTGGGATTGGCCAATGATCAGACAATCAGTGCGAAATGAAAAAATCCACCAAAATAAGAATTGGTTTAATCGTGGTACTTGTATCATTTATACCTTTTTTGCTCATTCCGGTTGTTCCGTTTTTGCACCTTGAAAGTAGTGTCAAAATTGCGGTATCAACCGGCCTTCTGGTAGCAGGTGAAATTCTGTTTTGGTCCGGCGGATTCCTCCTTGGAAAAGAATTATTTTCAAAATTCAAGTATTATCTGAACCCGAAGAACTGGAAATCATGAATTTTTTCCCCTTCATTCATGCTTATTACTGTACTATTTTTCAAAGATTTGTATTTGCTAATCCTCTGTTTGGTACAATGCACATAACCAGAAAATATACAAAAAATGTTTAGTCTCAACTAAACATTTTTTGTATATTTGAAAAGATTAAGCTAAAACCATGATTACAGAGGAAGAATTTTCG
Source organism: Bacteroidales bacterium (assembly GCA_038323575.1). Taxonomy (GTDB): domain Bacteria; phylum Bacteroidota; class Bacteroidia; order Bacteroidales; family Prolixibacteraceae; genus CAINVV01. The sequence goes on along the minus strand of JBBQHB010000003.1, from coordinate 114,547 downwards.
AATACGGAAGAATTTTGGTTGAAGACTATTCAGCATGAAATTTCTCTACAGGTTAGCGCCTACCTCAAAGAAAATAAACTAACCCAAACCCAATTTTCCACACAACTTGGCGTTTCGAAGGGGTATATCTCACAGATGATGAAAGGGGAATTTAACTTTACCCTCAAAAAGTTAATCGAACTTTCACTGGCTATCGGGAAAGCACCGGTTTTGAGACTTGAACCATTGACCGGATTGCTACCTGAAAACATAGAAAGTGTATATTCCAGTCATGATTTCACGTTCAGCAAAGCTGCTGAACCGGAAGATCAAGCCATATACTTTCGAATTGGCAAAAGTGGCAACTATTTTGTTGATGATATAAAAGGGATACTTGCTTTTGCCAGAACCAAAGCATATTCAGCTGTTAATGCGGCCATGGTTGAAGCTTACTGGTTGATTGGCAAGCGGATAGTGGAAGAAGAACAACAAGGCTTTGCAAAAGCGGCCTATGGCGAAAAACTTTTGCAGGCTCTTTCGAAAGAGCTTTCTTCAGAGATGGGGAATGGTTTTTCTTATGCCAATTTGCGAAATTTCAGGCAGTTCTACCTTACCTATTCTGATTCATCAATCTGCTACACACTGTGTAGCAGATTGACATGGAGTCACAATAGATTGATAATGAGGGTTGAAGATGAAAGTGCCCGCTTGTATTACTTAAATGAAGCCTTCGGCCAGAACTGGAGTGTAAGGCAATTGGAACGAAACATCCACACTTTTTACTTCCATCGTGTTCTCTCTTCGCAAATCAAAACGGGAGAGGTACAATTTAGTCCTGTTCCGGAAAAAGTAAAAGCAAATGATTTTATTAAGGATCCCTATGTTTTTGAATTTCTGAACATCCCTGAGCCCCTGATGGCATCGGAAGGTGATATTGAATCAGCTCTTATACGCAACCTGCAAAAGTTTTTGCTCGAACTCGGTAAAGGCTTCTCCTTTGTAGGCAGACAATTCCGCATCAGCACCGAAACCCAGCATTTTTACATCGATCTGGTGTTTTACAATTACATGCTGAAGAGTTTCGTGCTCTTTGATTTAAAGACAACGAAACTCAGTCACCAGGACACAGGGCAGATGGATATGTACATCCGCATGTTTGACGATTTGAAAAAACAGGCCGATGACAATCCGACCATCGGTATCATCCTTTGTGCCGAAAAAGACGAGACGGTGGTAAAATACAGTATCCTCAAAGACCACAAACAGCTATTTGCCACCAAATACTTGCCCTTTCTGCCTACAGAGGCCGAGTTGATAGCCGAAATTGACCGCGGAAGATTAATGCTGGAAGACAAGATAAAAAATGACAATTAGAAGAATAGATTTGAATTATTACCATGAAAATTTCAATGATCCAATTTGCCTGCTTAACTTTCCTGTTAAGCTTTTCATTACCGAAATTAGGCGCCCAGACCAATTACAACAACCAATGGCCAGGTTTCCGTGGCCCGATGGCACGCGGTTACATTGAGAATGCCAAGACTTCAGTAACCTGGAATGTTGAGCAGTCAAACAACATCAAATGGAAAACCGCCATACCCGGATTAGGTCACTCTTCTCCGGTAATTTGGGACAATTGCCTCTTTGTAACGACTGCAAGCAGCGAAAAAAAGAATGAATCGCTGAAGGTTGGCCTGTACGGCGACGGCGATATGGCCAACGACAGCGCTGTCCACGAATTTAAGGTTTACTGCCTGGACAAGAATTCCGGCAAAATAATATGGGAAAGAGTGGCGCACAAAGGAATTCCCAAATCAAAACGGCACACCAAAGCTTCACAGGCGAACTGCACCCCAGCCACAAACGGGAAATTCGTAGTTGTCAGCTTTGGCTCTGAAGGTCTTTTCTGTTATGATTTTAAAGGTAATCTGATATGGAAAAAGGAGATGGGTTTGCTGAATCCCGGGTTTTATCTCAATCCCGGACTAGAATGGGGCTATTCCAGTTCACCTGTGATTTACAAGGACCGGATTATTGTGCAGTGCGATATTCCCAAAACACCCTATATCACAGCTCTGGATCTGGCAACAGGCCGCGAAATTTGGAAAACCTCCCGTGAAGGCGAAGTTGAAACTTATTGTACTCCTGCAATTCTGGAAGGTTTTGGCGCAACTCAGGTCCTGGCAAACGGATGCAAACAAATGGGAGGCTACGATTTTGAAACAGGGAAAGAGATATGGAGATTGGGCAATGGCGGCGATTTACCTACACCAACGCCTGTTGTTGCAGATGGCCTGATTTACCTGAACAGCGCTCATGGGAAGTTTTCACCTGTTTTTGCCGTCAAACCTTCGGCAAAAGGCGATATTACACTGGCCGACGACAGCACTAAAAACCAATACATTGCCTGGAGCGTCAAACGCGGCGGCGCTTACATGCAAACACCTCTCATTTACAATGGTTTGTTGTACAACCTGCAGGTAAACGGGCAACTGACCTGTTTTGAAGCCAAAACCGGTGAAATCAAATACAAGCAGAGCCTGAGCGATGCTTTTTCCGCTTCAGGTGTTGCTGCCGACGGGAAAGTCTATTTTTCTTCAGAGACCGGAATCGTTTACGTCATCAAAGCTGGTCCGGTTTACGAGTTACTCGCCAAAAATGAAATGGGGGATATTTGTATGGCAACGCCGGCAATATCGGGAAATTCTTTGTTTATTAGGACACAGCATTTTGTTGTTGCAGTAGAATAATAGGTAAAAAGACCAATAACTGGATATATTGAGTATAATTGTGTATGAAAACCAATTCATCATCGGACTTATGCAACATACTCACCGCAGTAATCGTCGATGATGAACTTCACGGCAGGGAAAACCTAAGAATGATTATAGAGACCTATTGCAGTGAAATTGAAATTATTGGTTTAGCCGATTCGGTGATCAGTGCAAAGGAACTTGTACTTAAACAAAGGCCGGATGTTGTTTTTCTGGATATCAATATGCCGGTTCTGGACGGTTTTGACTTCCTGGATGATTTTGTTGAACGTGATTTTAAGGTTGTTTTCGTGAGCGCCCATGAAGAATTCGGAATCAGGGCGCTGAAAGCCGGCGCTGCTGATTATTTGCTGAAACCTATTGATATCAAAGACCTTAAGCAGACAGTTAAAAAACTCCTGACCCAGCTTATCAGGAGTTTAAAGATTGAAAAACATCAAGATGCAGACAAATTAATTGTTCCGTCCACCCACGGGTTTGAAGTTCTGGATATTGATAAAATCATTCGACTGGAAGCAGATGGTTGTTATACTACTATTTTCCTCAAAGACTCAAAAAGTAAAGTAATTTCACGCACTTTGAAGGATTTTGAAGATACGTTGCCGGATGAAATTTTCTTCAGGGTCCACAAATCCCATCTGATCAACCTTCGGTACATCAAAGACTATTCAAATTTAAGCGGGAGTTTTGTGACCATGTCAGAGGGAAGCAGGATTGAAATATCACGCAGGAAAGCACCTGATTTTATCCAAAAAATGAAGGCATTGCTGAAAAATTTATGACCATTCTCAAAAAAGGGATCTTATTTGTACTGCTCAGCTTGTACCTGTTGCTTCCGGTTTGTGCCCAAACGCCATCCTATTATCATTATACGACCACAGACGGTCTCGCGTCATCAACCGTATTTCAGATTATCCAGGACAAGGATGGATTCATCTGGTTTGCTACTTTGAACGGAATAAGCAGGTTTGACGGTAAGAGATTTACCACTTACAGAACAAAAGATGGTTTGAATTCCAATTCAATCATTTCACTTGCAGCGGGTGAAAAGGGTGAATTGTATATCGGTAATTATGAAAATGGTATAAATGTTTTCAAAAACGGAAAAATTGAGAATTATTTCAGTGAGCGTAAAGGGCAACAATTTCCGATATCCTATTTATTAATGCTTCCCTCAGGTAAAGATTCACATGAATTATATGCCTACAAAAGTTGGGCAAATGTGCAGATAATACAAGATAATTTGGGTGGCAAGCCCTCTTTCAATAGTATAATGATGTATCCGGTATTGGTTAATAAACTTGCGAAATTACCTGGTGGAGAAATAATTGCTTTAACTGAAAGCGGACTGTATAATATAAGAAATGATTCAATTATCAAGCTTCACATTAGCAACTTGCCGGATAGTGCGATTTATTGTCTTGAGGCAGGCGATAACGGCAATTATTTTATCGGTACAAGAGGGACGATTTACAAGATAGGGAACAATAAGGTGTTAAGCAGTTATAAAATAAAGATCGCCGGCCATAACGATGTAACGGAAATTTTAAGAGACAAAAATAATAATCTCTGGTTTTCGATCATGAACAAAGGTTTCTTTTTTATTCCGGAGGGTACAGAAAAAATCATTGATATCGGAAATAAAATAGGTCTACTGAACACGCTCGTAAATAATTTTCTTCAGGATAATGAAGGAAATATCTGGATCAGTACATTCGGAAAAGGTGTTTATTGCCTTAATAATCTTTACCTTAAGAGCTTTAATGAAAATGATGGAATGAGTAGTAACAGTGTTTATTCCATTGCGAAAGCAGAATCCGGGAGAATGTTAATCGGAACTTTTAACGGCGTTAACATACTTGATAACGGAAAGTTTGGCCTTTTCAACAGCAATCCCGGTAGGGCACTGACAGAATACATTCACAATATTAAACTTATTGGCAGCGATTTTTATATTTGCGGTTCTTTTGGCGGAAAAGAGATAAAAGAAATATCATACAAGGGATTGAGAATGAATATGATCAACCAACTCTCCTTCTGCAAAACAAGGGATGGACTCAACCTTTTCGGAAATGCAGCAAATTGTATCTATGTCCGCAGTGAATTTGCTTCTGCGAAAAAAGGATCATCCAATTTCTTTATTTTTGGAGACAGCCTGAAACTTAACCGTATTAATGAAATCATCGAAGATTCGCATGCCAATTTATGGATAGGAACAAACTTTGGTCTATGTAAATTGTCCAACCAGACTGTTATACAAGGGAAAGTAGGGTGGAAGAAAACATTCTTCCCGGGGGATCAGGTTCTGAACTCAAGAATTAATTCGATTTTCCAGGATACCAAAAATCATGTTTGGTTTGCGTGCGAGAAAGGGATAGCAAGTTATGATCTTGATAATGACTCAGTTAAATCCGACACAAATTTAAATGGATATGACTTATCCTCCTCTACTTCCATCACATCGGATAACAAAAACCGGATTTGGATCGGAAATATGAAGGGACTTTATCTTTTTGACGGCAGTTCGGTCAAATATCTGAACAGTCAGACAGGCCTTCCGTCGGATGAAGTACTCTCCCTCTATTATGACAAAACAACAAACACTTTGTTTATCGGAACGAGCAACGGAATTTCTTTGTTAGATATAAATATGTTTGATCAATACATACCTGAAGCACCCAATGTGAAAATTGTCAGTGTTAATGCCGGTGATTCTGTTTATACCAGTAATGATCATTTGGTTTTTAAGCCTGATCAGCATGATATATATATCAGTTTCAAGGCGCAAAGTTTTTCTTCGCCCGGTTCAGTAAAGTACAAGTACAGTATAAATGGGGAGTGGATGTCGACAGATTATGATTTTCTGAATTTCATCTCCCTGAAACCGGGTAAGTATGAACTTGAAATCATAGCTAAAGCCCAAAATACGGATTGGGGCCTACCGGTATCAGTTAATTTTCACATTCTTCCCCGGTTTATCGATACATTTTGGTTTAAGCTTCTGCTCATATCTATTTTTCTGGTAGCTGCTCATTTCATTGCCAAATTGCGCTTGAGCGTACATAATACTAGGAACAGAGAGGAACTGGAGCTTTCAGAAAAAATCAACGAACTGAGACATAAGGCTTTATCTGCCATGATGAATCCGCATTTTATTTCTAATTCGCTCAATTCAGTTCAGTATCTGGTTAACAGCAAGCAGTATGAAGAGGCCAATGATTACATTGCCATGATGGCCAAACTGATGCGAAGGAACCTGGATACGGCAGGCAGGGGATTTATCCTTTTGTCGGAAGAAATAGAGAGGTTAAAACTCTACCTTAACCTGGAGAAACTAAGATTCCGCGAAAACTTCACCTTTGAAATCCGGACCGGAAAAGATGTCGATGCAAACGGTATCATGATCCCAAATATGATTATTCAACCTTTTGTCGAAAATTCCCTTTGGCACGGAATCATCGATTCGGGTAAGCCAGGTCTGCTAACGGTTTTTTTCACATTCGAAGAGGTAGACAATGATTCTTATATCTATAAATCATTGGTTATTAAGGTGACAGATAATGGAATAGGTATCAAAGAGGCCAGAAAAACCAAGAATGAAGATCATATTTCGAAGGGCATTCAAATAGTTGAGGAACGACTCAGCCTGCTCTGCGCGAAGCTGCAGCTTCCGCAGCCGATTATGTTTGAAGATTTGAGCAGCAGAGACAGTGATTCACATGGTACAGAGGTAATTATTTCACTTCCCCCGCAACTATATAAAATCTCAATCCCTGAATAAGTTCCCCCGCTTCCTTTGCCGGTAAATGAAAATTTCTACCGTTCGTTTATCCATATCCACCGCAAGCTTGTTAGCTGTTGCAGAGCCAAAGCATTGTCCATAGGTTCGGATAAAATCTTAGAAAAAAGTGATAGGTATAAAAAATCTGGTCTCATTTTTTACAAAAAAAAATGTGAATTCTGCGCCCCTTTTAATTATAAAAAAGGAAACAGAAGATGCAAATGTTAAAGAATACAATTCAATTGAGGAAGCAATTGCCGATCTGGAAGACGATCCAAATGTTTCAGCAGATAAAATAGAAAAGTTAAGGTCAGCGCTAAAAAACCTAAAGAACAAGAGTTCAATTAAAATCAGGAATGGGGAGATATTACAATGAAATCATACGATTACATCATGAAAAAGTATTTACTCAACGCGGGAATAGTCCTAATACTGTTCTTATATTCCACTGCATTAATAGCTCAAATCCCTTTAACCTTCTCCGCACCCCTTCCCACCTGCGGTATTAAATCGGTACTGGATGCCTCACGATGCGGGACCGGAACTGTCACACTGAATGTGACTAATTATAACATTGCCGCTACCGTCAACTGGTATGCAGCAGCAGCAGGCGGATCATCCCTGGGAACGGGAACCAGCTTTACCACGCCAAGTATTTCATCCACCACTACATATTACGTGGAATCCAATGATTGTCCGCTACCATCACCACCCAGAACGGCGGTAACTGCAACGATCAATAATTTACCGGCCATCATTACGGGCACGAGAGTTGTATGTTTAGGATCAACCTCAACAACTACCGTGAGCGATGCCACCCCGGGTGGTACCTGGAGCAGTGCAACACCGGCGGTAGCAACAATTGATGCAGCGACCGGCGCAGTTACAGGAGTTTCAGTCGGGACATCTGTCATCTCTTATACTTTAATTACAGAATGTTCAGTATCGACAACTATTACTGTCAATCCATTGCCAACATTGGTGATCAACAATCCTGCAGCAGTCTGTTCCCCTGCTACGGTAAATATCACGTTAGCCGCAGTGACAGCAGGCTCAACGGCTGGACTTACCTTATCCTACTGGACCGATGCAGCAGCAACAAGCGTTTACGCAACGCCTGCAACTGCCTCCGCAGGTACTTATTACGTCAAAGGTATAAAATCAACTCCGTTTTCAGATTGTTTTGACATTAAGCCGGTTACGGTAACAGTCAATCCTTTGCCGGTTGCTTCGATAGCCTATCCCGGAACACCTTTTTGTGCAATAGGCACTGCCACAGTAAACCAAACCGGTCAGACAGGCGGCACCTATAGTTCGACAGCGGGTCTATCAATAGATGGTTCAACAGGAACGATCAATTTAGCTGCGTGTACGGCAGGATCTTACACTGTAACCTACAGTTTCACCAACGGTGTTTGTGCAAACACGACCACATGCACTGTTCCTGTCAGGGCGCTGCCAGCTGTTGCTCCAATTACCGGACTCAGTTCTGTTTGTAAAGGAACAAACATAACCCTGGCCGATATTACCCCGGCCGGAGTATGGAGCAGCAGTAATATAGCAATTGCCAGTGTTAGCAGTGGTGGAGTTGTAACCGGCGTATCAGCAGGAACTGCAACGATCAGGTATACTGTAACCGATCAGGCTACAAATTGTTCGGCAGTTGCCACGCATGATGTAACCTTTGTTGCATCGCCGGTTGCGACGATAGCTTATCCGGGTTCACCATTTTGTTCCACTGGTACAGCCACAGTCACACGGACAGGCCAAACCGGCGGAACTTACAGTTCAACAGTTGGTCTGTCCATCGACGGTTCAACAGGAACGATTAATCTGGCAACAAGTTCTACTGGTGCTTATACCGTTACTTACAGTTTCACCAATGGAACCTGTCCGAATTCAACGACGACAGGAGTTACGATCAGTCCATTGTCGGCTGCTACCATTGCCTATCCTGGTTCGCCTTATTGTGCTGCAGGATCAGCCACAGTCACCCGAACAGGACAGACAGGCGGAACGTACAGTTCAACGGCAGGCCTTTCTATAAATGGTTCAACCGGAGCGATCAATCTGGCAGCAAGTACAGCAGGAACTTATACAGTTTCTTACAGTTTCACCAATGGTACATGCCCTAATACTACGACAAGCAGTGTTACGATATGGAGTCTGCCTGTAGTGGCACCCATTACCGGACCCGTTTCTGTATGTGCAGGATCTGCTATAACCCTGGCAGACCTAACAGGCGGCGGAGCATGGACCAGCGGTAATTTAGCCAATGCGACAGTGAACAATGTTGGTGTAGTAACAGGAGTATCATCGGGATTAGTGATCATCAGCTATACCGTTGCAAGCATGCTGACAGGCTGTTCAACCATTGTTAAACATGATGTAACAGTAAGTGCACTGGCAGCTGCGACGATAACCTATCCGGGATCGCCCTATTGCGCCGCTGGCGCAGCCACAGTTACCCGAACCGGACAAACTGGCGGAACCTACAGTTCAACGGCAGGATTGTCGATAGACAGTTCAACCGGAGCGATCAATTTGGCAACCAGTACGGCAGGCACCTATACTGTTACTTACAGTTTTACCAATGGTACGTGCCCTAACACAACAACATGCAATGTGACCATAAGTAACCTGCCGATAGTCGCAGCAATTACCGGATTGAGTTCAGTGTGTGCCGGATCAACGATAACCCTGGCTGATCTTACACCGGGAGGAGTGTGGAGCAGCAGTGATTTAGCAATTGCTCCTGTTAGCAATGGTGGAGTTGTTACAGGAGTGTCGGCAGGGTCGGCAACGATCAGTTACACTGTAACCAGCATGCTGACAGGATGTTCAACCATTGTCACACATGATGTTATTATTAACGCATTGGCAGTTGCAACAATTGCTTATCCGGGTACACCTTATTGCGCCGGTGGCACAGCCGCAGTTACCCGAACGGGGCAGACAGGCGGAACCTACAGTTCAACAGCAGGCCTTTTTATAGATGGTAATACGGGTACAATTAATTTGGCAACGAGTTCAATAGGCACTTATACAGTCACTTATAGTTTTACCAATGGTACATGTCCAAACACTGCCACAACAGGAATAACGATTGGTTCCCCGCCGGTAGTTGCAGCCATTACCGGACTGAGTGCCATGTGTGCAGGATCTGCCATAACCCTGGCTGATCTCACACCCGGCGGTTTATGGAGCAGCAGTAATTTGGCAAAAGCTACCGTAAATAACAGTGGTGTAGTTACTGGCATATCAGCAGGATTAGCAACTATTAACTACACAGTGACCAGTATGCTTAACGGTTGTTCTACCATTGTTACACATGACGTAACAATCAGTGCATTGGCAACTGCGACGATTGCTTATCCAGGTTCGCCCTATTGTGCCACAGGAACAGCCATTATCACCCAAACAGGACAGACCGGAGGAACGTACAGTTCAACGGCAGGCCTTTCTATAGACGGTTCAACCGGAGCGATCAATTTGGCGGCGAGTACAACTGGCACTTATACCGTTACATACAGTTTCACCAATGGCACCTGTCCGAATGCGGCAACAAGCAGTGTAACGATCAGAAGTCTGCCGTCGGTTGCACCCATTACCGGATCTGTTGCAGTGTGCTCAGGATCAGCTGTTACCCTGGCTGATCTGACAGTTGGTGGTGTATGGAGCAGCAGTAATTTAACAAAGGCAACAGTCAACGGCACAGGTGTTGTAACCGGCGTTTCAGCAGGTTTGGCAACAATCAACTATACAGTTGTCAGTATGCTGTCCGGATGTTCTACGGTAGTTTCACATGACGTAACAGTAAATGCATTGGCAGTTGCGGCGATAGCCTATCCCGGTTCGCCTTATTGTGCAGCAGGTACAGCCACTGTCACCCAAACCGGACAGACTGGCGGAAGCTATAGCTCAACGGCAGGACTAGCTATAAACAGTTCAACCGGAGCTATTAATTTGGCGACAAGTACCGCAGGAGCCTATACCGTTACTTACAGTTTCACTAATGGTACCTGTCCGACTGCAACGACAACAGGATTGACGATTAGAAGTTTACCAATTGTTGTAGTTATTACAGGACCTGCAGTCGTATGCCCGGGTTCAACCATAATCCTGTCTGATCTCACACCGGGAGGTGCTTGGAGCAGCAGCGATCTGTCAAAAGCTACTGTTGGCACAGGTGGTGTTGTATCAGGGATATCAGCAGGTCTGGTAACGATCAATTATGCTGTAACCAGTATATTGACCGGTTGTTCGGCCATTGTTGCGCATGACGTCACGATCAATTCGTTGCCAGTTGCTGCGATAACCTATCCTGGTTCACCTTATTGCGCAGGAGGAACAGCCACTGTTACCCAAACGGGACAGGCAGGCGGAACCTATAGTTCTACTCCGGGTTTATCTATAAACAGTTCAACCGGAACTATCAATTTGACTGCGAGTACCGCAGGCAGCTACACCGTTACATACAGTTTTTCCAATGGTACATGTCCGGATAAGGCGACAACAGATCTGAAAATAATTGCCTTACCCGCAGCAACAATAGCATATTCAGGTTCGCCTTATTGTGCAGGTGGTACTGCCTCTGTTATCCAAACGGGGCAGGCAGGCGGGACCTACAATTCGACTGCAGGCTTGTCAATTGACGTTTCAACCGGAACGGTCAATTTAGCAACGAGTACTCCGGGCATTTATACAGTTACTTACGGTTTCAACAATGGTACTTGTCCGAACACAACAACTGCATTAATTGCAATCGGTTCTCCGCCAACAGTTTCGCCCATAACCGGGCCGAGTATCGTGTGTGCAGGGTCTTCTATTACCCTGAATGATCTTACAGCCGGAGGGATATGGAGCAGCAGTGATTTAGCCATAGCTACAGTTAACGGTGGAGGAGTCGTCACAGGCGTATCTGCAGGATCGGCAAACATCAGCTATACCGTAGCCAATATGTTGACCGGATGTTCAACAATTGTTACGCATGATGTAAATATTACTGCATCGCCTGTTGCCTCCATAGCCTATTCCGGATCGCCATATTGTGCAGGCGGCACGGCCACTGTAACCCGAACCGGTCTGGAAGGCGGGATCTATACCTCGGCAGCAGGCTTGTCAATTGACGGTTCAACCGGGGAGATAAATTTGGCGACAAGCACGGCAGGTACCTATACCGTTACCTACAGTTTTACCAATGGTACCTGTCCGAACAATGCTACAACAGTAGTATCAATCGGTTCTCCACCAATCGTTGCAGCCATTACCGGACTTAGTGCGGTTTGTGCAGGATCTGCCATTACCCTTGCGGATATTACAGCCAGCGGTGCATGGAGCAGCAGTAATTTAACAATCGCTTCTGTCAATAGTGGCGGTGTCGTAACAGGCGTTTCGGGAGGATTGGCAACGATCAGCTATACTGTAACCAGCATGACGACAGGTTGTTCGACCACTGTAACCCACAATGTATCGATAAGTGCAGTATCCGTTGCGATGATAGCCTATTCAGGGTCACCGTTTTGTGCCATTGGTACAACCACAGTTACCCGAACGGGACAAACCGGCGGGACATACAGTTCAACGGCAGGATTGTCCATAGACAGTTCAACCGGAGCAATCAATCTGGCAGCAAGTACGGCAGGCAGCTATATCGTTACCTATGGTTTTACCAACGGTACATGTCCTAGCACGACTACGGCCACAGTAACAGTCAACGCTTTACCAGCTGACAAGATTATTGCGACAGCTTCTGCATCAGTTTGTTCCGGTGCAGGTACCAATATCACTGTAACTTCCTCCGTCGTTGGTATATCTTATCAACTGAGGAACAATGTCGGTAATGCACTGATTGGATCTGCCGTCCCAGGCAATGGAGGAACCATTAACCTGCCTACCGGGAATTTAACCACTACAACAACCTTTAATGTATTGGCGTCTTCAGGAAGCTGCATGCTTCAGATGACGGTTACTCCGACTGTGACTGTGAATACATTGCCTGTCGCTGCGATAGCATACCCGGGATCACCTTATTGTGCCGCCGGCACAGCCGCAGTCGTCCGAACGGGACAAACCGGCGGGACCTACAGTTCGACCGCAGGTTTGACAATAGACAGTTCAACCGGAGCCATCAATTTGGCTACCAGTTTAACAAGTACCTATACTGTTACCTACAGTTTCACCAATGGAACCTGTCTGAACACTGCAAATACAGGAATAACGATCAATCCATTTCCAACCGACAAACCTGTGGTAGCCGCTTCGGCATTAATATGTTCAGGTACAGGTACCAATATCATTGTTACTTCATCCGCAATCGGTATTTCTTATCAGTTGAGGAACAACGTGGGTAACCTGCTGGTTGGTTCTGCAGTCTCAGGCAATGGCGGCACAATCAATTTGCCTACCGGGAATTTAACCACTACAACGACCTTTAATGTATTGGCCACTTCAGGGAACTGCCCGCTTCAGATGACAGCCACCCCAACGGTAACAATCATTGCGCTGCCGATTGCCACAATTGCTTATCCGGGTACACCTTTTTGTGCCACCGGTACTGCCGCAGTCACCCGAACAGGACAGACAGGCGGAACATACAGCTCTGCAGCAGGTTTGTCAATAAACAGTTCAACCGGAACGATTAATTTAGCAGCAAGTACATCAGGCACCTATCTTGTTATATACAGTTTCACGAATGGTACCTGCCCGGGCACTGCAACAACCGGATTAACGGTCAATGCAATGTCTTCTGCGACAATTGCTTATCCGGGTACGCCCTATTGTGCCACAGGTACCGCAGCAGTCACCCGGACTGGACAGGCAGGTGGTACCTTCAGTTCAACGGCAGGTTTGTCAATTGACGGTTCAACCGGAGCAATCAATCTGGCTGCGAGTACGGCAGGTACTTACACAGTTACTTACAATTTCACCAATGGTACCTGTCCGAACACAACAACGAACAATATAACAATATGGAGCCTGCCCGTAGTAGCAGCCATTACCGGACCCGGAACTGTTTGTGCAGGTTCATCCATAACCCTGTCTGATCTCACGGCCGGCGGCGTTTGGGGAAGCAGTGATTTGGCAATAGCTTCAGTTAGCAATAGTGGTATAGTAACCGGTATATCAGCAGGAACAGCGATAATCCGATACACAGTAATCAATATGATGACGGGCTGTTCAACCATGGTCACATATAATGTAACGATCAGCGCTTTATCTGCTGCTGCGTTAGCTTATTCAGGCTCGCCGTTTTGTGCAACAGGTGCAGCTTCAGTCACACGTACCGGACAGTTTGGCGGGATTTACAGTTCAACTGCAGGCTTGTCGGTTGATAGTTCCACTGGAGCGATAAATTTGGCTGCGAGTTCACCGGGAAATTATACGGTTATCTACAGTTTCACCAATGGAATTTGTCCAAACACGGCATCTGCCGGTATAACGGTAAATCCTGTCCCAACTGACAAAATAATTGAGGCAACTTCAGCTTCGGTTTGTTTAGGTACTGGTACTACTATCACGGTTATTTCATCTGCTGTTGGTATTTCTTACCAGTTGAGGAACAACAACGGAAATGTACTGATTGGATCTGCAGTCCCGGGTAATGGCGGTACAATTTATCTGCCTACAGGAAACATAACCTCGAACACAACATTTAATGTATTGGCGGTTTCTGGAAACTGCACACTTCAGATGACAGTCACGCCAATGGTGACAATCAATCCATTGCCGGTTGCGGTGATTGCCTATATTGGTTCACCTTATTGTGCCACTGGTACTGCGGCAGTCACACGAACTGGACAGGTCGGCGGAACTTACGGTTCAACGACAGGCCTGTCTATTGACAGTTCAACCGGAGCGATCAATTTAACAGCCAGCACGGCAGGCACATATACCGTTACCTACAATTTTACCAATGGCACCTGCCCGAATACGACGACAACTGTAGTAAAGATCAACCCGTTATCCGTTGCTGCGATTTCCTATCCCGGCACTCCGTATTGTGCGATAGGATCAGCCGCAATTACCCAAACCGGACAGATCGGCGGGTCCTATACTTCAACTGCAGGATTGTCAATTGATGGTTCAACAGGAGCAATCAATCTTGCAGCGAGCACAGCAGGTATGTATACTGTTACTTACAGCTTCACCAATGGTTCCTGTCCGGGCACGATAACAACCGGAATAACCATCAAGAGCCTGCCGACTGTTGCAGCCATCTCAGGACCTGTTGCAGTGTGTCCGGGATCTGCCGTTACTCTGGTTGATGTGACGGCAGGCGGGGTATGGAGCAGCAATGATTTAGCAAAAGCTACCGTTAGCAGTAGCGGAGTAGTAACTGGCGTATCTCCGGGATCAGCCACGATGAGTTACACTATAACCAGTATCCAGACAGGCTGTACTGTAGCTGCTACTCATTTAGTAACGATCAATGCATTGGCGGTTGCGACAATATCCTATCCGGGTTCACCATATTGTGCCACAGGTATGGCAACAGTTACCGGAACTGGTCAGACAGGTGGGATCTATAGTTCAACGACAGGTCTGTCAATCGACAGTTCAACCGGAGCGATCAATCTGGTTGCGAGTACTGCAGGAACCTATACAGTCAATTACAATTTCACCAACGGGATTTGTCCGAACGCCACAACTGCCGTTGTAACAATCAATCCGATACCAACCGACAAAACAATAGCGGTAGCATCTGCTTCGGTCTGCCCTGGCACAGGAACCGATATCTTCGTGACATCATCTGCGGTCGGTACTGCTTATCAGCTGAGGAACAATATCGGAAATGTACTTGTTGGACCTGCCGTTGCGGGAAATGGCGGAACCATCAGTCTGCCCACAGGGAATTTAGCCACAGCAACGACCTTTAACGTATTGGCGACTTTAGGAAACTGCCCGCTTCAGATGAAAGTTACTCCAACGGTAACAATCATTGCATTGCCGGTTGCAACGATAGCTTATGGTGGTTCACCCTACTGCGCCGCAGGTACAGCCACCGTCAGCCAGACCGGACAGACTGGTGGAAGCTACAGTTCAAACGCAGGATTGTCAATAGACAGTTCAACCGGAACAATTAATTTAACAACGAGTACTCCCGGTAATTATACAGTCACTTATAGTTTTTCCAATGGTATATGCCCTAACACCTCAACAACTGGCACTATAACAATCAGTCCGTTACCTGCTGCTCCCACGGCAATTGCATCACAAAGTTTTTGCGGAAGCGGAACCGTTTCCAACCTCAGTGCAACGGCTCCGGCCGGATCGGCAGTTAATTGGTATACAGGTATAACGGGTGGTGCACTACTGCCCGGCACAACACCTTTGATCACAGCCACAACTTATTATGCAGAATCTGTAAATACAAATTCTGGCTGTGTCAGTTCCGGAAGGAACTTGGTAATTGCTACTATCAACAGTATCCCTGTGGCACCAATTGGTATCTTGTCGCAGTCATTCTGCAGCAACATCAGCGCCAGGGTATCCGATCTTGTCGCAGCAGGTTTGAATAAAAGCTGGTATAGTACTGCATCTTCTGTTAATATCGTTGCCCAAACTACAGTTTTGGTCAACGGCACCACGTATTATGCCAGCCAAACTGTCAGCGGATGCGAATCAATTTTGAGATTGCCTGTAATTGTCTCTTTAACAGATTGCAATACCCCTGTGAACCATCCTCCGGTCGTATCCGATATTACCAAGAGCGGAGTACAGAACAAGACAATTGAGTTTGTTAATGGTGACTTTACTTCAAAATATGCTGATCCCGACAATGATGCCTTGTTTAAAATCAGGATTGAATCTTTGCCAGCACACGGGGAATTGAGTTTGTCCGGCATTGGGGTGTCCATTGGCCAGGAGATAAAGTTATCTGATTTGAATAAGCTCATCTATACACCCGCAAAAGATTTTACCGGTGATGACTCCTTCAGATGGTTAGGCCACGACGGTAAAGAATTCAGTCTTTTATCAGCTTACATACTGATCAACATCGTCAAGTCTGAGATTATCGTGTCGAAGGGCTTATCACCCAACGGGGACGGAGTCAATGACTTTTTCGTGATCGAAGGTGCAGATAAGTTCATTGTCACCTTAAGGGTTTTCAACAGATGGGGCAACAAAGTGTTTGAAAGCAACCAATATAAAAATGACTGGAGCGGAGTCTCCAATGTCGGGATGTTGATTACCAATCAATTGCCTGGAGGTACATACTTCTATACAGTCAATTTCAACAACGGGGAGAAGGAAATAATCGGATATCTTACGCTTATCAGATAAAACTCATGTTAAAAAGATTAACCATATTTATTTTGTTTGTGATGCTTGCCGTTCATGTTTATGGACAGCAGGATCCAATGTATTCACAGTATGTTTTCAATGGCCTGCTGATTAATCCGGCGTATGCCGGATCGCGGGAGGTTCTGAACGCAACCGCTTTGTACCGAAACCAGTGGGCCGGTATACCCGGTGCACCCAAAACAGGTGCTTTTTCTTTAGATTCTCCAATTAAATCACAGAAAGTGGGTCTGGGAATGAATGTGGTCTTTGACAAGATCGGCCTGACTAGTCACACAGGGATTTCGGGCATTTATTCTTACAAGGTTTATTTCAAGCAAAGTTGTCTCTCCTTCGGGGTACAGGCAGGCGTAGGCTTTTACAATTCCAATAATTCGGAGATCAATGATGGGAGTTCAGCATACGATCAGTCATTTGCGGAGACCTACCACAGGATACTACCAAATTTTAGCTTCGGGACCTATTACCATACTGATCGGTTTTACGCCGGATTATCCATAATGGATATTCTGGGCAATACCATCCAGAAGGAAATGTATCCGAATTTGTCCAATGATTTAAATATCAATGTAGTAAGTCACTTTTTTTATAATTCGGGTTACCTTTTCAATTTAACTCCTGATATAGGATTCCAACCTTCCTTCCTTTTAAAATATGTGGGAGGAGCTCCATTGGAGGCAGATTTGAACGGGGTAATAACAATGTATAATTTTCTGGCATTGGGGCTTTCGTACCGGAGTTTTGCCTCCCTGGATTTTCTGATGCAGGTAAAAGTAAACAAGCAGCTTAGTTTAGGCTATTCCTATGAGTATTCCACCACCGAGCTGAATAATTTCACCAATGGCTCGCATGAAATTATACTGCGTTATCAATTTGATCTGTCTCAAAGCAGGATATTATCTCCGAGGTTTTTTTAATCAACAGTTAATGAGTAAATTATACTGGAAAGGCAGCAATAGTGGCCGATTAAGTTAGGAAGGTTCCATACTGTCATTTCAAAATAAATATTTTTCAAATGAGGTTTAAATTATTAATTATTTGTCTGTTAATCTGTAGGGCAGGTTATTCGCAAGACTTTATCAGGAAAAAGAAACTTGCTGATGGTTACAATACCAGTTTCGACTTTTATAAGGCCATACCCATTTATGATCAGCTGTTAAAAAGTCATCCTGACGACAGTGAACTTTACGAAAAACTGGCATCCATCTATGATCATCTGAATGACAGTCAGAATGCCGAAAAGTGTTATACTTTCCTGGTAAGTAAAAAAGAGATAAAGCCAGAATATATGTTGAATTATGCAAAGGCGTTGTCAAAAAATGGTAAATACGATCAGGCAGTTCTCTGGTACGGCAAATACATGGAAGCTCAACCAAGTGATCCGAGGGGTGGCTCATTTTCGGAGGCTTACCGGAATCTGAAAACTTTTTTCAGGGATTCTGCCTCTTTTGTCATCAAAAAGGCTCCCTTTTCGACGAAGGCAGATGAATTCAGTCCTGCTTATTTTGGGGGGTCCATTATATTTTCATGTGACAGGTCCGATTATTCCAAGGTTCATTTCACCTACAACTGGACACAATCTCCATACCTCGATCTTTACCAGGCCAAGCCGGATACCAAAGATGCCAAACCTTTTTCAAAAGATCTGAATTCCATTTATCACGAAGGCCCGGTAACCTTTACCAAAAATCAGGATACCATCGTGTTTACCCGCAGCAACTATTTTCGATCACATCTGCACAAAAGCAGCGAGGGAATCAATAAACTAAGCCTGTTTCAGTCTGTTTGGGATGCAGGGCAGAAGAGGTGGATTGAACTACTACCACTACTTATCAATAATGATCAATATTCCGTCGAACATCCTGCTCTGAGTCCTGACGGGGGTAAGCTTTATTTTGCCTCTGACATGCCCGGTGGTCTGGGAGAGATGGACCTGTATGTTTCACAGCGGATTACTGGTCCTAATGGTGAGAAAACGTGGGGAACGCCCGTGAACCTAGGTTCCGGGATCAACACTCCCGGGAATGAATTGTTCCCGTTTATCGACCAAAAGGGAAATCTCTGGTATGCCTCCAATGGTATACCGGGACTTGGTGGGTTGGATATTTTCTTTTCAGGAAAATCAAAAGAAGGCTTTCTCAAACCAATTAATCCGGGCTACCCAATGAATACCCGGTTTGATGATTTTGGTTTCATCACGCAGAATGAAGGAGAGGAGGGCTTTCTGAGTTCCAACAGGAACAATTCTTACGGAAATGATGATATATACAGTGTCAGCAGGCCATTCCGCAAACTTGTAGTTTGGGTCTTTGATGCCAGGACCAAACAAGGTATCGCATCAACACAAGTCGATGTTTTGGAAAATGGTGCTGCACCTGAATCGATAGAGAATGAATCTGCAATTCCCGTAGCGTTGAAAGTAAATCCTTTTAAATCCTATCAGTTCCGTGTAAATAAAGCAACATACAAAACCTGCAGTGTGGATTTAACCAGTGATCAGCTTCTGACAATGGATACCATAAAAATTCCATTAATCAGGGATGAACTTTTAATAAACCTTACCGGGCTGGTATATGCTGCAAACGGTAAAAAGCCTCTTCCTGGATGCACTGTAGTTATCCGGCAAAAATCAAATTTAATCAATACATTGATAAAAAGCGATTTGCAAGGTTTGTTCTACGCTAAACTGCAACCTGAAGCAGATTATGAAATAGGAATTGTTAACATTGTGGCAGAAGGTAAATGCAGCGCTGCAGAGATGAAAATCACTACAAAAGGCTTATTGAAAGATTCCATATTTCATCTCGCTATTCCTGTTTATTGTGTAGGTGACGTGATCGTCATGGAAGATATCTATTACGACCTGAATAAATACAACATTCGTCCGGATGCAGCCCGGGTGCTGGGTAATTTGCTGAATTTGATGAACGATTATCCAAAAATGACCATCGAGCTCCGTTCACATACGGATTCCCGAGCCTCAGCTGCTTATAACCTGAAGCTCTCAGACAACCGTGCAAAGTCTGCTGCTGAATATCTTTTCTCGAAAGGTATAGCCAGAAACAGGATTATTGGCAGGGGATACGGCGAAACCATGCTGATCAACAAATGTTCGGATGGAGTCCCGTGTAGTGAAGAAGAACACCAGCGCAACCGAAGGACAGAATTTAAAATATTGAAGATGGAATAAATTATACTGATACGGTGGATGACATATAGGATGCTATAAAGAACAAAAAAAAGAGCTACAAACGTTTTTTTATTTCGTTGTAACTCTCTCATTTGCACTTGTTTGAACTCTGAGCCATTTGCCGGACTCGAACCGGCGACCTGCTCATTACGAATGAGCTGCTCTACCAACTGAGCTAAAGTGGCTTGTGATCCGCAAAAGTAAAAAAATGTTTCAGACCGGAAGCAGGATTGTGTTAATTTTCCCAGTCTAAAATAATTTTGCCGCAGTTTCCCTCCTCCATGATATCAAATGCCTTCTGAAATTCAGTGTAATGGAACCGATGGGTAATTACCGGCGCGATGTTCAATCCTGACAGCAACATCTTTTCCATTTTGTACCAGGTTTCGTACATCTCCCGGCCATAAATGCCTTTCAGGGTAAGTCCTTTGAAGATCACCTTGTCCCATTCGATCTGGGTGGTATCAGGTAATATCCCTAGCAAGGAGACCTTTCCGCCGTTGTACATCGATTTGATCATGCTGTCGAACGCCACCGGTGATCCGGAAACCTCCAGACCAATATCGAAGCCGCCAACCATGCCAACCTGTTTCATAGCTGCCGCAATATCATCCTTCATAGGATCAACCACCAGCGTTGCCCCCATCTTCCTGGCCAGGTCGCGGCGGTACGGACTCACCTCCGAGCCAACGACGTTGCGGGCGCCCACAAACCTGCAGATCGCGATGGCCATGCAGCCGATTGGTCCGCCGGCACCGGTTACCAAGACATCTTCACCGATCAGGGGGAAGGAGAGCGCCGTATGGGTAGCGTTGCCCAACGGATCCATGATGGATACGATCTCATCAGGTATCCTGGAGTCAATGTGAAGTACATTTTCGGCAGGTACACAGACATACTCGGCAAAACCCCCATCGCGGTTGACACCGATACCGACAGTATGGTCGCAGATGTGCCTGCGTCCCCGGCGGCAATTGCGGCAGAAACCGCAGGCGATGTGGCCTTCCACGGTTACCCGCTCGCCGATACTTACTTTCGTCACTTCATCCCCGATCTTAACCACCTTGCCCACATACTCGTGACCGATGGTCATGGGTGTTTTGATGGTTTTCTGGGCCCAGGCATCCCATTTGTATATGTGGAGGTCTGTTCCGCAAACAGCAGATTTAATGATTTTTACCAGTACTTCATTTACTCCGGGTTCAGGGATAGGTACATCTTCCATCCATAAACCCTTTTGAGGGAGGCTTTTTCTGATTGCTTTCATATTTCAGATTATTTTATACAAAGTAAATAAAATCTATTGCTGGAAATCCTAATAAATATCACCATTTGTCAGGTAATAATCTTACCGGGAATAATAATCCGATTTCTTTTCTGTTTTCAAAAGTGATGAAGTTGTTTACTTTTACCCAAACATTTTTATCAAACGAGAAATGAAAAATGAAAAGTTTGCTTTTTTATTGTTTATTGTCCTCCTGACTTGCAGTAGATTAAATGCACAAGATTTCTCGTTCGGGATGTTTACGGATGTTCACTATGCAGTCATCCCGGATAACGGTACCAGAAAATACAGCCAGTCACTTGAAAAAATGGCCCAATGTGTCGATACCATGAACAAGAAAAAAGTTGCCTTCCTGATCGAATTGGGCGATTTTAAAGATATGACGACACCTCCGGACAGCTTTGCTGCGCTCGGTTTTTTGCAAAAGATTGAAACAGCATTTTCCCGCTTTTACGGGGATCGGTACCATGTTTTGGGTAATCATGATGAAGATTGTATCTCCAAAAAACAATTTTATAGCATTGCCCGAAATAGCCGCATTGCCGGCAATAAAACGTGGTATGCGTTTCAAAAAGGGAATTACCGGTTTGTCGTCTTGGATGCCTGTTTTGATGCTACGGGTCGTTCCTATGATTCAGGTAATTTTGACTGGAGTGACGCGAATGTTCCCGCTAAAGAGCTAAACTGGCTTAAGAAGGAGCTGAAAAGTTCGAAATTTCCTGTTGTAGTTTTTGTCCATCAACTGCTGAACGGCCATTCCAAGGTGACTGTCAAAAATGCGGACTCAGTCAGAAAGATTCTTGAGGAAAGCCGCAAAGTAAAATGCGTGTTCCAGGGCCATGAACACCAGGGAGGTTACGAAGCGATAAACGGCATTCATTATTATACGCTCAAAGGGTTGATAGAAGGCAATTTCCCGGAATCGAACAGTTTTGCCATAGTCACACTCTCAAAGAAAGAAATCTTTATCCACGGTTACGGCAATGCTGTATCACTTAAATTACCAATGAATTAAATGCATTGTTGTCAGTGAACTCAATCTATATTTCGTACCTACGGCACTTAAATTTATTTAATGATTGACTTTTCTACCGATATATTGTCCCTGACGGGACAATAAATTTTAATATAATGTTTTATGCTAACAGTTCTCTACATAATTCCGTTTTAGACGTTGCATGCAACGTCTCTACTGATTGTGGCTCAATTCATAACTCATAACTCATAACTGTGTATAAGTACCTCATCCTCATCTCCTATATCCTGCTGATGATCGGAATCGGGATCTACTCTTCGCGGAGGATCCGTACTTCCGGTGATTACCTGGTAGCGGGAAACAAGGGAAATGTGTGGCAGATAACCGGTTCTTTGCTGGCTACCATACTTGGAAGTTCAGCTATACTGGGAAGTTCCGATCTGGCTTTTTCACAGGGATGGGCCGCCGCCTGGCTGCTGCTGTGCGCCGCAACCGGACTTTTGTTGCTGGTGTTTGTGGCTCCCCTGGTCAAGCGATACGGCAAATATACACTACCGCAATTAATTGGTGATCAGTATGGTAAAGAAGCAAAAATTATTGCCTCATTCGCAATACCCGTTGCCTGGATTGGCGTTATTGCAGCCCAGATCATTGGGGGTGCCAGGGTGATGAACAGCTTTTTTGGATTTTCTTATGAGTGGTCGGTATGGGGAATAGGCCTTTTGTTTATCTTTTATACTGCAGCAGGCGGACAGGTCTCCGTCATCAAAACAGATTTAACCCAGTCGTTTATCATTATTTTAGGGGTAATGGCCATCGCTGTCTATCTTTTCTTCCGGATTCCGGCAACACAGGAACCAATGACACTATTGAAATTTCCTTTTAATGACGGATTTCACCCCATGGATCTTTTGGTACTCTTCTTAACTTATTCGACCACTTTCCTGGTAGGGCCTGATATTTATACCCGTTTATTTTGTGCTGAAAATGAGAACGTTGCCAGAAAAAGCGTTCTGTTAGCAGCCCTTATTTTGATTCCGTTTGCATTTATGATTACTTACCTCGGTGTCTTTGCTGCACATCAGTATCCTCAATTTGATTTTAAACAGGGTTCCTCGCTGATCTCTGTGATGAACAATATGCTGCCGGAGTGGGGGATAGGGCTGCTGGTTGCTGCGATCCTGTCGGCAGTAATGTCTTCGGCCTCTACAACACTGCTGACCTCCTCGGTAATTGTTGCCAACACCATCCACGAGGATCTTGATTCCCCGGTTTCGCTGAAGCAGACCAAGCTGATTCTGGTATTCATCGGTCTGTTAAGCATATTATTGGCACTAAAAATAACATCGATTGTACAATCCCTCCTGATTGCCCTTACCTTCTTTTCGGGAGCTTTTATTGTTCCTGTGCTTGCAGGGTTGCTTGGATTCAGAAACAACAGGATCAGGAGTAACCTGGCAATGGTGCTGGGTGGCCTTGTAGCACTTGCGGGAAAGATAACCGGGATTTACAGCGATCCCTTTGTTGGTAATCTGTTAATATTCAGTGCATTTATACTGAACGGACTGTTGCTATTCCCGGGAGGAAAATGGTTAAAAGTGTACCATCAAAAAAGATATTCCTGATCAAATTCATATTAGCTAAAACATTCCGCCCGGAGCTGGTCTGTTTTTGTCAAAATCCATTAAATTTGCAGACCGAAATTAATTTGTTATAAATATATGGGACGCGCATTTGAATACCGGAAGGCCAGAAAGATGAAACGTTGGGGTGCAATGGCCAAAACATTTACCAGAATTGGCAAGGAGATAGCAATTTGTATCAAAACCGGCGGACCCGATCCAACCTCCAATTCCCGTTTGAGGGTATTGATGCAGAATGCCAAGGCTGCCAGTATGCCCAAAGAGAACGTTGAGCGGGCCATCAAAAAAGCAACATCCAAAGATCAGGCAGATTACAAAGAAGTGGTATATGAAGGCTATGGCCCCTATGGAATTGCCATGCTGGTTGAAACAGCTACAGATAATCCTACGCGAACGGTTGCCAATGTAAGGAGTTATTTCACGAAAATGAACGGATCGTTGGGTACAACTGGGTGTGTTGATTACATGTTTGAACGCAAAAGTCAGTTCAAAATCATGGGAAAACCCGAACTGGATATCGAGGAACTGGAACTGGAGATGATCGATTTTGGTGTGCAGGAGGTTTTTGCCGAAGATGAACATGTCATTATTTATGGTGATTTCGAGGCATTTGGTCCGATCCAAAAGTACCTGGAGGAAAACAATTTTGAAATAGTTAGTGCTGATTTTGAGCGGATACCTTCCGAAACCAAAGAGCTGAACGAAGAACAAATGGCTGCTATTGAAAAACTGCTTTCGAAATTCGATGAAGATGAAGATGTTACCAATGTGTATCACAACATGAAAGAATAAAAAAACATTTAACACTTCACATCTGAAAATAATCGTTAAATAATTTGGAAAATCATCAATTTTGAGTTAATATTGTAGTGTAATTGATGAGGTCAATATAAAATATTTAAGAAACCCTTTCACACTTTGAAAGGTTATTTAGGTTAGGTTTAGGTTAGGTAAAGCAGGGAGGTTTTCATACTCCCTGCTTTTTTCTTTTATCCAATTCAAATTTCGAAGCGATTACATTGCCTGCGATCTCAAATAAGTTAAATTTGGGACCTATAAACAATTGGACAATGACAAATTTCAAACCGACAAAATACCATTTAAAATCACTTTGCTGCGGAATAGAATTTCCTGATAAGAATTGGGAGCTTCAGTGTCCGCAACCGCATCAGCCAAGTCTTATCCGGGCCGTTTACGAT
Organism: Bacteroidales bacterium; assembly: GCA_038323575.1. Classification (GTDB taxonomy): domain Bacteria; phylum Bacteroidota; class Bacteroidia; order Bacteroidales; family Prolixibacteraceae; genus CAINVV01. Next base: position 89,415 of record JBBQHB010000003.1, on the reverse strand, counting down.
CAAAAACAGCTTGAGCAGCATCCGGAATATTCCGGTTTGTACCGCTTTGCTGACTGGTTGCCTGTTGAGAAGATGCTCGAAGGTTCAGGTGCACCTGTTACCTACCGGAGCAAGGGAATGGCTGAATTGATCGGTTTGCATCAATTGTACATTACGTTTAACGGATATTGGCCCGAGAAGGGGGCATACATGAGATCCGGTACTTTCAAAGAGTGCGAAGCATACTCAGTTTGTGCCAGGCAAAATGAGTCAGCAGGAATCATGGTTGTGGCTTCTGCAGGAAATACGGCAAGGGCTTTTGCCAGGGTCTGTTCCCAAAACAAGATTCCGCTACTTTTAACGATACCTCTTGATAATATTCAGGCTTTGTGGTTTGATACTCCGATTGATCCGTGTGTTAGGGTAATTGCCTGTGAAAAATGCGGAGACTATTATGATGCCATTCATCTCTCTAACCTTGCCGTGGAGTTGGAAGGTTTTTATCCGGAAGGGGGAGCAAAAAATGTGGCGCGCCGCGACGGTATGGGAACAACGGTTTTATCTGCTGTGTCCGCCATAGGAAAAATTCCGGATTACTATTTTCAGGCTATTGGCAGCGGTACCGGGGCTATTGCAGCCTGGGAAGCCAACCTTAGATTCCTCGAAGATGGTCGTTGGGGATCGAATAAGATGAAGCTGATGTTGTCGCAGAACGCTCCTTTTTTGCCGATCAAAGAGGCATGGGACCAACGTTCCCCAGTCATGCTTCCGATAAATGATGAATTGGCCAGGAAACAGGTGGACGAGATCAATGCCAAAGTCCTGTCGAACAGGAAACCTCCCTATGCCATCAAAGGAGGGTTGTATGATGCTTTATCCGATGCGGGCGGAACTGTGATGGCTGTTACCAATGAGGAGGCCGGAAAGGCCGCTGAAATATTTCTGAAGCTGGAAGGAAATGATGTTGAACCGGCAGCTGCCGTGGCCGTTGCTTCACTGATAAGGGCTGTCAATGAAAAACTAATTGATCCCAAAGCAGTTGTCATGCTGAATATTACCGGAGGCGGCATTGAAAAATTTAAACGGGAGCATACCATCAACTACCTTGTTCCTGAAAAGATCTTTGCACTGGATGAAGATCCGGCTGAAGTAAAACGTCAAATTGCCGGGATGTTTCGGTAATCAAATCATTTCTAATATGTCCGGAAACAGCGGTTCAGTCAAAGCAGTCATTTTTGCTCTTGGCAGCAATGTACTCATCACCATCATCAAATTTATTGTTTCAGCCGTCACGCTCAGTGCCGGGATGATGGCAGAAGCCATACATTCGGTTGCCGATTGCGGAAACCAGATTTTCCTGCTGATCGGTAACAAACGGTCTGCAAAGCAGGCAACAGAATTGCACCCGTTCGGGTACGGGAAAGAGGAGTATTTCTGGGGTTTTTTGGTCGCAGTACTGCTGTTTTTTGTCGGAGCGGCTTTTTCAATCTATGAAGGTGTCCACAAATTGTTTCAACCATCAGAACTTCAGAATGTAAGCTGGTCTTTTATCGTTTTGGCTGTATCTATCCTGATAGAAGGAAAGTCATTTCATGTCGCTTATACAACTTTTGCCAAAACAAGAGGGGGAACCGGAATGTATAAAGCACTAAAAGATTCGACCGACACCAATCTTTTTGTGATATTGCTCGAAGATTCGGCAGCCTTGATCGGATTGACCATCGTTTTGTTTTCAACTGCATTGGCATGGTTTGTTCATCCGGTATTTGATGCAATCGGGTCGATTATGGTTGGTATTTTACTTATTACCATCTCAATATTCATGATCAATGAGCTGCGCAAACTGATTGTGGGTGAGAATATCTCACCTGAGTTACGCAAAGTATTCAGGGATAAAGTTTTGTTGTTTCCTGCCATTCACAAAGTTAATTCAATCTCAGCCATGATGATTGGCAAAAGCAGGTTTCTGCTGGTAATCGGTGTGGATCTGGAAGATGGTGCTTTGGCCGCAGCTGTTGAAGATCAATTTGCCCAAATCAGGAAAGAACTTACCAAAATGAATCCGGATATCCACTCTATCTATTTCGATGTAAAGGATATGGATCGGGAAGCCCGCTGATCAGAATTTGTTAATTTTCTTGTACCCACAGTCCAGTCCTCAGTCTCCAGTCCTCAGTCCTCAGTCCTCAGTCTCCAGTCCTCAGTCTCCAGTCCTCAGTCTCCCTTTCGTCAGGTCGTCAAGTTGAATCGTCTCCGTTCCAAGATTCTCTCCTTATGTCCGCCCTTCGAAAAGCTTCAGTGAGCAAAAATCTTTCTGACCCCAAGTCCTCCCAGTCTTGCAGTCGTCCTGTCTCCTCGTCCATTCTCCTTCCTCTGTTCTCCCTCCTCCTTTCTCCATGCCCTTGCTACCGCACCGAAAACTTATAAATACAGGTGTGGTAATAGACCTGATCCGGATCAAGTTCTACAGAAGGAAATTTGGGCTGGTTGGGTGAATTGGGGTAGTGTTGGGTTTCCAGGCAGAAGCCGGTCCTGTATTCGTAGGTTTTGCCCTTCTTTCCGGCACGTTTACCATCCAGAAAATTTCCGGAATAAAACTGGATTCCCGGCTGATCTGTAAATACCTCCAGCAGACGTCCGCTTTGGGGCTCATAGACTGAGGCAGCAAGCAGGTTACCGGAATCAGCTGCTTTTTTAAGCACATAATTGATGTCGTAACCCAAACCGTAACGGATCTGTTGGTGGTCGCTGCTGATCCTGTCACCGATAAGGGTTGGTTTTCTGAAGTCGAATGGCGTATTGTCAACCGGAGCGATTTCCCCGGTAGGGATCAAAGTCGAATCAATCGGGGTGAAAAAGTCGGCATTTATGGCAATTTCATGGTCCAGGATGGAACCGTTCCCCGCACCGTGCAGGTTGAAGTAGCTGTGGTTGGTCAGGTTGATAACAGTCGGCTTGTCGCATTTTGCCTCGTACTGTATGATTAACTCGTTGTCGTAGGTTAAGTGGTAGTTCATGGTAACACTTAATTCTCCGGGGAAACCTTCATCCATATCAGGTGAAACAAGTTTACAAACCAATTCGCCGGGTCCTTTGGGAGTTATATCCCAGACTTTTCTGCAAAAGCCGTTGATTCCTCCATGGAGACTGTTGACGCCATTATTTTGTGCCAGTTTGTATTTGATGTCGCCCAGTTGGAATTCACCGTTGGCTATCCTGTTGCCGTAGCGTCCGATGGCTGCGCCATAATAAGTTTCTTTGCCATTAAGATAACCGTCGATGCTGTCAAAGCCCAAAACCACATCCTCCATTTGCCCCTTTTTATCTGGAGCCAGCCACGAAACGATGCGTGCACCATAATTGGTGACAGTTATCTCCATACCTTTTTGGTTCTTTAAAACGAACAGCTGAACCTGTTTGCCGTCAGCCATCTTGTTGAATGCCTGTGGGTTGATGGTGGGAGGTACCGGCTTGCTGGTACAGGAGAAGAGAAAAAGTAAAAGAATCAACTGAAATAAGGTTGTTTTCATAATATTGATTGGTGAAATGTTTGAAGGTAAATCGGCAGGTAATTATGATTATCCAAAAATATAAATTAATCCGTCAAATGATTTTCCGACGGAGATATTTTTAAACACCTTCAAAATCATCTCTTTTTACGGACAGATTTATTAAGTTTGCGCTTCAGTAATATTGGAGTAATCCAAAATGAGCTGAATCTGCTTGGTATAAAATGTTTTAACCGAATAAACAAATACTTTGGATATGAAGAATTGGATGGTAATGATGGCTTTTGCAGTGGTGATAGCCTCTTGTGCAAACGAAAAAAAACCGGTCAAAGAGATGAATCCATTTTACGAAACTTACAGTGCACCTTTTGGTGTTCCTCCATTTGATAAAATTGAAAACAAACATTATCTGCCTGCTTTCAAAGAGGGGATAAGTCAGCATAACCGGGATATAGAGCAAATTGTCAGCAATACTGCTGCACCAGATTTTGCCAATACCATCGAGGCAATGGACAAAAGCGGTGATTTGCTCGGAAGGGTTTCTTACGTTTTTTTCAATGTTAAAGAGGCCAATACCAATGACTCCATCGACAAAATTGCGGAAGAAGTTGCACCGTTGCTATCCCGGCATGCCGATGCTGTCAATATGAATGAGAAGCTGTACGCCAGGGTTCAGGCTGTTGAAAATCAAAAAGATAAATTGAATCTGACCAGGGAGCAAAGCCGTTTACTGGAAGAAACCTACAAACGTTTTGTCCGCGGCGGAGCCAACCTTGCAGCCGACAAGAAAGAAGAATTCAAGAAAATCAATTCAGAACTCTCCCTGCTGGAGCTTAAATTCGGCAACAATATGCTGGCCGAAACCAACAATTATAAATTGGTCATCGACAATAAAGAGGATCTGGCAGGTCTTCCCGAATCAGTAATTGCAGCGGCTGCCGATGAGGCCAAAGCGGACAAAAAAGAGGGCAAATGGATATTCACGCTTCAAAAACCAAGCTGGATTCCTTTCCTGACCTATTCACAAAAGCGTGACCTGCGTGAAAAACTTTACAAGGCCATGTATAACCGCAGCAACAACAACAATGAGTATGACAACAAGGCTGTTATCAACAAAATTGTCAACCTTCGGTTGCAAAAAGCGAACCTGCTTGGATTTGATAGCTGGGCAGCTTATGTACTGGACGACTGTATGGCCAAAACGCCCAAAAATGTATACAACCTGATAGAAAAAGTATGGTCTCCCGGACTTAAGCGCGCCAAAGAAGAGGCGAAGGATATTCAATCCATGATCGATCGTGAAGGAGGAAAATTCAAACTGGCAAGTTGGGATTGGTGGTACTATTCTGAAAAAGTCAGGAAAGAAAAATATGACCTCGATGAAGAACAGGTTCGTCCGTACTTCGAATTGACGAATGTGAGGGAAGGAGCATTCGCCGTAGCCAATAAGCTTTACGGCCTGACGTTTAAGCAATTAAATAACATGCCTTTGTACAATCCGGAATGCCAGGTTTTTGAAGTAAAGGACCGGGATAGTTCATTGGTTGGTATTTTGTACATGGATTTCTTCCCGCGTGCTTCCAAAAAAGGAGGAGCCTGGATGAACAACTACAGGGATCAGTATCAGTTTACCGGAGAGGCAGATGTTCGTCCGGTTGTCTCCACAACTTTCAACTTTTCGAAACCTACCGGGGATACGCCCGCATTGCTTAGTTTTGATGAAGTGGAGACCCTTTTTCATGAGTTTGGTCACGCACTTCATGGCCTGCTTTCAAAATGTCATTACAAGACCCTTTCGGGAACAGCTGTTTCACGCGATTTCGTAGAATTGCCGTCACAGGTGATGGAGCATTGGGCTGTCGAGCCGCAAGTATTGAAAATGTACGCAAAACACTACAAAACAGGTGAATTAATACCCCAGGTACTGGTTGACAAAATCATCAAAGCCGGCAAGTTTAACCAGGGTTTCGTTACCACTGAATTCCTTGCTGCAGCCGTTCTCGATATGGATTATCATACCATCACCAAAGGCGGTGATATTGATGTGGAAAAATTTGAAAAAGCATCGATGGAGAAAGCAGGATTGATTCCTGAGATCATTCCGCGTTACCGTTCAACCTATTTCAACCATGTCTTCCCCGGTGGCTATTCCAGTGGATATTACAGTTACATCTGGGCCGCGGTGCTTGATGCAGATGCTTTTGAAGCCTTTCTTGAGAAAGGAAATATTTTCGACCAGGATGTTGCTACCGCCTTCCGTAAAAACATATTGGAACGCGGAGGGACAGAAGAAGCAATGAAGCTGTATGTGAATTTCCGGGGTAAAACTCCCGGAATTGAACCTTTGCTGAGAAAAAGGGGTTTGAATTAAAATATTCGGATGTCGATTTTTAAGTTCGGGAACTTAAAAATCGACATCCCATATTCCGGCGGCTTTTTCCAGATCTACCAGTGAGACTGCCCGATTGAAAAGGGTTTCGTAGTAGCTTTGCTGAACATCATTATAAGTGCGCTGGGCATTAAGTACTTCGAGCAGAGATGTTTCACCCCTATTGTAGCTGTAAATTTTGCCTTTTCTGACATTTTTCGCCGCTTCCAACATTCCGTTATCGAAAGAATCGACCTGTTTGCAAAATGCCTGATACCGTTGCATTGATTGCGTAATCTCTGTTCGGATTTGCAGCTCTGCTTTTTTATATTGCTCCTCTGATTGCGAAATCTGAAACTGTGCAAGTTTCACCTGACCCTTGTAAAGATTGGAAAACTTGAGTGGAATCGCTATCCCTCCGGTAATAGCAGTTGCAGAAGGACCATTGTTGGCCGGAAGGTAGGAGTTGTAGACTCCCAGTTTGAGTCCAAGATCGATATTTCGCTCCTTTTTGGCCAGCCGTAACGCCTTGTCGGCTACCTCTTTGTTGTAAAGAGCAGCAACAAGATCGGCCCTGTTGTTACCCGCAACTGCAATTAGTTCGTTTAATTTAAATAACCTTTGTGTGTAAAGTAAACTTCCTTCAGGGATCCACAAACTATCTTCTCTTAATACTCCGGTCATTTGGTTGAGTTGGGTGAAGGAGTTATTCAGATCAGCCTCTGCCTGAAGTACTTCGTTCAACAAAGAGCCTGATTCTAATTTACTTTGAATGGCATCAATTTCCATGATACTACCTAACTTCAGCCTTAAACTGTCGGCTTCAGCGAGTCGTTTCATGGTCTGGTAGGAATTGATTTTCACTTCATAAAGCTGTTTTTGCTTCAAAGCTTCCAGATAAACGACTGCTGCTTCAGCCTGCAGGTTCCGAAAAAAATCAGCCAGTAAAGCCTTTGACAGTTCATGTTTACTTTTAGCCAGATCGATCCTTGCCCGTCGTTTTCCAAACAGTTCGACCGTTGCATTCAGCTCAGGGTTTAGGTCATGACCGCTTGTCACTTGTCCTTCCTTATTTTGAATCAGGTCGACAGACAAAATTGCATCCTGAAATATCTTGGCAATTTCGATTGCAGCTTCAGATTTGCTTACTTCGAACTGTTCTGAAATATAATCCAGATTGTGTTTGGTTACCAGTTCCATGTAAGCAGAGAATTTCAATTGCGAATTCTTGGATACTGAATCTTCCTGAGCATTGACATTTCCTACCTGACATAGCAGGAGTGTCAGATTCAATATGTTTAATTTCATTATGTTACGCATATTACTACTCGTTTTAACTAATCTGTACCTCATCTTTTGACCATTTCTTTTCCGATAGATAATACAAGGCAGGCAATACATAAAGAGTTATCAATGTGGCAAATAACAACCCATAAACAATCACGGTAGCCAAAGGACGTTGTACATCAGAGCCAATACCGGTAGAGACAGATGCCGGAAACAAGCCCAAAATAGCTACTGTGGCAATCATTAATACAGGCCGGAACCGGTGGTGTGCACCTTTTATTACTGCCTCTTTCAAGGCCATTCCCTGTTTCCGCAAGGCATTGAAATGGGAGATCATGATGACACCATTTTGAATTGAGACACCAAACAATGCAATAAATCCGACAGCAGATGAAACATTTAATGTCATTCCACGCACGTTCAGCGCGAGCATTCCTCCAAATAATGCCAATGGAACTGCACCCATCAACAAACCTGCTTGCCTGAAAGTTCCAAAAGCGCCAAACAACAATAAAAACATGATAGACAAGGCCAACGGTACAATCAGTCCCAGGCGGGAATAGGCCCGGTTCTGATTTTCAAATTGACCGCTCCATTTGATCATACTCTTTTCGTGGTTGTATTTCACATTTTTTGCAATTATCCTTTGAGCCTCATTCAAAAATTCTGTAAGATCAATGCCCCTAAGGTTGATTCGTAGCGTGACATACCGTTTGTTCATTTCTCGGGTAATCGCACTTGCTCCTGTACTAAGTTTTATATCAGCCACTTGCAAAAGCGGTATTTTTTCTCCAGAGCCAGACGTAAGCATCAGGTTGCCAATTTTTTCCGGTGTATTCCGGCTGTTCTCATTGTACCTGCAAATTACATCATAAACTTTGTTTCCGATAAAAATCTGTGAAATGGCTTTCCCGCCAATAGCGACTTCAACCAACTCGGCCACATCAGAGACATTGAGTCCGTATTGTGCGATTTTATCACGATCGGCATGAATCTGCAGTTGGGGCAGCGGGGGTTCCTGATCAATTGCCAGATCGACTGCACCAGGAATAGTTTTTAATACCGTTAAAACATCCTCGGCAACACGCCGGCTCTCTTTCAAATCCTCGCCATAAACTTTTACCGCCAGATCGCTGTGTGTTCCGGCAATCTGATCCATTACCATATCAATGATCGGTTGTGAGAATCCCACGGTATAGCCGGGCATTGCTTTAAGTTCCTCAGCCATCTCGTCAATCAAATCGCTCTTCTTCTTTCCAAACTTCCATTCTTTATAAGGTTTTAATCCAATAGAGCACTCCAAATGGGAAATCGAAAATGACTCGGCCCCTTCGTCATCACGGCCGGTTTGGATCATCACATAAGTAACTTCTTCATATTTTATCATATGTTGGCGAAGTGTATCACTCATTGCTTTCGATTTTTCGAGGGATATTCCCGGAGGCAATTGAACCTGCAACCATATTGAACCTTCGTCCAATTGAGGAAGAAAATCTTTGCCTACCATAATTGTCAAGATTGTGGCGGCCAGCACAATAAATCCCAGGGGGGCAAATACTGATTTTGGTTTCGCCAGAATCCTTTGCGTCTGACGATTATATATGGATGATAATTTGGTCAGCCATTTGTTATGATAGGTCTTTTGCGGTTTTTTATAGAGTGCATAAGCTAATCCAGGTATTAAGAGCAAAGCAACAGCCAGTGCACCGATTAAAGCGTATCCTACTGTAAATGCCATTGGGGTGAAGAGTTTCTTTTCTACTCTTTCAAAAGCAAACAACGGCAAGTATGCTGTAATGATAATGATGGAAGAGAAAAATACCGGCTTAGCTACTTCAATCGTTCTTTCGACAATCGATTTTTCCTCCAGTTCAAGATCAGGATGATCTTCCCGTTTCTTTAAAATGGTTTCCATCATGACGATCGCACCTTCAATGATAATCCCAAAATCTATCGCTCCCAGCGACAGGAGATTGGCGGGAATATTGGTTGTCAACATCAGAAGAAAAGCGATGAGCAATGATATAGGAATTGTTATAGCCACCAGCAATGCCCCGCGCCAACTTCCCAGAAAAACAATTAAGACAAACACAACAAGTAGAATTCCTTCAAGCAAAGTATGCGAGACTGTAGTCAATGTAGTACCTACAAGATCAGTCCGGTCCATGAAAGGATGAATTTTTACACCTTCCGGCAGTATTTCATTGTTGAGTTCTTCTACTGATTTATGAACTTCATCCAGTACTTTGGACGGATTCTGGTATCTGAGCATTTGTACAATTCCTTCAACACTTTCAGAATAATTTCTGTTTTGGTCAGTAAAACCAAGGATCCCTTTACGTTCAAGATTGCCGAATTTCAATTCACCAAGATCCTTTACAAAAACCGGAACACCTTTTTTCGTCTTTACCACGATCTGACCAAGATCGTTCAGATCCTTGACCAATCCTATACCCCTGATAACATAACTCAGATCTCCACGGTAGAGCATACTGCCCCCCGCGTTGGCATTGTTCATACCAATCTTTTCGGTAACCTCCGCCAGCGTAAGATTATACTGCTCAAGTTTTAAGGGGTCGATTTCTATCTGAAATTGGGTAGTTATACCACCATAATTGCTTACGTCAGCTACTCCGGTTATTTGTTTAAGTCTGGGAATTATCACCCATTTATTCAGGTCTGTTAATGCCCTTAAATCGTGGTTTTTGCTTTCAATGATGTAACGGTAGATTTCTCCGGTCGGAGAGGTGAGCGGATTCAATCCCGGGACAGCGCCATACGGAAGTTCAACACCGGTAAGCCGTTCCTGAACCCGTTGACGTGCCCAGTAATCATCTGTACCATCTTCAAAAACAAGGATGACAGCAGATAAGCCAAAAGTATTCTTGCTTCTCATGACGTGCAATCCGGGCAAACCATTCAATTCCCGCTCAATGGGTATGGTGATTTGCTGTTCAATCTCCTCGGCTGCTAATCCAGGTACTTGCGTAATTACCTGTACTGTGACATCTGCAATGTCAGGGTAGGCCTCAATTGAAAGTTGCAGCCAGGAATAATATCCCAATATGGAAATGAAAGAGAATAAACCAACCATCATCCATCTTTTCCGGATGGCCAGTAAAATAATTCTGCGCATAAGTTGGACTATTTGGCATCAAGTAAATAAAAACTACCGGTCGAAACGATCTCTTCACCGGGTTTTAATCCTGATTTAAGAATAATCAGGTCGTTATCTGTACCAGAGGATTCGATTAATCTTTTCAGGAATCCGTTACCCTTTGTTTTTACGAAAACAAAACTGCTCTCTTCGAGCTGCAGAACAGCGCTAGTTGGTATCAGGATAGAATTGTCGGCGATTTCCGAAAACTGGGCTGTCACATACATGCCCGGTTTCATATTCCGCCCTTTGTTTTCACATTCAACGAAAACCTCAACAGACCGGGTCTCCTCGTCAAGCATCTCACTGATATGGTATACAAATCCGTGAATTGATAGACCTGGCATTCCTGCAACAGAAACATTTACCTCATCCGATTCTTTGATGCTGTTGATATCTTTTTCTTTCACCTGACCTACAACCCATACTTTGCCAAGTTCTGCCACAATTGCCACAGGGCCAGCGTCCTCCCTCAGGTATTGGCCTATCACAATGTTATCGGAAATGACCTCACCTGCTATCGGCGACCGCACTATCAACGGCTGGCCAAGAACCAATTCATCAGGATTAACATGGTATACCTTCAGACTTGCAATGGAATTCTCATATTCCCTCTTGCTTAACTCGAAGATCACTTCTGCCTCTTCCATATCTTTTTGAATGCCAACGCCGTTCTTGAGAAGATCCTGTTGTCTTTGCAGATTTTTTTCGGCAAGTTGCATCTCCTGTTTCGATTGATAGTATACTTTCCCGGCATCGAAAAATGAAGGCGAACTGATTTCGAAAATAGGGGAATTAATACCTACCCGCTGGCCTAATTTGACGAATGATTTGATGATCCGACCGGCGAAAGGGGATGCAATTTGAGCATAATTGTTTGGAATTGCTTTGACAACACCCGTTGAGGATAACTTATGCCGGTAAGGAACCGAACATACAACGCTTGTTTTAATTTTTTCCCGAAGGTTTGAATTTTCAGGAATATAAATGGTGTCACCTTTGATGACATAATTTTCGACTGTTCCTGACTCTTTTTTATTGTGACACGAGACAGCCAGCCATGCCAAACAAATAAATATTAAATACCTCATGATGATTTTTTTTAAACATGCATATATCAATTTGCCAAAGCTATGTCTTGGCCAGCCGGTACTCTTTTAATGAAAAATTGATGACTTTATCAAACCTGCTAAACGGTTAACATACAGGAGGTGCACGAAGAGAGCAGGTAAAATTGCCAGCGGATCCGAAATGACCATTTTCGTTGAAATTGATCGGAATTTCATACAAAAATATTCTTTGGAAATTGGGGAAGGAGGAAATGGATATAGCAGTAGATAGAAACACGGATGACAACAGAATTATATGCAATGCTTTCTTTGTATGCGGAGAATTTGATGAATCCTTTTCGGAGCCTGAATTGAATGGATGAGAGTGAACAATGGTTTTCCCGTCAACAATATGACTGTGGGTAAAAAAGCTTATGCTGCCATAATATCCTATGAACAGCATTAACATGAAAATATTCAATAACTTATGCATTCGGTTAATCTTCAAACCAAGCAGTATTAGGTGATGATTATTAGTACAAAGGTAAAAAGAATTTAGTTAAGATAGATTGAAACTAAATAAACTCCGAAATAACCTTACTTCGGCCGAAGTTTTTTAACATGATTTTTGTACTTTGGTTAAAAATTTCAGCATGAAAAGAGATTGGATTATTCCTTTTATTATTGCGACACTTCTGATGTTGGGGTTTTCCGAATGCAAAACTCAATACAGCAATAAGATGATTGACAAGACAACAGTACAAAGTCTGGATATTCAGCGGTATCTGGGAACCTGGTACGAAATAGGGAGGTATCAGCACTCCTTCGAGAAAAACCTGGTAGGCGTGACTGCTACCTATACGCAAAAGGAAAATGGTAAGATAGAGGTACTCAACAAGGGATTTTACAAATCTTTGGAAGGTAAAGAGAAGGTTGCCAAAGGGAAGGCTAAACTGTACGGTCAGCCCGGACAGCTAAAGGTGTCGTTTTTCCTTTTTTTCTATGCCGATTACAATATATTGGAGCTTGACCAGGAGGGTTACCAGTGGGTTCTGATCGGAAGTTCAACGCCCGATTATTTGTGGATACTTTCCAGAACGCCATCAATTTCAGATGTTCTTTACCAGGAAATAGTGAAAAAGGCAGAAAAAAGGGGGTATGATACTTCCAAAATTTTCAAAGTACCTCAGAAAAAGCCGGCTTAAAAAAAACGTAAACTGGTATTTTCAGGCTGTCACCTATTGTGGCGGCCTGTTTTCTATCCACAAATTCACACAAATGGACACAAATATTAATGGATAACTAAATCTGTCAGATTTCTTCAGCAGAAACTTCAGGTTTGTTTGGTTTCCGAATACCCAGGTTGAATTTCCGGCCGGCAGCTTTGTGTCTGACTTTGTTTTCCGGTGGCGTTTCTCTCCTGAAAGGAGGAAAGAAAACCCAGTATAATCCTCCCAGTGAGGTAATTGCAGACAGGAAGTAGAACATGAGGCTTAATGCAACGGCAATTTTACTGTCAAGATGAAGCATGTTTGCCAGGATCAGGAAAACAAACTCCCTGGCTCCCAGTCCGCCGATTGTTATTGGTAAAGCTGTTGCAATTGCCGAAAGGAAAAAGAGGAACAGGTATTCAGCAATATCTGAAGTTTGGTGGAACGCGTTCAGTATAAACAATGCCGCGATCAATTGTACCAATTGCAAAAACATGGACCATCCGAACAACCCGCCGTGAATGGGGAGAAAACTCTTGAGGAAATATTTGAGAACGAAGTAATAAAATACATACAATGCAGGGATGAACAGCCATCCGGGCCAGCCGATCTTAAATTCGTCGCCCGAGAGATAATACAATGCAATGGTAATCATACCGATTGCCTCTAAGCCTGCTACACGGTTTACCAACATGGCTCCAATGTTTTTTTTGACACCGTTTTGCCTGTATTTGTTAACCAGGTAAACTTTGATTCCGTCTCCGCCGATTCCGCTTGGAAGGAAAAGGTTGTAAAATAATCCAAGCCAGAATAATTTCAGGTTAAGTTGTGGTGAAAGATGTGCCCCGGTACTTCTAAAGGAAAGGTTCTGCCTGAATCCGGATAATACATAGGATAATATAATAAGCAGCAAAGCAGCTAAAAGGTACCACACATTTGCAGTCCCGTAGAGGGCCAATACATCTTTAAGCGATATTTGCCTTAATACCCACCAGATTGCAGCCACTGAAACTCCCAGCTTAAGCAAGGTAATGATGTGCTTTTTTACTTTTTCCGACACAAGTATTACATTAATTTAACAGGCAGCGAAAGTACGATTTATCACACGCTAATAAAAATCTTTGGTTTGCAAAAAAATAACAGATAAATATATCTTTGCAGATGAAATTTTGAGGTCTTTGTCCGGAAAGGCGACGGTAACACCTCTTTTCTTTTGTTTTCGAATGTTTTTTAAAATATTGGTGATATGATAAAGATTCTTCCTTTTGCTGTAATCCTGATGATTGTATTGTCTTCCTGCGGTAAAATGAAACCCCAGGCTGAAGTAGATGATCAGACCATACAAGATTACCTGGCTGCCCACAAGCTGATGGCCGTAAAAGATCCGTCAGGCCTTTATTATATTATGAATGTCACAGGAACGGGAACAGCACCCACGGTATCTTCAACCATTGAAGTTAAATACATAGGGTCCCTCGTCAACGGAAGTGTATTTGATCAGACTGCTGCCGATAAAACTTTCACCTATGCACTTTCCGGTTTGATAAAAGGATGGCAGATTGGCATTCCTTTGATGAAAAAAGGCGGGAAAGCTACTTTCTTCATTCCATCTGACTTGGGTTACGGAAGTGTCAATGCCGGTCCCATACCAGCCAATTCTGTAATTATTTTTGAAATAGAGTTGATCGATGTGAAATAGATTTAATCAGTCACGCTCAAACATCGACTTATCTGCTCCGCAAATAGGACAGGTCCAGTCATCCGGTAAATCTTCAAATTTTGTGCCCGGTTCGATTCCTGAAATCGGATCACCTTTCTCCGTTTCGTAGGTGTAGTGACATAGCTGGCATTGCCACAACTCATTTTCATCCGATTTGTTTGGGGTCTCTTCTGCAATTTTTGATTTATCGATGTAAGTTGGCGCATTTTTCGGTGAAAAACCTTTCATTACTTCACGGTAGTAGTTGTAGGTCAACGATTTGGTTTCCGTGTCAACAAGGTCACAGGCTATTACTTCGCCGATGAAAATCAGGTGACTTCCGGCATCAATGGTATCGGTTATTCTGCAGTCGAACCATGCCACGCAGGAATCAGTGACAATGGGAGAACCTGTTTCACCGATAAAATAGTTGACTCCTCTGAATTTGTCGATTTCCCTGCTGCTCCGGTAACCGAAATCGCCGATCAGGCCTGTTGAAGCTTTTACTCCAAGCGCCGAAAATGCAAATGCACCACTTTGTTTAATAATATCAGCAGTAAAATTATCTTTGTTACAGCTGATTCCAAATTTCGGAGGTTGTGCAGTTACCTGGAAAACAGTATTTGCAACATATCCGGATTTAGTATCCATATGTTTGGCAGATACTAGGTAGAGGCCGTAGGAAACCTTATAGAATGATTCGAAATTAATCATAATCAGTTAATTAATTTATTTTAAAAAGGAACTTAAATATACGGGAAAAGTTTCAAACAAGGCTTTTTTTTGCATTCACGCTAAAAAAAATATATTTTAGCACAATTGCTGTATGTCTTAACACACAGTCTCCAGTCCACAGTCTCCAGTCCACAGTCTCCAGTCTTCAAGTCGTCCAGTCCACAGTCTCCAGTCCACAGTCTTCCAGTCGTCCCGTCGTCCCTTCGTCCCCTCTCCCGTCTCCCGGTCCCATCTCCTTCTTCACCTGCAGGCAAAAGTTATTTCTATAAGCCTAAAGGCTTTGGCGTTTTTCTTCTGGTCATCGGTTCCGCTCTGGAAGAAAAGAAGATAAGTCTTTTCAGCACAATTGAAACAAATGATGGTTCCCGAAACCTTTATTCCCTTTACCACGGATTCATATTTGACAGATCGGGCATCCATACTGCCGAATCTGCTGCTTTCAATTGCTGTGAATTCGATTCCGGAATCCTTGTACAGCTCCTCTTCTTTCATATTCTTCTGCTGTACCAAAAGAGATTTAACCGGATTTTCCTCGTCGTTAATAGTTACCAGAGTGAAAAGCCCCGTTGCATTTTTACCGACCCTTTCTGCCGAGTAATAGTAACCTTTGGCAGGGAGTGACTCATCTGAGATGGTTTTCCAGTCTCCGGGCAAAGAAAATGAAACTCCATTTTTCAGGTAATTAAATTCTCTGTTTTTTCCGTGCAAAGCGTTGAAAGTAAGAAAGATAAAAACAAAAGAAAGTACTATCCGACCATTGTTCCGCAGAGAATCAAAAAGTGAAATTGCACCTTTTTTGGAGACAGACAGGATCATTCTCCTGCCGCTTTAAAATGATCTTTGTTTTTTTCGATGATCATTCTGTAATATGAATCAGGATAGGCAGGATGCATGGGCTGAGCTGGTTGTTTCCCGTACTCATTCCATTCGAATTTTCCGTCCTTCTCGTTCATGACGTTGCCGTCCTTGTATTTGATCATCAAATAATGGAATAATTTATTCCAGTCCTTCACGGTAGTTTCCACCTGTGAAACAGAATAGGCAGTAATGGTCTTGATGGCATTTACTTTGTCGCCTTTGTTCCAGAAATCCAGCGCTTTCTGATCGGTTACTTTGACACTGCTCAAAAAATCTTTTTCCTTTGCAGACTGTACTTTCTGAACATCTTTGATCATATCATTGTAACGCAGGTAGCAAAAGTTAGATACTGTATTGAAAATCCAGAAAGCGGATGTATCTGACCAGTTAAGGAAGTCGCCGTTGCCAACTTTTATGGAATTCGGAACCTCTTTGATTCCGCAATAAACAGGCATATAGCAGGTTGAATAGGTATCATCCACACCAAACCAGAGAATTCCGCCGATCGGATCAGGAAGGTTCGGCCGGCACTGGGCTACAAAGGAGAATCCGGTTTGCTGCGTTGAAATGGCTCTTTCATGGCAATAAGCTACGGAATCAACTTTCCATGTCATCGGACGCCAGCGGTAAGGGAGCACGAAAGGACCGGCGCCCGGATCTTTGGTCATATCCAGCGCTGTACCTTCGTAATGGTCGCGCATCATGCCAATAACATTCCCGAGCGTAAGCGGCGTATCAGGTTTGATCCAGAGCGGCATGCGGTTGGTGGCATATTTATTTTTATCGTAGGTAATTTTACCCATGGCATAATCTTCGTATTTGCCCATCTGCTTGTTCACCTGGTTAAACCCGGCCCAGACACGCGCATCGCAAAAACGGGCTCCGCCAAATTCGACCGGCGCATAAGTGTCGGAAAAACTAAATTCGGCATCGGTTCCGGCAAACCAACCTTTTTCCCTTGCAAAGGAGATTACATCGGGAGCATACAGACACTCGACAGGTTTATCTTTCGGGAACTGTGTGATTCTTGCCTGGTTGGCATGACCGGAGATATATCCGTCCGGAATTTTCATAGCAACCCATACTGCACCCTTCTGCCCGTCGCCTTTGCTGATCATTTCAAGGATCCAGACTTCTTGGGTATCCGCGATAGAAAAAGATTCACCACTGGAAGCATATCCGTAATCTTTGACCAGGTTAGTCATTACAGAGATCGCCTCCCGGGCATTTTTTGCCCGTTGCAGGGTCATATAGATTAAACTGCCATAATCAACGATGGCATCCTTTTGAGAAGCAAGTTCTTTTCTCCCGCCATAGGTGGTTTCACCGATGGCAAGCTGGTGCTCATTCATGTTTCCGACCACCTGGTAAGTATGGGCAACCTGGGGAATTTTTCCCATAAATTTACCGGTATCCCATTCATTGACATCAACCATGGTTCCGGCTTTGTAATTGGCAGCCGGCCAAAAATAAAGTTCTCCGTAAAGAGAATGAGAGTCTGCGGCATAAGTAATCATGGGTGTTCCGCCCACAGTCGCCCCCTTTGAAATTAAAAAATTGGTGCAGGCATCGGCCTGATTCAATTGTATAACACTGAAGATTAGTACACTAATTATTCTGATTTTTTTCATTCCTTTATTTTGATTTCAATTTTGACAAAAATAGAAAATATGTTCATTTAAATCAGACCAGGAAACCTCCAAATGCCTATTTTTTAATGAGTTTTATCATATATTCATTTTAATTATCCTAATCACCTTTTAAGACCAGGATCCGCTCTGCGAGTTTTTCACATGCATCATCTCTTCAATAGCAGTTCGCTTGAAAAGTCAGATAACATCTTTGACTTTGTTTATTTCAGATTACTGAGCAATCAAGTCAGATCAAAACGATCAAGGTTCATAACTTTGTTCCATGCTGCCACAAAGTCCTTTACAAATTTATCTTTAGCGTCTGCACTTGCGTACACCTCGGCAAGGGCTCTGAGCTCAGAGTTTGAACCAAAGATAAGATCTGCACGCGTCCCTGTCCATTTTAATGCTCCTGTTTTGCGATCCCGACCATCAAATTTCTCTTTGTCCTCAGATGCTGGCATCCAGACAGTACTCATATCCAGCAAATTTACATAGAAATCGTTGCTGAGAACTTCGGGACGATTAGTGAAAATACCATGTTTAGCGTCATCAGAATTTGTGTCCAAAACACGCATTCCACCAACAAGTACTGTCATTTCAGGAGCAGTCAATGTTAGCAACCGTGCCTTGTCAAGTAACAACTCTTCAGTTGATATGGCGTATTTCGTTTTTAAATAGTTGCGAAAACCATCCGCTGCAGGCTCCAGCACTGCGAAAGAATCTACGTCTGTTTGCGTCTGTGATGCATCCATACGACCCGGGGTGAAAGGAACGGTAACGGCATTACCTGCGTCTTTTGCAGCTTTCTCAACCCCGGCACAACCTGCCAATACAATTAGATCGGCAAGGGAAACCTTCGTACCATCAGATTGAGCACTATTGAATCCTTTTTGGATACCTTCCAGCGTTTCCAAAATTTGTTTTAGTTGAACAGGATTATTAACCGCCCAGTCCTTTTGCGGAGCTAAACGGATACGGGCACCGTTTGCACCACCACGTTTGTCGGATCCGCGGAAAGTAGAGGCAGAGGACCATGCGGTATATACCAATTGAGATACGGACAAACCGGATAATAATACCTTAGCTTTTAAAGTATTAATATCTTTCTCATCTATTAAAGTATGATTCACCGTGGGTATAGGATCTTGCCAAATCAAATCTTCTGTGGGCACTTCAGGACCTAAGCATCGTGTCCGGGGTCCCATATCCCGGTGAGTCAGCTTAAACCATGCACGGGCAAAGGCATCGGCAAATTCGAGTGGATATTCATAAAAACGCCTTGAAATTTTCTCATAAGCGGGATCAAAACGCAGGGAAAGGTCTGTCGTCAGCATGGCTGGTGCATGTTTTTTAGAGGCATCGTGGGCATCAGGAATGACACCTTCGGCGTTTTTTGCTGTCCATTGATGTGCACCTGCCGGGCTTTTTGTTAGTTCCCATTCGTAGCCAAACAGATTTTCGAAGAAGTAATAACTCCATTTGGCTGGAGTTTGTGTCCAGGTAACTTCCAAACCGCTGCCGATTGTGTCGCCTCCTTTACCTGAGCCAAAAGTGTTTTTCCAGCCAAGACCCTGCTCTTCAATGCCTGCAGCTTCGGGTTCAGGTCCAACATGTGCCGCATCTCCTGCTCCATGTGTTTTGCCAAAAGTGTGCCCGCCGGCAATAAGCGCCACAGTTTCTTCATCATTCATGGCCATGCGGGCAAAGGTTTCGCGGATATCTTTGCCCGCAGCAATCGGATCAGGATTACCCTCAGGGCCTTCCGGATTTACGTATATAAGTCCCATTTGCACGGCTGCAAGAGGATTGTCAAGGTCGCGTTCGCCGGAGAAGCGTTTGTCACCTTCTAACCACTTGGTCTCATTCCCCCAATAGATGTCCTCTTCGGGCTCCCAAACATCTTCACGGCCACCAGCAAATCCAAAGGTTTTGAATCCCATTGATTCCAAGGCTACATTACCGGTAAGGATCATAAGGTCTGCCCATGATATTTGTCGGCCATACTTTCGTTTGATAGGCCAGAGCAGTCGTCGGGCCTTATCGAGGTTGACATTATCGGGCCAACTGTTCAGTGGTGCAAAGCGCTGCTGTCCACCTCCGGCACCGCCACGACCGTCGCCGGTGCGATAGGTACCAGCACTGTGCCATGCCATACGGATGAAAAATGGTCCGTAATGGCCGAAATCTGCAGGCCACCATTCTTGAGAGTCGGTCATCAGCTTGTGAAGGTCATTTTTAATGGCCTTCAAATCTAAATTTTTAAATTCTTCAGCGTAATTAAAATCTTCACCCATAGGATTTGA
This sequence comes from Bacteroidales bacterium, assembly GCA_038323575.1. Taxonomy (GTDB): domain Bacteria; phylum Bacteroidota; class Bacteroidia; order Bacteroidales; family Prolixibacteraceae; genus CAINVV01. The sequence goes on along the minus strand of JBBQHB010000003.1, from coordinate 69,626 downwards.
TAAAGAAGAGTGCTGATGCAATACGCTTAGTTTTAACTGATTTGGCCACCAATCACGATTTTTTGTTCCACTGGTTCCAAAACTGTGTTTTCCAGTTGCTCCGGTTACCGGGCATTTGCTTATTTTGTCAGAATTATTTTCCATTTGTAATATAAATTAGTTTATTAGTGATTAAACATTTGAATGATTGAATGGTACCTATTTTTATTTTGACACTTTCTTTGTGAAGTTTCCAATAATCTGAAGTTTAATATCTTCTATTTCGAAATCTGGAATCCCTTTCTTTTCAAAATAAGCACTGATTAATTCATTGAGTTCTGCATCAAAATAATCTTCAATCCTGTCTGATTCGGCACAATACAGATGATGATGCTTTTCCGTTATCGCATCATATCGCATAATATCTTTGTCTGTTTTAACTTTTATAATTAAATTATTGTCTATTAACGCATCCAATACTTTGTAAACGGTGGCTGTTGCAATATTGGGATGGGTTTTGCGGATAAAATCAATAATATTATCAGCTCTGGGATGATTATGAAGCTCAAAAATGGCTTCCATGATTGCGACTCGTTGCGGAGTAACTTTAAGTTTTTTTTCTGTGAGCTTATTCCTTATTTCGCTGATCTTCATTGCTAGTAATTAGTAAAAGGGAATTATTCTCTTTTACTAATAAACAAATATACAACAATTTTCAGGTAAAGTCAGGTACTACTTTGAATAATTTTAGTGGAGAATTGGCAACAAAATTATTGAACCGCTGCAGTCCTTAAGATTGGGGTTTTAGGAATGGTTGATCTGTAATATTGGATGGAATTTGTAAATGCTCCGCAAACGATTATTAATTTCACAGATAAAATTTTGCATTGTATACTGCTGTGTTCTTCCTCTCATCGCCGACTTTGAGCTGAAGGGTATGCAGTTTACCTAAAATAAGTCTCTTCCTGTCAATGGTGTACGCAAGTGTATCCGTTTTGGCATCGTATTCAAACAGGACCCAGTTTCCGTCAATTTCACCTTCATACGAATCAATGCCTGAGAGATTATCCGTGATTTTAAATTCAATTTTAACCTGATTGGTCAGCGTCTTGTTCTCTTTAATGCTTAATGGTTGTATACTGGGCGGAACAGTATCGAGCACAACGGTAAAATCGCCGAATGCTCTTGGATGTGCTGTGATCCAGCCTTCTTTGTACATGCCGCCGGCTGAAGAGAGTTTACCGGATGGATCGACCGAGACGATTAATGTTTTTCCTGTATATTTTGGCGGGATATTTTGAGTTTTAATGGACAGAATATAGGGTTTATGGACAGGAACGTACTGGTTGTGCAGCTGGTGGACGGATGCGTAGTAAGAACTTTTCTTAATTCCGGTGTGATAGTTAAAGTTAAGCTGATCATACAATGTTCCTTCTGGTATCCTGACTTTTACTTCATCTGTCTCAAAATCATTGGGTTCATCATAGAGAAAAAGCTTTGTAAAATTGGCTTTCCGCAGCGGAAGCTCAATTTTTTTGGATAACAATTTGAATGTAAATGCATTGGAATTGTTAAATGCATCTGTTACCACTATTTTAACCGTATGTGTATGGCCGTCTTCCAGATTTAATATTCCCCTGTTCGCATTGGTCCTGTATATATCCATCTTATTGCCTGGCTGCAGGTAAAGCCGGTGAATCCAGCGCTTGTTTTTCATCAGTTCCTCATAATCAATGTGGCTGTTGACATACCTTCCATAGTCGAATGCCAGATGGTCCATTTTAAATGAATATTCAGGTTCCTGGTCAACAAACAGTTGTGCCGAAAAGATGCCACATTTCAGACCGACACCATTAAAATCATCATCTGTCTGGATTCCCAATCCGATATCCCCAAAAACTTCGATGGGCTGTTGATTTTTCAACTTTGTGCCCTGATTGGCAGAAACGGTCTCAAACCTTAATTTGTTCCGGCTTTTGTTAACGTGGCTGTTTTCAGACAGCGGATAAATGTAAAGCGAAGATATGCGCGGCGCACTTTTATCGCGGATTCCCGGTAAGTAGAACAGGGGGTTTTGTGGTTTCTCCGACTGGGTATCCCTGATTTCAAAGTGGAGATGCGGCCCGCCGGAACTGCCTGTATTGCCTGACCAGGCAATTGTTTCACCTTTTTGGAAAGTCAGTAATCCGGGAGGCATGGTGATATCAACGGCAAATTGTTTGAGCCGGTATTGTTCCGCTACAACGTAAGCTTCAATCTTCTGATTAAAGCGTGAGAGGTGGCCGTAAACCGTAGTGCGGCCGTCGGGATGAACCAGGTACAAGGCATGACCATAGCCTGAGGGTGAAACAGCCACCCTGGCAACTGATCCCTCTTTAACGGCGAAAACAGGAGATCCGATTTGACCGCCGGTTCTGAAATCGAGTCCTGTATGAAAATGGTTTCTGCGCAGTTCGCCAAAGCCGCCCGAAAATGAAAAGGGAGATTTTATCGGTGAAAGGTAGCCTGACACAATATTAATTTGTCCGTAAAGCGGCGTCAATAAAGCAAAAAGGATAATTACCAGAAAAATTTTCATAAAATATGTTCTCGCTGAGGTCAATGCGGCGAAAGTAGCAAACTTTGTCTCAACCGCCGATATTGGCAGGGTTAATATTTTGGTATATTGAATTAAATATTAACTTTGTTGCTGTAATCCCTGAACATGACGGAGCGCGAAACTCTTTTATTACGAGAATTTAAAGAAAAACTCGATAAGTTAATCGGCTTACATCAGAAGATGAAAGCTGAGCGTCAGACGCACATGGAAGAGATCAAACGCCTGGAAGAACAGATCAATTTGCTGACTATTTCAAATCAGGATTTGACCAAGAAAGTTGAGGGTTTCAAGTTTGCTAAATCTTTGGCCGGTGCGAATGAAGATTCTCACGAAGCTAAAATTAAGATAAATAGATTGGTGCGGGAGATTGATAAATGTATTTCACTTTTAAATAAGTAATCCGCCTGCTATGGATGATAAACTTTCGATCAACATTAATATAGCCGATCGGATGTACCCGCTTCGAATTGAAAGAAAAGAAGAGGAGAACATACGTAGAGCAGCGAAGATTATCAACGATAAAGTAGTTCAGTATAAACAGAGGTATCCTTCAAAGGACATTCAGGATTGTCTGGCGATGTCCACATTGCAATTTGTGATTCAAAAATCGGACAGCGAAAAACAAATAGAGTATTCGCCTGTCATTGAGGAGTTGGAGCATATGAACGACTTTTTAGCAGAGTTTATCGAGAAAGAAAATATACAATAGTTTTATCATAATATATTACCGCATCTTATTCTCTTTCACTGGTTTATTGCCGGTTGAGGAGATTGGGAGTGCGGTTTTTTTTAATCTAATAATTTTTTCTGTATGGAGACAACAATCATAGTAGGTTTGATCGCAATTCTGGTTGGTGGTGCCGGATCCTATTTTTTATGGGATTTTCTGCTTCTCAACAAAAGCCGGAACCTGATCAAAGAAGCCGAAACACAATCGGAAATCATCAAAGAGAAAAAGGCCATTCAGGCCAAAGAGAAATTCATTCAACTGAAAGCAGATCACGAACTGTATATCAATGACCGTAATCAGCGTATTGTCAGCGCTGAGAATAAACTGAAGCAGCGGGAAGCCATCCATCTTCAACGCAAAGAAGAGTTGCAAAGGAAAATTAAGGATTCGGAAACCGCTACGCAGGAGGCTGATAGTCTGAGAGAAAAACTGAATGCCCAATTGGAGATGATTGAGCAAAAAAATGAAGAACTCGAACGGATGCACAAAAAGCAGGTTGAACAACTGGAGGCTGTATCCGGTATCTCTGCTGATGAAGCAAGGACACAACTGGTTGATTCATTGAAAAATGAAGCCAAAACTGAGGCGATGTCTTACATCCAGGAAATCATGGATGAGGCAAAAATGAATGCCAACAAAGAAGCAAAAAAAATCATTGTCAAATCCATTCAGCGGGTGGCATCAGAAACGGCTATCGAGAATGCCGTAACTGTTTTTCACATTGAAAGCGACGAAATAAAAGGCCGTATTATCGGTCGTGAGGGTCGCAACATCCGTGCGCTGGAAGCAGCCACAGGCGTAGAAATAATTGTGGATGATACACCGGAAGCCATAGTACTTTCAGGCTTTGATCCTGTCCGGAGGGAAATAGCCCGTCTGGCGCTTCACCAATTGGTAACAGACGGACGAATTCACCCCGCACGAATCGAAGAGGTGGTGAACAAAGTGAAGAAACAGGTCGAAGAAGAGATTATCGAAACCGGGAAACGTACCACCATCGACTTGGGAATCCACGGTATGCATCCCGAACTGATCCGTCTGATCGGAAAGATGAAATACCGTTCTTCGTACGGGCAAAACCTCTTGCAGCACTCACGCGAGACTGCAAACCTATGCGCGATTATGGCTGCAGAACTGGGCCTGAATCCTAAAAAAGCCAAACGCGCCGGTCTCTTGCACGATATCGGAAAAGTTCCGGATGATGAACCGGAATTACCACACGCCTTGCTTGGCATGAAACTGGCTGAGAAATACAAGGAAAAACCGGATATCTGCAACGCCATTGGTTCTCACCATGAAGAGGTTGAAATGGAAACCTTGCTGGCTCCGCTTGTGCAGGCCTGTGATGCTATTTCAGGTGCCCGGCCGGGTGCACGCCGCGAAGCGGTCGAATCTTACATCAAGCGACTGAATGACCTTGAAAATATGGCACTCTCATACCCGGGCGTAACTAAAACTTATGCCATCCAGGCTGGTCGTGAACTGAGGGTAATTGTCGGAAGCGATAAAATGACCGATGCCGAGGCCGAAAGTTTATCCTACGATATTGCCAAGAAGATCCAGGACGAGATGACCTATCCGGGCCAGGTGAAAATCACCGTGATTCGTGAGACCAGAGCTGTCAACTATGCCAAATAAAAAGGATAAAGGATAAAGGAAGGATAAAGGATAATGGATAAAGGATAAAGGATAAAGGATAAAGTGGCATTTGTGTTGATATTGAGATTTGCTGCACCATGATAAGTCTCAAATTGAGAACGCCGCAATGATGATCGCGGCGTTCTTACTTTATCCTTTATCCTTTATCCTTTATCCTTTATTTCTTTATTTCTTTTGCGGCTACATCCCCTCCATCAGGGCCAGCAGATCTTCAGTCAGCAAGAGCTTTTCCTGGTCACCATCGCCCGTGTAGATCAGATACATCAGGTTCAGAAGCTTCTTAATCAGGCTTATGTCCGTCTCATTGCGGGTTACGGTTTTGCCGTATTTATAAGATTTGTCGTACAAAAACTGGACCTCCTTCGGACTGATTACGGATCCCTTATGGGCAACATTGATGTAAAAAAGGTACTTTTCCGCTCCCGTCCCGAAGGCAAGAGAGGAAGCCAGATTGTCTTCATACACAAGCAGCAGTTTATTGGCCAGCATGATCGGCAGGAGATCCAGATGCAATTGACGGGCGATAATAAGGTATAATATGGTGAGCGAATATACGTTACCGGTTTTGGAAAAGAGCAGCTGGTCCAATACGATATTTTCTATAAAAGGAGTTTCAACCTCTACTATTTCAAAACTATTGATTCTGAAAAGAATATGGTTGATGACGGCAATTTTCTCCAGCGAGGTCATTGTCTCCGTGATTTCCAGCCATGCATCCTGGTATAATTTGTGGATATTGTTTTCAATTCTTTCTTTCGGGATATTGGGGTGATGGACAGATGAGGCCAGTATCCAGCCGTCAAGCAATGATCTGTTTTCGTTGCTGATCCATGTTTTCATCTGCCCGATGATAATTTCATTTTTTAAAAGCGCGATTATCTGCTCCAGTTTCTTGTAATGATCAATTGATCCGGCATTTATAAGTGCATCCTCCAGTTTAGGCTTAACGTCAGATCCCATGGAGAGCAGTTTCTCTTTTACTGAATTGTACACCATCTCGTCCTGGTCATCAAGTAGAGATATTAATGCGTCTAAAATGGGATCGGAAGTTGACATATCAGATTCGGTCAAGAATTTTTTGGACTAAAGTGACCATCACGGGTTTGTAATTTTCGTTGGCCTGTTTTGACACCCTGTTGGCGATGATGATGCATACGGTCAATGCCTTGTGCCCCAATAATTTACTTAATCCGTATATTGCCGAGCACTCCATCTCATAATTGGTGATTCGCTGTTCATCGAGCCTGAAGGTCTCAATTTTGTCGTTGATGAGCGGATCCACTATCCTTAAACGGAGTTCACGACCCTGTGGTCCATAAAACCCTGGAGCTGAAATAGTTACCCCGGGTGTGAAATCGGCATCAACTATTTTGTCATAAAGACCGCCATCTGCACTTACAACATAAGGAGAGGGGAGGAGCTCATTCCAGCCTACATGCGATTTGAAAGCTTTTTCAAATACCAAATCAGAAACCTCATTCCGGTGATCGTAAAAATTAAGCAGACCATCGAACCCGATTGCCTTACGGGAAGCCAGAAAAGCATTAACCGGGATATCACCCTGAAGTCCGCCGGATGTTCCTATTCTTATGATATTTAGTGACTTATGTCTTTTTAACACCTGTCTTGTCTTGAGGTCGATGTTCACCAGTGCATCCAACTCATTGACCACGATGTCGATGTTATCTGTTCCGATGCCTGTCGAAAGGACAGTTATTCTTTTCTGTCCGTAATATCCGGTAGCAGATACAAACTCACGGTTTTCAGTCCGGGATTCAATTTTGTCAAAAAAATCTGCAATCATTTTGACCCTGCCGGGATCGCCAACCAGAATAATATTTTCGGCTAACTGTTCCGGCTTCATGTGAAGATGAAAAATGGTTCCGTCCGGATTGATAATCAGTTCAGAAGGCTCAATAATTCTCATGGTAAACTTTTTGATGTAGTTCAAAGGTAAAAAAAAGTCGGATGATCCTGAATATTTTTAAATTTGCAGAATAAAATATCTACAAATGATTCAGAGAATACAGACTTTATACCTATTGATTGCTGATGTGCTGATTGGTTTAATATTTTTTCTGCCTTTTGCCGAAATGGCCGGAAAAGGGAGCAAACTATTTTTGTTTTACCTCTCGGGAATTGTCTCTGAAGGCGATGCCAACGGATTAATTGAGCAAAAATCCTGGCCGCTTTTCATTTTAGCTTGTGTGATTATGGCTTTGCTTACACTGATTATTCTTCAGTATAAAAACAGATCCCGCCAGAAAAGTCTCTCCTATTTAACTGTGATCCTTCTTGTTGGATTGACCGCCTCCCTCTATTCCTCCATTTGGAAATGTAACCAGTCCCTGGGAGGCAGCTATTCCATGAAAATCAGCTTCACCTTCCCGCTGATTGCAGCAGTGCTTGTATTGTTGGCTATCCGTGCTATTGTGAAAGATGAACGCCTGGTGAAATCCATCGACCGGATACGCTAAAAGTACTCAGACAGTTGGTCAGAGATTGCTGAAAGGAATTTTTCGTCTTCAGGCGAAAAAGGAGCATAGGCGTGTGAATCGATGTCTATTTCGGCAACAAACATTCCATTTTTCAGGACGGGTACAACAATTTCACTTTGTACATCGATGCTGCATGCAATGTAGTTTGTCTGTTGTGTTACATCCTGGACGATCATAGACTTTCTGCTTTCTGCGACCTGACCGCAAATGCCCTTTCCTACCGGAATGTGCGTGTGTTCGGTTGGTTTTCCTGAAAAGGGGCCTAAAACCAGCATGTTATTTTGTGCATCAAGAAGATAAAAACCAACCCAGTCGTAATGAGAAATCTCCGTACGTAAAAGTTCTGTCGTTTGCGACATTAAAATTCCGATAGCAGGATTTTGGGCTTTGAGTTCTTCGAATTTTTTTAAAACTGACGAAAAAAGTTGTTGCATTGCAGTAATTTATTTGATCCTGATTTCGTTTTCGTAGGTAATTTTTTCACAGTAATAGCACTTCATTTCAATAGGTTTATTATTGATAATCTGAAATTTAGTGCTGACATTCTCGACATTTGTGATGCATTTCGGATTGAAGCAACGTACAATTCCGTTCACCTGGTCCGGAATTTGAACTACACGTTTCTCCACAACTTCATAGTTTCTGATCGTATTAAGCTTGGCATTGGGTGCAACAAGGGCAATTTTATTTACCTCGACATCTTCAAAAAAGCGGTTGGCAATCTTAATAATGGCTTTTGTACCCATGGCCTTGCTGTCAAGGTTGTTGCCAAATGTTACCATGTTTTGGAAATCTTCCAATTTCAAAATCTGAATAACTTTAAAAAGAGCCTTGGTGGGGATATGGTCAATGACGGTTCCGTCTTTGATTGCACTTACGTTTAACTGCTTTTGCATAGCTTATGGTTATTGAAGATTTAACAAATGTGAGATAATGGCCATCCGTGTGAAAACGCCGTTGCGCGCCTGCGTAAAATAATAGGCCTTTGGATTGGTATCTACGTTGGTATGAATTTCATTGATTCTTGGCAGGGGATGCAAAATCCTCACATTCGGCTTGGTGTTTGCCAGCATATCATTTTTAAGGATATAGACGTTTTTGACTTTTTCATACTCTACAGGATCAATAAACCGCTCCTTTTGTACGCGAGTCATGTATATGATATCCGCCTGGTTAATAATATCATTGAATTCAAGGTGCTCGAAATAACGGATACCCTGCTGTGTAAGAAAAAGCTTGTACTCATCCGGCATGGCCAGTTCGGGTGGTGCAACAAAATTGAAGATGGGATTCTTAAACTGAGACATGGCCATCAGCAGGCTGTGTACGGTACGGCCGTATTTCAGATCACCTACCATGAAGAGGTTAATGTCATCCAGCCGGCTCTGTGTCTTCATAATGGAGTACATATCCAGGAGCGTCTGACTTGGGTGCTGATTTGCGCCGTCACCGGCATTGATGACAGGTACATCAGCTACTTCTGCCGCATACCTGGCACTTCCTTCCAGCGGGTGCCGCATGATGATCATATCGGCGTAATTGCTCACCATCCGGATGGTGTCGTGAAGCGTTTCACCCTTCGAAACGCTGGACGAATTTGAATCTGAGAATCCAATGATTTTACCGCCGAGGCGATTGATTGCTGTCTCAAAACTAAGCCTTGTCCGGGTTGACGGCTCAAAAAACAGTGTTGCAATCACTTTGCCTTTCAAAAGGGGCTGGTTTGGATTAGCTTCAAATTTTGCTGAAAGTTCCATGATCTTCAAATATTCATCCTTTGAAAAATCAGTGATAGAGATTAAACTTTTTTGGTTCATAATTAGTTGGTATATTATATTTTAGATTTCAATCCTGTATGATTTTCCGGGTAATAATACCTTCAATTTTCCCAATTTTTGTTTCAATTTCCTCCAGCCTGGCAGACCTGACGCTTAAATTGATCCTGCATTGCAGATCAAACTGCGTGCTGATAACTTCCAGCTGCTCCTCCTTGATAAAAGACATCAGATCGTTCATTGCAGAATATTCAAATTCAATTTCAAAAATATGCTCAACAATTCTGGATACTATACCGGCAATGTTAATGGCTTCACTTGCTGCCTGCTTATATGCCCGGATGAGTCCGCTCACACCCAGTAGAGTCCCTCCAAAATATCTGACAACTACGATCAGTATGTTCGTCAGGTTATTCGATATAATTTGTCCATAAATGGGCCTGCCGGCCGTTCCGGATGGTTCCCCGTCGTCGTTTGCCCTGTATCTTTGATTTTCAGTTCCAAGGCTCCAGGCATAGCAACAATGTCTGGCCGAATAATGCTCTTTCCTGATATTTGCCAGTATCGTTTTGATCTCTTCTTCATTACTTACAGGGTAGGCAAAAGAAAGAAATCTGCTTCCCTTCTCCTTGAACAAGCCTTCTGATGGTTGCGCGATCGTAAGATAGGTATCAGAAAGCATCGGATGTAACGTAAAAGTGAACCATTATTGGTAAAAAAAAAGCAAACTTTTCAGTCTGCTTATTGGAAAATTACATTTTCAATTTGTTTTCGATCTCGTCTATACTCAACCTGAAATTTTTATCAATCTCCTTAAGATTTGTCACAGTTCTGCAGGCATGAAGGACGGTGGCATGGTCTTTACCTCCGATCTGGGAACCAATCGACGCAAGAGACGATTGGGTCAGATTCTTTGAGAAGTACATCGCAATTTGCCGGGCCTGGACGATTTCTCTCTTTCGCGTTTTAACTGCAAGTGAATCAACGGGGATGCAAAAATAATCAGAGACAACTTTTGAAATATAATCGATGGTTAACTCTCTTTTCGTATTGTTAACCAACTTGTTAATCATTTTAATTGCCAGATCAAGCGTAATTTCCTTTTTGTTCAGCGTTGCCTGGGCCAGCAGTGAAATCAGGGCTCCTTCCAGTTCCCTGACATTGCTGTTGATGTGTGAGGCTATGTATTCCAGTACCTCTTCTGAGATGACAATACCATCCTTGTAGATCTTTTTCCTGAGAATGTTCATCCTGGTTTCGAAGTCGGGTACCTGCAGATCAGCAGTCAATCCCCATTTGAAACGGGAGAGCAGACGCTGTTCCATTCCTTTTAATTCGATGGGTGATTTGTCTGATGTAAGGATCAACTGTTTGCCTGACTGGTGGAGGTGGTTGAATATATGGAAGAATGTTTCCTGCGTTTTCTCTTTCCCGGCAAACTCCTGTACGTCATCAATAATCAAAACATCGATCATCTGATAAAAGTGCAAAAAATCATTGCGGGAGTTGTTGCGGGTAGCTTCTGAAAACTGGATAAAGAACTTATTGGCATTAACATACAATACAATCTTGTCGGGGTAGCGCTCTTTAACTTCAATTCCGATTGCTTGTGCAAGGTGGGTCTTTCCCAATCCTGAATTTCCGTAAAGCATCAACGGATTAAATGCAGTTCCTCCCGGTTTTTGAGCTACGGCATAACCCGCACTGCGTGCCAGACGGTTGCATTCACCCTCTATGAAGTTGTCAAAAGTATTGTCTGATTTAAGTTGGGAATCGATTTGTACTTTTTGGATGCCGGGAATGACAAAGGGATTACGGATACCGGTTTCATCTGAAGGAAGTACGGCAGAAACCGGCTTGTTTTTTAAATTATTATTTTGGTTGGTTGGTAATTTTATGGTATAAGGCTTGTTGTTTACACTGTTGTTGTTGTCAACAACGACATTGTATTCCAGTTTAGCACCTGCTCCGAGTTCCTTTCTAAGGGTTTTTCTCAGAATATCGATATACTGTTCTTCAAGGTATTCATAAAAGAACGGACTCGGAACCTGAATTGTCAGGATATTGTTCTCCAATTTTAGCGGAACAATAGGCTCGAACCAGGTCCTGTAACTTATATTAGGTACATTGTCTTTAATTATTCTTAAACAACTGTCCCATATTCTGACGTGATCTTTCTCCATTTAGGTTGTGGTAATTCTTTTTTTTTAAAATTGTCTTTAAATTGTCTCTAGAGATAAAAGATCACACCAGATCAAAAGGTATCAAAGTGTTCATCATCTAATTAAGTATAAATCAAACTTATATATTGCTTGTAAAACGTTAATTGCCTGATTTTCAGCAACATAGAAAATTGTATAGGCCAAAATGCTGATAGAATGCTAATTCAATATTTTTTTAACCTTAAAATTTCTGATGTTCTATTTTTTGCGGAAAGACAAAAAACGTAAAAAAACAACCAATTTTCGTTGGGTTAAATTAGTTAAAAATGATTAATTCAAAATTACTTTGAACAAATTTTTAAGGCTTTTTTTAAAGAAATTTCTTCTTTGTTCTCATATGCCTTCAAAGATGCCTGAGGAAAAGATAGTTGTACCTTATCTAGAATCATTCTAACTTTATCGTACGACTTATCTTCACCAGCAAAGTAAAGATATTTAGAACCATCCACAACTTCGGTTACATTGCTAATTTCTTGGAATATAGAGGATTCAAGCGGAATCTTAACCGTCGAACTGAATAAGAAAACTTTAAAGTCGATATTTTCAATTGTCTTGTAAGTTGCACTTGGAGCCAGGTAAACTTCTTTTCCGAAGTCAAAAGCAGTTATTTTCACATAGCGGTGAGGATTTCTTTTCAGATCAACGAGTAATTGGTTCAAATTATCACTCGATTCAGCCAGCCGGTTATACAAGGTAGAATCCTTTACAAGTCGTCCGATGGTCCCGTTTGAGTTGTTGATATTGCTGAGCATTGTTTCCAAACCAGTAACAGACCTGTTTAGATGGTTAAGTGTTGACTTCAATTCAGCGGGATTGATTGAATCACTGATAGATGCAAAATTGTTCAGGATTTTGCCCAACACTTTAGAGTCATTGTTAAACTGATCAGTCATCTCCTTCAGATTGACAATGGTGGCTGACAGGTTATTTTTTTGTTCATTTACTACATCACTTAAATCACCGGAGATCTGTTCCAGATTTTGCATTGTGATACTGATTTGCTCGATACTTTTGCTGATGTTTCTTCTGGTCTCGCTGTTCAGCATAATGGATACACTTGATACAATTGAATCAAGGGAGACGATCAACCGTTCCGATTTGGCTCTGATGGGGGCAATTTGTTCTGTAACCTGGGTCATGAAATCTGATTCAATCCCGGATTTGATGGTGTCGTTATGATGGTAAAACACGGAAGATTTACCAAGATTCAATCTCACCATCTTTGAGCCCAACAGATCACTGCTGGAAATTTCTGCTGTTGTTCCGACCGGTAAAGGAAATTTATTAAAAACAGCGATCTTAACAATAAGATCTCCGGATAAATCTTCAGCAAAATAGACCTCACGGACGTACCCGATCTTTAAGCCATTTAGCTGAACAATGGTAGAAGCTGCCAATCCGGCCACATTTTTATACCGCGCTACATAAACTGTCTCTGTTCTTAAAATGTCGCGTCCTTTAAGGAAATTGATTCCCCAGACCAAAACCATGAAGCCAATTACCAAAACGAGTCCAATTTTGGAAGTCTTTGAGATTTTCACTGGTTGCTAATTTAGTTTAACAGATTTCATTTGAATTACAATTACCCTTTGAAATTTAAATCAAAGGAGGTGGTCTAAAGTTGGATACAAAGGTATAGCGGATTTGAATTAAATATGCATTAATCTTCAACTAACTTTAAAAATTGCCGTTACTATTTTCCACGACCATTCCATACAAACTTGGTTTGGTTGTCTTTAACTGATACGATAAAGGCATCCGGAAAGTTCTTTTTTACAGCATCGAAATTTGCTTTTGTGTCCTGAAAAGTATCAGTTTCATAGCAAATATACTTATACTTTCCTCCCAGAAATATCATTCGGATCGGTTTTATTCCCTTGAACGCTCTGGAATCCGGATCGATCTTTTTTGATAATGCCCCAATCTGGATGGCACAGGTAGTATTACTCCCGGAAGTTTTGTCCGACGGAGTGTTAGCTTCAACGGTAATTTCTTTTGTTGTGTTTTTCACTCCCTGGGAAGAAGGCCTTTGATTAACTGCGCTTTTTTTGTCTTTAAGTGCAGTCCCCGGGTCCGGTTTAACTGCGGTTTTCGGAGTTTGTACTGCTTTTGGCAAAGCGGCTGCAGGTTTTATCTCCCTTTCAGACTGAATCGCCAGGTTGTCCTTTGTATCGATTTTGTTCAGATAGCTAACCAGGGATCCGTGGATTGAATGGGCTATTTCACTCCTTCCGGCATCAGTCAACAGGAAACTGTTCTCCTTCTTGTTGCTTAGATAGCCGGTTTCGATCAGCACGCTGGGCATCGATGTTTCCCTCAGCACCAAAAATCCAGCTTGTCTGACCTCCCTGTCGCGTCTTTGGGCCAGTTCTTTGAAATTGGACTGCAGGATGGATGCAAACCGGAGACTTTGATCCAGGTAGGAATCCTGAATCAGTTCAAACATTATGTACGATTCTGAAAGATTGGGATTGAATCCTTCATAACGGGTAGAGTAGTTGTCTTCGAGTAAAATGACGCTGTTCTCTTTTTTTGCAACATTCAGGTTGTCCTCAGTTCTGTGTAAGCCAAGTACATACGTTTCTGTGCCGTTAATTTCAGGAGTGCTGCAGTAATTTGCATGGATGGAAATGAAAAGATCTGCATGTATCCTGTTGGCAATATTAGCCCTGTCCATTAACGGGATAAAATAGTCGCCATCCCGGGTATATACCACTTTGATGTTCTTTTGGTTTTGTTTGATCAGGTTTCCCAGTTTGAGGGCAATGTCCAGTACAATATTCTTCTCTTTCGCAATTCCAACGACTGAACCCGGATCCTTTCCCCCGTGCCCTGCATCGATTACTACGATTTTGGAGGTATTAACGTTCCCCTTTTGACCGTGAGCTGTTGTACCCGCAGCTAAAAATACAAAGAGAAGGTAAATTAAATTGAACCTGCGAGGACTCTTTCCGGTTGCCTTATATTTTTCTGAAAATGATCCCATTATTTTATTGTAAACCTATACAAAAATAGAAGATTAAATTATTTATCAATGACTCCTTTTTGTCAGCGCGAATTTTTTACTTTTGCCTGTCAGACCGGCGATATAAAATCAGGATCAAAAATCGGTCTAATTCATTAGATTTGGGCACGAAACGACAATTAAGATATACGGTACTTCTGATTCTGTTTTGGCACTCTTTTGTTTTTGCTCAGGAACCGGCTCAGAACAGAAACACAAGCAACAGCCAGAAAAAATCTTCTTTAAGCTTGCCGAAGGATGTCAGAAAATCGTTTAGGGATTCACTGACAGTATTGAAGAAGGACACCATGTCCCTGGATTCGCTTAAACACCTGAATGGTGGCAGCGATTTTGATGCCGAGGTTGATTACACGGCAGACGGAAAAATCAACATCGACAATACCAAAAACAAAATTTACATGTTTAAGAATGCCCAGGTTAAGTACAAGGATATTGAATTGAAGGCAGATTATATTGAGTTAAACCGGGACAGTAACCTGATTCACGCAACCGGATTACCTGATTCTACCGGTACAATTGTGGGAAAACCGATTTTTAAGCAAGCGGAGCAAGAATTTGAAGCTGATGAAATAAGATACAATTTTCTTACCAAGAAAGGAATTGTGTACGGAGTTGTGACAGATCAGGAGGGCGGCTACATCCATAGCGGGAAAACAAAATTGGTGAATGACTCCACCTACAATATGAAGGATGGCAGATACACGACCTGCGATGCCGAACACCCCCATTTCTACCTTCAGATGACTAAGGCCAAAGTACTTTCAAACAAAAAAATCGTTACAGGACCGGCTTACCTGGTTGTAGAAGATATGCCGATCTATTTTTTGTTTATTCCATTCGGATTTTTCCCGAACTCGCCCAAGTATTCGTCGGGATTTTTGATGCCGACTTACGGAGATGAGATCAACAGGGGATTCTTTTTGCGTGATATAGGTTATTACTGGGCTGCCAATGATTATTTTGATTTGGCATTGAGAGGAGATATATTCTCAAAAGGATCGAGAGGTCTCAAAGTGCATACCAATTACAGGCTTCGTTACAAATTCAGTGGCGGTTTTGATTTCAATTATTATAAGAATGTCTTTGGAGATAAAGGATTACCTGATTATAAAATTCAGAATGATTATGCCATCACCTGGAATCACGCGCTGGATGCAAAGGCAAGTCCGAATTCGACTTTCAGTGCCAGTGTTAACTTCTCAACAAGCCAGTACGACCAGAACAATTCCAATACAAATTTTAGTCAGGGTAACTCCAATTATCTGACCAACACCAAGCAATCGAGCATATCTTATACGAGACGGTGGGACAATACTCCGTTTGCCATGTCTGCTAACTTGCGCCATTCACAAAACAGCCGGGATACAACCATAAGTCTGACTTTTCCTCAGATGACATTCAACGTCAACCGTCTTTACCCGTTCAAATCAAAAAATGCTTCAGGCAAAGAAAAGTGGTACCAAAAGATCGGAATGAGCTATAGTTTTGACATGCAAAATTCCATCAACACCAAGGAGTACCTGCTCTTAAATTCCAATCTGAGCAAAGATTGGCAGAATGGCGTTAAACAGAGCATTCCGGTAAGTACTTCCTTTAAATTACTTAAATTTATTACTGTCAGCCCTTCACTCAATTACAATGAACGATGGTATACCCAACAGATCCGGAAAGACTGGAATCCTGTAAAGAAGACGGTAGAGGTGACTGATACGATTTACGGTTTTACCAGGGATTATGATTATTCTGTCAGTGTAGGAGCTTCCTCAAAGATTTATGGTAGTTATAGGCCGCTGAATAAAAAATCGAATATCAATGAGATCAGGCACGTGATGACACCAAGTCTGAGTTTCAGCATGCTGCCCGATTTCAGTAACCCGGGTTATAACATGTATGGTACGGTTGAATATTATGATGACCAGGGAAGACCGGTGTCTTTGAGATATCCCTATCACCAGGGAGGTGTTTTCGGCACGGCAGGGCAGGGCAGATCCGGTTCTATCGGTCTCAATGTTAACAATACCCTTGAGATGAAGATGCTGAATACCAATGATACGCTTTCAAAGGAGAAATTCAAAAAAGTTAAACTACTCGATCAGTTGTCCTTTGCCACCTCCTATAACCTTGCCGCAGATTCGCTCAATCTTTTCAATATCAACATCTCGGCACGTACAAAGGTGGCAAGTATCGACGTAAATATGGGTGCCATCATGGATCCGTATGTTTATGAGAACGGACACCTGATCAATGTTTATCAAATATCAAAAGACGGGAAAATAGCCAGGTTAACCAGCGCCAACATGTCGTTCGGATATGGATTTAAGTCTAAAACAAAGGAGGAAAAGGAAAAATTAAAACGGGTAATAGGTCCGGACGGGAAGCCATTGCCCAAATCAGAGGATCAGAAAGTCATTGACGCTGCAAGAAAAAACTATCCTGACATCCCGGAATATGCTGATTTCAGCCTTCCGTGGGACTTCCGGTTTGATTACAGCCTCAGATACAGCAAACCAGACCCTGCAGCGAAACCACAGATTAATCAAACCCTTGATTTTAACGGGAATGTCAGTTTAACAAAAGGCTGGCAGATTGGATTTTCATCCGGAGTAGATCTTCAGAAAATGGAGGTGTCTTTTACTCAGTTCAACATCTTCAGGGACCTCCACTGCTTCCAGATGTCATTGAATATCGTGCCGTTCGGATACCGTCAAAGTTACAGCTTTACGCTTAGGGCTACCGCCGCAATGCTTCAGGACCTGAAACTCAGCAAACAGGATAGTTTCTACGACAAGGTACAGTATTAAAGAAATAGATCACACCATTCTTCGAAACGGTCGATATTGGTTTTCCCGAATTTAGAGATGGATTTTCGAACTTCAGCCAGAGACTTTTCTTTAAAAATATCAATGCTTTTTGAGTAGAACTTATCTGCAAAAGAAATCATCTGCTCCTCTACGGTCTCAGGAATATAGTCTCTCAGTGGCAGCGGCAGCTTTTTTTCAAGAATCTCCTCTTTCGAAATACCAACACCTGTATGCCTTTCACAAACCAGACCATGGTCGGGAAACCCAAGTTTGGTTACAAGTTCGCATCCCAGGTATCCGTGGGCAAGATAGGGATAGTCGCCAAAACAGTATAGACCGGGTGCGTTGGTCAGGAAAATTCCGATATCATGAACCATCGAAGCCTCTTCAATAAACTTCAGATCAGGATTTAACTCCGGATGCTTTTGTGCAACTTTCAAGGCTTTATCAGTTACGGCCCGGCTATGGCCGTAAAGAATGTGATATGCCTTTGAATTTGGCTTGTAATATTTTGAGATCAAATTTATCGGATCCATCGTCATCAGGGTAGTTTACAGATTTCACGGCTATTATAATGCTTAACCATGCTAAATTAATACAAAAGATTCCATTATTTATTTTTTACCGCTTTCAAATTGCTCAGATTGTAGGTTAATCGTTATTTTTAAACCCGATTTGAATAAATACAAAAATAGTGAACAAAGAAATATTTAAGACTTACCCGCGAAATTTCAGACGAGGCATTGAACTTCTGGAAAAAGGAAGAAAAGAAAAGGGACTCAGGCGCATTGAAAAGAGCATTGAGTCCGGATTTAAACCCGGTATGATATTTCTTGATATTATGATTCACAGTGAGTCTGTACAACAGGCAGTTGATCTTTATCTAGCAGATTATCAGCAGGATTTTGCCAAAGCAGCGCTCGAAATAGGTACGAAGTATTATACCGGAGCAGATCGTATTCAATCCTATACCGATTCGGTAAAGTTCTTTCTGGAATCGGCCCGTGCCGGCGGTATTGAAGCATGCAATTACATAGGAAGCATGCGCGAAAAAGGTGACGGTCTTGCTATTGATATGACCAAAGCCTTTGAATGGTTCGAAAGGGGAGCGGAGCGCGGCGATAAAGTAGCCAAGTATAACTATGGCAGGCTACTTTCTTCAGGCGAAGGAGGTTACAAAGACACCAACGAAGCAGTAGATTACTGGTATGCTTCTGCCAAAGAGGGATATCTGCCGGCTGTTTACAAGGTAGGTGAGATTTTTGAACTTGGATTGACAGTTCCTGTAAAACTGGAGAAAGCATATGAATGGTATCTCAAAGCTGCTAATGAAGGGCATGAACCGGCTTACCAAAAAGTAGGATTGTTCCTCTATGAAGGGAAGGGCGTTGAAAAAAATATGGAACAGAGTCTGGAGTGGCTTACCAGGATTGATGGCGATGTAACTGCTGAGGTTGCGCTCAAACTGGGAAAAATTTACCTGATGGGTCTTGATGCGGAAAAAAACCTGGACAAAGCAAAATTATATTTGGAACAGGCTGTACATGCTGATTATTCAGAAGCAATATTCCTGATGGGGAAGTTGAACGAAGAGACCAACCAGGATGATTACCTGGAGTTATACCAGAAAGCTGCCGACAGGGGATTTGCTGAAGCACAGGAGGCTCTTGCGGGATATTACCTTAAACAGGCAGATTACCAGGGAATTGACATGCTTAAGAAAGCGGCTTTGAACGGCAGCGCTGAAGCCATGATGCAAATGGCCAAACGTCACGAAACCGGCGAGGGAGTTGAGAAGAATTTTAAAACAGCCGTCGATTACTACCGGAAAGCTGCAGAAAAGGGAAACCTGGAGGCACAGTACCAATATGCCAGTATCTGTCTGGCAGGAGAATGGGTAGAAAGGGACAAATACTCGGCAGGTGACTATTTTAAGAAATCGGCCGAGTCGGGGCACCCCAGGGCCTGCTATATTCTGGGTCTCCTTCATGAAAAGGGAGAAACTTACTGGTCGGATAAGGACAAGGCTTTTGAATGGTTCCTGAAAGCTGCAGAGAAAGGTGTCCCCGGCGCCATGTTTAAATCGGCCGTATATTACGAAAATGGTGTCAAGGTTGAGAAGGACCTGAATGAAGCATTGCGCTGGTACCGGCAGGCATCATCGGCAGGTTATGCCAAAGCCGCCTTCAACCTTGCCGTATTGTTCGAAACAGGACAAGGCATTGAAGCAGACACCGGAAAAGCTATTGAACAATATGAAGTCGCTGCCAATGGCGGGATTGCAGAGGCCATGAACAACCTCGGGAATGTTTACCATCAGGGTAAGGGAATAAATACTGATCTTGCGGAGGCATTCAAGTGGTATACCCGCGCTGATGAATCCGGTTTCATGCTGGGGTCCTATAACTTAGGTGTTATGTGGTACTTTGGTGAAACAGGCGATAAGAACCTGCAAAAGGCATTCTTTTATTTCAAAAAAGCAGCAGACAAAAATTATCCCCAGGCGCAGTACAATCTGGCAGGGATGTACTATTACGGAGAAGGTACCGTTGAGAATAAAACCGCAGCATTGGATTTATACCGCAAATCCGCTGAGAATGGATTTGCCTCTTCATGGATTAATCTTGGTGAGTTTTATGCCTCCGGCGAACTGGTAAGTAAAGATATTGAAAAGGCGATTGAATATTTAAACCTGGCATCCGATCACGGATTGGGCGAAGCCGATTACCTGCTTTCCAAAATTTATGAATCTGAAGAAGGTTACCTGGATCCGGTCAAACAAGCCCAATGCCTGACGCGGTCGGAAAGCAGGGGGTTCACCCCGGAGGGGTGAGAAAGGATAAAGGATAAAGGATAAAGGAAAAAGTGGCATTTGTTTTGTGATCAGTATTTTCTCCTCCTTCTTAAAGGTTATAAAGAAAGAACGCCGTAATGTTGATCGCGGCGTTCTTTCTTTATCCTTTATCCTTTCTCCTTTATCCTTTATTTTTTCCCCGGATCCAGTTCAGGGCATTCACAAAGGCCTCTACCCACGGTGTTACCTGGTCATCCTTCCGATCGGCAGGGTAGTAGCCCCACTGCCAGGGATAGATGGCCCTTTCGAGATGAGGCATCATCGCTAGATGACGTCCGTCGGCTGAGCAGAGGGCTGCCGTGTTGAAATCTGATCCGTTCGGATTGCCTGGATAATTGTCAAATGAATATTTCATCGGAATCAGGTATTGGTCCTCACTTTCAGGCATTGAGAACTGTCCTTCGCCATGTGCTACCCAAATTCCAAGCTTTTTACCGGCCATTGATTTCAGCATAACCGACTCATTGGCATGAATGTCGACATTCAGGAATGCAGATTCGAATTTATGGGATGCATTGTGCAGCATTTTGATCTTCTTCTTTTTATCAGGATAAATAAGATCGAGGGCTACCATCAATTGACATCCGTTACAGACACCTAAACTCAGGGTATTATCCCTTTGATAAAAACGATCGAGGGCAATTTTTGCGCGTTCGTTGTATTTAAAAGCGCCTGCCCATCCAATGGAAGAACCGAGTACATCCGAATTAGAGAACCCACCCACAAAAACGATCAGGCTGATCTCTTCCAGCGTTTCTCGGCCGGCTATCAGGTCGGTCATGTGCACATCTTTCACATCAAATCCTGCAAGGTAGAGGCTCCAGGCCATCTCGCGATCGCCGTTGACACCTTTCTCGCGGATGATTGCTGCCTTTATTCCGGAATTTTTCCGGCGTTTCGGATCGATCTTCAAAGCGGCATAATCACCCGCAAATTTTCCAAAATTAAAAGAGAGGCTGTTTTTTTTGTAATTGACCAGACGGTTTTCAGCCAAGGCTTCACCGCATTGTTTCCGGTCGAGCAGGAAAGAGGGTCTGAACCATTTCTCCCTTAAGCTGTCTATATCAAAAAGATATTCTTCACTGTAATTTTTTACTCGTATGAATCTTTCTCCGGTAGGTTTCCCTACAGGGAGACAGGAAATACCGTATTGGCCAAATAGTTGTTCAATTTTCTCCGGGTCGCTTACCTGGACAATCACACCGGGATTCTCGCTGAAGAGTGCTTTTACGCTGTCGCACTCCCCAAGCATGGACAAATCAATATCCATACCACCGCTGTTTTGGGCAAAACAGGCTTCCAGCAATGTAACGATCACACCGCCGGATGAAATATCGTGGCCACTGACGATCAAGCCTGAGTTGATAGCTTCCTGCAATGCATCAAATGCAGCAGCAAAGTAGAACGGATCTGTGACTTTTGGCGTCTCTTCTCCCAATGCAGAAAGAACCTGCCCAAGTGAACTTCCTCCCAAAACCTTGGCAGATTTGGAAAAATCGATGTAGTATAATGGTTTGGAAGGATTGTTAACCATTACAGGTTCAACAATTTTCCTGAGGTCAGATATCTCGCCTGAAGCTGAAATAATCACTGTTCCTGGAGCAAAGACGACTTCATCTTTGTATTTCTGGGTCATGGATAGGGAGTCTTTCCCGGTAGGAATGTTGATTCCCAAGGCGCATGCAAAGTCGGATGCGGCTTCAACGGCCTGGTACAACCGGGCATTCTCTCCATTGTTTTTGGCCGGCCACATCCAGTTGGCAGAAAGGGAAACCCCTTTCAAACCATGTGTCAGCGGAGCCCACACTATGTTGGTCAGTGCTTCTGCGATGGAGAGAACCGAACCGTTTTCCGGACTGATGAGGCCTGCGGCGGGTGCATGCCCTAGTGAAGTGGCTATCCCTTTTTCCCCCTGGTAATCTATGGCAACGGCGCCAAGGTTATTCAGTGGCAACTGCAGTTCACCGGCACACTGCTGTTTGGCAATTTTCCCGGTTACGGAGCGGTCTACTTTGTTGGTTAACCAGTCTTTGCATCCCACGGACTCAAGCTGTAGTATTTGTTCCAGGTAGCTGTTGATTAACTCTTTGGAATAGGAAATCCCGGTATATTTATCGTTTGGCGTCTGATCTTCCAGCACCGTACGGGGTGGTTTTCCGAAGAGGGTTGCCAGCTCCATGTCGATGGGACGGTCGCCGTTTTTGCGGTTGATGAAGGTGAATTTGTGGTCACCGGTAGTTTCGCCGATGACATAGAAAGGAGAGCGTTCGCGTTCCGCAATGCGCCGGATCCAATCCAGGTTTTCTTTCCCGGTAACGAAACCCATGCGCTCCTGCGATTCATTGCCGACAATTTCTTTGGCCGACAGGGTCGGGTCACCGATGGGTAACTGATCTATAAATATTTGTCCGCCAGTTTCTTCCACCAACTCGGAGAGACAGTTAAGATGGCCTCCGGCACCGTGATCATGGATCGATACGATGGGGTTTTTGCCTGATTCGGCCAAAGCACGAATGGTGTTGTAGGCCCTTTTCTGCATTTCCGGATTGGCACGCTGGACTGCATTCAATTCAATGTGGCTTTCGAAGGCGCCTGTATCGACTGAGGATACCGCACCGCCGCCCATTCCGCTGCGGTAATTATCTCCGCCAAGCAGGACAACACTTTCGCCTGTTTGAGGGATTCCCTTCAGGCTGTCCTCTTTCCGGGCATAACCGATACCGCCGGCTTGCATAATGACTTTGTCGTAACCGTATTTCTTTTGGTTTTCGGCATGTTCAAAGGTGAGTACAGAACCATTGATAAGTGGTTGTCCGAATTTGTTGCCAAAATCGGATGCTCCGTTAGAGGCTTTGATCAAAAGTTCTTCAGGATTGTGGTACAGCCAGTCGCGGGGCGCCACGCTCTGCTCCCAGGGACGGTTCTGGCCATCGTTGCGGGAGTAGGAGGTCATGTAGACTGCTGTTCCTGCAATCGGAAAGCTCCCTTTTCCGCCCGCCATGCGGTCGCGGATCTCTCCGCCGGTACCGGTAGCAGCTCCGTTGAAAGGTTCAACGGTAGTAGGGAAATTATGTGTTTCTGCTTTCAGGGAGAGAACGGTGTCTATTTCTGTCACCTGAAAAAAGTCGGGCTGATCAGCCGAAATTGGTGCGAATTGCTCGGCAGCAGGTCCTTCAGTGAACGAGCAGTTGTCTTTGTAGGCTGATACAACCGTATTCGGATGGGTTTTGGTTGTTTTTTTGATCAGCTCAAACAACGTAGCCTCCTTTTCAATGCCGTCGATCACAAAACGACCATTAAAAATTTTATGGCGGCAATGCTCCGAATTTACCTGTGAAAATCCAAATACTTCACTATCAGTTAGTTTACGGTTTATTTTAACTGAAACACCTTCAAGGTATTCAATTTCATCCTCGCTTAATGCAAGTC
Source organism: Bacteroidales bacterium (assembly GCA_038323575.1). GTDB lineage: Bacteria > Bacteroidota > Bacteroidia > Bacteroidales > Prolixibacteraceae > CAINVV01. The sequence goes on along the minus strand of JBBQHB010000003.1, from coordinate 46,055 downwards.
CTTCCTTCCTATTGTATGCAGAGATATTGTCGATGAAAATAACCGGTTCAGGTTGGTGATAGATGGTGAAAATGGTTTGGTCCAGGCCATTGTAGGATGCCTGCAACATGGGATCAATGACGGATAGGTCATCCGCAGCGGTAAATTCTTCGATGCGTTCAATCCCTTTAATTCCCATGTTTTGGGTGATTTCCACGGCATTGGTACTCCAGGGAGTGATCATCTCTTTCCTCGGACCTGTAAACTTGCCTTCCAACAGATCGGATTGAATCCATTCAGACTCTCCGAATAGCCAGGTTAGTTTTTCGATATCAGATTGATTCAGTGAAACTTGTGTGCCTACGGCAATGGTTTTACCGGTCTCTTTGAAGAAGAGGATCATGGGTGAGAATTATTGATGATTTCGGCAGCGAAGATAAGCAGTAAAATGATGTTAAGAAAAGGATTAATGATGAATTTTCGATTTTCTATTTTCGATTTTGGAGTAGCAGGGATCATGGTTTCCACTCGGATACCTTGATCAGGTTGGGAAATGCCTGGGGCTTGAAGATGGATTGGTTATAAAACACACGCAGGCATTCCTGGATACCCTCAGTTACACTGGGATGCGGATGGATGCTTTGCAGTGCCTCCTTCAGACGAATGTCTGCATTGATCAGATAGGCAATGGAGACAATAAAAGCGGATGCCTGAGGACCTGCTGCACGCATGCCTAAAATCCGGTCAGATCCGTCGTTGCTTACCATGATTTTGACAAAACCGCTGGTATTTCTCATGGCAATAGTTCTGTTAACCAACTCATTGGAATAGTAAGCAGCTTTGTAGGGTATACCTTTGCTTCTCAGCATTTTTTCGTTGGCACCAACTGCAGCCAGTTCCGGCTTAAAGAACATCAGTGTTGGCATGTGCGAATAATCCAGCAGAATGTTGGATTTACCGAAGATTCCCTCCACGATAAAGCGACCCTGTTCTTCAGCAACACCATACAAGGCTTTTTGGCCCGTTACGTCACCGGCCGCATAAATATTACAGTCACCCATATTGGAAAGGGCGCACTCTTCGTTGATTTTAAGATAACCTTTGCTGGTGGGCTCAATTCCTGCGTTTTCAAGGCAAAGGCCGGCAGTATTAGGATCCCGTCCGATGGAGATGAGAATGATGTCGACTTCAACCACACTACTGTGGCCGTCTTCGTAGTCCAGAACTATTTCAAGGCAGTCACTTTTCTTTCTGACGGTCCGGAGATTGGCGGTACGGTGGATAATAACCCCGTTTTTTTCTAAATTCTTAGAGACAAAATCACTTACATCATCATCTTCAAAAGGTATAACCCGATGGGTACGGTCCAGCAGATGAACCTCCGTCTGTTTAAAGTTGGAAAAGATAGTGGCGAATTCACATCCGATAATACCGGAACCGATGATCATCAACCGTTCAGGGAAGCTTTTCAGGTTAAGAATGCCATCTGAATCAAGAATTTGTACCTGATCAATTTCCAGATCAGGGTGGGGACGCGGGATTGACCCGGTAGCGATGATGATATAATCTGCCTTTATTGTTTCTATGCCTGACGTTCCTTTTATTTCAAGTGTGTGCTTGTCAAGAAAGCGCGCAAATCCCTGTTTGTAGGTGATGCTGCCCGGATGCTTCTCATCGTCAGAAAAAGTCTCAATTTGAGAAAGTATTTGATTCTGCTTTGTTTTGGCCGCGTGCAGAACTGTCTTCTTTACCAGGTTGTAATCTACCTGAAGGCCGGATGCCCTGTACCCGCGATCAACAGCTGCAGCTACAGCATAATCGGCTGAAAGTTCCCACATGGTCTTTGAGGTGAGGGGTCCGTTCATGATTCCATTGCCGCCAATGTGACCAGCTTCGATGATGCAAACGCTTTTCCCGAAATCAAGGGCCCGCATGGTCGCCGCTAATCCGCCGGGGCCACTGCCTATTACTGCAAGGTCAAACTGCTTCATATACTTTATTTTGATCCTGTTTTCATTCAATGCTCAAAATAAGGAAAAAAAAATGAGAAGATGGCTTTTGGTCCTTTAAAACCAGTAACCCTTTTAAATTTTAAAAGTCAATTTTATATTAAATATGATCATCTGCTTGAATACAATTTTTACACAAACTATTATAGTTGTATTTTCGCACACGGTTAGAAAAAAATGTAAAGTATTACCATGAATATATCAAAGATCGAACACATCGGTATCGCAGTTGAAAGTCTTTCAGCAGCAATCCCATATTATGAAACCCTTTTGGGATCAAAGTGTTATGCTATTGAAGAGGTAGCCGACCAGAAAGTAAAAACTGCCTTTTTCAAGGTTGGTGAAACGAAGATCGAGTTACTGGAGTCTATGGACCCGGATGGCCCGATCGGTAAATTCCTGGAGAAAAAGGGACAAGGAGTTCACCACATAGCATTCGCAGTCGATAATGTAAATAAAGCTTTGGCAGAAGCTGAAGGATCAGGAATACAACTGGTTGACAAACTTGGCCGCAGGGGTGCAGAAGGATTGACTATCGGGTTTCTCCATCCGAAATCGACTTTTGGCGTTTTGACCGAATTCTGCTGCGAATAATAATGAAAAATGAAAAGTGAAAAATGGAAGAAGTATTCCCTTCATTTTTCACTTTTTATTTTTCATTTGGAAATGTGTTTCCTCACGGCATGGGAAAACCCGTTCTCATGGTGGGGTAGTGAGATCATAAATTTCTCTTTCAACTCTTCCGGTGAATTGTGAACTACATAGGAGAGATGGGTGAAATCGAGCATTTCCAGGTCGTTGAAGTCATTGCCTATTCCAAGTGTCTCCTCTCTGTCGATCCCCTTTATCTTGCATATTTCCGAAATTCCATGGGCTTTGGAGATTCCTTTCGGGAAGATTTCCATCCAGAGCCAATTTTCATCGATCGGGGAGGTGGTGCGGATGATACTGATTTCGCTGAACTGTGCAAGCAACTCTTTTTTTACACGGTCGAAACTGCTGCCTGTCTTTGGAAAGAAGAGTAACAACTGCGATGAATTGTATTTCTGACCTGCAACGACCTCTTCTGCTTTCCCCATCTTTGAATGAGCTGCTACATATCGGTCAAATTCAGGACTTTCATGGACTTTTCGCCAGAAAAAGTTGTGGTTGTCAGGAAAACAATCCGAGACTTTGAAATTGTAAGCTTTTTCTATCAGATAGTTGATCAATTTAGCCGTTAAATCATCCCGCAAATTGACTGCCTGGATAATCTCCTGTTTTTGCCAGTCAATAATGCATGCCCCTGATGAGCAGATTACATAGTCAAACGGGTGAGCGGGCGTGAGGGCTTTTCTGACCTTCATGGGATTCCTTCCGGTGGCGGCAACCCTGCAGATACCCAATTCACCGAGTAAATGAAGGGTTTCAAGATCCTGTCTGCTAATTGTTTGGTCATTTTGAAGCAAAGTACCGTCGAGGTCGGTTACCACCATTTTCAGCTCATTCATTCCTGTCAAATTCAATTTGTGCAAAGGTCGGCAAAGTTTTGGATTGGAGTATCAACGGTAGATTAAAAAATTCTTTCTATTTTTGCATAGTTTAAAAATTTCGTCTTATGTTAAAAGGAATCTTGGCTATATCCGGGCAACCGGGATTATTTAAAGTGTTGTCTGAAGGGAAAAACGGTGTGATTGTTGAATCGCTGCTGACCGGTAAAAAACAAACCGTGTTCGCGAGTGCAAAAATGAGCACCCTGGAAGACATCGCCATCTATACCATACACGAAGATTTCCCGCTGAAACAGGTTTTCAGAAAGATTTCCGATTTGGAAAACGGGGGACCGGCAGTTCAAGCGAGCGCCAAACCGGAAGAACTGAAGAAATATTTTGAAAAGGTATTGCCCGACTTCGACAAAGAGCGGGTCTATGTTTCTGATATCAAAAAGGTACTTACCTGGTATAACCTCCTGCAGGAGAAAGGATTGCTTTATTTTGAAGAGGATCTGCCAACTGAAGAGAAGAGTACCACGGAAGAAAAGATATAAAAGAGGAGATAAAAAATCTATGACGAGGTTCAATGTTACGCTCCCTTGTCTCAATTTTAATTAGCAATAGAAATATTATTGTCAGCAGTTAATTCCCTATTTATACACGTCAGTATACAATCTTGTTTTTCATCCCATAAGTGAATTGCTCCTCCTTTGCAATTTTTATAATCATGACAATTCAGACAAATTCCCGTTTTTGTCCAGTTCCGGTTACGCATTGGCTGAAATCGGTTGTCCCAAACATCCATGAATCTGTCATTATAGATATTCCCCTGTACAAAATGACGATTAATATTAGGACAAGCTGAAATTGAACCATCGATCAGGACAGAGGCTATATTGATACCTGCGCGACAAAAGAAATAAGCATCCCTGACTTTCTTTTCATACCTACCTACAAAGGCCTCACAACTAAATTTTACATCCATTCTTTTATCCAGGCGAGAATCTGAGATAAAATCCATGAGTAGTTTCAATTGTTGACCAGTCAATTGTAAATCCTTATTATTGGTGGCCCGGCCAATTGGAGCGATGGTGAACAATCGCCATGTTTTAACTTTCTTCGATATTAAAAAATCTTTAAATCGGGGAAGTTCGTGAATGTTAATAGCGTTGACACAAGTTACTATGTCATAATACAATCGATCTGATGAGACGATCAAATCCAGCGCTTGTACGGCCTTGTAGTAACTGTTTTTATTTCCCCGCAACCAATTGTGGGACTCTTCAAAACCATCCAGACTTAAGGTAATGGCCCCCATTCCCGATGAAAGCAATCTACGGTGAATGTCCGCATTGTAAGCAAATCCGTTCGTTACAATTCCCCAACGAAATCCATGTTCACGCAAAACCCTTCCGAAGGAGGGCAGATCTTCTCTTAGCAAAGGTTCTCCACCAGTAATGACAACCGTTATCGAATCCGGTTTGAATGATTTTTTCAGTGGTATTATAGCTTGAAGGAAATCCTCAAAAGGCATATCCTTAATAGTTGATTTTGAAATACAATCCGAACCACAATGCAAACATGTAAGGTTACACCGTTGGGTGCACTCCCAAAATAAATAACTTAACTCATGAATATGGGCTTCATTATCCTTGAAACGATTGTGAAAATATTGGAAAACCTTATTTAGCATCTAAACTAATGTAAAGGAATGCAGCATGATCAACCACTTTAATCACAGTATCTTTAGCAGCAAATGAACCATTTGAGGTAAAATCTATATCTTCAAATCTCAATTTGTATTCCACTGATTGCGACGCATATATACTAAATTTGCCCGTGTTATCAGTGTATTCATATTGTGGTTGTTTATCTATTGAAACTTTTATTCCTGCAATCGGCAGATTGGTTGTTTTTGCCTTCACAAATCCTTCTATACGAACATCGGCTCCAAAATCTTTATTTGTACCGTAACATGCCTGAAAAACGAAAAGGGCAGTGGTCAGACTTAATGCTCCATAAACTCGTCTCAATAGTTTTCGCTTTTGGGTTGTAAAGATTGTTTTCATGTGAAGTCAGTTAATTGTAGTCTTTTTATAAATATTCAGCACTTGCAATTTATCTCCTTTAGTAACGAATCACTATAATCCCAGCAACATCTCCTCCGCATCTTTCCCGTTAAACAGCAATTTAGTTGGATTTTCAACCATTTCCTTTACCCTTACCAGGAATCCGACTGAATCTTTGCCGTCAATGATCCGGTGGTCATAAGAAAGCGCTACATACATCATTGGCCGGATCTCAACTTTGCCGTCGATTGCTACCGGACGGTCTTTGATGGCATGCAATCCCAGTATGGCACTCTGAGGCGGATTAATAATTGGAGTGGACATCATAGATCCGAAAACACCTCCGTTGGTGAGGGTAAACGTGCCTCCAGTCATTTCCTGAACTGTCAGGCGTTTATCCCTCGCTTTTTCTGCCAGATATTTGATGGCACCTTCAATCTGTGCCACACTCATTGTTTCGACATTACGGATGATAGGTACCATCAGGCCTTTCGGACTTGAAACTGCTATGCCGATATCATGGTAATTCGGCGTAATAATCTCTTCACCGTCTATCATCGAGTTAACCGAAGTGTATTGTGAAAGTGCAAGGCTAACCGCCTTCGCAAAGAAAGCGTTGAATCCCAGCCTGAATCCGTGCTTTTCCGTAAAAGCTTTCTGGTACCTGCTCCGCAGTTCCATCACTTTGCTCATATCCACTTCATTGAAGGTAGTCAGCATGGCCGTTTCGTTCTTGACAGCCACCAACCGCTGACTAAGTTTGCGCCTCAAAGGGGTCATTGCGACCCTTTCTGCGGCACGGCTTGCTTCGTCCGGTTGAACGACAGGGTTGGTATAGGCTCCGACTATCTGTTCCATGTCTTTTCTGGTCAATCTCCGGATACCTTCGAGCACCTCCTCAACCGAAAGATTGGCCTGTTCCATCACGGCCTTGGCAGTAGGAGTCATTTTCAGTATTTTTTCAGCTACAACAACAGTGGCTGCAGCTTGCTGAACTGAAACTTTCGGGCTATCTTTCTCTGTTTTAGCCTTTTCTGCCGGATCCTTCCGGATTGGTACCGGAGCCGGCGCCGCTTCTTCGGTTGGCGACGGGCTCTTTTCCGTGTCAATGGTACAGGCAACGCTGCCTACAGCAACACGATCACCCTCATTGGCAAGAATCTCCAGCTGACCGGAGGCGGTAGCACTGAGCGAAAGTGTGGCTTTGTCAGACTCAACCTCAGCAATTTCCTGGTCTTTCCTGACAATCGAACCATTTTCAACCAGCCACTTGCCTATCTCAACCTCCGTAATGGACTCTCCTGGGGAGGGTACTTTGATTTCTACTAACATATTTTTTGCAATTTGTATATTTTCTTTTTGTACTAAAAGTGACTAAAGTGAACTAAAGTGAACTAAAGTGACTAAAGTACTTACGCCACTAACGAAATTCCGGAGTCCATAACTCTAGTCACTTTAGCTCACTTTAGTTCACTAATTAAAAACCGCAACCATAATCCGTTCCAATCTTCTCTTGTGTTTTTCAACCAAACCTGCTGCAGGACTGGCACTTTCGGGACGGCTTACCAATTCGAGGCCCAATTCCGGGTATTTTCTGAACAAATAAGGCCATACGCCCATGTTGGCAGGCTCGTCCTGAACCCATAAAAATCTTTTGGACTGAGAGTTATGGTATTTTATTTCACGGACTTCTTCGGAGGGGAAGGGGAATATCTGCTCCACCCGGTGGATGGCTACATTCATTTTACCCAGTTTTTCCCTTCTTTCTATCAGTTCAAAATAGATCTTTCCGGAAGTAAAAACAACTACATCGGCTTTTCCTTCTTTAACTTCTTTGTCCAAGATTAGTTTTTCGAAGCCTCCTTTGGTTAGCTTGTCCAACGAAGAAACAACTTTTGGATGCCGAAGCAGACTCTTCGGTGTAAATACAATCAACGGAATACGCACATTACCAATTACTTGCCTTCTGATCAGGTGAAAGAGATTGGCTGGAGTAGTCGGAACGACCACATGCAGGTTGTAGTTGCTGCAAAGCGATAAATATCTTTCAATCCGGGCGCTGGAGTGTTCCGGTCCCTGACCTTCCTACCCGTGCGGCAGGTAAAGGACCAATCCGTTCATGATGCCCCATTTCTCACCGGCCGAGCAAATGTATTGGTCGTAAATTACCTGGGCCACGTTGGCAAAATCGCCAAACTGTCCTTCCCAAATGGTCAGACCCTGGGGATAAGCCATTGAATACCCATATTCGAAGCCCATCACTCCGTATTCATTCAATGGTGAATTGTGTACAGCGAAAGAGGCCTGTCCGGGAGAAATATGCTGAAGCGGGAAATACTTTTCTCCGGTATCCTCCAAAACAAGGGCTGAGTGCCGGTGTGAAAAAGTGCCGCGCTGGGCATCCTGGCCGCTTAAACGGACAGGAATCCCTTCATCAAGCAAGGAGGCATAGGCAAGTAATTCTCCCAAAGCCCAATCGATCTTGTTGGCGGCGATCATCTGGTTGCGGTCTTCCATCAACTTGACAATCTTGCTGAAAAATTTCTTATCGTTGGGCAGATGGTTTAACTTTTGGGCAAGGTCGAACAATTTAATTTCTGAAATAGCCGTTGGAACCTCATATAGCTCTTTGGGGTCGGGAAAGCGGAAAGCTTTGTACTCGTTAACCAGGAAGTTTTTGATGTTGAGTTTATCGATTTCCTTGCTTGCTTCATAGTTTTCTTCCAGTTCGGCATCAAACAGGACAATCTCCCGGTCGACATCAGCCTGAGTCATTACTCCGGATTCTATTAGTTTACCTGCATAGATATCCCGGGGATTCGGATGCCTGGCAATGATTTTATACAGAAGCGGCTGCGTAAACCGTGGCTCATCTCCTTCGTTGTGACCGTATTTACGGTAGGAGAGAATATCAATAAATACATCAGACTGAAAATGCTGCCTGAATTCGAGCGCAAGCTTGACCGTGAAAATCAATGCTTCAACGTCATCCCCGTTTACATGAAAGACAGGGGCACGGGTTACCTTGGCAACGTCGGTACAATAGGTACTCGAACGGGCTTCAAGATAATCGGTTGTGAACCCAACCTGATTGTTGACTACGATATGCAGTGTTCCGCCTGTTTTATAACCGGGCAGTAGCGCCATTTGAACAACTTCGTATACAATTCCCTGTCCGGCAATGGCTGCATCACCATGGATAATAATCGGTACGATCTTTCTGAAATCTTCGTTGTAATGGTGATCTATCCTGGCACGAACCATTCCCTCGGCAAGGGCGCCTACCGTTTCGAGGTGCGAAGGGTTGGGGATCAGGCTGAGTTTGACCTTTTCGCCGTTGTCGGTGGTGACAATATTTTCAAAACCCAGATGGTATTTTACATCTCCGAGAGAAATACCTGCTTCATATTCAGTGGCATAGAACTCTTTGAATATATTTTTGTACGGTTTCTCAAGGATATTGGCCAAAACATTCAACCGACCTCTGTGTGCCATACCTACCACGAACTCTTCAATACCCAGACTGGCACCGTGAATGATGAGTGCATCCAGGGCCGGGATAAGCGCTTCGGTACCCTCCAGTGAAAATCGTTTGGCGCCTACAAATTTCCTGTGGATAAAACTCTCAAAACTGACGGCGATATTGAGGTGGTAAAATATATGTCTTTGCTGTTCAGGAGTAAAAAATTCGCTGTTTTTGGATCTTTCCATCCTGATTCTAAGCCAGTCGACCAGTTCCGGTTGCCGCATATACAGAAATTCGGCACCAACAGATTCACAGTAAGTAGCTTCCAGATGAGAAATGATCTCTTTTAAAGTCACATTACCTATCCCTATCTCTTTCCCGGCATGAAATACGGTATTCAGATCGGTTTCTTCCAACCCGAAATTTTGGTAATCGAGGGTAGGTGAGTAGGTCCTTCTTTTCCTGACCGGATTTGTCCGTGTAAAGAGATGACCCCGCAACCGGTATCCGTTGATCAGGTTGAGAATTTTAAACTCTTTCTGTATCCTGTTCTCATCGGCTGCTGATACTACCGTATCCTGGTAAGATTTTCTGGCTAATTCGAAACCTTCAAAAAAATTACGCCAACTCTGTTCAATGCTTCCCGGATCTTCCAGGTAATTCTTATACATATCTTCAACAGCACTGATCTCCTGATTGCCAACTAGGGAAAATTTATCCATACATAAATATTAATGTTCCATATTACGTTTGTATCGGAAATATGTTTAGTACCAAATGTAATCAAACATCGGTAAAATCTCGGAAAAATTGAGCAATTTTAAAAAATAAATACTTCCTCCTAACGGGAGGTACTGTAGCACAAACCTATGGAACAATCTCACGAATGCTTTTTAAAACAGATAGCAGAATCACTGTATAGACTTCACGGACAGCAAATTGCAGACATAACAATTGTTTTTCCCAACCGTCGTGCCGGACTCTTTTTTACGGAATACCTTAACAGGATTATCACCGGGCCGATATTTTCGCCTGAGATCATCACTATTCAGGAGCTTTTTTCCAATATCTCTCCCCTTCAAAAAGAAGACCAGCTCCAACTTATTTTTCGCCTTTTCAAAATTTACAGGGAATTAAGCGGATCCAAAGAAACATTCGATGATTTCTACCTATGGGGTGAAATGCTGCTGCATGATTTTGATCAGGTAGATAAGTATCTGGTTGATGCGGAATTATTGTTCACAAACATTACCGACCTGAAGGAGATCGACGAACATTTCAACGACTGGAACGAAGAGCGGAAAGAGGAGATCAGGCATTTCTGGAAAAGCCTGACCAATGGTGAGCAGAAACACGACCAGAAAGAGTTTGCCCGCCTTTGGCAGGTTCTCTATCCGATTTACCAGAAATTGAAGGATGAACTTTTTGCCGGAAAGATCGCCTACGAGGGGATGCTTTTCCGGGATGCAGTTGAAAATACAGAATGCTTGTCCTCGGTCTATTTAACTGAAAGGAAATTTGTTGTGGCGGGATTCAATGCCCTGAACGGCTGCGAAAAGAGGCTTTTCCAATCGTTGCAGGTGAAAGGGATTATAAGCTTTTACTGGGATTATGACGAATATTACCTGAAAGACCTGAACCAGGAAGCAGGTCTGTTCATGCGCGAAAACCTGGAATTGTTTCCGCAGGTAAATCAACCATTCCGGACAGACTGGCTGAATCAACCAAAGCAACTGCAGGTATTCCATACTCCCTCTCAAATGGGACAGGCGCAAATTGCTGCCAGGGAGATTTCTAAACCTGACTTTAATGTTGCTGATTTTGATGATACCGCTGTCGTACTTTGTGATGAAGAACTTCTTTTGCCCTTCCTTTCTGCTCTTCCAGAAGGTATTGACAGGGTAAACGTTACGATGGGGCTCCCCCTCAAACAAACACCCCTTTTTAGTCTGATGATCCACCTTGTTTCACTGCAGAAAAAAAACAAAACGGAAGGACAATTCCGGTATTTTCACTACAAAAGTGTAACGGATATTCTCAATAATCAGTTCATTCAAACGATGTATCCAATTGAATGTAAGTTTATTGTTGATCAAATTGTGCTAAATAATCTCCTTTTTGTATCCGAAGTTGAATTGTGTACAAACGATTTTTTCCGCAAGATTTTTGTCTGTCCTGATTCCGTAGCTGAACTTCCCGATTATTTCCTGTTGATTCTATACGATCTTTTCCTCTATTGGGAAAAAAACGGCAGCAGAAATAACGCAGTAAATTACCAGGAATACCTTTACCAGGTCTATCTTTCCGTCAATAAGCTAAACAATACGCTTTTTACGGAAGGAGCAGCCATCATGGGTTCCAGAGATTACCTGTCGAAAGAAACATTTTTTAAACTTTTGATCCAATACCTCAATGCCCTCAGTGTCTCTTTTGAAGGTGAACCGCTTGCAGGTCTTCAGGTGATGGGAATTCTGGAAACCCGCACCCTTGATTTTAAAAATATTATCTTATTGTCTGTAAATGAGGGGATTATGCCAAAGGCGAATATGTCCGGATCCTTCATTCCTTACCATCTTCGCAGAGGGGTCGGTTTACCGACCCTTGAAGAACAGAACGCCATGTATGCCTACTATTTCTACCGGTTGCTGCAGCGTGCCGACAAAGTAACCTTTGTCTACAATTCGGGCAGCAACGGGCTTAAGACCGGAGAAAAAAGCCGTTTTCTGTACCAACTGCAGCTGGAATCTCCTTTTCAGCTTACTGAAACGGGGATTGAAAACAGGATTGATCCGGTTCCTTATCATCCGGTTACGGTAGAAAAGAAAGGCAAAGTGCTTGCCATTTTAAACAGTGTCCTGGAAGAGGGCAGAAGAATCTCTCCGACTGCGCTCGACCAGTATTTGCAATGCCCCCTGAGTTATTACTTTAAATATATTGCACGTTTTGAAGAAGAGGAAGAGGTCTCGGAAGAGGTGGATGCAAGGATGTTCGGAACGCTTTTTCATGAAGTGATGGAGAAATTGTACCAGCCATTTTTGGATAAAACCATTGATGAAGCGGCCTTGAAATCGCTCCTGTTGAATGACCGAAAGATAGAGGAGGAATTAAAAAAGGCTTTCAGTCTGCTTTTTTTCAAATCTGACGGAAACATCAGGGAGCTTTCGCTGACAGGCAGGAATATTCTTGTATTTGAGGTGATCCGGAAAATGGTGATTCAGACCATAAGGGTCGATTTGCAAAGAACCCCGTTTATACTGAAGGGACTGGAGCAGAAAGTTGATGCGACTTTGGGCATTTTTAACGGGACAAGGGCTGTTCGCATAGGCGGTACCATCGACCGGATCGATTATGTATCAGGCTCTACCGAGATTATTGACTACAAAACCGGTGCCGCCGAACTTGTTTTCGGCAATGTGGCGGAATTATTTGACGGTGAAGCTAAAAAAAGGAACAAAGCCGCCTTCCAAACAATGGTTTACGGATTTATCTGGGATAAAATGCATCCGGATTCAGGCGGAATATATCCATCAGTTTATTCATTGAGAAATATTTTCAATGAGAAGACCATCAGGCTTAGCATCAAAGAGGGAGGCAACAAGGAGGTAAATTATTCTGAACTGAAGAATCAGTTCGAACCCATGCTGACAACTTTGCTGGAAGAGATTTTTAATCCGAATCTCCCATTTTCGCAAACTGCTGTGGAAGAGCACTGCCAGTACTGTAATTTCACATCCATTTGCGGGAAACAGTCGCTCAGTCGTGACTGAACAGATCGGGTCTGATGCGGCGTGTTCTTTCGATAGCCTGTTCCATTTTCCATTCGTCTATCAGCTGATCGTTCCCGGATAACAAAATATCAGGAACTTTCCATCCTTTGTATTCGGCTGGACGTGTGTACACAGGCGGAGTGAGCAGTCCGTCCTGGAAAGAATCTGTGAGTGCGGAAGTTTCATCCGACAATACTCCAGGCAGCAGTCTGACGATGGCATCTGTAACAATGGCAGCGGCCAGTTCGCCGCCTGTCAAAACATAATCTCCAATCGAAAATTCTTTGGTAATCAGGTAGTCACGTACACGCTGGTCAATACCTTTGTAGTGACCGCATAATATCATCAGGTTGCCCTTCATGGAGAGCTGGTTGGCATCCTGTTGGGTGAATTTGGCTGCATCCGGGGTCAGGAAAATAATTTCATCGTATTCCCGGGCGCCTTTGAGTTCAGTAATGGCCTTGTCGATCGGCTCCACCATCATAACCATTCCTGCGCCTTTGCTAAAGGCATAATCATCAACCCGTCTGTGCTTGTCAGTAGCCCAATCCCTGATATTGTGAACATATATCTCAGCCAGCCCCTTATCTTTTGCCCGTTTTAAGATGGAGTGGTTAAAAGGACTTTCCAGCAATTCGGGTACAACCGTCAGGATATCTATGCGCATAAATACAATTTTCGGCAAAGGTAAAAAAAGTATGCCAAGGTCAGATTGCTCCCTTTTAAGCCCTTTTTGTAAATAAATATAAAAATATGTCACAGAAACTATTGACGTTAACGCGTAAATATCTATTTTCGTGCAGAATATATAATGTACATCCATCCTGGCTTAACCGCCGTAATGAAATTGCTGATGAAATCTAAAGAATTGAAGAACCCTGCTTCTGAACCTGGAAACGAACTACAACCCATTTCTGAATTACAGCCGGAAGAAAAAAGCGGTAATCCGGAAACTATTGTTAAGAATGAAGAAGCCTTAGAAGAGGAACTTACAACAGAGACCCCGTTATCAGAAACAATCGTTCCCGCCGAAACTCCTGAAGACAGCACCACCACTCAGGTTGTTGAAAATTCTGTTGAAGCGCCGGAAACTGAAAAGGTTGTCAAGCCTGAAACCAAAGAAAAAAAGAAAAAAGCATCAGCTAAGGCAGTTAAAAAGGAAGAACCGACAGCGGATACATTCGTATCTGCCCAACCGGAAGAACCCGTTAAAAGCGAAGTTGTTCATGAAAAAGAATCTGAATTAACCGATTCGATCCTTGAACCTCATCCGGATCATGTTGAAGAAGAGGATGATCCATTTCACGATGATGAGCCCTCGGCAGATGGACAGCCTATACACGACTACTCCTCTTACAACAAAATCAACCTGATCAACACGCTGAGAAAAATTATCGGTGAAGGGGAGGTTGAGGTTATTAAACCGCATGCAGATGCCATCAAGGCATGTTTCTATAAAATAAGAAATCATGAAATCGGCGAACAAAAAGCGGCTTTCGTTGCTGAAGGCAACGTCGAAGAGCTTTTCCTGCCTGACTCTGATCCTTATGAACAAGAATTAAAAGATCTCTTCAGGGAATACAAGAATCTCAGGTACGAATCCAACAAGAAACTGGAAGCGGTAAAGGAGGAGAATTACATCAGGAAGATAGAGCTCATCGAAGAGATCAAAACATTGGTCAACAGTGAAAATTCATTGAATAATACTTTTCAGTTATTCAATGAATTACAAATAAAATTCAAGGCCCTTGGTCAGGTACCCCAGTCGAAAGTCAAAGATCTCTGGGAGAACTACCATTACCAGGTTGAACGTTTTTATGATTTCGTCAAGATCGACCGTGAATTGCGTGATCTCGACCTGAAACGCAACATGGATCAGAAGCTGCTTTTATGTATCAAAGCCGAAGAGCTTACAGTAGCGTCGGATGAGCCGCTTGCTACTTTTAAGGAACTTCAGAAATTACACGAAGCATGGCGGGAGATAGGTCCTGTGCCGAGAGACCACAAGCAGGAGCTTTGGGACCGCTTTAAAACAGCCACCTCTGTTATCAATAAAAGATACCAGCAGCATTTTGAACAGGAACGTTCTGTCCAGAAAGAGCAGCTGCAGAAGAAGATTGAACTTTGTGAAAAGGCAGAAGCGCTTTCCTCCTTCGTTTCTGATAATCCGCGTGAATGGAACGATGTTACAGAACAAGTCATCGGCCTCCAGGAGGAGTGGAAGAAAACAGGATTCGGACCAAGAAAAGAGAATTCAAAAATATGGGATCGTTTCAGGGCTGCCAACGATACCTTCTTTCAAAACAAACGCAATTTCTGGAACAAGAGCAAAGAACACCTGCTTCAGAATTTGGCATTGAAGGTTGATATTTGCGAACAGGCTGAAAGACTGAAAGATAGCGAAGAATGGAAAGCCACAACCGATAGGTTGATCACGCTTCAGAAAAAATGGAAAGAGGTTGGACCGGTTCCAAGAAAACAATCAGAACTGATCTGGAAACGTTTCCGCACAGCCTGCGATGAGTTTTTCAACAAAAAACAGACTCATTTTTCGGGTGTTACAGGAGATCAGGATGAAAATCTGAAGGCCAAAAAACAGCTTGTTGCAGATATCGAAGAATTTAAACTTTCAGGAATAGTAAAAGATGATCTTGCCTCTCTGAAAAAATTTCAGGACCGTTGGGCAGAAATTGGTCATGTTCCTTTCCGGAAAAAAGAGGAACTTCAAAATAAATACCACGAGGCTATTGAAAGCCAGTTTAACAAGATTAAGATGGATGACTCGGATTTGAATTTAATCAAATTCAAATCCAAGATTGAACATCTTGCATCCATACCAAGAGGCTGGTCAAAAATAAATACCGAGCGCGACCGTTATGCAGTAAGGCTCAGGCAGCTGGAGAACGATATCAATATACTTACCAACAATGTTGGTTTCTTCGGGACATCTGCAGGCGCACAATCGCTCGTACAGGGTGTCAACGATCAGATAGAAAAGTTAAAAGACCAAATTGATCAGCTCAAATCGAAGATGAAAATCATCGATGAGCAGGAAGAGATCAACTGAAAACTCTTTAAATCAGGAAAGTTTTGTCTACCACAAAGTACATTTTTGTTACCGGAGGAGTCGCTTCGTCTCTCGGAAAAGGTATTATTGCTTCATCTCTCGCCAAACTGCTTCAGGCCAGGGGATACAAAGTTACTATCCAAAAACTCGATCCCTACATCAACGTTGATCCGGGTACACTAAATCCCTATGAACACGGGGAGTGTTATGTTACTGAAGATGGAGCTGAAACAGATCTCGATCTGGGTCATTACGAGCGTTTTCTGAATTCTCCGACCTCCCAGGCCAATAATGTTACTACCGGCAGAATTTACCAATCCGTTATCAACAAAGAGCGGAGAGGAGACTTTCTCGGTAAAACAGTTCAGATTATCCCCCACATCACGGATGAAATTAAGCGTTACATCAAATTCCTCGGCTCAAAGAAGAAATTTGATGTAGTAATATCTGAGATTGGAGGTACTGTCGGCGACATCGAATCGCTGCCTTACATTGAGGCCGTTCGTCAGATGAAATGGGAGTTGGGCACGGATGCCCTGATTATTCATCTGACTTTGGTTCCATATTTACAGGCTTCCGGTGAATTGAAAACAAAGCCGACGCAACACTCAGTAAAACAGCTTCTTGAGAACGGAGTACAGCCGGATGTCCTTGTTTTAAGGACAGAACACAAGCTGACACCAGACCTTAAGGGCAAAGTGGCACTGTTTTGCAACGTCAGTAAAGAGGCTGTGATTGAATCGATTGACGTATCAACCATCTACGAAGTTCCCATCAGAATGCGGGATGAAAAACTGGATGAGATTGTGTTGAAAAAACTGGGACTGCCGATGGGGGAGGAACCCGACCTGAAAAATTGGAATGAGTTTCTCTTCCGTTACAAAAATCCCAAAAAGGAGGTGAAAATTGCGCTGATCGGTAAGTATGTTGAATTAAGGGATGCATACAAATCTATTGCTGAGGCCCTTATTCACGCCGGAGCATCCAACGAATGCAGGGTAAAGGTTGAGTGGATACATTCAGAAAAAATCAACGAAGAAAATATAGAGCGAAAACTGAAAGATTGCCAGGGAATTCTCGTCGCACCGGGGTTCGGTCACAGGGGCATTGAGGGAAAAATTCTTGTGGCTAAATATGCCCGTGAACAGAAGATACCCTATTTTGGGATTTGCCTGGGTATGCAGATAGCCGTCATTGAATTTGCACGGAATATTCTTCATCTTGCTTGTGCTGACTCTACCGAGATGAATCCGAACACCGAGTTTCCCGTTATTGATTTAATGGATGAACAGAAAGGAATCACTGACAAGGGCGGAACCATGCGGCTCGGGTCATATGACTGTCACCTGAAACGGGATTCAAACGCTTTTGCCGCTTACGGCAAGACTAAAATATCAGAACGTCACAGACACAGATACGAGTTCAACGACGCCTTCTTACCGAAATTCGAAAAAGCAGGCATGAAAGCAACAGGTATTAATCCCGATACCAATTTGGTTGAAGTCGTCGAAATCCCGGATCATCCATGGTTCGTCGGGGTTCAGTTTCACCCTGAATACAGAAGTACTGTACTTCAGCCACATCCGCTTTTCGTTGCATTTATAAAAGCGGTTATCGAAAATTCTCTAAAAAATTCAATTTAATTTATGGATAAGAATACCATCGCCGGACTGGTTCTCATTTTTGCTATTTTGTTTGCTGCCAGTTATTTTAATAAACCTTCAGAAAAAGAAATCGAAAAACTGAGGCTGAAGAACGATTCCATTGCAGTTGCAGAAATGGCAAAAACCAAAGAGAACGCCAAACAGGTTGAACTTTCTGCTGTTCAGCCGAATATTACGATAAAAGATGCTGCAGTTGTTGAGAATGAGTTGACCAATCTTTACGGAGTATTTGCTGTTGCAGCAAAAGGAGAAGAGAAATTCACTACGCTTGAAAATAACCTGATGAAGGTGGTTTTATCCAACAAAGGGGGTAAAATTTATTCTGTCGAACTAAAGGATTACAAAAGGTTCGACGGCAAACCGCTGGTGCTTTTTGAGGGAGAGGAGAACCATTTTGGATTGAATTTCTTTTCTCAGAATAAAAGCATCCAGACAGACCATTTTTTCTTTCAACCCTCTGTTACAGATAGTCTGGTGACCGTGGCTGGCAGCAATGTGCCCAAAGGGTATGAGGGACGCGAAAAATACAACAAGGAGAATACAAGTGATTCTAAAACCGTTTCGATGCGCCTGGATGCAGGGAACGACGTTTTCATTGAATATGTCTATACCCTTAAAAATAACTCATACCTGCTGGATTTTAACATCAAAACATCGGGTTTGAAGAAGGTTGCAGGTGCCAATTCCGAGTATGTTAACTTTCTCTGGAGCATCAATATGCCGCGCCAGGAGAAAATGTCGAAGTTCGGAGAAAACAACCAATCAACCATTTACTATAAGTTTGACAAAGACGAGGTAGAAAAACTTGCTCCTGCCAAGTCAGAGTCCAAATCCCTGTCAACCAAGGTGAAATGGGTAGGGTTCAAACAGCAGTTTTTCTCCTCTGTGTTGATTGCCGACCAGGCATTCCAGAACGGACAAATTTCGACAAAACACAATGAATTAGATTCAACACATGTTGCCGCGATGACGGCAGATTTGACAATTCCCCTGGATATAAAAGGAAGCGAAAATTTTCCTGCTAAGTTCTTTTTCGGTCCAAATCAATACAACACACTGAAACAGTATGATTTGGGTATGGAAGAGCAGCTTGCACTTGGCTGGACAGTAATCGGATGGGTCAATAAATTTATTGTTATACCTGCCTTTGATTTTTTAAGCCGTTACATCAGTAATTATGGATTGATCATTCTGCTGCTAACTATTTATATTAAGCTGCTGACATTGATCTTTACTTACAAATCCTATATTTCAACCGCCAAAATGCGGATTTTAAAACCCGAGATTGAGGAGATTCAGAAGAAATTCGGTGAAGATAAAAAACTGGAGTCACAACAGGCTGTAATGGCTTTTTACAAGAAAGCAGGGGTAAATCCCATGGGCGGCTGTCTGCCGATGCTGCTCCAGATGCCGATCCTGATTGCCATGTTCTATTTCTTCCCGATCTCAATCGAACTTCGCCAGCAAAGCTTCCTTTGGGCAAGTGATTTGTCAACTTACGATTCCATCATGACATTGCCGTTCACGATACCTTTTGGCTTTGGAAATCACGTTAGTTTGTTCTGTTTGCTGATGACTGTCACCAACATTCTGTACGTGAAATACAACAACGAAATGACCGGTGCAGGCACGCAGCAGATGCCGGGCATGAAAACCATGATGTACCTGATGCCTTTGATGTTCCTGTTCATTTTCAACAGCTACGCAGCAGGTTTGAGTCTGTATTACTTCTTATCACTGGTACTGACTTTTGTGCAGATGTACATTTTCAAAAAACTGATCGATGAAGATAAGATCCATGCACAAATGAAAGCCAAGCAGAAAATACCGGTCACCAAATCAAAATTCCAGACCCGCCTGGACGAGATGACCAAGCAAAAGGCATTACAAGACAAGAAGAAAAGATAATTTTTCAATCAATTACCATCCTAAAAAACGCCGCAATTTCGATTGCGGCGTTTTTTACTTTCTCCTTTCTCCTTTCTCCTTTATCCTTTCTCCTTTACCCTTCGTTTATGGAAAGACGTTTGCTCAAAGCCACCATTTTAATGGCCGTATAGGCCGCCTCGTCCCCTTTATTGCCCAATTTTCCTCCGGCCCTGTCAAGGGCTTGCTGCTGGTTATCTGTCGTTAAAACGCCAAATATGAAGGGAATACCGTATTCCAGGTTAAGTTTGGTAGTACCGTAAGTTACCCCTTGGCAGATAAAGTCGAAATGACGGGTTTCACCTTGTATCACGCAGCCGAGCAGGATAACGGCATCTACCTCAGTGTTTTCAGCCATCAGCTGCCCGCCTAACGTCAGTTCGAAGGTTCCCGGTACCTCTTCAACATGGATGTCTTCGCGCAAAGCGCCGAATTTAAGGAGGGTATCAACTGCTCCGTTTTTCAGTGAAATAGTTACATCAGGATTCCATTCTGCATAGACGATGCCGAATTTCATCCCTTTTGCATCAGGAACATCATGGTTGACGTGGTCGGAGAGATTTACTGTTGCCATAATTGAAGTTTATAATGTTTGAAATGTTAAATCTTAATGCAAAAATACCTTTAAGTCATCAGACTTAAAATAGTCTGCCAAAGAATTGCCTTCTATTTAACCTTCTTTTTTACATCCCCGAGCGGCACCAGCCGGCCCATATATCTTATCTTACTGCCGGTTGTTGGTGATTCTACTTCGGCAAAAGCCCTGTTTCCGTAACCATCAAGCCTGATGGTTACTTCAGCGCCATTACCCTTGTTGAAAACCATGAATCTGATCAGAATGGCACCATTTTTATCAGTTTTCATTGAATAATCTGTGACCCTGCCTCCGGCATTAATCCTTGCGATCCCCTTCTTCTCAAAGGTCTCATATTTGAAGGATAGGTGAACAGCAGCTGATTTGTTGTTCATTGAAATATTGTTTTCCGGGTTATCCAATTGGATAGCCTGGCCGTTTTGACCGTATAATATGCTCACCGGTAAAACCCAACTTTTGTTTTCGATGGCAGATTTGACCCTTGAGAAGTTCAGACTGTCAATTAGTTCATTTTGTATGTTTTCTATCTTCCTTTTTTCCTTTCTTCTCAGTTTATTTTCTGTTTCATTTCTCTGGTCCTGGCCATAAAGCGCAATACTTAGGAATATCAGAGTACAAAACAGGATGATGCAGCTTAAATTCTTCATTGGAGATATAATTTGTAATTTATAAGATCGATTCCTGCCGGGTATAACATCCCATTTGCCCTGCAAACTAAGCAAAAACCATTCCATAATCAGCGCGGGATACAATATTCGCTGCTTTTAACTTACTTGCACAAAATAATAACAAAAAATGAGACGATTCTTTTCTTTTTGCCTGTTGCTGATCTTATGCGGAAGTTTATCTGCCCAGGTTCAGGCATTCAACAGCCCTGAAATTTTAACATACAATTTGCCCGATTCAGCGAAGGTGAATTATTCCTCCGCTGCAGGGACACATTCTCTACTGAAATCAGCTGTTTTTCCGGCTTCCCTGATAACTGCAGGCATTATTGTCGAATCACTTCCATCCAATACGGTTTTCGGCAAAGAAAGAATTCAGCAGCATGTTCAGGATAAAATGGGCGGGTTTAGGACAACTGCCGACAATTACCTTCAATTCGTTCCATTGGCAGCCCTGTACGGTTTTAAACTGTTGGGAATGAAAAGCAGGAATGATCTGACGAACCAGGTCATCCTTACCGGAAAATCTGAATTGCTGATGAATGCCATTGTTTCGTCCATGAAATATTTCATTCATGACACGCGTCCCGACGGCAGTACGGATCACTCGATGCCATCCGGTCACACGGCACAAGCATTTGTCTCGGCAACACTCCTTGATATGGAGTACCGCGACACCTCACCCTGGATCAGTGTCGGGGGCTACCTGTGTGCCACGGCAACCGGTTTTCTGCGTGTTGCCAACAACCGGCACTGGGCCTCTGATGTACTTATTGGCGCCGGTATCGGAATCACATCAGTCAAAATAGTTTACCTCACACACCGTTACCGCTGGGGAAACAAACCATTTGGAAATGCTTTAGTAATTCCTGCGATTTATCAAAAGGGTGGAGGAGTGGCGTTTGCAATGAAATTTTAGCCGATGTGGTGATGTGATGATTAGCCGATGTGCTGATTAGCAGATTAGCAGATTGGTTGATTAGCCAAATCACCACTAAATTAACACATCGACACATCACCACATCGACTCATCAGCTAATCAACACATCAGCTCAATCAACACATCAATTTCATTTGAAGCAGAACCTTCCCGGAATAATCCCGGCTTTGAAGTTGTCTGTCGGGGTACCTGATTCCAAGAATCGGTAGATTATTCCGGGTTGTTGGTAATCCAACGCATCACTGACATAGATATCCCCGTTAACCGGGTCAATACCCAGGCCATAGAGCAGTTTGCCCGTTAGCAGCAGGAAAGGTTTATCGGGTAGCTGATCTGCAGAAACCGCCATTTTACGCACTTCACTTCCCAACAGGTAATAGAGGTTTTCACCTTTACCGTCCACATTCAGTTTCACCGGCTTTGCTTCTGCAGGAAAATTGAAGCTTTGCTCGACTTTCGCCGCAAGGGGATCAATACGCTGCAGAATTGCGGTGCTTTTAGCCGTGTTTCCCGGTTGTGACTGACACAATACCCAAATTTTATTCAACCTGTCTGAAACAATGCCGCAGGGCTGTTCACCGGTAGTAATTTCATTGATGATCTGATCCTTGTCGGTATCAATGACCAGAACTGTTTTGTCCCCCGACCAGCAGGTAACAAATACCCGGTTTCCCACTTGAACCATCTCTTCAGTTGACGGGTGTAAAGGGCATGGGATTGAACCGGTAACCTGATTGCTTTCCGGATTCACAATTGTAATTTTCCCTGCGTATAGGTCTGTCACATAGGCCTTTTGATCGTTCACAAAATGTATATACCTGGGCGAAATCAACCCGGTTATTTTCCCGGTATACTTCCCTGTGACTGTATCTACAATGTAAATTTTCCCTGAATTGTTGACAACAATATATCCGCTTGATTTCCGGATGGTCATCGATTCAGCCACATCTCCGAGCGGCAATCCGTTAATTTTGAAGAAAAGGTCGCTTAGAACCTCTTTTTTCTGTATATCATAAAAAGTCATTGAGGCATTTCCGTACATGAAATTTCCCTCATTGATCACAAAAACCCCGTTTGCAGGAAGCTGAATGATCCCCTGAAGGAGATGATCTTTCACCCACTGGTCATCTTTCATGCAGCCCGAAAGTAAGGCGGGCAGCAGGAAGAGGTAAAAAATCCTGAAAAGGCAGGTTCTTTTTTTAAAAATCATAACGCAATACAAGTTGATAGTTTCTTCCGGGCATCGGTCGCTGCAAAACGGTCCGGTACGATTCGCTAAAAACATTCAGCACTTTACATTCAGCTGTTACTTTATTGGTCCCTGCCGGGAATGCCATCCCCAACTGCAGGTTGTTCATGAAATAGGGGTAGAGATAATCCGACATGGTCTCTTCATTGTTGGCAGTTGTGGTGAACCTTTTGCTGTAGTAATTCCACATCCAACCGAAAGAGAACTTCGACCACGAAAGGTGCAGGTTCAGATTGGCCGAACTTTCGGGAATATAGGGCAGCTGTTTTCCGTATGCCGGACTGCCTTCCGAAAGATTCACCGTGCGGGTAAAAGCATAATTTCCCTTCAGATCGCAGCGAAGCCACCTGAAATTACCGCTCCAGCCTATATTCGCTTCAACTCCGCTGCTTTCCACCTGATCTATGTTAGCGGGTTCCCAGTAACCCTGAAACGTTGGCAGCCAGATGATCCAGTCTTTCACCCTGGAATAAAAGAGCAAAATTCCGGCATACAACTGACTTTTTTTCACCCTGAATTCGTCCAGGGCCCCAAATTCAAGCTGCGTGCTGTTTTCGGATTTGAGATCAGGATTTCCTCCCGGTTGATAAAAAAGATCGTTAAGGGTCGGCGGATGGCTGTTTCCGGCCAGAGAAGCGGTAAATTTCAGTGATTTACCGGGATCAGGCTGATAGCTCATCCTCAGCAGCGGCAACAAAGCCTGGTGCCGGAAATCAATCACTTCTTCGCGCAGGAGCAGCACCGTGCTCAGGTTCTGATTCAGTTTGGCTTCAAGTTCAGCAAACAAAGAGTTTTCAACCCTGCCTTTGTTGTAACCTATTGTTTGGTATAAGGGAAGGTGATTTTCGGAGACTACCCTGTAAAAGTCGGCCTCAATTCCGGTGATGCAGGTAAGAAACCGGTTGAACTGGTACCTATACATGAGTTTGTTGATAAAAGAGAGGATTTTTGCTTCTGCATCTGTCACAACCTGGTTCTGAGCTCCGCTAACGCTGTTTTCAAGCTTGTAGGAGGAGTTTTGCAGGTTGAGCCCAGACAATACAGATAATCTGCTTTGAGCGCCGAATCGTCTCCATTCCGCGATGGTACGGAGTGCGTTCTCAGATTGCCGGTTGATATTGGAAGAGGGATCACTCTCGTTGGTCAGCAAGGTTGGAATACTGCGTTCGTTGTGCTGCAGCCAGGTTTTCAGGGTGAAAGTTTGGTTGGAAGCGGGTTGCAGATAGAACTCCTGTAAAAATCCATAGTTCAGGTAACCGGCATTTTTGTTCCGTTCTTCCTGGTAGACATATTCACCTGTGCCCGGATCCAATGTTGCATTCAGCTTGTTGACATAAGGAAAATCATTGGCTGAGGAGTTGTAAAAAAATGCGCTTTTCGACTGGAACTTCCTGTTTCCGGCATTCACCTGCAGGTATTCATCAAAGGTTCGGTAACTGCCGGTACCGCTGAGCACTTTTCCCGAAAACAGATTGTTCCAGTCTGCCCTGTTTTCGAGCAGGATCGTTCCGCCCAATGCCCCTGATGATTCTGACAGGGAAGAGGATCCGTGCATCAGTTTCACGTCATCGGTAAAGTAGACCGGTATGAGCGAAAAGTCAACCATCCCGAGCATGGGAGAGTTGATTTCAAGGCCGTTCCAGCTTACTTTGGTGTGCGATGGCGCTGTTCCGCGGAAGGAGGCCGTAGCCATCGCACCCCTACCGTACTCCTTGATAAAAATGGGCGTATTTTGTGAAAGTAGCTCCGAAAGCCTTACCGTGCTTGACTTCGCGAGTGTAATTGAATCAACTTGCGACCTTGTTTCGTCGAAATTTCTGAATATCCTTTTCCCTACGATCTGAACCGACTCCAATCTTACTGTATCTTTCAGCGATTGCGCCTTAACAGGATTTTCTGAAACAATAGTCATCCAGACCAGGAGTGCCGCAAGGTACAAAGGTCTCATTCATAACTTTTTTTATCCAGCAGATGGATGTCTGCCGCACCACTTATCTCTGTCGATACTTCATTCAGCCATCCGGCGACCTGGAAAACTCCGCTTTGCACTTTGATGAAATTGATTTTCGTAAGGTTGGCCGGCAATCCTGAAGCATCGACAGCCGAAGAGATATCGATGAAATTTGCCTTGAGTTTGTCATTGTAATCCGAATTGCTGTAACATTCAGCATAACCAAATTGAAAAAGACCTGTTCGGGGCATCCAAAGTTCAATGGCAGGATCTTTGGAGGTATTCAGATAGGCATCCGGCAACCGCTCTCCGCTGAAAGTAACAGTGGTTTTGTCGCCATATCCCGTCCACCACCAACTTTCATTTCCGAATCCGGGTACCAGCGAACCCGATTTTCCCAGGTTGTCTTTCCAGGTAATCTGGCCGGAAGGTCCCGGTTTGAAGTAGGTAACCTGATAGTTGTGAATGGTTTCCGCATGGCTGTATTCACTTCCTTTGATTTCCATCCATGCTCCGTCGTTGGGCAACCCGTCGTTGTTGGTATCTTCCATCACACAGATCACTCCCGGCTCTGAAGCAACCGAAGGCTGTGTGTATACGGCAAAATCAGGACCATTTGTGTTGGCTACAGCATGGTCAAATCCGGCAATGATATAGCCGCCCCAACCGCCCAGCGAAGTAAACGACTTGCCTTTTGTCCATGGTTCACCAATAAAATCATTTCCCTTTTCGTTGGCCGGGATAATTGTTGCGTGCTGGCCGGGACCATACTGGTATTCAAATACTTTGGCAATATAGGTTGATTGGTTGTTAGTTGCAGGGATATTGCTGTCGCTGATTAAACCTCCGGAACATCCGGTTACTGTGAAGATCGATGTCACAAAAAGCACTTTAAGAATCCTACCCGTCACTCCACCGAACCCTTCTCCGTACTCAGAGACCAAAAATGAGAAACACCGGGCGCTGAGCGCAGAGAGATAAGAAATTGAGCGTTCCAATCTGTGCGTAATCCAAAATCGAAAATCGAAAATCGATAGTTTTTGATTCACAACGTTCTGTTAATTTACTAATTGTCTAAAGCTAACCGGAAATTAACAGACGGGCAGATGGCATTCATCCGCAGGCTTTTATCCCGAAAGCTTAATTTGTGAATGGCTGGTCTTCTGACTTGTCCCGATTTTTGGTCTCCTTCCCGTTCGTTGGAGTACAAACAGTGGATTAATGACCAAAAACATACTATCCCTTTCGGGGATCGGGTTTACAGCAGCGGGAACTGTACCGGATTTTCACCGGATTCCCAATTAAGCCGTGTGGCACCAATTCTTTACAAACCTACAAAAAAATGTTCGGATACAAGAATTAAAAAGAAGGATTATCTTTGCCACCGGTGCAAATTTTCGATTTTCGATTTTGGATTTTCGAATGACTCAACTGGCAAAAGAGAATCAACTTGCCAATATCCAGATAGATATAAATTTTGGATTAAAGATTGAAGCTCAGATACTGATCAGAGTGTATTCGAAAATCGAAAATCGAAATTCCAAAATTGTATAATTATATGCTTTAATTAAATTATTCTAAATAGTTTTATATGAATAGCTTACAGAATATTGAACCTAAATCAATATGGCATTTTTTCAGTGAAGTTTGTCAGGTACCCCGCCCGTCGAAGCATGAAGAGAAAATGATTGATTTTCTGCTCCGCTTTGCTGCAATCCATAAGTTGGAAGCTAAAAAGGATTTAGCAGGTAACATCGTCATCAAAAAGCCCGGTACAAAAGGGTTGGAACATGGCAAGGTGGTTGTGCTGCAGTCTCATATGGACATGGTGTGCGAGAAGAATGAAGGTGTTGAACATGATTTTTTCAAAGATCCGATTGTACCGGTCATTGACAATGGATGGGTAAGGGCAGTCAATACTACATTGGGTGCAGATTGCGGTATCGGAATGGCAGCTTCTTTGGCGGTTTTAGCCGACGATGAACTGGTTCATCCTCCTGTGGAAGCATTGTTTACGGTGGATGAAGAGACAGGCCTGACAGGGGCGCAGGCGCTGCAGCCCGGTTTCCTTGAGGGAAAGATCCTGCTTAACCTCGATTCGGAAGATGAAGGGGAGTTGTTTATCGGCTGCGCAGGCGGAATCGATTCCAAAGCATCCTTTCTTTATACCCCGAATCCGGTACCTGATAACTATTTTGCATTTAAAGTAGCTGTTTCAGGACTTTCCGGAGGCCATTCAGGAGATGATATCGAAAAGGGTAGGGGGAATTCGATCAAGATACTCAACAGGTTTGTATATCAATTGATTGAAACATGCGAATGCCGTATTGCCTCTTTTAACGGTGGTAATCTTCGCAATGCCATTCCCCGCGAGGCCTCGGTTGTTTTGGTGGTTCCTGCCGACAAAAAGGAACATTTAGCGATTGAGCTGAATCATTTCAGGGCGGAGATGGAAAATGAACTGTTCAGGAAGGAACCTAAATTTAAAATCGCACTTGAAAGCACTGAAAAGCCTGAATCGGTCATGGATGTTGTGAGCCAGTCAAAGCTTATAAACGGACTTTATGCCCTGCCTCACGGCGTTCATTCGATGAGTTTCCGGATGCCGGGGATGGTTGAGAGTTCCACCAACCTTGCCAGCATCAAATTTAAGTCCGGATCAGAAGTTGAAATTGTAACCAGCCAGCGCAGCGACCAGGAAAGCGGCAAACAGGATATCTATCAGATGGTTGAGACTATTTTCAACCTGATGGGCGCCAAAGTTACCAGGGGCGAAGGCTATTGCGGCTGGACGCCCAATCCTGATTCGTATGTCCTTGAGGTTTCCCGGAACCTGTATGAATCGATGTTTGGTGTGAAACCTGTCGTGCGTTCTATCCATGCCGGACTGGAGTGCGGGCTCTTCCTGGAGAAATTCCCTGATATGGATATGATCTCCTTTGGACCAACCCTGCGTGGCGTTCACTCTCCTGATGAAAAGATTGAAATTGCTTCGGTTGACAAATTCTGGAGATTTTTGACGGAATTACTGCCGAAACTAGCGTTTTAAAGCGTTACCAGAAATACCTTTTTCTCTGCACCGCGCATTACATCCACAGTAATAATGTCACCCGGGGAGTAAGCCTTCATCCTGGCCATGTAATCATAGATACTACCGACTTTTTTGCCGTCGATGGCAATAATGATATCTCCTTTCAGCAGGCCTGCCCTGGAAGCCGGTTTGCCCGGGGTTACCCCGTCAATCCGCATTCCCTCTTTCTCAGAACCAGCAAAATCCGGAATAATACCCAGGGTAACTTTCAAATCTGTCCTGCCGGAAGCACCGACTTTGGGACCGCTTTCCTGGTAAGTCAGTTTTTGGCTGCGATTGGCTGTTTCACTGATCAGCATATAGGCATTCTCTACGATCAAGCGTTCACCTTCGAAGTTGATCCTGTCCCAGGTGTCGTTTGGTGTATGGTATTGGTCGTGCACACCTGAGGTGAAATAAAGAACCGGGATGTTCTCACCATAAAAGGAGGCGTGATCCGAAGGACCGTAACCTTCTTTGGATATTTTCAAATTGAAACCATGAACCAGACTATCTATCATCGCCTTGGATTCCAGTGAAGTACCAACGCCGCCGATGGTTAGTTCCTTTGCGGAGTCCAGTCTGCCAACCATGTCGAAGTTGAACATAGCATCCGCATTTTTCAGGCTGAAAGGCGGCTCGGTTACAAATGCCCTGGAGCCGATCAGCCCGAACTCCTCAGCTGTGAAGGCCACAAAAATGATGGGCCGTTTGTTGTTGTTCTCTTTGGAAAATTTTTGAGCCAGTTCGATGACAGCTGCTACGCCTGAAGCATTGTCATCAGCCCCGTGATGGACTGCCATCGAATCGGGCATCCTGGATCCTGATCCCTGACCACCGTATCCCAGGTGATCATAGTGCGCTCCAACCACAATATACTCTTCAGCAAGCTTCGGATCTCTTCCCGGGACCATGCCGACCACGTTCCGGGTCATGGTAATTCTTGGCAATACGGATGCCTCTCCGTTGACCGTTTGTTCTGTCAGCTTGAAAAATGGTTTCTGAACATCTTTGATTTTATTTTCGATGCCGTTGTATGTCAATTCCTTGTTTAACACCAGATCAGCTGTTTTTTGGGAAATTTTCATAACAGGAACAGAGTAGGCAGCGCTGTTCTTGTCGAACATGGCGGTTTTGGTTACTCCTTTGGTATTGAAATCTGCCGTTACGATTAAAATGCCTCCAGCATGGTGATCGATCGCATTCAGCACTTTGGAACGAATATCTCCGTACTTTTTTGCCTCATTGCTTTGCTGCAGATGGGCCGGCAGTCCGTCGAAAATAAGCACCCAATTGTTGTCAGCCTGCAGATTACTGTAATCATCCCATTTCAGGCTGTCTGTCGAAATGGTCATTCCATAGCCGGCTACTGCCAGTCTGCCGGAAAAAGATTTGTTGGCGGAAAAGAAGAGCGGCTCATAATCGGCACCTAATTCAAATGTTTGCTGTGCAGAGGAGAGGTGGTTTTCATTGCCGAATTTAAATCCTGTGATCAGCTTAACTGGTTGAAATCCTTTGTTGTACAACATCTTTATTCCTGCCTTCCTGAATTTTTCAGCAATAAACTGAGCTGCCAGGGAATCACCCTTTAGTCCCGGTTTCCGTCCCTGGAATTCATCAGAGGCAAGTGTTTTAATGGATGAAGATATTTCCTGGGAAGTAATTTTTGGCTGGTACTGAACAGTACATGCCGAAAGAGTAACAGAGGCAATAAACAGGCTTTTTACTAGGATTTTCATACTTAATATTTAACTTAAAGTGCAATTGGACCGGCAAATATAATGATCTCTTCATGTTTTTTAATATTTTTTGTAGAACAGGATCACTGAATATTTAGTTTATTTGTAAAAAAGATACCTGTATTATAAACTTTGCAGATTTGGTATGAGATTATATTTTTATCGCTCTGTTTTGGTCACGTTTGGATTGTTTGTATTGCTTAGTTCTTGTGCTTCGATGGGCAGAATATCCATACAGGTTTCTGTTCCTGCAAAAAGGGCAGTTCCGAATGATATTCAGAGTGTTGTCCTGATGAACAGGAGCATGACGCCGGCTTTCTCCGATTTGAATCAGGATTCATTGGAAACGCTTTTTATCGAAAAAAAACTGTCGCTTGATCATATTTTTCTCGACAGCGTTGCCGCAGATACCACCCTCAAGGCCATAGCAAATGTGATGTACGAATCCGGAAGATTTGACGTTGTTATCCCGTTAAGACGCAATTTGCCGAATAACAGCTCTTCTTACAATAACCAATTGCCATCCCTGACACTTGCTCAGGTTAAACAAATCTGTGAGGAATTTAAAGTGGATGCCCTGCTTACATTGGAAAATTTTTATGAACAAGTAAATACCTCTTTCCAGGTGGAAACAGGAAACATCTACACAAACGGGGTGAGTTACAAGGAATATATCGCCGATGTTCAGGTTGCCTATCATTCCAACTGGAAGTTATACCAGCCCCTTGAAAAGTTGATGGTGGCAAAATTCGAGGTAAAAGACACCATATTCTGGGAACGTAACGGTCCGAGTCTGCAGGAAACCTACGAGTTGCTACCTACCATCAAGGAGGCATTGATCAGCGGAGCAATAGAAAACGGCGAAAATCTTGCCTCCTACATTTCTCCTTCTTGGAAAACGGAGGACAGGTTCTATTATATTACCAACAATAAGGATGCTGACAAGGCTGTAACTCTGCTGAAGAAGAACGACTGGAAAGGTGCGCGGGAAATTTGGATGAAATATTCGACTTCAAACTCGGCCGGGTTCCGCAGTAAAATTGAATACAACCTTGCTTTGGCCTCCGAGATGAACGGAGCATACAAAGAAGCTGCAGAATGGGCTAATAAGTCCATTCGTACCAGATATTCTAAAATGGCTGAAGATTATTTCAAACGTTTGAATACCCATCTAGGGAACTAATAACATTATCTTAAATCAAACAATATGAGTTTATTGGAAGGGAAAACCGCCATCGTCACAGGCGGGAGCCGTGGTATCGGAAAATCAATTGCAGTACTTTTTGCCCAGGAAGGATGTAATGTTGCTTTTACCGATCTTTTTTACGATGATATTGCCAAAGAGACCGAAAAAGAGCTGCTGGCAATGGGCGTTAAAGCAAAGGCATATGCATCTGATGCATCCAAATATGATGATACCATGCAGGTTGTTGACCAGATTGTCAAAGATTTTGGGGGAATCGATATTTTGGTGAACAATGCTGGTATCACCAAAGATACTTTGCTGATGAGAATGACCCAGGAGCAATGGGACGCTGTTATCAACGTAAATCTCAAATCGGTGTTTAACTTTACCAAAGCCGCCCAGATGACCATGCTGAAACAAAAAGGCGGTTCTATCATCAACATGAGCTCGGTAGTTGGTGTAAGCGGCAACGCCGGACAGTCCAACTATTCTGCCTCCAAAGCAGGCATTATCGGATTCACCAAATCGATTGCCAAAGAGCTGGGATCCAGGGGTATTCGCGCTAACGCGATTGCACCGGGTTTTATCATTACGGAAATGACTGCAAAGATCCCGGAAGATGCCCGTAAACAGTGGGAAGCTTCCATTCCGATGAAACGCGGCGGACTGCCTGAAGAGGTAGCCAAAGTGGCGCTCTTCCTTGCTTCAGATCTTTCATCTTACGTATCCGGTCAGGTTATCAGCGTTTGCGGTGCAATGAACACCTAAAACGCTAAAGATTATGTATTGTAAGGGAATTTGTGCGGCATGCTATGCTTTAATCATTACCATGATGGTTTCGTCCCCGTCATTCGGGCAGGAATCCGGATCCGGGCAAGTTGTTTCACCGGAAACAGCTGTTTCAGGTTTAAGCAATATTGATATCCGGAATGCTTTGGATGAAGCATATTCCAGGTATATTGGTATCAAAGAAGGGAAGAATGCCGACTATATCAAAGAACTTGCAATGGTAGATCCCAACATCTTTGGCATTGCGCTGGTAACCACAGACGGACAGGTTTTTTTGAAAGGCGACAATACCTCCATGGTCTCTATCCAAAGTGTATCCAAAGCCTTTGTAATGGCTCAGGTTATTGAAGAATCCGGACATCAGGCCTTGCAGGACAAAATAGGGGTGGATGCCACCGGCCTGAAATTTAATTCCATCGTTGCCATCGAAGAACACAGGGCTAAAGAGATCAATCCACTGGTCAATCCGGGCGCAATCGCGGCAACAAGTATGGTGCAAGGGGTTGATTCTGCTGCCAAATGGAAGCGTATTCTAAACAAACAGAGCGAATTTGCCGGCAGGAACCTGTCACTGAATATGCCGGTTTATATCAGTGAGGCAGGCGATAACCTCCGTAACCAGGCCATCGCACATCTTCTGCTGGCCTATGGAAGGATCTATTTTGACCCGGTTCAGGCTACTGATATCTACACCAAACAATGTGCCATCAACGTCACAGCCAAAGACCTTGCCACCATGGCAGCAACGCTTGCCAACGGTGGTGTTAACCCGGTGACCAAAGTGAAAGTTGTTTCACCGGAGACGGTCATGTATACGCTGCCGGTGCTTGCTACAGCCGGTCTGTATGATGACTCCGGCATCTGGTACTACAACGCCGGGATTCCTGCCAAAAGCGGAGTGGGGGGCGCCCTTATTGCCATAGTTCCGGGGAAATTCGGGATTGCAGTGGTTTCCCCGCCCCTGGATGAAGCCGGAAACAGCGTAAAGGGTCAGCTTGCCATCAAATTCGTAATTGAAAAATTAGGGGTAAATCCTTTTCTGATCAGGCCGGTACGCTAGCAGGGAGACGGGACGTCTGGAAGAGAAAAAGGAAACGGAGAAACGGGGAAACGGGGAAACGGAGGACTAGGGGACTGGGAGACGGGACGACTGGAAGAGAAAAAGGAAACGGGGAAACGGAGAAACGGGGAAACGGAGAAACGGAGGACTAGGGGACTGGGAGACGGGACGACTGGAAGAGAAAAAGGAAACGGAGAGACGGGGACATGGGGACTAGGGGACTGAAGACTGTGAACTGAAGACAATGTATAATGCAAGAAAAATCTATTACAAACGTGGAAATCAAATTATTGGGGGAGCCTCGTTTCAACTCTCCACAAAGGCATTTTGTCAGTGAGAACCTACGGGTTCCTGAACATATCATCAGGCACAACCTGGAACATTTTGATGAAGGATTGCTTTTCGAGTTAACCGGTCCGCGAAAGAAGCTTTTTTTTGATCCCAAACAGACGCGTGCAGGGATTGTTACCTGCGGCGGATTGTGTCCCGGACTGAACGATGTAATCCGGTCACTTTTTCTTGAATTGCACCATTCCTACGGAGTGAAGGAGGTATTTGGTTTTCAGGAGGGTTACAAGGGACTTGATCCGTCACGCGGCAGGGAACCTATTATGCTGACGACACTGCTTGTGGATGATATTCACAAAGAAGGAGGAACCATCCTGAACACCTCACGAGGTCCGGTAGACACGGCATTGGCAGTAGACAATCTTATACGTCTTGGAATTAATATCCTTTTCACAGTCGGCGGAGACGGTACACAACGCGGTGGTAACGCTTTGGTTCAGGAAGCGCAGAAGAGGGGTTATCCGCTGTCGGTCGTAGGCGTCCCAAAGACAATTGACAATGATGTCGCTTATGTTTCACGTACGTTTGGATACCTCACGGCAGTGGAGGAGGCGGCCAAAGTCCTTGATCGTGCCCATGTGGAGGCACATTGCGTGGGAAACGGCATCTCGCTGGTGAAACTGATGGGCCGCAACGCCGGATTTATCGCTGCAGGCGCAACAATTGCCAGTCAGGAAGTTAACTTCACACTGGTTCCGGAAGTCCCGTTTAAGCTGGAAGGGCCAAACGGTTTTCTGGAAGCGCTTAAAGTGAGAATCCTCGATAGGTCACATGCGGTTATCGTGGTGGCGGAAGGCGCCGGACAGGATTTGCTTGAGCAGGACAGAATTGATTACGATGCCTCGGGTAACATAAAAGTCAGAGATATTGGCCCGTTTCTGCGCGAAAAAATCGAGACCTATTTTAAGGCGGAAAAGATTCCTTTTGTTATGCGTTACATCGATCCGGGTTACCTGATAAGAAGCAGTCCGGCAAATGCAGAGGACTCGATTCTTTGCGATCTGTTTGCACGCAATGCCGTCCATGCTGCGATGGCAGGCAAAACAGGGGTGGTGATAGGTTACCTTCACAACCAGTTCGTTCATGTGCCGGTAGAGCTGCTTACCAACCAGCATAAGTCAATGAATCCTGACGGATTTGTGTGGAGGGCAGTATTGTCGACAACAGGTCAGGCAGACAGGTTCGAATAGAAGCAGGGGAGCACCTGACAAGGGAGCATGCTCCCTTGTTTTCTAATTCCCTTCCACAATTTTTATCTCCTCTTCTGTCAATCCGTACAACAGATAAACCATTTGGTCAATGGCGGCATCGGTAGCATCAATCTGCTCTTTCAGTTGGTTTGCTACCGCTGATTCCTGCAAAAAATAGGTTTCCCATTCTGCTTCTTCTGAAAGGGAGAGTTTTATTTTCTTTTTGGCCAGTTCCTGGATAAATGCAGCATAGGAGAGCTGGTACCAATTAGGCATAAGTGGAATGGCAGCAGGCAAGTCAACAGGTTCTAAAGGCAAGGCAGCATGCTGCCTTGTCAGGGGGGTAAACTTTCTTTGCAGGGTTCTATGGAATTTTTGGGTGACTTCCTTTAATTTATTTGATGTAGTTAATTGAAATTTTGCTTTTCCACTTAAAAAATCTTTTTCTATCGAATTGCAATTAGGAATTGGAAATAAAGAAAGGTTGTCTAAACTTATCTTAGCGAAAACTTTATCTTTTATATCATGTAACAGTAGATAGAATTTCGTTGCGGGTTTCGAATTTAATATTGATAATAAAAATTCAAGACTATAATCATTCTCCTGTTTATAAATGCCATGAACTAGAGTGTCGAAGTAATAGTTATTTTCATCTAAACATCCAATTAAAGAATCACCAGTTTTCCTAACAACAATCTTCCTTTTTTCAAATAAATCAGGCGACCTCAAAGCAAAATCTATCCTATTTTGTTTATTCATTCCAACTTTTGACTGAATATCATTGAGGCTAATTGTATTACCAATTAACACATCATAATTAACGTACTGCCCCGACCAATTAATACTATATTTAGATATATCTCGACCCCAAATTATTGGCTTGTGATTTTCGGTTTCTTTTAAGTTAGAAATTAGTATTTGTTTAATATTGCCAGGATTAAGCCCATTTTTTAATGCATAGTAATTTTTTATGGGTTGTAGCTTATTCAGTTTATCTATTATAGATTGAGAATCTGTTGAAATAATAGAGATTTCGCAATTAGGAATACTCAAAAAGGAATTTTGAGGTACTTTATTTTCAATAATTCCAGTTTTTGAAACAAAATCTTGAATTTTATCAGCTGAAGCTAATCTGACAATATTTTTTTGATTGATATTTTGCTTAATTGTAAATTGGAGTAATAAACTACTTCCAACTTCAGCATCCTCAAAAACCTTCTCCGTAATTGTATAAATTTCATTTAATTCTGTCTTTTGAATTAGATGCATTCTTATTGCCTCAAAATATGAATTAAACAACAATGATTTTGGTATGATGAAGTGGATAATTCCCTTATCAAATATCTGCATCATTCTCTCAATAAAAAGAACATATAGATTTATTTTATAACGTGTTAAAGGGAATTGGTCAGTATAATATTTTTGCATTTCCCTTTCAACTAATATACCATACGGCGGATTTCCGATTACCACATCAAACCCACCCTTATACTCGGGACGGAAGGCTTGTTCTACGGAGCAGCAGAAGCCGGTTGCTGTGACAAGGGAGCATGCTCCCTTGTTACAGGCTACCTCGTTCCCGAGTTCGGGCAGACCGTGCTTCACCCTGTTATTTTGTATATAGCTGATCGTATTATGTAGTTGTTCTTCAGTTGTAATTTCTTTGTGCCCGTATTTTTGTGTCCAGAGGTGCGCCTGCGTAGTTCCCCTTTCCGATACGAAGTCTATATCATCTTCCGGAAGAGGATACTCTGACAAGGGAGCATGCTCCCTCGTTCCCTCCGGCAGGTCGGATACCGTAGCGTCCGCCACGGGTGCATGCTCCCGTGTTCTGCCCATCGCGTCGGGTTGTACGGTAGCGTCAGCCACGGGAGCATGCTCTCGTGTTCTGCCCGTCGCGATATTGCACGCTCTGGCGCTGATGCTTTTTATCTTCTGGACTATAGCTGGTAGTACCTCTTCTTCGCATACCAGCACCAGGTGCATGTGGTCGCCGCAGATGTTGTAGGCAGGCATATTCAGATGATCCTTTTCGACAATACCGGCAATTGTTTCTGTTACTATTATTTCCTCTTTGGCCGACAACCATACCGGTTCACCCAACTTCACATAGTTTTCGAACATTCGCTGCGAATACCTCGAGTTGTGAGTTGCACAGGTAATGTGCCATGCCCTTTTTTCCTTTTTTATGAAAACCTGAGGAAATTCTTTCTGCCAGTTAAAAGCCTTGTCGCCTGCCACCGCAGGCTCATCAATCAATGAGTTGCCGCATTTGATGTTGTTGTTCAGGTCGTTCAGTTTTCGGTTGGGCTGGGCTGTTCGTAGCCAGAGAGAGAGTTTGGCAATTTCGACGCTCTCTTCATTCAGGTCAACGCCGAACAAATTGTTTTCAAGGATGCTTTTTTCGATATCACTCAGTACCAGGGCATCGCCAAAGAGTTTGGCCTGCAATTCATCGATGTAGCGGTGCTCGGAGATCAGAAAATCGAGCGCCTGATTGAGAAAAGCGCCCGAACCGCAGGCCGGGTCACAAATGGTGAGTTTTAGAAGCCAGTTGCGGTATGCTGTAAGCGTATCCAACAGCGGACCTTTGATTTTATTCGTGCGCTTGCGGTCGGTGGTATAATCTTCCTCAATCAACTGCAATTCAGCTTTCTTTTCCGTACAAAGTTTGCCTATGGTGTTATCCACAATGTACTTGGTAATGTATTTGGGTGTATAAAACACGCCGTCTTTCTTCCTCTTGGTCTTGGTTTTGTCGATGGCAGTGCCTTCCAGCCGGGCCTTTATTTCGTCCAGCTCATTCAGCGAGTTTTCGAAGATATGACCCAGAATATTGACATCGATCTCGCTGGCAAAATCGTAATCTGAAAGTTTGAAGGTATGTCTAAACAGCAACTCATCCTCAATCTTCAGGTTATCCAACAATTCATCGGATTTAAACAAACCGCCGTTGTACGCAAATACATCGTATCGTTTTCCCTTGAACCCGGTATTGAGGTAATCGAAATACTTTCTAAACCTGTCGTAGAGCGGAATGTGTACATCCCGGTCCTGTAAATCACGCCAGTCGTCCAGGATCAGCCTCACTGAATTAGGTGGTAGCAGCATCCGGTCCTCGGCAAAATAGAGAAACAGAAACCTGTCCAGTAATTTTTGCGATTTTTTGAAGAGCGTAAGGGCATCGAACTGTGGATTAAGCGCTACCAGGTTTTGGTGTAGTTCCCTTTTGAACAGAGAATAATCATTGTAAAGTTTCTTGGTAATAGCACCTTCCTGGCTTACAGATTCCTCCTTTATTCGCTTTGGAATACCCTTGGCAATATTCTCATACGCCAGGCACAGGTAGAGCAGTTCAAAATCTTTTTCGTTGAGTGTAAACAGGTTGAATTCGAGGTGTTCAATGGCATTGTCGATGTAGAAACGTAGCTTTTCGAAATTGGATGTAATCACATACGCACAATCGGGCTGGTTATTTTTGTAAGCGAAAGCCTGGTTTTCGATCTTGTTTAAATCGGTGGTTTCGGTTCCTTTGAGCTCAATTACGCCGATAACTGTTGTAGACGAGGGAGCATGCTCCCTCGCTACGAGTATCGCTCCATCTGCTTTTTTGCCGTCCTTTACATTCTTGTATTCCGTGGTAAGATTGAAGCCGGGGGTGGGATTTTTGGTATATCCCAGTACCTTGACAAACAAATCGATCAGAAACTCTCCTTGGTATTGTTCTTCTTTACTGTTGCGTATATTTTCCTGTATGACAGGGTTGTGAAAATGTGTTTTGAATCGTGCATAGGATTCAGCGACAACCTGTTTGTCCAATGTTTTAAGGTACTTGCTGATGACTGAATTCTGAAATAATGCCATTTGCTTTAAGAATCGGTTGGTTGTTATTCGGAAAGACGAATTTAAACAAAAACTTGGGACTGCACTTCATCATTACTACAAATTGAAAATTGAAAATGATAAATACAAATTTGAAATCATCGAATGCAAAATTAGAATCGCCAGTTTCAAGATTGAAATTAGTAATTTGAACCATCAAAGAGTGATATTAAGTAGTAAATAACTAACTGTAGAAACATAAAAAAAAATATTTTTTTGTGATTATGTATTGATTATCAGTAATAAATGTTTTAAATTTATGCAACAATTTAGTTTTTATATTATTCACCTAATCTCTATCACTCATGTCAAACACTTCAGGTAGAATTGCGATTTCCGACAATTTAGTTGAGAAGCTTGCGCTTGCATCTAAAGTTTACAGCAAGCATCGTGCTGATGGCATGAAATTTCCCTTACATGCACTAACCAGTTACAATTGGGCCGAGGTAAATCCTATGATTGACAAGGCTATGGCCAAGCACAAAGAAGCCGAAGATTTAAAAGGCAAAATGGAAGCGGCCTAACGTGAACGCGATTTGCCGGTTCCGGCCATTGATGAAATCGTCAGGGCCAGCCGCAGCCTGCTTTTTTTTGATGTTTAAAACCTGATTTTCGTGGATAATTGAAAGACTGTGAATTATGTAACATTTTGGGATAAATTATATAACATTTTAACAAACATAAGAGATACTTTTACCGATTGATACTGGTGGAAAATGCCGGGATTGAATCATTTTAAAGAATCATGAAATTACACCCTGCGCTGAAAAAAGTAATTGGTATACTGAAATACTTTTTCCTCAGTCTGGTGCTGCTTTTTTTCTTTTTGGTTGCGGTATTGAACATTCCGGCTGTTCACCGTGCACTTACAGTTAAAATAAACAGTATTATCAGTGATAAAGGATTACCGCTGCATGCCGGTAATATCTCGTTGAAGCTGAACGGTGACATCAGCCTGGGACGGCTTGAACTGATCAAATCAACCGGTGATACACTGGTTTATGCCGGGAATGTGCGCATTTCCATAAATCCGTTTTCTTTGCTTTTCAAACGGATAGTAATCCGGAATGCCAGTCTGCACGATGTTGTAGTTAACCTGCTGACGGACAACAAGTCCGGTCAGCTTGAAATTCTCTCTCTTTTCAGCAATTTGTCCGCTCCACCCGTAGAAGGAGACAAGCCCCAAAAGCCATGGGATATACGGGTCAACGAGGTTCAGCTGGAGAACATCAGGTTTCTTTACAGCGATTCCTTGAATGGCATCCTCTACAAACAGACCCTGCAGAAAGCAGATTTGATATTTGATGCCTTTTCACTGCCGCAAAAGCAGCTTCACATAGCTTCCCTGAATATTGAAAAAGCACGGGGGATTGTCGATCTTTGGTCTCCATTGGTGCCTGCCGTTGTAACTCCTTCAGACCCCGGACCCTGGAAATTGACCCTGCGCAGGTTGGAACTGCTGGATATCAATTATACCTATAACCGGAGGGACAGCGGGCAAGTGAGCGGGCAATCGGCGGAGGTTTCCCTGAAAAGGGGATTTTTGTCCATTGAAAGTCTGGATTTAGCCCGCAAAACGCTGCTTGTTTCAAAACTTGAACTGACGGATCCGGCAATCATCTATCGTTCATCAAATCCTTTGCCGAACGAGCTTTCTGCTGCGGAACCTGTTAAAACCGGAACGATCAGCTTTCCCTGGACAATTGAGTGCGGCCTTCTTGGCATAAATAATGGTTCTTTTTTGTACAGCAGTGCAAATACCAGGCAGGACAGCTTGATACAGCAATATATGCCCGTTCATGGATTTAATACCATCATCAAAGACATTAAGATAAGCCCCCGGGAATCCGGCCTGAATATCAGCAAACTCTCATTTGCATTGAATGAGCGGAATTCCCTCCGGTCGGGTGAGGTATTCTTCCGCATCGATTCCCTGCGAAAATGTAATTTAACCATTGAACTGGCAGCTTCGCTCAACATCAGAAAACAATCACTTCCTGCTGCTGATGATATAGTGTGTTTATCCGCAGCCATTACCGGTTCATTGGATTCGCTGAGTATCGAAAAATTTAATCTCAGTTCTGCTTCCGGCATAGGGTTGAGTATCTCCGGATATGTAACGGATGTGCTGAAAATGCCGGCTTCAGGGTGTGATTTAAAATTCGGCGCTCAAAATATTACACGGGATCAGGTATCTGAAGCGACAATTTTGCTCGGGTATGATATAAAACTGCCGGAATTCAGTCCCGTAAGCCTGACGTCAACTATAAAAAATTCTTTTTTAAAACCGGAATTTATGCTTGATGTTCAAAGTGAATCGGGGAATATCGGATTGACTGGCAACATTGACCTTGAACAAAATACCGGCAGGGCAGTGGCAACACTCAGCAGCATAAACCTTGGTGAGATTTTTAGCCTGCCGGACCTGGGCAGGTTAACAGCCAACGGCGCATGGGAGGGAGGTATAAATCCGAAAGATATGTCGGGTGAGGGCACTGTCCGGATTGATTCAGTTACTTATAAAAATGTCACTACCCACGGCATCGGAGCTGCGATTTCAGTTCGCAACAACCAATACCTTGTAAACATTACTGCATCTGATTCTGCACTTCAGTGTGCATTGGAAGGTGCATTTAAAATGGATGGCAGCAGATACAGCGGCACACTATCCGGTGATTTTAATGTGGATGCGGGCAGGCTTCACCTCCTACCGGGAA
The DNA here is from genome assembly GCA_038323575.1 of Bacteroidales bacterium. Taxonomy (GTDB): domain Bacteria; phylum Bacteroidota; class Bacteroidia; order Bacteroidales; family Prolixibacteraceae; genus CAINVV01. The sequence continues at coordinate 5,255 of JBBQHB010000003.1, read as the reverse complement.
GCTATGCCGCCAAAGGAACCATATCGGCTGATTTTCATTACTCCGCCGACAGCGCCGGGTCAACAGTGAACCTGAAGGATTTGACTTTAATCGGCGGAAATAAATCAGTCTTCCGGAGAAATTTATCCATGGTTCTGAACCTGACCGACAACATGGTCCAATCAAAGTTGACGACCGATTTTATGACTGCAGGTTTTCAAAGTCAGACTTCACTGGAAAGCCTTAAAAATATTATGCAAACAAGCCGGTTTGGGAAGATTTTCAGCCTCGATTCAACCAATATGATTAATCTGCCTGCATTATCGCAGTTACCCGGATTTAAACTGACCGCAACCGCCAGGTATGATTCAATCTTTAACCTGTATATACCTGATTCGGTTTTCAACTTTAACCGCATTCAGCTTTTGGTGGAAAAGAAGAGCAGGGATAGCCTGGCACATGCCGAAATCTTTGTCGACAGGCTTCAGTACAATAAGTTCAGGAGCATTGGATTAATCATGAAAATGAAATTGAATGAGAATCAGCTAAACTGCAAAATTGCACTTGACAGTATGGCTGCCGGCATGATGCTGGCAGGATCATCTTCTTTCGACTTTGATTTCCGCCGGGGGAGTATGCTGGCCAAACTCCTGGTAAACAACCGCAAAGGTTTGCCGATGTATCATTTGGGAGCAGAAGCAACGAAGCAAAACGACCGGATCATCCTGAAATCAGCTTATCCGGAGTGGATACTCAATGCAAATAAATGGACCATCTCACCAACGGAATTCTTAAGCTGGAAAGCTGCCTCCAAAGATATGGTTGCCAGTTTACATCTGCAGCACAAGGATATGCGAATAGATATGGCAGGACGGACATCTGAAATGCTTTCGCTCGATTTTCAACAGGTAGAAACAAACATGATGGTTACACCGGGAATCATCAAATACATGCCTGAAGGAACACTGAATGCCCATTTGACGTACAGTGACAAGATCACGAAAAATCTCGGTTTTAAATTTGACCTCGTGAAGGTGAAATGGGAAGGCATCAACATCCGTAAGTTCGCCGGAACCGGCAAACTGGTGGCCGATTCTACAGGTATCCTGCAAACTGAAAGCACTGTACAACTCAACGACTCGTCGACGGTAAGCTTCGGATATGAACCGGGGAACAACCTTGCGGGCCGCTATTTTCATGCCGGTTTCAAAGATATACCGATGCGTCTTTTAGAGCCGTTGGTCAACAAGTATGCCGACAGGCTGCAGGGTTCGGTAAGCGGGGAAATTGCCATGGGCAAACCAACGCCAAAACGGAGCATAGATGGTGAACTGAGGACGAAACAGGTGGCTTTGCATGTTATTCCGCTGAATTCGTGGTTCAGTTTCCCGGATGAAAAGATAACTGTTAAGCAAAATCTGTTGAATTTCAACCAGTTTGTAGTGCTTGATACCCTGAAACAAAGCTCTCACCTGAACGGAACAATAAACCTGGAAGATCCCAATAATATTACTGCAGATCTTCATCTCATCCTGGATAAACTTCAGGTGATGAACACTACCGTAAACGATAATCAGGTTTTTTCGGGTTCTGTTGTTGTCAATTCGGATATCAGTATTACCGGTTCCCTCAGTAATCCAATCTTTAAAGGCAATGTGTCGCTCGAAAACGGAACGGAAATTACTTACCGTCAGATTCAGGATCTCGAAGTGCAGGAAGTTAAAAGAACGATCTTGTTTGCCAAACTCGATGGTAACCGTATGGTGCCCGTCAAAACTACGGCTAAAAAAGCTGAATTTAACTGGATGCCATCCATACAGGCTACAATAGAAATCAATCCGAAAAGTATTTTCAACCTCGAAATCTCCAAAGGATTTAATATTGCAATACATGTTTCCGGTAATGGCTTCCTTAATTACTCCATGCTTACGAATAATATGACCAGTTTAACCGGTAATTATGAGGTTCAGAAAGGAACCTCTGAAGTTAAGTTTCCCGGCTGGCCGATGAAATATTTTACGATCACATCAGGAAGTTCACTTCGGTGGGATGGCAGTATTGAGAATCCCGAACTTAACCTGGAAGCTACCACCAAGGTGAAAGGAACCTATACCAACCCGATTGACAACAAAAACCACAACGTTGAATTTATAGTCTCCATGAAACTGACAAACCAGTTGATGCAGCCTACGATTATTTTTGATATCAGAAGTCCTGACTCCTATGTCGCAAGTGTGCTCAGTTCGTTACCTCCGGATGAAGTGATGCGGCAGGCAGTAAACCTCCTTCTTTTCGGATCAATAGATCTGCTGCAGATTCAAAGTTCGAGCAACATCGTTGCGGCCCAAATGGCCAGTTTCTGGCAATCCCAGCTGAATTCATTCACAAAAACGAGTTTCAAGAATATGGATTTGTCATTCGGAATTGATAGCCGCACCGAAACTAGTGCCAGCGGCACGCAAAAGGATAAAACCAACTTTTCCTATGCCATGGAAAGAAAGATGTTCGGTGACAGGGCCACATTCAAACTCACCGGAAGACTAAATGACTACAGTTCGGCAGGTGCAATGAACAGCATCATTGAAAACTTCACGTTCGAATATGCGCTTGATAAAACGGGTACAAAATTCCTTAAATTATACCGGAACCAGGATTATGAAAACATCCTCGAAGGAGAAATCATCAAATCAGGAATAGGTTTCCTTTATCACAAGAATTATGCAAGTATGAAAGATTTATGGAGGCGACCGGAAAAGATAAAAATTGTTCCACATAATCTACCCACTGAAAACAAAAAGTAAGTCATGAAGCAAAAAAACACGGTACGCTTTCTGCTTTTTGCCGCAGTTCTCCTGCTGCTGGATGGCTGCTCTAATACCCGCTATCTTACAGGGGGAGATATGCTGTTTTCAGGGAATGATAAATTGATTGTTAATGATTTAACTCAAAGAAAGGATGTAAAAGCAGCAACCAAAATAGCCAATGATGTAACTTTTTTCAAACCCAACGGTGCAGTTATAGGATCCAGGCGTATTCTGCCTCCATTCGGACTATGGGTACATAATTACATGAAGGGAGACGGAACAGGCAAAGTGTCGAATTGGTTTTTCAAGACATTTTCCAGCAAACCGGTTTTGGTATCAGATGTTAATCCTGAACAGCGGAGTAAAAAAGTTGAATCGGAACTGTTTAACAATGGTTTTTTCAAGGCAAAAGTTAAGTTTGTCCTTGACACTTGCAAGACAAATCCCCGGAAGGCCAAAATACAATACTATCTTCAGCTGGAAAATCCGTATCATATCAACAGGATTTCCTATGCGACACCTGTAGATGAGGTAGACAGCCTTATCAATGCTTACCAGGAAAAACTGCTGATCAAACCCGGCGATAATTTCAGCCTGGAGACAGTCAGTTCTGAAAAAAACAAGATTACCTCCATGCTGGTAGAAAAAGGCTATTACTATTTTAAAGCGGATTACCTGCAGATCGTTGCCGACACGGTAACCACCCCGTTTCTGATCGATTTACTGATAGAAAAAAGCATTGAAACGCCTGAATTTGCGCGTTATAAATATTCGATTGACAATATCAGCTTTCACCTCTCCGGTGTCAGGGTGGATTCTGCAGATCGTCGTGATTCGAAGCCGGATACTATTTTCCACGATGGGATTTATCTCTCGGGACTGCACAATTATTTGAAACCGGATGTCATCACACGCAGTATTATGTTCAGGCAGGGAGATCTCTATTCATCATCAAAGCACCAGGGCACCATTCTGAGGATGAACAACTATGGCGTTTTTAAGTCGGTCAGGATGCAGTATGTTCTACAGGATAGCCTTCAGCATAAATTGAACCTGCAAATCGAGTCCTCTCCTGTAAGTAACGTTAGTTTGAACCTGGAAGGGTTTGTCCAAACGAAATCTTCAGGATTCTCAGGCCCGGGAGTGGAGGCAAGTCTGGCGCATGCCAATTTGGGCGGGGAAGCCAATAAATTTTCGTTAAAGTTGAACGGGGGGTTCGAGTGGCAATGGGGCAAAAAAGCTCAAAATAACCTGGGAGCCAATTCCTACAATGCCGGACTTAATTCATCTTTTGTATTTCCAAGGTTGGTAGTGCCCTTTAATATAATCAACGACACAAAACTGATTGGTTCAAAAACGATCATCAGCCTGGGCTATGAATTTATGAACAACATGCTTTACTACCGGATGAGCGCGGTTAAGCTGGGATGGGGTTACCAATGGAAACGGAACCAGAAAATAACAAACATTTTTTATCCCTTTAATGTCAATATAGTGAATTTGTTAAAGACAACTGCCACATTTGATTCGATCGTGAACAGCAATCCGTATGTAAAGAAGAGTTTTGGGGAACAGTCAATCGCCGGATTGAAATATGATTTTATTTATGACAATATGCGTCTGAAGGCAAACGGGATATACATGCAGGCGAGTCTCAGCACATCAGGAAATCTGATTGACCTGGTGATGAGAAGCTTTGGAGGAGAAAGACCCTACACCATTCTCAACAATGTTTATTCACAATTTGTTAAGGGCTCCCTTGATTTGCGTTACCATACCGGTTCTGTAAAAGAGGGGTTGGTGTTCCGCATCTTCGCCGGTACCGGTTTATCGTACGGGAATTCCACTGTGATGCCTTATATAGAGCAGTTTTACAGTGGCGGTTCCAATAGCATCAGGGGATTTATACCGCGGTCATTGGGTCCGGGAAGTTATAAGCCAGCTGTAAACAGCGGGATTATTGACCAGACCGGAGATGTCAAACTGGAAGGAAACATCGAATACCGGTTTCCGTTTTCAAAAATGATGAACGGAGCCTTGTTTGTGGATGCAGGCAACGTATGGTTGCTTGATAAGGATGTGCTAAGATCGGGTGCCGAATTTAAATTCAACAGTTTCGCAAAACAGCTGGCCGTAGCAACCGGATTTGGACTGCGGTTCGATTTTGATTTTTTCATCCTGCGAACCGATCTCGGACTTCCGCTCAGAACTCCTTATGCGGGCGAAAACGGCAACTGGCTCCGCACCGGCGATATCTTCCATGGCTTCCGTTTCAATCTGGCAATCGGTTATCCGTTCTGATCAGCTTTTTCTCCCTGGATGAATGATCGCTATTGTCAGCGATTCAGCATATAGTATTTTTTTCTACGGTTAAAGCTTTGCGTTCATTTCGAGGTATGCCATTCCGGTTGGCGGTTTGCACCAACATTCTTTTGCCCAAAAATTTGTCTTTGTTTCTTACCTCCTTTCGCT
>JBBQHB010000002.1:0-134146 GCA_038323575.1 Bacteroidales bacterium | reverse complement strand
TCACTACTTTTCTTTACCCAATCATTTAAATACACTTACGCTTTATGGGTTTGGGGTTTTCTGCCGCCTCCCCGCCAACCAACCCCATCACCCACCCATATACCACAACTTGCTGTCATTCTGAGCGCAGCGAAGAATCTTTGATTTCTCACCTGACAACATTGATTATATTTTATTGTTTTGATTGAAATACCGATAATTGACCTGTTCGGTTATTCAAGAAAACTATATCGGGTAAAATAAGTGACTCATTTACTTTTTAATTTTCTCCGGTATATTTGTAGCTTTGTATAGCACTAACATAGCTGTTTTGAAGGATGAATTATTGACAGCAGGACTTAAACGCAGGGACAAGGTGATATTTGATTATGTTTTTAATTATTATTATTCCTCTCTATGTGCGTTTTCGATGCAATTTCTCTGCGACAGAAATGCCGTTGAAGATTTGGTGCAGGATTTCTTTGTCTCTCTCTGGATGGATTCACCCCGTCATACAATCAATTCTTCCCTCAAATCTTACCTCTTCGCCGGTGTTAAAAATCGATGTCTTGATTTCCGGAAACACCAGGGAGTAATCAAAAAGCACCAGTCCTTTGTCCTGTTCTCAACGAAGCAGGAAGATAATTCGACTGAACACTTTTTGGCCGAATCCGAATTGCGCCTCGTTGTTGAAAACTGCGTGGAGAAACTCGCACCGCGTTGCCGAGAGATATTTGAACTAAGTCGCCTCAAGGGTTTAACAAACCATGAAATTGCCGTTGAGTTGGGTCTCTCCAAAAGAACCGTCGAGCTGCAAATCAGCAATGCTTTGAAAACCCTGAGAAAGGAGTTGGCTGAGTATTTGCCGGGTTTTTTGGGTGCGTTAATGGTTTTATAGGAAAGTGAGCTAAAGTGAACTAAAGTGAGCTAAAGTGACTAAAGTTTGGACCTCCCGAAATTCGATTCTCTAAAGCTTGTTGCGAAGTACTTTAGTCACTTTAGTTCACTTTAGCTCACTTTAGGCACTAAAAAAATATAAGCTCAGGCATATGTGTGAACCCCGCCTTTGTCGTCTTATCAATTAACAGGGAGAAAGCCATTTTTCCCATACACTTAGGATTTAAAATGGAATTTAACATTAACAAGTTTGACGAGCTTTTGCCGGGTTATCTGGCAGGTGAATTGGCGGACGAAGACCGGAACATGATGGATCATTGGAGAGAATCATCCCCGGAAACTGAGGCTCACTACCAGGATTCACTGAAAGCCTGGGAATCGATGTGCCTTTTGCAGGAGATGGAGCACTTCAACTCTTTCGATGCATTACAAAAAGTCAATACAAGAATATCCAAACCTGTTAATTTCTGGTGGTTGAATGTCATTAAATTGGTAGCTGCTATCTTTTTACTCCCGCTATTGGCTTATTCGGGCTACATTACCCAAAGAAATTACGCCCTTAAAAAAATGATGGAAGCGCAGGTTGTTATGCAGACAATTTCCTCCAGGCAAGGAATGGTTTCACAATTTCTGTTGGCTGACGGAACAAAAGTCTGGTTGAATTCCAATTCAGAATTAACGTTTCCGACAAGTTTTACGGGAGATTTCAGAGAAGTGAAATTGAAAGGAGAAGCATATTTTGAGGTAACAAAAAATAAAGATCAGCCTTTCAGGGTCAATGCCGATGAGTTTAAAATTGAAGTATTGGGAACCTCATTTGATGTGGCAAATTACCAGGATGAGAAGATGTCTGAAGTTATTCTTGTTGAAGGGGAGGTCGGTTTGTCAGTCAAAAAGGGAGATATAACCAGTGAGAGCGGCATCTTACGTCCCGGGCAGCGGGGTGTATATTATGAAAATACGGGAAAAGTTGTCAAAGAAGAGGTCAATGTTGACAAATATATAGCCTGGAGAGACGGCAACCTGATTTTCAGGGATGATAAAATGGAGGAGGTTGTGAAACAACTGAGCAGATGGTTCAATGTGGAAATATTTATCAACGATCCTGAGATAAGAAGTTACATCTACAAAGCGAACTTCAGGAACGAAAACCTGGAACAGGTATTGAACCTGTTGAAAATATCAGCTCCGATTGATTTCAGGATTACTGATCGTAAAGCCTTGCAAAACGGGGAATTTACAAAACAGAAAATTTACCTTTCGAAGAAGAAAGCATAAAAAAATACCGGAGAAGATGTTTGGCGACATCAGCTCCGGCATAACCTCCGGAACACTTTTTGGTCGAAAGTGAACCGGCATCATTAGTATAAACTAAAAACTTTTCAAATTTATGAAAAAAATGTTCCGTTTAATGCGGAGGAGGTCAAAAAATGATCATCTCCGAAAAATCTGGATGACTATGAAATTAACCCTGGTGCTTTTCTTCCTGGCCGTTTCCCAAATGATGGCTTCCGAAGCGTACTCCCAGGTCACCAAAGTATCCCTCCATATGAAGGATGCTGCAGTGAAGGATGTACTGAATAAGATTGAGGAGAACAGCGAGTTCGTCTTTTTGTACAACAGTAAGCTGGTCAATGTGGATCGTAAAGTGTCGATTGATTATGAAAATCAAAAGATAGCTGAGATTCTCAATGATCTTTTCAAAGAAACTGATGTTGTTTATACTGTTGTAGACAGGCAAATCGTACTCACCAACACCGCCGACCAGGCCAGTTTTATGACGCAAATCGGTCAGAAGCAGAAAACGATTACGGGGAAAGTTACCGATGCATCAGGCGGCTCCCTCCCCGGAGTATCAGTGGTGGTAAAGGGAACGACCCTTGGAGTCATTACTGATACAGAGGGGACGTTTTCACTTTCCAATGTGCCTGAAGATGCAACCATTGTATTTTCGTTTGTGGGTATGTCAACGCAGGAGATTGCCGCCGGAACGAAGAATGATTTTTCAATCGTAATGAAAGAGTCCACCATTGGCATCGACGAGGTCATTGTGATCGGTTACGGTACGGCCAGCAGAAAGGATTATCCCGGTTCTGTCAGCTCTATAAAAATGGATAAATCACCTTTGGCCCAAATGCCAAACCTTAATGCGTTGGAGTCACTCAAAGGGAATGTTGCCGGATTGAACATCGGGGCAGTCAATACTGCCGGTGGATCACCAAGTACTTTAATTCGGGGACAGAATTCGATAAGTGGATTAAATAGCCCTCTGATTGTAGTCGACGGCGTTATCTATATGGGTAGTATCAGTGATATTAATCCGAATGATATTGCAAGTTACGATATTCTCAAAGATGCTGTTTCTGCGGCTGCTTACGGATCCAGATCTGCCAACGGTGTTATCGCAATCACAACTAAAAAGGGACGTTTAGGAAAACCTGTGATTACTTTTAATTCAAATTCCGGTATACAGACCTGGCAAAATCGGCCTGTGATGATGAGGGGCGAAGAGTGGTTGCCTACGGTTAATGCACGTAATAAGTACACAGTGGGTTCAACCAACTGGATGTATACTGGCGAGTTGGCTAATATGAACGCAGGCAAGGAAACCGTTTGGCTGGATCAAGTAACTCACACGGGTGTTATTCAAGATTATCAGGTTGCCGTATCCGGTGCTGCCCCAAATGTAAATTATTATCTCTCTTCCTCTTTCAACGACAATAAAGGTATTGTTATCGGAGATAATTTTAACCGTATATCGATCTTTGGGAAGGTGAATACAAAAGTTACCTCATGGATGGAAATCGGTATTGATGCAAATTATTCAAAAAGAGATTACTCAGGCAATGCTGCCAACATTGGCCAAGCTCAAATGATGTCTCCATATGGAGTAATGTACCGCGATACTTTGGGGAATTTAGAAAAATATCCTTATACTCAATCAGCTATCAATCCATTATGGGGAGTAAATGATGGAACCCGTACGAATATGGATATTAGAAAAAGCTTTCGCCTAAATAACTATGCTGTGATCAGTATACCATGGATTAAAGGTTTAAGCTACCGTATGAACCTTCTTTCCACTCTTGATAAAAATCAGTCTGGTAACTTTACTTATGAGAATTATTACGTTAAAGAAGGAGAGAATGCTGATAGATACTATCCTTCTACTATTCAGGGCTTCTTATCCAGCGCAAATGGTAATTACGATAATAATTCTACCACATCTTATGTGTTCGATAATATCCTCAATTATAAAAACAGGTTCGGTAAGCACAGCATTGATGTAACATTGGTCGCAACAAGAGATTATAGAATTTATGAACAGGCTAACTCAACAGGCTCAGATTTTGCTTCCAATGGTAACACAACATTGGGAATGTGGGGGCTTTCTAAGGCAACTGTTCAGAAAGTGGTACTCAATCGTAATGAAAGATCAAATATTGGCTATCTTGGACGCTTAAGCTACTCCTACAATGATAAATATTTTCTTACCGGTTCGTATCGCCGTGACGGAGCTTCTGTATTCGGTAAAGAAAAAAGATGGGGAAATTTTGGTGCTTTAGGTGGTGCATGGAGAATATCCAATGAAGATTTTCTTAAGAATCTTAAACCCATAAACAACTTAAAATTAAAACTTTCATGGGGGCAAAATGGCAACCAGGGTCTCGAACCGTATGCTACTTTGTCTGCTGTTTTAAATAGCGCAGCGGGCAATGCTAGATATGAATTTTCCAACAAACAGGGAATTATCATTTATGGATTAAATCAGAGTACGTTAGGTAATTCTGACCTTGGTTGGGAAACAACTGAGGCGTGGAATGCTGGTTTTGAGTCAGCCTGGTTTAATAATCGCCTGTTTGTTGAAATGGATGCATATTCTTCAAAAACCACCGACCAGATATTTACACGTAATATCCCTATTATGACCGGCTTTTCGACTATGTTAGCATCTTTGGGAGAGGTGGATAACACTGGTATTGAAGTTTCTGTAAAATCTGTCAATCTTGAGACAAAGGATTGGAACTGGACTACCTCACTCTCTTACTGGAAAAACAACAATAAGTTAGTACATCTATACGGTGAAGATAAAAATGGTGATGGTAAAGAAGATGACGATATAGTGAACAGCCTGTTTATTGGCAAATCGTTGGGCGCTATTTACGGTTATGAGCAGATTGGAATTGTACAGGAGAGCAATACTGAATACATTGCATTAACAGGTGCTGCACCTGGTTCTCCAATGTATAAAAATCTTGATGATATTCCTGGTATCACAGCTGCTGACAGAAAAATTTTGGGTTACACCAAACCAAACTTCAGTTTAAGCATGAGCAATACGCTTAGGTACAAGAATCTTGAATTATATGTGATGGTTACCGGAACCTTTGGTGGAAACGACTACTATCTGAAATCTAACTCACAAGCATACATGAGCCCCCAAACCGGTCGGATGAGGGACAACATGAGCTCTAAGCCTTATTGGACGCCCGAAAATATGAGCAATGTTTATCCTTCAGCCTATTTTGCAGGTGACAGTCGATTCCTGGGACTTCAGTCTCGAGGATTTGTCAGAATTCAGGACGTTGCCCTATCTTACACTTTTAAACAGCAGTGGATTAATATGGCTCATATCAAATCATTGAAGGTATTCTTAAGTGCCAAAAACATGGCTACTATTACAAATTGGTTTGGAGGCGACCCTGAAATAGGTACTACCGTAACAGAAAATACTTTTCCTGTTGCAACCACCTACTCAATTGGTGCAAATATTAGTTTTTAATCATTAAAAAATTTCAGAGATGAAAAATACTATATATACAAAGCATATTTGGATTTGGATTTTTGTTTTCTTATTTGGAATGCAAAGCTGCAAAAAGGATAAGGATTTCCTGGAAGCAGTCCCTAGTACCTTCTATACAATTGACAATACTTTCTCAACTTCTGCTCAGGTTGATCAGGCAGTAGTGTCTTGCTATTCTTATCTTAGAAATTTATGGGCTAATCCCAACGAAGGGAACTGGGTTTATGTCCTTAGAGGAAATGGTACAGATATGTTCGATGTAGCCAGCATAAGAAGCAGTAGTACATTTAATGACTATGGAAATATCAATCCCAGCAATGCTATTTTCTACAATGTTTTCAGTGCATGGTATCAATTGATTGCCAAGGCCAACTTAGCGATTTATAGTGCTGATTTACCCACAATTACTTGGGCATCTCAATCAGAAAAAACTTATACCATAGCTCAGGCCAGATTTTTTAGAGCTTTTGCGTATCGCAATCTTGCGGAACTCTTTGGGGGTGTGCCCATTGTAACAGAAATATCAAAGATTGCCAAGTATGACTTTAAGCGTGCGACTCGCATGGAAACTTACCAGTATGCTATCAACGAGCTTTTGGCCATTGAGAACGACCTGCCAATAACAACAGCAGTAGGAGGACGTCTTGTAAGAGGAGCTTGTCAACACAATCTATGCGAGCTCTACCTGGCCTTAGGTATTCAATTAGATGCAGATGGTAAATCAGCAGATGCTAAAGCTGCTTTCGCTCAATCTATTAATTACGGCAATAAAGTAATTGATGGTGGAACTTATAGTTTGATGACTTCCAGATTTGGTAGTCGTAAAAATGAGTCATCTATTACCTTTAATATTTATAAGAGTGGAATTACCGGAACTCCCGTAGATACAATTCAGGCTAAAACAAATTTGTATTGGGACTTGTTTCAGGAAAACAACATAAATTATCAGGATGGGAACAAAGAGTGTATCTGGGCTATGCAGATTGACTATGCTGCCTATAAGGCTGAGGATAAAAATTCTAAACTGAATTACTCACGTGCATATGGCCCGGTTTTACGTAGTGGGGCAAAAGACTACTTAGCAGGAACGTTGGAAGAGGTAGGTGGACGAGGTATTTCAATTATGATGCCTACAATGTATACCAGAGATGATATTTACGCCGGTGTATGGGCAAATGACCTAAGAAATTCAGAAGTTGTATTTCGTAGAATATTCAAGGGCAATGTTGCTACATCTCCATACTATAAAAAACCCATACCATGGGATGTAATGTATTATGGTAAATCAGACAATACTACCAACATTGCCAACAGAAGCCTTTGCTATCCTGTATCCTGCAAAATTGCGACCGATAAATATACCGGTCTGGCCGATGGCGAAGACATGAGTAATCTGTTCCGTGACGACTATTTTATTCGTCTTCCTGAAACTATTCTTCTTCGTGCCGAAGCAAAACAACGAAGTGGTGACAAAACAGGTGCAGCTGCTGATATTAACCTGCTAAGAGATCGGGCAAAGTGCAGTTACAGAGTTACAGCGACTGATATGGACGATAATTTCAATACCATCCTTGACGAGCGTGCACGAGAACTTGTCTATGAAGAGTGTCGTTGGAATACTCTTTTACGTATGGGTGGAACCATTGCTGTTGATCGTATTAAAAAGTATGCTTATTGGCCTCAAGCTCAAGCTACTTTAACTTTCAACTACAATCTGTGGCCTATTCCTCAGACTGTTATCGATGCAAATAAAGATGTTAAGTTAGAACAGAATCCTGGTTGGGACAGATAATCAACATTTCTTATTATATCATTGTGCAGTTTGTAATTTCAATCTGCACAATGATTTTGTATAAATTTATTTAGCCATAATTTCAAAAAATGAAAAGAATTTTAATTTTAATTTTAATACTAATCCAGGGAATAGTAGTTATTTCTCAAACAAACGATCATTTGAAAAGGTTAAACATTCCCTATTATAATGATTCGATCAATCAATCTGATAAATACATAAGCGAAAGATGTCTCTTGGATATTTATTATCCTGAAAAAGTAAAAGACTTTCCAACAATTGTATGGTTTCATGGCGGAGGTTTAACTGATGGGGACAAAGTTCTCCCTTTGGGACTTTTACAAAAAGGGATCGGCATCGTAACTGTCAATTACCGTTTATATCCTAAAGTAAAATGTCCGAAATATTTGGAAGATGCTGCTGCTGCAGTGGCTTGGGTATTTAATAATATTAAAAATTACGGAGGTGATCCCAGGTTGATTTTCGTTGTAGGGCATTCAGCCGGCGCTTATCTCACCAGTATGATAGGATTAGATAAAAAGTGGTTGGCAGCCAACAATATTGATGCGGACAAAATTGCAGGGCTATTCCCATTAAGCGGTAATGGTATCACTCACCAGGCTATTAGAGATGAAAGAGGAATCTCTAACATGGTACCGGTGGTTGATGAATACGCACCACTTTATCATGTACGTGCCGATGCTCCACCGATGATTTTAATGACAGGAGACAGAGAAATGGAATATATTGGCAGATACGAAGAGAACGCTTATTTGATGCGTATGATGAAACTGGTTGGACACAAAGAAACAATCTTGTATGAATTTGATGGTTATGGACATTCCCTGACCATTCCTGCGTTTCCTTTGGTACTTAATCACATTACTACAATTAGCGAACGGATAAGAAAGATGAAGAAGTAAAGTTTTTTTGATTCTACACAAAAGTGACAAATTCAATTATTACAATCTTAATTCTGTTTTCCAGTGTGATTGTCTCAGGGCAGCCGAAATACTCCATCCTGACCGACAAAAACGTCCCGTTTGAACTGTTGAAAAGCGGTTTTCTCAATCCTCCCGCCGAATCCGGCCTCCGTTGTTACTGGTGGTGGCTCAACAGCATGGCCACCAAAGAGTCGATCACCCGCGACCTGGAGGAGATGAAAGCCAAAGGTTACGGCGGTGCATCGCTCATTGACGCCGGAAGTTCCAATTACCAGGTTGCAGTTAAAACGCCGGCAGGACCGGTTTTTATGAGCCCGGAATGGATGGAATTGTACAAACATGCAGTAAAGGAAGCTGATCGCTTTGGGATCGAACTGAGTGTCAATGTCCAAAGCGGATGGAATCCGGGAGCACCGTCGATCACGCCCGAATTTGCCATGAAAAAGATTGTCTGGTCTGAGGTCGATGTCACAGGCGGTAGGCAGATCAGCATGGATCTTCCGCAGCTCGAGAAAAAACTGATGGTCAAAGATATCCTGGTGCAGGCAATTCCGCACAGGGACACAACTCAAATCGGGAACAAGGCTATTCAGAACTGGAAAAAAAAATCATTTAAAGAAAACATTGGCTGGAAAGGAGTCTATCCGCTTCATGAATTGAGGGAAGATTTGCCCGGTACCGGAAGTGAAATGGCAATCCTGAAGGAGGATATCATTGACCTGACGGCTTATTTCAATGACGGGAAGCTGGAATGGAACGCTCCTGCAGGAAGCTGGACCATTGTGCGTTACGGATATACCTGTACCGGCGCCAAAACTTCAACTAACAGCGACGGATGGGAAGGATTGTCGGTCGACCACCTGAACCCGAAGGCCTTTGAACTTTTTGCCAATACAGTGATCATCCCGCTGATAAAAACAGCCCAATCAGTAGGTAACAGTGTTAAATTCCTGCAGACCGACAGCTGGGAAATGGGTCAGGTGAGCTGGACCAACAGTTTTCCGGAGGAGTTCAAGAAATTCAGGGGATATGACATGCAGCAGTTTATGCCGGTCCTTGCAGGCAGGATTGTCGGGAACCGTGATGAATCTAACCGCTTTTTACATGATTTCCGGTTGACAGTGGGCGACTGTGTGACCGAATACCATTACCGGCTTTTTTACAACCTGGCCCATCAATACGGAATGGGCATCCACCCTGAATCCGGCGGTCCGCACTCGGCACCTGTCGACGCGTTGAGGGTAATGGGAATCAGCGACTTCCCGCAGGGTGAATTCTGGGCTGTTGCCAATACCCACCGCATCAAAGACGATGAAAGGCTTTCCGTGAAACAGAGTGCTTGTGTTGCGCATACCAACGGCAAAAGGTTCGTCGCTGCTGAAGGGCCAACCAGTATAGGTCCGCAGTGGGAGAGGTCACCCAAAGACCTGAAGGCAAATATCGACCGTATTTTCTGTTCCGGCGTAAACCGGATCGTATGGCACACCTTCACTTCATCCCCCAAAGAATTTGGTTTGCCCGGAAATGAATATTTTGCCGGAACACACCTCAATCCCAATGTGACCTGGTGGAAACAATCCAAAGATTTTATCAGTTACCTTGATCGCTCCTGTTATCTGCTCCAGCAGGGTTTGTATGTTGCAGATGTACTTTATTATTACGGCGATGATGTGCCGAATTTTGTCTTCCTGAACGAGGAGCTGCCTGAACTGAAATTCGGTTACGATTGGGACAAGTGTTCGAAGGAGGTGATCCTTAACCGTGTCTCCTTCGACGGCAAAAAAATTGTTTTACCAGACGGTATGAGTTACCGGGTATTGATGCTGGCTCCCGAAAAATCAATTGATCTTGATGTCCTGAAAAAAATAGAATCACTTGTAAATGCCGGGATGACAGTAGTGGCACCCAGGCCACTGACAATATCGGGGTTAACCGGATACCCTGAAAGTGTCAAGGAATTGAGTGCCATCACCGACCGTTTGTGGGGAAAGATCGATGGAAAAAACATCATCGAAAACAGGGTTGGAAAGGGAAAGGTTATCTGGGGACTGGACATCAATGTGGTTTTGGACCATATGAAGGTTCAGCCCGATTTCAGTTTCAAAAGCAAGCAGGGCAAGACCGCTTTGGATTATATTCACCGCACCACCAACGATCAGGAGATCTATTTTGTCGCCAACCGTTTTGCCCGAAAGGGGATAGATGATTTTGAATACCGTTACCTGACAGCGCTTCCGGACAGGTATGAACAGGTGACTGCCAGTTTCCGGGTAACCGGTAAAATACCTTCCCTTTGGAATCCCATAACAGGCGAAATGTCAGATATTTTGACCTACCGGGAAGAAAACGGTCATACCCTGATTCCGCTCAATCTTGAACCTGAAGGATCTCTCTTTGTGATTTTTAAGGATGGCAATGCAGAGCGCCATATAACCGCAGTCCAAAAAGATGATAAATTATTTTTTCCTGATAATCAGCTGGATACAAAAGACATACCTTGCTTAACAGCCTTGCAGAAAGATGGAAAGAAAATAATTTCAGTTACTGAGCCCGGAAATTATCTGTTAACCTGGTCGGATGGCAAAAAAGAGCTGATTAGTGTAAAAAAAGTAGCTGAAGCAATTAATCTTGGCGGTAAATGGGAAGTGCATTTTGATCCCGAATGGGGCGGTCCCGACCATTATGAAATGAACGAACTGAAATCCTGGATCAAATTTGAGGAACCCGGAATCAAATACTACTCAGGAACAGCCACTTATTTAAAATCCTTTGAATTGACAGCCAAAGCGTTCAAGGGCAAACAGATCCTGCTGGATTTGGGGAATGTACACGAGATGGCTTCGGTAAAAATCAACGGCAAACAACTTCAGGTAATCTGGAGCGCTCCGATTAGGTTCGATATTTCCCCATATGTCAAATCAGGAAGCAACAAGTTGGAAGTGGAGGTGGTTAATATGTGGCCCAACAGGCTGATCGGAGATGCCGGATTGCCTGCCGGCCAAAGGCTGACCAAGACGAATATCAATAAATTCAACGGGCAGGACAGGGAAAAGTATCTTCGTGAATCAGGCTTACTGGGACCGGTAAAAATCGTATTTGTTCAGCAGTTTAGGCGCAAATAATTAGAAGACTTGGGGAAAAGAATAAAAGTGACAATAAAACTGTTTGTCTTTTAATCTGTGTAATCTGTGGTTGGAGAGGGTTGTGATAAAGAGTTTTTTGATGATTCTATGGGGATAATTTTAAAACCAGATAGTTATGAATTCCAGAGAACGTGTTTTAAAAGCATTCAAACGCCTGCCGGGATTGCCCGACAGGGTTCCGGTTCAGTTCGATTTATGCCGGCAGCTGTCCGATCATTTTGGTAAAATACTGGGGATACCTGTGAATTACACTGAGAATTTGTACGAAGATGTGACTTACCGAATCAGCGCCAACGAGCTGAGGGTAGCCATGGGAAATGATGATGGAAACAGAATATGTGATTTCGCTGTTTGAAACGAGTGGCGAATTCCAGACCAGAATCGGACTGCGGTTAATCTAAAAAGGTGTGGATGCCATCTGGTTTGGTGATGATTTCGGCACGCAGGCAAGTCTGATTATGCCTCCTGAAACATTCAGGGAACAAAGGAAGTGGATACATGATCTCACCTGCTCACATCATACAAAATGATGTTTCCCCCGAACGGGTGCTTCGTTTTATTGAATTGTGAAAAAAAATTGGGAATACTAAATTTCCAACTGAACGAGTTAATCCTTAGATTTGGAGCGTGATTCAAAGTCATGGGACTAATTTTTTTCAGTAAGCTTCTGTTTCCGGCCCAGGAACTTTAAGCAACGGAATTAGACCAGTGGTCTACTTTATTATTCAACGGGACAATAAAGGGCTGAAAAAAACGGCTCGCCCGGGTGATTTAGCGAAACCGGCGATGTTGAAGAATTGATCAATGGGATACCCTACCAATTCGGTCCTGGTTCGTTTGTTTTGTTAAACGGAAATGAACTATACGGGATAAGAAATATAGGGAAAGGAGTTTGCGAATATTTCGCATTCAGATTTTTGAAGGACTGACCTTTCTTTGCGTTATTCTTCAATCATTCCGATAGATTTGCGTTAACGACGATTGCGGCCAAATGTCGGCCTGGTATGTCTTTTCTTCTCTGGGATTTTATCCCGTTTGTTTTGAAATGAGCAACCGCCCGAATAAAAAATGGGCAACAAATGTTTCTTCAGTATAATAATCATATTGTATTATTGCATAAATTTGAGCTATGCAAATCATCCGTGGAATTAGGGAGAATGATCTGATTGAACGGCTCAAGAATGGCGATCAAACGGCTTTTTAAGCTGCCATAGCATTTTTATTACCCCTTGTATATTGACTCCAAACTTTAAGATTTATTGAAGAAAGCACAAAGTCCCAAAATTATTCTCCAAAAAACACTAAAATGCCTATGAAGAAATAGCCAGCCAATCTAACAAAGAAGGAAGTATTCCAACACCTCCTTTCAAATTACCCCGTTTAGGGCAGATAAATTCCAGTTTAAAATTTAATCATTCAAATTTATGAAAAAAAATCTGATTCAACTGTGCTCGTTCTATATCGAGCACAAAAAAACGTTCCTGGTTATGAGGAACATCCTGTTTATTATTCTGATCAGTGCAATTCAATCCCTTGCTGTGAACGGATATGCTCAAAATACCCGTCTCTCGCTCGACATGAAAAATTCAGACCCTCTCATCGTCCTGACTGCCGCAGGGGAAACTGTGGCACAACAGGGCCGTATTATTTCAGGAAAAGTTACTGACGCGTCAGGCGGCTCCGTGCCTGGAGTTTCTGTGGTAGTAAAGGGAACGACGCTGGGAGTCATCACTGATACAAATGGGAAGTTTTCCATTTCCAATGTGCCTGATAAGGCGACCATCGTATTTTCGTTTGTGGGGATGACAACGCAGGAGATTGCCGTAGGTACTAAAAATGAAATCTCTGTCGTGATGCGTGAATCATCCATTGGTGTGGACGAAGTCATCGTAATTGGCTATGGTACCAGCACCAAAAAGGATTTTACCGGTTCCGTTGCCCAGGTAAAAATGGAGAACTCTCCACTTGCCAATCAGCCCAGCATGAATGCCCTGGAAGCAATGAAAGGGAGTATAGCCGGATTAGATGTGGGAGCTGTTAATAGTGCGGGTGGTACACCCTCCATACAGATACGCGGTCAAAAATCTATTTCCGGGTCGAATTCACCATTGATTGTTTTGGATGGGGTTATCTTTATGGGAAGCCTTAACCAAATCAATCCCAACGACATTGCCTCCTACGATGTTCTGAAAGATGCTACTTCTTCTGCTGCCTATGGATCCCGCTCGGCCAATGGAGTTATTATCATTACTACGAAGAAAGGGAAATTGGGTAAGCCAATTATTAATTTTAATACAAGCAGCGGCTTCCAAACATGGCAGACCAAGCCTGTGATGCAAACGCCCGAACAATACATTCAAACGATACTCGATCGTAACAATACCACGGATATGTCATGGATGAAAGATCAGCAAAAAGCCAATATGGCTGCAGGTAAGGTGACCGATTGGCTCGACATGAGTACACGTACAGGATATGTCCAGGATTATCAGGCATCCATTTCAGGAGCCAGCGAAAAGATGAGCTACTACTTGTCAGGAGCTTATTCCGGTAGCAAAGGAGTTGTCATTGGTGACGATTTTAATCGTGCTACGATCTTGGTTAAATTAAATGCCGATATTACCTCCTGGTTGCAGATTGGTATGGATGCAGCCTATACGAATGCCCATTTTTCAGGAAACCGTGCTAACCTCACAACGGCCCAGAATCTGGGTCCATATAGCGTTCCGTACAGGGACGATGCAAATCTATTGTTGGAGAAATATCCTGAAACGCAATCACAGACCAATCCTTTGTGGGATGTTTTGGGCGACACACGCGAAAACCTGGATAAACGTAATAATTTTCGTGTCAATTCCTTTGCTTTGTTTAAAATTCAATGGGTCAAGGGATTAACTTACCGTTTAAATTTTGCAGGAAACCTTAGCAAAGACCAAACCGGTGCTTTTATCAACGAGCGTTCCTATGTAGCAGAAGGTAATGTTACGGATGCTACCCGATATTCTGCAGCGGCATACAAGAATTTATTGTCCAAGGCTAATGGCAACATTAGAAACGCTACCGGGAACAGTTGGTTGATTGATAATATCTTAGCTTATAAAAATATTTTTGGCAAGCATTCTGTTGACCTCACCGCAGTGGCCACAAGAGACTATTCCAACTCAGAATTCGAGAACATGACGGGTTCAGATTTCACTGCCAATGGAAATACACTACTTGGAATTTATGGATTGCACAAAGCCACTACCCAAAAAATTGACGTAGGTGTAACTGAACGTGCCAATATCGGGTATTTTGGACGTGCCAGCTATTCTTTCAATGAAAAGTATTTTCTGACTTCTTCTTACCGTCGTGATGGCGCTTCAGTATTCGGGACTGACAATAAATGGGGAGATTTTTTCGCAGGTGGTTTTGCCTGGAAGATTTCGAAAGAAAAGTTTTACGCTCCGCTAGCAAAAGTGGTCAACAGTTTGAAATTGAAGGCTTCATCCGGTATGAACGGTAACCAGGGTCTTAGTCCTTACGGAACCCTTTCTCCTGTGGCAAGTGGCTCATCGGGTGGTATTCGTTATGAATATGGTAGCCCGACAATAAATTATGGGATTAATGTCACCGCATTGGGTAATCCTGGTCTCGGATGGGAGAAAACCCAATCCACGAACTTCGGGTTTGAGTCGGCCTGGTTTAACGACCGTCTGTTCTGGGATGTTGACATGTATTTCTCTCAAACCACCAATCAACTATTTACCAGAACTATACCTGTGATGACAGGATTTGCAACCATGCAATCTTCGATGGGTCAGGTTAATAACACGGGTGTCGAAATGACCTTCAGCTCAGTCAACATCAAAACCAAAGATTGGGTTTGGAATTCGGGTCTTACAACCTGGATGAATCGCAACAAATTGGTGCATCTGTATGGCGATGACCTGAACAAGGATGGTAAAGAGGATGATGATATCGCCAACAGCCGGTTTATCGGCAAACCTCTTGGTGCAATATATGGTTACAGACAAGATGGTATTGTGCAGTCTTCCGATACCCAATACATGACAGCCAATGGTGTTACACCTGGTACTCCAAAATATATTGATCTGGATAATGATGGAAAAATTACTTCGGCTGACCGGGAAATCCTGGGCTACGCATCTCCTAACTTTAAAATTAACCTAAGCAATACGGTTAGCTACAAAAATTGGGAATTCTACATCATGATTTCCGGCGTATTCGGTGGTGGACCTGGTTATTATCAGGCAAATAACTCCACTGCATTTATGGCAGGAGGAACAGGATTGTTTGGATCAAACAGTATTTATATTCCATACTATACAGCTGCAAATCCCTCCAACAGATATCCATCAGCAACATTTGCCGGTGATGGTCGCTTCCTGGGATTGATGAGCCGCGATTTTGTTCGTATTCAGGACATCAGTTTATCCTATACGTTCAAGGAGCCCTGGGTTAAAAATGCCGGAATAAAGAACATGAAGGTCTATATTTCCGCCACAAACCTGGCAACCTTCACCAATTGGGAAGGTGGAGATCCTGAAGTTGGTGTGACCGTCCGTTCGAATACCCTTTCGGCGTTGACTTCATACAACCTTGGTGTAAATATTAGTTTCTAACCATTAAAGAATTAAGGAATTATGAATAAGCTTAATTATAAAAAATACTTATTGCTGATACTGCCATTATTGGCTGTATTCGGTTGTAATGATGATGCGTTTTTAACAGAAAAACCAAAGACGTTTTATACTACTGATAATGCGTTCTCTTCCTCTGATCAGGTTGACCAGGCTGTTGTGGGTTGTTACTCTTATGTTCGTTACATGTACAATCTCGTCGGACAAAATGATCCATGGCTTGCATTTAAAGGATCCAATGGTACTGATTTAATGGATGTTGCAACTATCCGCCGCGGCAATCGTTTTAACGACTATGGAATTATCACTCCGACCCATACCGTGTTTAATACTGTTTACACTGCATTTTATCAATTGGTCGAGAGAGCCAACCTGGCCATCTATGCGGCTGAACTTCCGGCGATTGTCTGGAGTTCACAATCAGATAAAAAATACGTTTTAGCCCAGGCAAGATTTTTCCGTGCGTTTGCCTACCGTAATCTGGGCGAATTGTTTGGTGGCGTTCCGCTTGTGAAAGAGATCGTTACGGCGCCGAGGTATGACTTTGAACGTGCTACCCGCGTCCAAACCTATCAATTTGCTATTGATGAACTGGAGGCAATTCTGGTTGATCTCCCGGTTACAACCACAGTCAAAGGACGCTTGACAAAAGGTGCCGCCCAGCACTTGCTCTGTCAGTTGTACCTTGATAAAGGTTTAGCCCTTGAGGCTGAAGGTGGCAGCGCTACTGCTCCGGCAGCCTACCAAAAGGCTGTTGAAAATGGGAATGCAGTCATCGACGGAGGGACCTACAGTTTAATGACCGCTCGGTTCGGAACACGTGCAACCCAAAACCCGGATTATTACTTCGCCAATACAATTGCAACCCAAACTGCAGACCGTCTCTATTCAAAGGCTGGTTTTCCGATCATAGCCAATGTTTATTGGGATCTTTTCCAGGAAGGGAATCAGGATTACCAAGCTGGAAACAAAGAGGCAATCTGGTCAACTCAGGTCAATTATGCTGCCTATAAAACGGAAGATAAAGAGTCCTTCCTGCCTTATTCACGTGTTTTTGGCGGAGTATTCCGCGATCCAATGTCGGCAATTGCTACCGGAACGCTGGAAGACGTTGGTGGTCGTGGTATTGCTCAGACGATTCCGAATATGTACACCCGGGACATCATCTATTCTGACAAATGGGCGACTGATATGCGTAATTCTGAAGCGGTTTATCGTCGCATATTCTTAGGGAATGTACCTGCAAATACCACTTATTTCGGAAAGGTTGTTCCATGGAGTATTCTTTATCGCGATGGTCAGGCGAAAGATGCTGTTGATGCCGCCAAAACCCAGGTTTATCCTGTATCATGCAAGGTTGCAACCGACAAATATACCGGTGTTGCCGATGGCGAGAATATGAGTAATCTATTCAGGGGCGAATACATCTTTCGTCTTTCCGAAACTATCCTGCTCCGGGCTGAAGCCAAGATGCGTATGAACGATAAGGGTGGTGCTGCCACTGACATCAACCTTGTCCGCAACCGTGCAAATTGCAGCTATCTGGTTTCGGCAGCAGATGTCAACGTCGATTTGATTTTGGACGAACGTGCGCGGGAATTGGTATATGAAGAAACACGCTGGAACACCCTCTTGCGTATGGGTGGTACCGTTGCTGTTGACCGCATTAAGAAGTATGCCTATTGGGATGATCCCAGGAATACATTAACCAGTAACTTCAATTTGTGGCCAATCCCCCAAACAGTCATTGATACCAACAAGGATAAACCTATGGCTCAGAATCCCGGTTGGAATAAATAACCGTTATAAAAGTAACTAATCAAATAAGCACGGACAACTTTTGCCAAATATGTCCGTGCTTATTTCTTTTTTTTCTCTTTTCCTAATTCAAAGGTACTCAAAGGACTTTTTGGACATCCTATTAAACTAGCATCCAATAAATTAAACTAACCATGATTAAACTGGAAGGAAAAAATTTGCTTAGACTTTTTTGTTTGTCTCTGATCATTATCTTAAATTCCGGATTCGTGGCGTTTTCGCAATCTTCGGCGCCATCGGGCTTGTTGTGCCAGTTATTGTCTCACCCCGAATTATCTGTCATAACCGAACCGAATCCGGATTTCGGGTGGATTGTCAATTCAAATAAGCAGGGAGATTATCAAAAAGCTTATCAAATTATGGTTGCAACATCATCAGATATACTTAAACGTGATGTTTCCGATATGTGGAATTCAGGCAAAATTGCAAGTTGGCAATCCATCAATATTAATTATGCAGGCAAGTCACTTTCCTCAAATTCCTCTTATTGGTGGAAAGTAAAGACCTTCAATAAATTGAGTGGTGAATCTGCCTGGAGCGAGGTTCAGCAGTTTAGGACTTCCACTTTCGAAGCACCAAAGAAATGGCCCGGAGAGAGTAAATGGATGCAGATATCCAATGAGAATGGTGAGAAGTTTTGGGCATTGGAGAACAGGCATCCTATTCAATACAATCCTGTAAAGCCGGTTCGGAAAAACATTCGCAAAAACGGAGTTCAGTTTTTTGATTTCGGACGTTCGGCATTTTCAACTGTCGAAATGAACTTGACCTGGTTACCCAAAGACCCGGCTCTGAAAGAGTTGAAATTGAGCATAAATATCGGAGAAAAAGGTGTAGGTGATTCAATTGACCAGAAGCCGGGCGGAGGTATTATTTTCAGGACATACCCGTTAACCATTATGCCCGGAACAGCCAATTACACACTTGAAGTACCGCGGTTTGTACCGAGGTATCCGCATAGTCAACCTATGCCGCTCCAAATGCCGGAGGTTATTCCTTTCAGGTTCTGCGAGATTGTGAGCGGCAGCGAAAATTTAACAGTTAACGATATTACCCATAAGGCTTTGTATTGTCTTTATGATGAAAAAGCGTCAAGCTTCTCTTGTTCCGACAAAAACCTGAATGCAATTTATGAGCTTTGTAAATATTCCACCATTGCCAATACTTTTAACGGCGATTATGCCAACAGTGAGCGGGAACGGATGATGTACGAAGCCGATTGCTGCATCCAGCAGATGTGCCATTATGCCATTGACCGCGAGTTTGCTATTGCCCGGTATAGTCTCGAAAATCTCATTTATCATGCCACCTGGCCGACCGAATGGATATCACAAACTATTTTCATGGCTTGGGCCGATTATCTGCATACTGGGAATTCAGACCTAATCATCAAATATTACAACGATTTGAGAGCAAAAACCATGGTTGCATTGCAAACTGAAAATGGTCTGATTTCGACCAGGACAGGGCTTCAAACCCAGGAGTTTCTAAATTCCATTCATTTCAATGGGAAAGCCTTGAGGGATATCGTCGATTGGCCAAATGGTGATATTGCCGGTAATCCGCCCGGGGGCGAGTCCGATGGATACGACTTTACGAATTTCAATACCGTCGTCAATGCATTTTATTACCAAGGACTGGTGTATATGTCTAAAATAGCTGTAGTAGCCGGTAAACATGCTGATGCTGAACTTTTTTCAAAAAAAGCCGAGTCGGCAAAAGACGCCTTTAATAAAAATTTCTTTGATGCTGATAAAGGAATTTATATAGACGGAATTGGTTCAACCCATGCCTCTCTGCACGCCAATATGTACCCATTGTGTTTTGGTTTGGTGCCGGCAAAGAACCAGAAATCAGTTGTTGATTTTATCAAGTCCAGGCGAATGGCATGTGGTGTTTACGGCGCACATTACCTTTTGGAGGCACTTTTTAATAGCGGGCAAACAGATTATGCTTTTAGTCTTTTAACAGACAGCACCGACCGCAGCTGGCTTAACATGCTTCGCTTAGGCGCCACCATGACAACTGAAGCCTGGGACAATAAATACAAAACAAACAATGGTTGGAGCCATGCATGGAGCGCATCGCCTGCACATATTATTCCCCGTAAAATCATGGGAATTGAACCCGCTGAACCGGGATTTGGTAAAATAAATATTCGCCCGCATCCGGGAAACCTTACCCTTGCTAATGCGAAAGTGCCAACCATTCGCGGTGACATTGATGTCGATTTCATACAAGAGCCCGGCAAATCATTTGAATTGAATATTCTAATTCCTTTCAATACAACTGCCTCGGTTTTTGTTCCTAAAGTTTCGGAAAAGTATACCTTAACATTGAACAGAAAGAATGTAAAAGGTGCAGATGGCAATGATTATGTTCTTTTAAAGGATATAAAGGCAGGCAAGCAGTCTGTAATTATCAAATACCATAATTAAAAACAATGGATCAAATGAGATTTTTATCATTTTTCAACATTCGCAGACTGGTATCTGCAAAAAGGAGCATTGCGTTTATTTTCATCTTAATAGCGACTATTTGCAATACAATTGGCCAGACCAATTTGGAGAAAGGCTTTGCAAACCCACCTTTAGCTGCCCGAACACGGGCATACTGGTGGTGGCTTAACGGTAATGTTACCAAAGAAGCAATTACCAAGGATCTTGCGTGGATGAAGAAAATTGGTATGGGCGGTTCGCTGATATTCGATGCCGGTCAACCTGCAGGGCCTGTTCCCGTTGGACCTATGTTCGGCAGCACGGAGTGGCGCGAATTGTTTAAGCACGCCATCATGGAAGCCGACCGCCTGGGGCTCGAGCTTTCCCTTAGTGCGCAAAGCGGTTGGAATTTGGGGGGTCCCACGGTTACTGCAGATGAAGCCACCAAACACATCACCTGGTCAGAAACCCGTATTGCCGGCCCGCTGAAATATACAAAGACCCTTGCCATCCCCAAAAATCGCAATGACTATTACCGTGATTCATACGTGCTTGCATATAAATTGAAGGATACCACCAAAACCAAGCGCCCGGCCATTAGCAAACTCGAATCGAAACTCCTTTTCAAGGAACTGGGTATGAGCGGTGGCGATGGCTCCCAGTTGTTGCTTGATACGATCGCGACACCAGGCGAACAGGATATTTTGTCAAAAGATGTGATCGATATTTCAGATAAACTTTCTGCCGATGGCACTTTAAACTGGGATGTCCCCGATGGTTTCTGGCAGGTGGTACGGTTTGGCTATACCAACAGCGGCGGCAGGGTCTCGACTTCGAGCGGAAACTGGAAGGGCTACGTGGTTGATTATCTTGATTCTACTGCCTTGAAAACTTACTGGGACAAGGTGATTGAACCGCTTATCGACGACGTTGGTCCGTTGGCCGGAAAGTCGTTCAAGGGTTTCGAAACCGATAGCTGGGAAGGCGGAGGCGTAAACTGGACGTTGAAATTTCCCGAAGAATTCAAAAAACGGCGGGGTTACGACATTCGTTCTTACCTGTTGACTGTTACCGGCCTGATCGTTGATAACAGAGATGCAAGTAACCGTTTTTTGGCAGATTTCCGCAAAACCATTGGCGATTGTTTTGCCGACAACCATTATGGCGTATTGGCTAAATTGGCGCACCAGCATAATATGATCATCCACTGCGAAGCAAGCGGTCCGCACCTCGGTCCTTTCGACGGGCTTAAAAACCTCGGACGCACCGATGCGCCAATGGGCGAATTCTGGGTAAAATCGCCGCACAGGCCAACCGAAGACTCGCGCTTCTTTATGAAATGTGCCGGCAGCGCTGCCCACACTTATGGCAAAACCATTGCCTGCGGCGAAGGCTTTACCTCCATCGGTCCGCATTGGAACGACATTCTGTGGTCTTCACAAAAACCAACATTCGACCATGAGGCTTGTGCCGGATTGAACCTCACCTACATTCATGCCTTTACCTGCTCACCCAAAGAAATGGGAATCCCCGGACAGCAATATTTTGCCGGGACCCACTTCGACCCTCAATTAACCTGGGCCAACCAGGCCGGGGCTTTTGTCGGCTATCTGAACCGTTGCCAATTTCTGCTCCAGCAAGGCCTGTTTGTGGCCGATGTTTGCTATTATTACGGCGATCATGTACCAAATGTCCCTACCAGGAAACACTCAGATCCGGCACGTGTGATGCCGGGATACGACTACGACCATATCAGTGAAGAAGTGCTTCTGACCCGCATGTCTGTTGAAAACGGACGCATTGTGTTGCCAGATGGCATGAGCTATAGCCTGATGGTACTTCCCAATTTTAAAATACTGTCACTCCCGGCGCTAAAAAAAATAAAGGAACTGGTTGATGCGGGCGCTAAAGTGGTCGGTCCAAAAGCTCAACGAACTTCAACCCTTCAAAACTTTCCGGCATGTGAAGAGGAGTTTAAGCGTATTGCCGATGAACTCTGGGATAAGGGCAAAATTATTGACAAACCTGCAAGAGAAGTTTTGGCTTCGATGCAAATAGCGCCGGATATGGAGACTGTCGGCGACACTGTAACCGACTTCCTGCATCGCAGGGTTGGCAATAGCGATATATACTTTGTAAGCAATCCAACATCACATCCAATCAAAGTAACCGCAAAGTTCCGGATAAATGGCAAACAGCCTGAACTTTGGAATCCTCTCAATGGTGATGTTCGCTCCCTGACTCAATTCAAACAATCCGATGGACGCACAGCTGTTCCGCTCGAATTTACGGCTTATGGCTCTGCATTTGTGGTTTTCCGAAATAAAGCAAAAGTATCAGGTGATGAAAAACCGAACTTTCCGCAACTAAGTACTTTGCAGGAACTTATTAACCCGTGGACAGTGAAATTCGACTCTGTCTGGGGTGGCCCTTCAAAACCAGTTATCTTCGCAAAACTTGAGGATTGGACAAAACGTTCAGAAGAGGGTATTAAATACTATTCAGGAACTGCCACCTATCGCACATCCTTTACCTTCAAAAAAGGTATGCAACAAAAAGATGAGCAAATCTTTCTCGACCTTGGTATAGTGAAAGAAATAGCAGAAGTACGCCTCAATGGTAGAAATATTGGTGTTTTGTGGTGTCCGCCATGGAATCTTGATGTAACCAAAGCCATAAAAGATGGCGAAAACGCTTTGGAAATTGATGTGGTGAACCTTTGGCCCAACCGCTTGATTGGCGATGGAAAACTACCCGTGGAAAAGAGGTTTGCCAAAACCAACGTAGCAGTCTATTATACCAAACCGTTGAAGGGCTCTGATCATGTATTACTTGAATCGGGCTTACTTGGACCGGTAAAGCTCTGTTTTGTTCAGCAGATCTACGGCAAGTAATTTTGTTAATTTGATATAATCTATCAAAGACAATATTTAAATCCTTCATTCCTTGTGTCAAACGATCAAATGAAGAGATTATATTATGTTAATATGTTTTATAACATGTATTAACAAATCTCAATAAATCAATTAATTACATACTGGTAGAAACAAAACCACGAAAATCTCATTGTTGTAAAATAATAATGCATTAAATTGGTCGACCAGTTGTTGGATGACTAACTTCCATTATAAATAAACTTATGAGTTTGCTCGAAAAATTTGAAACAATTAAAGTTGAAAGTCCTGTTGATAAAATCATCAAACAAATCAGGGACTCAATCGCATCGGGACAACTAATGCCCGGAGATAAACTGCCATCTGAAAGACAACTGTCTGATCGCTTTGGGATTGGCCGGACCTATGTACGGGATGCCATTAAAAAACTCGAGTTCTATGGAATTCTAAAAACAAATCCGCAAAGCGGCACGATCGTTTCAGGAGTCGACATTACTGCTATGGAAGGGCTTTTAACCAACTTTATCAAATTAGCTGAAAACGATTTCTTTCATATGGTTGAAACAAGGGTTTTGATGGAGAAATTTATTTGCCGGCAGGCTGCACTAAGGAGAACTTCGGAAAATATTAATGAAATGGAGGCAGCACTAGCCGATTACAAAAACAAGATCGATTCGGGTTCTCCAGGGGTCAACGAAGATTTCAATTTCCATTTAAAAATTTCCGAGGCCAGCCAGAATAATGTTATTAAATCTTTGATGTTGATTATCATACCTGATATCATACAAATTTATCGAAAATTAAACGTGTGCGGCGATGGTCGTTCCTATAAATCATTCAATGAGCACAGGAACATCCTGGACTGTATCATCAGGCAAAAACCGGATGAAGCTGAAGAAGCAATGAAATTGCATTTGAAAGACGTGGTAGAATTTAGTCTCACTTATAAATATTAAAAAAACAAGCAGAAGTATGAAGGAAAATACAAGTTAAAAAGGATTGACTAACATTTAGCCAATCCTCAATACAAGTTATAATTGCTTTCAACTCACAAAAATTCCTAAAGTCTTCGCCAAGAAAAGGAATTCAAAGCTGAGGCGTTTATAATTCCCTACAAAGATAACTTTTGAATTAGATTTTTGAAATTTGATTAAACACAACAAATGAAAAAAATTCTCACACTTCTTATATTAGTAACCGGACTTGTGCTTAATTCCTATGCACAAAAAACCGTTACCGGAATCATTCATGATTCTGAAAACAATGAGTCCTTAATTGGGGCGACTATTGTTTTAAAAGGAACAACTATTGGTACAGTCACCAACTTCGATGGAAAGTTTCAGTTCAATGTTCCTAAAATTAATGTAACACTTATAGCGTCATACATTGGCTACATCACGCAGGAAATTAATTATTCAGGACAAACCTCACTGGAAATAAAACTGGTACGTTCTGTGTCAGCAATCGATGAAGTTGTCGTTGTTGCTTATGGAACTCAGAAAAAATCGCACCTTACAGGCTCAGTCACATCTTTAAAGGCTGAGGGACTTGATGAAGTTCCTGTTTCACGTATGGATCAGGCGCTACAGGGAAAAATGGCAGGCGTGCAGGTCAACAACAGTAATCCTGAGGCAGGCGCCGCTCCACAAATCCGCGTTAGGGGCATGGGTTCGATAAGTGCAAACAACGACCCTCTCGTTGTAATCGATGGATTTCCGGTACCCGATGGCCTTTCAATGGTTAGTATGGGTGACGTTGAATCAGTAGAAGTACTGAAAGATGCTTCCTCTGCTGCACTGTATGGTTCGAGGGCCGCTGGTGGTGTAATTCTTATTACCACAAAATCGGGGAATATTAAAAAAGCCAAATTCAATTTCAAAATGTACTCAGGTATTCGTACTAATCTGAAATTACCAACTATTTTAAGTACCGATGAATACATTGCGCTGAATTATGGTGAAGCTGCCATGAGAATGCAGGATCCTGCTATTGATGGAACCAGCGCGACGATGCTTTTCAATAAACTTACAGACACAGAGAAAACTACCTATTTGTTGCTGCATACCTACGTCGATCAGCCAACAGACTGGCTTAGTGAGGGTTTGATGAAATATGGCTCTATGCAAAGTTACCAGCTAAGCGCTTCTGGCGGTGATAAGAATTTGAAATATTTTATCTCGGGGAATTACAACAGTGAGGATGCGATCATGAAAAACAGCAGCTACGACAAGTATAGCTTCCGTGCAAAAATGGATGCAAAACTTTCAAAAACAGTTTCAGTCGGGTTTAATCTTTCGCCAACATATAGCAAGAAGGAAACCCCGGCAGCTGATTTAACTGACTATATGCGTTTCCCAAGCTGGATTCCAGTTCGCCACAATGATGCAACAGCTGCTTTAACAGGCAAAATTTCAGGCGACTATGCACAACCAAGTGATTTTAATGGCACAACGGTCAGTGGTTATGGGTACAACAATGAAGTTTGGCAGCTCACAGGACAAAGTCCTTTTAGTTCGAGCAATCAAAATCCAGTATCTGTCAGACAACGTACCAGCATTTTTACCGACGATTATAAGTTGCAAAGTAACATGTATCTTACAATAGATCTGATGCCAGGACTGCAATTTAAAACATCGAACGGAGCTTATGTTTCTTACCGCGAATTCAATCAAAAGGAACAAACTTCTGCTACAAAGGCAGGAGTTCCGAATAAATTAAACAGGCAGACAACCCTGCACACTGATTTATTGTCGGAGAATACCCTGAATTATACGAAGACATTTGGCAAACATGAATTGGGTGCATTACTGGGTTATACCATGCAAATGTCATCAAACAAATACAACCAGGTCATTGCAACCAATTTCCCGGACGAGCAAATGCTTTCATTCAATCTTGCATCATCACTATTACTCGATAGCCCATCTGTTGCGGGCACAACTTCTTTCTATTATACCGAATCGCTAATGTCCTATCTTGGCCGTATTAATTATTCGTATATGGGGAAGTATATGGCATCAGCAAGTTTTCGTTCAGACGGAAGTTCCAAATTCGCGGAAGGTAATAAATGGGGAAGTTTCCCTGCAGCTTCAATTGGTTGGAGAGTTTCGGAAGAAAAATTCTTAAAAGCTCAGGAATGGTTATCGAATCTTAAACTTCGTGCCAGTGTCGGATTAACAGGAAATAACAGTATTCCACAGTATTCGTACATGAATTCAATCAATACAAGCAACTATGTGCTTGGAACAGGTAATGGCACTTTGGTTCCTGGTATGGCTTCAAATAATACCTCGTTAGGGAATCCAGATATTACCTGGGAACAAACTCAGGAGATTAACTATGGAATTGATTTGGGATTCCTTAAAAATAGATTTAACCTGACCGTAGAATATTATAATTCAAATACGATTCAGTTATTACTTCAACAGCCGGCCATGTATATCACAGGTCATCAGTCGTACTGGAATAATATCGGAAAAGTTAACAATAAGGGTCTTGAAATAGAAATTTCGTCCACCAATTTCAACACCAAAAATTTCAAATGGAAATCGTCAGCAAACTTTTCGACAAACAAAAATAAACTTCTGAATTACGGAAATAAAGATAAGGAAGACAATTTCGGCGAAAGAAATGAAGTTTACCGGGCAATTGTTGGTCAGCCTGCAATTCAATTTTTCGGATACAAGAGTGACGGAATATATACTACCTTCGAGGAAGTTGCAGCAGCAAAAGCAATTACAGATGCGAAAGGTGCAGCTTTTACCTATACAAAATTCACACCGGTTGTTGGCGGATTAAAAGTTTTGAACACGGATGGTAATAACCGTTTGGATGCTGACGACCGTGTTGTTTTGGGCGATCCGTTTCCCGATTTTACCTGGGGTATTACAAATACAATCAATTATAAAAACTTCGACATAAGTATTTTGATTCAAGGAGTACAAGGAGTTGATGTCGTCAATGGTAACGTAAATTACAACGAACAATTGCGTTATAATACAGCCTATACGAATAATAGGTATGTAAGTCCAATGTTTCCAGGAGATGGGAAAACTGTTTTTTCAAATACCACTTCAGGAGGGGACCTCATGCTAAGTGATTATTGTATTGAAGACGGTTCATACGCTGCTATTCGTGATTTTTCGTTCGGCTATACAATTCCTGCTTCGTTAGCCAAATCACTGAAAATAAGTGATCTTAGAGCGTATTTTTCCGGTCAGAATCTGGTTTACCTAATGGCGAAGAACTATAGGGGAATTAATCCGGAAGCTCGCAAAACAAGTGGCAGCAGTTATGGAAGTCCACTGGTAGATGGCTATCAACGTGGGGCTTTTCCACTTAACAAAACATTCACCCTTGGAGTCGATATTACATTTTAATGTAAATTAATAAAGAATAATATCTCATAATTGGATTAAAAACAGATAACAATGAAAAATAAAATATACAGAATTCTGATACTTTCTGTCCTATTTTCCTTCTTTTCCTGTAAGGATTATTTGACAGAAACACCTGAGTCAGTGTTGACACAGGACAATTTTTATACGACGCCCACTCGTATAAATCAGGGCATTTTGGGATGCTATGCCGGAATGGCAAACATTATGCAGGATGAGTGGATGTTTACCGAAAACAGAAGCGATAATTCATGTGTGGGCAATTATGGAACAGGTCAAACTGTCCGGGTCGACCTATGCGAACTGGCTTTTTTCAGGACTTCAACAAGTTTACCTATGTTACAAACATATTGGTATAAAATCTTCCAGAACATTTCCAATGTAAACGCGGTTTTGCCTTCAGTGGCTAATAATTCATTTCTCCCCTCTGAGGTACAAAGGGCGCAGTACGAAGGCGAATTGCTCTTTATGAGGGCATATCATTATTTCACGCTTGTAAATTTATTTGGCGATATGTTCAAAATCACTAAGGTCATTAGCCCAAACGAAGCGAAGAAAATTCCACGTTCACCTATATCTGAAATTTATAATGAAATCATTATACCGGATTTGATTAAAGCGGCAAACGAAGCGCCCGCTTCATATTCAGGAACCGAAGCGGGAAGAATTACCAAATGGGCAGCCAAAAGTTTATTGGCCAAAACCTATATGATGATTGGCGGCGCCGATAACCTGGCAAAAGCAAAAACACTCTTGCAAGAAGTAATGGCGGTACCAACAACGGGACTTTTAACCGGAACAGGTGCGTACGCTAATGTTTTTAGTACCACCAACGAAATGAATAAGGAAATAATTTTTGCAATCAGGTATAAGGGTGGTGAAGCAGGCATCGGATCATCGTTCTGGGGAACATTTGCACCTGAAGGTTCTGCAAATATATTTCTGAAAATAGGGACTCCGCTTGGGAACAATAATCCGACTTGGGATCTTATGAACCTCTTTAATGCAGATCCAAAGGATACCAGAAGAGACGCTTGTTTCAAAGTTTGGCTAAAAACTCCAACAGCTCCTGTGCAATACATTTCGAAATACATAGATGCCACCATGACACAGGCTTTGCAGTCGGAAAATGATTGGCCCGTGATTCGGTATGCTGATATTGTCTTGTTATATGCCGAGATTTTGGCACAGGATGGAAACTTTGGCATTGCTCATATTGAAGTAAATAAAATTAGGGCAAGGGCCGGAGTGGATGCTCTTCCGGCGTTTGGATCTAAAACAGCAGCTTTGGATGCCGTATATAAAGAACGTCGTTTAGAACTTGCATTCGAAAATCAACGGTGGTTCGATCTTCTTCGCA
This sequence comes from Bacteroidales bacterium, assembly GCA_038323575.1. Taxonomy (GTDB): domain Bacteria; phylum Bacteroidota; class Bacteroidia; order Bacteroidales; family Prolixibacteraceae; genus CAINVV01. Next base: position 105,037 of record JBBQHB010000002.1, on the reverse strand, counting down.
TGGCCAAGTCGTATGATAGCCCAAATAAAGCAGTTGAAATACTTTCGACCCAGAAGTTTGTGACCGATTGGGTAGTTTTATACTCGATATATAATCCAATCTTACCGCCAGACACCAAATTCTTTAAGAAAGAACGATTGCTGTTACCTATTCCCCAATCGGAAATTGATACCAACAACGAGCTGAAAATTAAACAAAATGATGACTATTAACCTTAATTGAATTTGTTATGAAAAATATATTGATGAAAACATATCTGAAAATATCATTCTTCCTTTTTGCTTCAGTACTGATTTTTAGTTCATGTGCAAAAGAAGAAGTAACGGTGATTGTTCCTAAAACTCTGGCAGAATACAAGCTTCAGAACAGTCAGTTTATAAGCTCCGAAAAGGCAATCGTTGAAAGCTGTGTAATTGGTTATGACAAGGGAAATTTCAGGGTCTCAATCACATCTACTTTTACTACTGTTAAGACAAATTATCTGAATGTATTAAATGCTGCGGTTACTGTCTTAGGAAAACCAGATTTGACTATCGCCGACATTGTGGCAGCGAATAAAACGCTTGGAATATCCGGAAAAGCTTTTCTAACCGCCCTGTTCATTTCAGACAGGCGTCCATTGGTTGATCCGATCGTTGCTGCTGATGCATTGAATACAGCAACTACTGTCGGCACCGCAACCGGACAGGTTCTTATAGCGGCAAAAACAGCCTTTACTGCTGCTATTACTGCGGCTAAAGCTACCCGCGATGCAACTACCACCATCGATCGTCAGGTGACTGAAGCATTGGATAAACTTAGTGTAGCAAAAACTACATTTTCGGCTGCAATTATTAAATAGCATTACTATTTCCACTACCGGGATACTATTTCCGGTAGTGGAAATAATTTAATTTTCCGATTCTTATGGGTATAAATAAAAATAAAAGATCGATTCTTTTCCTTCTTCTGTTGTTAGCTGTTAATACATTTGTATCAGGTCAAACGGTAAAAACTGTTACGGAGCTGAACAATGCCTTGTCGACAGCCGGGCATGGCGATGTAATTCTGTTGGCTAACGGAAACTGGGGTAATGCTGATCTAACCTTCAACGGAAATGGGGAATTGGGAAAAGAAATAGTGCTTAAGGCCGAAACACCCGGAAAAGTTATATTTACCGGAACTTCAAAAATACATATTTCCGGAAGTTACCTCGAATTAAGGGATATTGTGTTCCGGGTGAATTCAGTTACAAAGGAAGGATCACTAATTGAATTTCGTGGTTCGCTGGGCGAAGCAACGCATTGCAGGCTGACCAATGTTACTATAGAAGAAATAAATTCTCAAAAGAATAGCCCGGATACCAAATGGGTTTCACTATACGGTACACATAACCGTGTCGATCATTGTTCATTCTCAGGAAAAACCAATTCAGGAACAACCTTGGTTGTTTGGTTGGACAAAACTCCTGATTATCATTTGATTGATCACAATTATTTTGGACCGAGACCGCTTTTGGGTGTCAATGGAGCCGAGACTATCCGTATCGGTACCAGTGACTGGGAAAGTTACTCATCCAATTGCATTGTTGAAAATAATTTGTTTGAAGCTTGTAATGGTGAGATAGAAATCATTTCAAACAAATCTGTCGGTAATGAATACCGATTCAATACTTTCAGGAATTGTGAAGGCACTTTAACGCTCAGGCATGGCGCCTATTGTAAGGTTTACGGTAACTTCTTCTTTGGGCTATCAGCTAAAAACTGTGGTGGAATCCGCATCATTGGTGAAGGCCATGAAGTATATAATAATTACCTTGAAAATCTGGAGGGAGAAGAATACAGGGCTGCAATATGTCTTGCCAACGGAGTTCCTAACTCTCCGGCTAACCGCTACAAACAGGTGAAGAAAGCAATGGTTGGTTATAATACCATTGTAAATTGTAAACAACCCTTTGCTATCGGCGCCGGGAAAGATTCAGAAAAATCTCTCCCACCAGAATCTTCTGTAATAGATAACAATCTGATCGTTATGAATTCAAGACAAAAAGTGGTGACTACCTACGATGTAACCGATGGAGTTATTTTTAAAGGCAATATAACCAATGGAAAAACAATTGGGTTGACAGATGCCTCAGGTTTTCAAATTCAGGATATTCCAGTTGAACGTTTGAACGAACTTATTCGACCAACTTCAAGAGCGATAGTTACAAAGGCTGTTTCAGGTTATTTTGACAACCTGAATACAGATATTGATGGACAAAACAGAAGCCGGATGAATAAAACGGTTGGTTGCGATGAACAACTTAGCAGCCCAATTCTTATTCATCCACTGATGAAATCTGATGTTGGGGCTGATTATTCCGGTACCTGATTATTCCGATTGAGGATCATTAATTACAAGGGGAATAAAAATGCATATTCAACTATACTTGTTCGAAAAAACAAAATGAAATGAAGATGGATTCAAGAAAAAATCAACAAATTAGAAATATTTTTTTCCTTACAATTGCATTGTTCAGCATGGTAGCTTGTAATTCGACGTCAGGTATAAAAGTTAAGAATGTAAAAGAATTAAATGAAGCATTGGCAGTAGTAAAACCTGGCGGGAAAATTATTCTTGCCAACGGAATCTGGAAAGATGCTGAGCTTCTTTTAATTGCAAAAGGAACCGAACAAAATCCAATTGTTATTACCGCTGAAGAAAAAGGTGAAGTTTTTCTTGAAGGTTTATCTAACCTGCGGATATCGGGTGAATATCTCGAAATTTCCGGCCTTGTTCTCAGGAATGGCTATACGCCAACCGATGAAGCTATTTCGTTTCGTGAAAAAGATGGTGTGTATGGAACGCATTGTCGGTTAACCGAATGTGTGATAGATAATTTCAATAACCCTGAACGGTTCGACACTGAGAATTGGGTGGCGATTTACGGTAAATACAACCGCGTCGATCATTGTTATCTGGTCGATAAACGTACGCAAGGTGTGACGCTGACTGTTCGGTTAGTCGATGAAGCCTGTCGCGAAAACAGCCACCAGATCGACCATAATTATTTTGGCTATCGCGAAAATCTCGGCTCGAACGGTGGCGAAACCATGCGGTTGGGAACCAGTCCATATTCGTTATCAACTTCAGGAAGTATGGTAGAAGCCAATTATTTTGAACATTGCGATGGCGAGCATGAAATTATCTCGAATAAAAGCTGTGGCAACACTTTCCGAAACAACACTTTTTTTGAATGTCGAGGTACACTTACCTTTCGGCACGGACATGATAACCTTGCTGAAGGCAACTTCTTCTTAGGAGACGGGATCGACTATACTGGCGGTATCCGGGTAATAAACGAGCGCAATAAAGCCATCAATAATTATTTTTACAAGCTGAAAGGATATCGTTTCCGTGGTGCTATGGTAGTCATGAACGGTGTACCAAATTCGCCGATCAACCGCTATAATCAGGTTGTTGGCGGTGTTTTCAGTAACAATACTTATATCGATTGCGACCACTTTTTGCTCTGTGCCGGAAGCGATGCTGAGCGAAGCGCTATACCTGTCAATTCCAAAATTGAAAACAATATTTTTTATCATTCAAATGCGAAAGAAATTTTTACCGCGTTTGACGACATTAGCGGCATTACATTCGCTAATAATTACCTGAATACCGGGGTGAAACCTATTACCAATAAAGGGATCACCCTTGTTGATATAAAGACCGTGACCAATGAAAATGGATTGGTTGTTGTTGAAGGCAATTCGATAAAAAATGCAGGATGCAATTTAAAAAAACCTGTTGCTACTGCCGATAATACCGGAGTAACCTGGTATCCACGCAAATCGCCCGAATTATGTTTCGGAACAGCCCGGCAGATTGTGGTAGAACCCGGGTTAAATACCCTTTTTGACGCGGTTAAACAATCCAAAGCCGGAGATGTGCTCACCTTAAAAAGTGGTGAATTTATCAACAGTAAAAATATTTCTATCAACCATGCACTGACTATTATGGCGGCAGCCGGTACTAAACCTGAACTATTAACCGAAAAGAATAGCATGTTCACCATCGAAAATGAAGGAGCATTAAAGCTGTCAGGTCTTGAGATTAGTGGCAAAACATCTCCGGATATGGCTGGAAACAACATCATTACCACCAGTAAATATTCGATGAACCGTAATTACAAATTGATTGTGGAAAATTGTATAATAAAAGACCTTGATGTGAATTATGGGTTCGATTTCCTGAAGATTTATAAAAACACCATGGCCGATTCAATCGTCATCCGGAATTGCCAATTTTCGAATATTAATGGCAGTGTAATGGAATTAAACAAAGAATACGAAGATTTGGGTATTTATAACGTCGAATGCGTTGTTTTCGAGAAATCAACCTTCACCGGAATGCAAAATTCAGTATTGACAATTTATCGGGGAGGAACCGATGAAAGCACATCCGGGCCACGCATAAGAATTTCGGACTGCAGTATTATGAAAAGCGGAAACGGTAGTCGCAACAAAGGACACAATGTGCTTTATCTGTATGGGGTACAACACGCGAACATCAATAATCTGAGTTTAAATAGTTGTGCCGATTTTCGTATGTTCCTCGGAAAAGACGAACCCGTCTGTCAGATAAAAAACCTGAATATATTTCCGAAAGCCGAAATTGTTTCGAACAGTAAAGCTTTTGAACTAACGGGACTTACTCATATTTCTGAAAATAAATAATCTGATGAAGAATTCAATTTTATATCTGTTTCTGCTGACTATTTTCTTTTTCGTAAATGGAAATTTAAAAAGCGCTGTTAAAGGTACAGAGGTTCAGCATCCCTGTTTAATCCTTCAAAAGTCATCTGTTCCTGAACTAATAGAAGGACTTAAAAAATATCTTATCCTGAATTCGTCCTTCGAAGAAGCCAAAAAAAGCGCTGATCAGGCTATTCAAAGAGGTATAATTGTTCCGGTTCCAAAAGATCCGGCTGGTGGTTATACGCACGAGCAGCATACATCCAATTATACCGCGATGTTCAAAGCTGCGCAGGTTTACCAGTTGACCGGCGATAAAAAATACGCGGTGTTTGTTCGGGATATGCTTCTGGCGTACGCAAAATTGTATCCAACACTGGGCTTGCATCCAGAACACAAAAACTCGGGTTCCGGCAAATTATTCTGGCAGGGTTTGAATGATTCTGTTTGGTTAGTATATGCCATTCAGGCATACGACTGCGTGTATGATTTTATTTCTGAAGCTGACCGTGCTAATATTGAGAGCAACCTATTTGAAAAAATCGTTCACTTTTTTACAGTAGAAGACAATTACTCATTTAACCTCGTCCACAATCATGGGACATGGTCGGTTGCCGGTGTGGGTATGGCCGGAATAGTGATGAACAGACCCGAATGGGTTCAGAAAGCATTATACAGCACCAAACTGGATAGTTCCGGTGGATTTATCCGACAGATCAAAGACCTATTTTCTCCTGATGGCTATTATGCCGAAGGTCCATATTATCAGCGCTATGCATTATTACCTTTCATGGTTTTTGCTCAGGCGCTTGCCAATAACCTTCCGGAACTGAAAATTTTTGAATACAAAAATGGAGTCTTGAATAAAGCGGTGAACATGCTGATGCAATTAACCAATACCGATGGTCGTTTTTATCCGTTTAACGATGCCATGAAAGAGAAATCCTGGATTACGCCTGAAATGGTATTTGCTTCAAACATAACTTATGCGAATACTGCTGACCGGCATTTGCTCGATGTTGCAAGCAAAAATGGTACAGTCATGCTGAGCTTGCAAGGACTAAAAGTAGCTCAAAGCATTGCTGAAGGAAAAACCTTGCCATTTGAACGTAAATCGGTAATTATTAGTGATGGAGCTGATGGGAAAGATGGTGGATTAGCGCTGCTGAGAACCGGAAATTCAAATGATCAAACTTCAGTGCTCTTTAAATTTGCTTCTCAGGGAATGGGTCACGGACATTTCGACCGGCTCTCGTTTATGCTTTATGATTCTGGAAATGAAATTGTATCCGACTATGGTTCCGCTCGTTTTTTGAATGTTGAAGCCAAGGATGGTGGACGGTATCTTAATGAAAATTCTTCGTGGGCCAAACAAACCGTGGCACACAACACAATGGTCTTGGATGGAAAATCAGATTTTGAAGGAAAAGTTAGTGAAGCGGAAAAAGATCATCCGGTTCTGCTTTTTTCTGATATAAAAAATTCTGTCTTCCAGATTGTTTCAGCAGTGGATTCAAATTGCTACAAAGGCGCTGTTTTAAGACGAACTATTGCGTTATCGAACAATAAATACGGTCGGTTCTTAATCGATCTGTACAAGGTTGATAAGAAGGATGGTGAAAGTGTATGTGACATTCCAATTTATTATAAGGGACAGATCATGTCAGCAAATTACCCATACCAAAAGTCTGTTATAGACATGAAAGTTTTAGGCAAAGCAAATGGTTACCAGCACTTGTGGGTGGAAGCAACTTCAAATAAAATTAACGGAATGGCCTCGACCTGCTGGATGACGGATAAAAAATTTTATACCTGGTCAATTCTCGGCGACCAAAACAGCGAACTTTATTTTACCCGCATAGGTGCAAACGATCCTAATTTCAACCTTAGAGCCGAACCTGGATTGATTTTTCGTCAAAAAGCCGTCAAAAATCATACTTTTCTGAATGTCCTTGAAATGCATGGCAACTATAACCCCGGCAGCGAAGCGGTGACCAATTCAGACAGTTCATTGAAGAATATGGAAATTGTATTTCAGAATAGCGAAGTTACCTGTATCCGTTTAGTATTAAAGAATGGTGGAAATATGATATTACTGGTGGCTAGCCAACCAGATGAAAGGAAACAGCATGTTGTAAAAATTGAAGATAAAGAGTATAAATGGGAAGGTAATTATAAACTGATAACCAATTAAAATTAGATATCATGGCAAGTGAAAAATTTTTAACCGAAAGTGAAATTAAGTGGGAAGAATTAGGAGGTGGTGTTCAGCGCAAGATCCTGGGTTTCGACAATCAGATCATGATGGTAAAGGTGAAATTTGAGAAGGGTGCTGTTGGTTCTGCTCATCAACATTTTCACACGCAAGCCACTTATTGTGCAAGTGGTCAGTTCAAATTTATGATCGATGGAGAAGAATCTATTGTGAATGCCGGAGATGGTGTCTACATCAAACCAAATCTGATACATGGAGCACTCTGTTTGGAAGCCGGAATTCTTATCGATGTTTTTAGTCCTGTCCGTGAAGACTTTCTGGATGGCAGTGCAGTTTCTTACTTCGGAAATAAATAGAAATTATGAAGGTAAAAGGGTTAAGATGGTGGATTATCAGCCTGATCGGGCTAGCCACAATTATTAACTACATCGACCGAAGTACGCTGGCCATCATGTGGCCAAGTATTTCATCCGATTTAGGAATGACAAAAAGCGACTATGCGATTATCCTCAATGTTTTTATGGTAGCTTATGCATTGGGTCAATCAGTTTCAGGTAGGCTCTTCGACAAAGTCGGAACGCGTATTGGTTATACCATTTCCATTGCGATTTGGGGTGTATCATCATTTTTGCATTCTACTGCGCGTGGAATTCTTTCCTTCAGCTTTTTCAGGGTAACCCTTGGATTGGGAGAAGCTGGAAACTGGCCGGGCGCTGTAAAAAGTAATGCCGAATGGTTTCCGATAAAGGAACGAGCCATTGCACAGGGAATATTTAATGCAGGAGCATCCATAGGTTCGGTGATTGCACCACCTTTGATTGCTATGTTATGGGCAGCTTTCGGATGGAGAGTCACTTTCATGATTGTCGGTTCGTTCGGGATGATTTGGTTGATTCCATGGCTCGTAGTAAATAAAAAAGGTCCGGCAGAACATCCCTGGATTACCGAAAAGGAGCAGAAATTTATCACCGATGGACAGCACAAGAATGAAAAGGAAAATGCAGCCAAGAAAGCATTGAGTCTGCGTGAGATTCTGTCACACCGCGAATCTTGGGCTGTCCTGATCTCACGACTGTTCCTGGAACCAATCTGGTGGCTCTTTGTAGGTTGGATGCCTTTATATCTGGCCGATGTTTATGGGTTCGATGTGAAACAAATTGGTTTGTTTGCCTGGTTTCCTTATGTAGGCGCAGCCATTGGAAGCATTACCGGAGGGTGGTTGTCCGGAAGTATGATTTCGAAAGGACATTCAATCAATAATGCCCGAAAGACGGCTATTACCATTGGTGGAGCAATCATGTTTCTTGGATTGGTCGCAACTATTCTTGCCGCTGACACCCCATTGAAATTTGTAATTATTGTCGCTTTTGTCCTGTTCGGATTTCAAGTAACCATCGGCAACATCCAAACCCTGCCAAGCGATTTATTCTATGGAAAGTCTGTTGGGACTTTGGCTGGATTTGGGGGTACGGTCGGTGTCTTTGCGGTGATTATCATGAACTTTCTGGTTCCTGTGATCTCGAAAATATCCTATATTCCTATTTTCATTATGATAGCGGCATTCGTGCCTCTCGGAGTAGGAGCCATTTATTTGTTGGCTAAGAAAATCAGGGCTGTTCAGGAATAATAACCATTATTATACATCATTTAAAATTTTTAAAAAACAAATATTATGAGATCAGAAGGGAAAGTAGCAGTTATTACTGGAGCGACTGGAGGAATTGGTTTCCAAGTAGCAAAAAGATTAGGTAAAGACGGATACGCTGTAGTTTTAAACGGTATCGAAGATGAAGCAGGAGCTGAGCGAGTTAAAGAGCTTGCTGCAGAGGGAATTGCGGCAGAATATTATGGGTTTGACGTTACAAACGATGAAGCTGTAACTTCTAATATAAATAAAATTGGTGAGAAATACGGTAAAATTGATCTTCTGGTAAATAATGCAGGTGGATTAGGCGGTAGATCCAGGTTTGAAGAGATGACAACTGAATTTTATAGATTCGTAATGGCTTTAAACCTTGATTCAGTATTTTTTGCTTCAAGAGCCGCTATTCCATTTCTTAAGAAGGGAGAAAATCCTTCAATTATAAATTACACTTCAAATGCAGCATGGAATGCCGGAGGACCCGGAGCTGGTGTTTATGCAACATCTAAAGCCGGAGTTCATGCAATTACAAGAGCATTAGCGAAAGATTTAGCTGAATATGGAATTAGAGTAAATGCTGTATCTCCGGGTACAATTGATACCCCTTTCCATGCTCAAATTAAAGCAACTAAGCCAGAAGTGTTTGCTACATGGAAAAATGGTGTTTTGTTGGGAAGATTAGGTGAACCTGAAGAGGTTGCTTCGGTTGTTTCTTTCTTAGCAAGTAAGGATGCATCTTTTATTACTGCTGAAACAATCCAGGTTGGTGGAGGTCAATCGTTAGGTATATAAAAGGTGCAGCCTAAGAATTAGGACTTTTCATTCCTAACCGGATTGAATGTGGATATTAACGGAGGGTTGTATTTTTCGTAGGTTTTAATAGGAATGGTTATAGTTTTAAGTTAGTCTTAACATTTAGAAATGTCAGGAGTGTTTTGCTCCCGATGTTTCCTATGTGAATTAATGTTTTTACTATTCTGTTCTTCTTTAGAACCTTAGTGTTTATATATCTTCTTGAATTCAGTTAGTGACAAAAAATTAACAGGTAGCTTTTTTATCGGAAATCTACAGTTGGTAAGGAATACTGGAACAAGCTAATTGACCTAAACCTCACATCAATGATGTTGATTACAAAAGAGCTTGTCCTCTACCTTAATCGTGATGATGGTGCCAGTATTGTTAATTTATCCTCGCTTGCCTGTAGAAAAGAAGGCTTCCCCGGCTCAATGATATACTCAACTACCAAAGGCGCTGTATTAAATCTCACCATGGCATTGTCAACCGAACTTGGACCTAATGGAATTCGGGTAAATGCGGTTGCTCCGGGATTTATTAACGGAGAAACCATCGACATTAACGGGGGTGTATATTGCGCTTAACCAAAGGAAACTTAGTGGCGAATTGTCATTACATTATTTTTAATATACGCATGAAAAAACTATTTTCAATTTTTTTATTCTCGCTTGCACTAAGTGCTTTTGCGCAGCAACCGGTTGGTATTTTTCAGTACAACGAAGATATTGGCGCTGTTAAGCATCCCGGATCTGCAAGCTATGATGAAGAAACACAGGTATATTCGATTTTCGGATCGGGTGCAAATGTCTGGAACAATAAGGATGAATGCCACTATTTGTATAATAAAATTAGCGGTGACTTTATCTTAACGGCTGATTTTGAATTTATTGGCGATAATTCGAATGCTGTTGGGCACCGCAAAATCGGATGGATGGTTCGGAATTTATCGGAAGAAGGATCAGCGAGTGTAAATGCGGCTAAACATTACGACGAACATTGTTTGTTGCAGTGGCGGCCATACCGGGGAATGTATATGAGGGATCCGCAGGAAGAAAGGTTTTTTCCTAAAAGGGGTAACTTGCAGACAGTTCAGCTAAAACGTATTGGAAATGTATTTACGATGAAACTGGCACATCAGGGAGAACCGCTTCAACTGGTAGCATCTGAAACGATAGAACTGAAAAATGAAGTCCTTGCCGGAATATTTATTTGCTCACACGATGCTGACGCGATTGCACATGCTAAAGTGTGGAACGTTCGAATAGACAAACCCATCCCCAATATTATTGACGCAAATCCAAAGGTTAAAAATATCCCCGTTCGCGATATCCTGGGTTGCCGGCTCGAAATACTCGACATCACAAATGGAAACAGAAAAGTAATTTACGAAAGTAAAGATCGGATGCAATCGCCCAATTGGATGCCCGATGCGAAAAAATTACTATTTAACACCGGAGGTTCTTTATTTACAATCCCAGTCACTGGAGGAACACCTGAAAAATTGAATACCGGTAATATTGGGGGCATGAATAATAACCATGTGATTTCTTTTGACGGCAAAATGGTGGGATTTACCAGCCATCAAAAGGAGGGAAATGGCGATGGTTCTACTATATTTAAAGTACCAATAACCGGAGGTGAACCGCAAATGATCACAAAAAATACTCCCACGTATCTTCACGGATGGAGTCCAAATGGTAAAGACTTGGTAATCACCGGTAGACGAGACAATAAAGAAACAATTAACCTTTACAGGTTATCGCTAAAAGACGGGAAAGAAACAACGCTTACTTCCTACACTTCAGGAATGGTGGAAGGCCCGGAATATTCGCCGGATGGAAAATATATTTATTACAACGACAATGTAACGGGTACTATGCAGATTTGGAGGATGAAACCTGATGGAAGCGGGAAGGAACAGTTGACTTTTGATGAATACCACAATTGGTACCCACATGTTTCTCCGGATGGTAATTCGTTGGTATTTGTTACATTTCCCGAAAATATTGACCCCAACGAACATCCTTATAATACCGAAGTGATGTTGCGGGTTTTGAAACTGAATTCGCCCGGAGGAGTTAGAGTAGTTGCGCATCTTTACGGTGGACAGGGAACAATGAACGTCAATTCATGGTCGCCCGATAGCAACCACATTGCATTTATAAGCAATTCTGAAAAACAGTAAATTCTATTCTTATGAAACCAAATGTTGGGAAAGGCAATCGCTGGATTTTGAATATTAAATCCAAAGATGGTGGAAAAGTAGAATTTACAGAAGCGCATACAGTACGATAACCTTAATTGAAGTGCGATGAAAAAAGAATTAAGCAGAAGGAAGTTTATTAAAGGAACAGGGAGTTACCTGGTTGAATTAATTCGGTTCGCCTTATCGCTGAACGGTCCGAGTGGCATCGTTCTTGGCATGGAGAAAATTAATGTGGTTAAGGCGACCCTCGAATTATTGGTAAATTTTAAACCCTTGAGCGAAGACGAAAAGACCAAAATGTCGCAGACGCTTTCCCTATTTTTCAGGCATGAAAATCTGGAATGGATGAAACCAACCTATCAGGATGGCAATTGGGCGTAAGGAGAGAAAATCAGCGGATATATACCTTAAGATCAATAAATATGCAAGGATTGCTTTGGAATATTATACAGTATCTTTTTATCTTCGTAATTTGTGAAATTTGTGGTTGAATTAGAGGTTCAATAGGTATTATGGGCATAAGTAATCATAGTAATGTAAAAATATAATTTTTATGAATTCAAGAGAACGTGTTTTAAAAGCCTTCAAACGCCTGCCGGGATTACCTGACAGGGTGCCTGTTCAATTTGATCTGTGTCGGCAGTTGTCGGATCATTTTGGCAAAAAACTTGGCATTCCTGTCTATTATACCGATAATCTATACGAAGATGTGACTTACCGAATCAGCGCCAATGAGTTGCGGGTCGCTATGGGCAGTGATGTGGTCATTACAGGAGCATCAGTCTCGGATGATTATACCATCGTGAAAGAGGCAGATGGCACCTGGCTCAATGAATATAAGATGCGCATGCGCCAGGGTGATATTTATGTTGAGGTGATCGATTATCCTTTGGCCAATGCCGAAACTAAAGAGGATATTGATCATTATTCGTTCCCGGATCCGGATGCCCCCGGGCGCTACCGCGATGCGGAGGCGCTCGTCAAAAAATACAAAGACGACTACCTGATTTTTGGCGACATCGAAGTGACTGTCTTTTCTTTGGCCCATCAGTTGGTTGGCATGGAAAAACTATTGATAGACATGATGATGGAAACGGAATATGTGGTTCCGCTGTTCGAAGCGTGTGCCGAATTCCAGACCAGAATCGGACTGCGGTTAATCGAAAAAGGTGTGGATGCCATCTGGTTTGGCGATGATTTCGGCACACAGGCAAGTCTGATTATGCCTCCTGAAACATTCAGGGAACAATTGAAGCCAATATACAAAAGAATGAATGATCGTTTCCGGGAAGCCAAACCGGACATTCTACTTATCCTGCATTGCGACGGGGCAGTGGCTGAATTGCTCGATGATATACGTGAAATGGGTTTTGAAGTTTTCAATCCGGTACAGCCGGGTGTTCCCGGCCATTTGCCCAAGGATATGAAAGAGCGGTTCGGCGATAAATTTGCCTTTTGGGGGGCCATAGACCAACAGGATTTACTGCCAAAAGGAACCGATGAAGAGCTTGAAAAGGATATCATCGAAAAAATCAGCATTCTTGGTAAAGGTGGTGGTTACATGATCTCACCTGCCCACATCCTACAAAATGATGTTTCTCCCGAACGGGTGCTTCGTTTTATTGAATTGTGCAAAAAACATGGGGAATACTAAAATTCCAACTGAACAAGTTAATTCTTAGATTTGGAGCGTGATTCAAAGTCGTGGCACTATTTTCTTCAGCCAGCCTCTTTTTTCATATCAGGAACATTAAACAACGAAAATAAACCGATTTTTATGAAAGCTTTAATAATTGGACTTGCATTAAATTTATCTTTTTTATGTGGCTATTCGGCTGATAATGAAGCTTTCAAATCTAAAGTGTTCTATTGGGAAAAAGCAAAGGTTGTTCATGAAAAAAGCGGGGAGAACCGGCTGTTTTATAATGGTTTCACCAACAATCTTACTTATTTGGATGTTCATGCTACGACCCTGAATCCCGGCAAAGCGTCGCCAAAAGCCGATATCCAAACAAAGTTTGAAAAACTTTTGATCGTAAAAGAAGGAGTAATTTTGCTGACTTTAAACGGTCAACGGAAAGAGCTGAATGCCGGAAGCGTTCTCCTGGCAATGGCAGGGGATAACCTGAAAATCGAAAATTCCGGAATTAAACCAGCGGTCTACTTTATGATTCAATGGGACAATAAAGGGCTGAAAAAAATGGAACGCCCTGAAGATTTAGAGAAATCAGAAATAATGCTTTGGGATGATGTTCCGTTTAAAACAACCGAAAAAGGCGGAACCAGGCAGTTTTTCAAACGACCGACAACCTCGTTGCTGGAATTTGAGATGCATGTTACTACGCTGAAAGAGGGTATAAAAAGCCACGATCCGCACGTTCATCCTGCAGATGAGATTATTTTAATCAAAACCGGCAATGTTGAGGAATTGATCAATGGGATACCCTACCAATTCGGTCCGGGTTCGTTTGTTTTGTTAAACGGAAATGAACCACACGGGATCAGAAATATCGGGCAAGGCGCTTGCGAATATTTCGCATTCCGGTTTTTGAAGGAATAAACGGGTTTAAATATTATTTCACAAATCATTAAATGATGAATAGCTTAAAATTGAGATGCTTTTTACTTCTTTCATTCCTTTATTTTGGACTTTTTCTCCAGGCTCAAAATTCCCAGACCAGTTCAATACCTGCCAAGACTGTTGAACAGTTATTAAAAGAAAATGAGTAGCTATTACGGACCAAAAACGACTGGGCCAACTTCAACCGTTACAGAGAGGCCAATGAGAAGCTTGGGTTACCTTCGGCTGATGAAAAAAGGGTCGTTTTTACCTTGATTACTTTTCTGCGGTGGTGGATGAACGGAATGGGATGAAGCCGGAGTACTCAAAAGATGGTGTACACCCCAATAAAGAAGGTTACAAGGTGATGGAAGTGCTGGCTGAAGAGGCAATAAAAAAAGCTTTAAAGGGAAAATAGGGTTTAGCCCGAACTTTGTAGGGGAATTATTTAATATTCAAACTCACTTTAACCCCTGCCGACCTGAATGTTCCGTTTTCAAACCCTGTAACAACCTCTGCATTCATGAAAAGAAACAGATTGGTGAATCCGTAACCAATTTCCGTGTAATTTTTGATTTCAGGAGTTGTCAGGTAGTTTACGAAGAGAATCTCCGAAATTGCGGTATTTTTTATCACGGGCAGCCACTTTAATATCAGCCTGTTGGTTTGGTAATTGATATGTGCTTCGGCATATTGGCTCCCGGTAGAGTACTGGTAAAAGGGGAGGAGCCTGAAACTGTTTTCGGTCGATGAAAAGTGTAGCATAGTGGGTTTAGTATTGAAATGCTGAAAATCTTCAAAATAGAGATGGCTGTTGTTCAGGAATCTACCCGCATTGACCAGGTAGGAAAAATGATTGTTAAACCCGTAATCGATTTTTTGTCTGATTCCCAATCTAAGAAGATCGTAACGTGAATTATTTCCAAGGAAGTTGGAAAGAGAACTTCTGTATCCCAGTGAGATGGTAGGGTATTTGCTGCCGGCATACATTTTTCTGCTATCCCTGATGCGGTAGCGGCTTCGGGGGGTGTAGTCGAGCTGAAACCTGCCAACCAGCGAATGATGATTGCCGGTCTGCCAAGGTTCAATGGCATTGTTTTCAGGGATATTGGGCGTAAATTCCTTGTTTTTGTTGTCAATGAAAGTGAAAGATGAATGATTGTCCAGTGAACTGTTGTTGCTGTATTCGTAGGTTTCACTCAGTACAAGGCCATTTGTAATATCGCTGTTGACCGAAAGCTGGAAAAAATCACGGCGGTAGAACTTTTTGCAGTTTTCTTCAAGGAATAAGGTGCGGAATTCGTTGGTCAGGGTGGATATACCTGATGATCGGTTGAAATCTTCGGTCGTCGTTCCTGCAGATGCAGTTAGCCAGGTGTTTTTAATTCCCCTGAAACGTAGACTGTAGGAAAAAGTGGCATCGGTTTTTTGGCGCATAAAGGCATAGGCAATATTGGCATTAAGCCGCAGGGTATGACCGGTCGTGTCCGACTGATAATAGCTGAAAGGCAGTTGCATTCGCAATCCATCCACGGTATTGAATGAAAATGAAGTCGGATCGACCAGCGCTGGGATCGAAAAATTTTCATATTTTCTGATAGAATCCAAGGAATAATTGTAGGTCTTTCCGAAAATGAGTTGTTTGGGTTTGAACTTTTGCCTTGAATCACGCACGGAATCCTTGTCCCTGGGCGTGGAAGAAATCCTGATAAAGGAATCTTTTTTGACAAAACTTTTCTTTTCTCCTTCAGACAACGGGATGGGCCTGTGTGCTGCCCAATATGCTGAATCATTGTTCACCTGTTTCTGGCTTACCTGAAAAGCTGATTTGATCTCAAGCGGTTCAGGCGGACTGCTGCGTTCAATCTCCTTTTCGACCATTTTATTCAGTTTGGCCGTTTCGCGGTTGGTCAATTCCGGTTTTTGCATCAACGCTGTAATCTTTTTTTGTTGCGGCGATTTTACTTTATCCGTCTTTGTTATCCCGTTTATCTCTTCGCTAATCTGTTTGGTGAGCTGATTTTCGGCTATCTGTTCCTGTGTGATTTTATCCAGGAAGGTGTGATCCAATGCCGGATTAAGGGTGGTTTTGTATTCACTGATGGAGGCGATGTAGGTGTATTTTATTTTGAAACCAAATCCAGAAAAATCCATGTCGAAATCCAGGCTGACAGGCATCCAGGTGTTTTTATTCACTTCGGCATAAACCTGGTGTATCTTCACATCCGTCATGGTGATATGCAGCCGCAAATCTGCAGAATGGATATTCCCGAATAGTTTGGCGATGTAGATATAACCTGAAAACAGATTGTTACCGTTTGTTTTCGGGATGACTTTGATCTTGGCGATGGTGCGTCCCTGATCTTCAAAGACCCCTTCAAGTTTAAAATCATACATTTTCAATGCTGTCGGACTAACGGGTGATACCACTCCGTATTTGTCAGCATCGTACAGGTTGTTGGTGATCATTCCCATCGGAGAGGTGTTGTTTTGCTGGCCCGAAGTATGCATAGCCAGCACCTGCTGGTTCACCTTGTCGGGCAGTTCGAAATCTATTTTGCTGAGCGTTTCCATCACAAACCGATCATTTTCCTTCACGCCCCCTTTTTTCATCTGCTTCTCCATGAGAAAGGGAATTTTTTCGAATACCCCGTTCCCTTTCAAATAGACTTTGCAGGAATATTTCGAGACCTGTTTCTGAAAATATGGCGCCATCGAAATGGCCTTCCGCATGATGTACCATGCCGGATCCTCTTTGGAAGCCAGGACTTCAATCTCAGGAATCACGTAACTCTGCGCTGCGAGCGTGATATCTATTTGCTGAAATACTTTGCCGACGGTAACTTCCTTTGATATAGTCTGGTAGCCCAGGTATTGGTACAAGATGGTGTATTTGCCTTCCGCCATTTTAAGTTCATAATTTCCTTCCTTGCCGGATGTTGTGCCGGTTGACAGCAGCGGAACATAGATACTTGCATAGGGAATCGTCTCACCGGCGCTGTTGGTGATCCGGCCTTGGATACCCTGCGCGGACACGGATGTGATTGAAATACAGATTATTGATACGAGAATGGCTGTTTTTGCTCTCATGAAAAATGGGTTACAGTCGGATCATTAAAAGTATAAGAAATTGTTTTGCTGCAAAGGGTACGGTAGTTAAAGTAGGTTAATCCAACCTGAATGCATTTATTGCTTATTTTTGAACTCTATCCGGAGGCAATCTACGAATGGATCACCCATGAGGCAGTAATCAGCCGCGACGAGGTAGCTTTTGCCATCATGGGTCACCGTAAAATCCCAAATGTTTCAGGCGATGCTGCCCCGGAACAGGCGTTAACGGTGCAAATCCCGGACAGGAAGCGGCATGGGGACCCTCCGGCACTCGTAAAAAACCTACCGGACTCGGAATCGTCAATATCAATACCAGAGAGATGACCATTGCCGGGCAAATTCCCTATGGCAGCGGTTTCTGGCATGTAAACGGATCGTCTGACGGCCGTTTCGCAGTCGGAGATAATTTTGACCGCGAATTATACCTGATTGACAGGAAAACCCATGAAATGATGCTGTTGACAGCAGGTCACAAAGCGACTGCTGCAGACCACTCTCATCCGACATTCAGTCCCGATGGCACCAGGATAGAGATCCAGTCGGCCATGCTGTCAGAAGACAACAAATCCATGAATATTTGTATTGTTCCTGTACTGAAAGCGTGGCTGGAAAGAAAATAAAAAAAATTACTTGTGCTGACTTTCGATTTCCTGACGCGTAACCGAGTCAATGCCCTTCAGTTTCAGAAGTTTGGAAATTAAAGTGCTGAGGTTTTCTACATTGTGTATATAAAGGTAAAGGTGGCCTTCAAAAATGCCGTCGTGTGCATCCATGCTTATGGAACGCATGTTGATGCCGTATTCGTTGGAGATGATGTTGGTGATCTGGTTGGCCATTCCCTGCCGGTCGAAACCACGTACATAGATATGGGTAAGGTAGGAGAGGACCTTGAATTTATTCCAGGAGGCCTGGATAATGTCTTCACCGCGGCTTGACATCAGTTTAATCGCTTCGGGGCAGGTTTTGCGGTGGATGATGATCTGTTCTTCGTCTGAAACAAAACCGACTACGTTGTCACCCGGTATGGGATTGCAGCAGGTTGCCAGCTTGTAATTGGATTTTTTTGAATCCTCGGTTAGCAGGAAAGGCTGTTTTTTGTCGATTTTCTCCTCTTTCTTATCCGAAGAGAAGGTAAGGTTCCAGAACTTCACAAACCTGTTTTCTGCTTTTGTCTGCAAAACCTCTTCCAGGTTATCAATCGAGACAAGACCCATCCCGATTTCAGCGTACAACTGCTCTTTGGAGTGGAATCCGTAGTGGTTAAGTAGTTTTTTAAAGGTATTTGTCGATGGCTTTACACTTAATTTGTCAAACCTGGCAGTCAGTTCTTTAAGTCCTGTTTCAATGTGTTTCTTTTGTTCCTGTTTGAAGGAATCCTTGATCTTGGTTTTGGCTCTTGCAGTAACGGCGAAGTTGATCCAATCGGGTTTCGGGAACTGTTTTTCTGAGGTGAGGATTTCCACCTGGTCACCACTCTTCAGCACATAACTCATGGGTACCAGGGCGTGGTTCACTTTTGCGCCGATGCAGTGGTTTCCTAATGCGGTATGGATGTCATACGCACAATCCAGTACTGTAGCATCTTTGGGAAGCATCTTCATCTCACCTTTGGGCGTAAAAACGACGATTTCCCTGCTGAAAAGATTGAGTTTGAATTCGTCGAGGAAATCGAGGGCATCAGATTCAGGATTGGCCAAAAGTTCCCTGATTTTGTGCAGCCACTTATCCATTTCGCTTTCAGATGCATTGTCGCCTTTGTATTTGTAGTGTGCCGCGAATCCGCGTTCGTCAATTTCATCCATCCGTTCACTGCGGATCTGCACCTCCACCCACTGTCCTTTCGGGCCCATCACGGTAGTATGGAGCGCCTCATAGCCATTCGCCTTTGGAATGGTAATCCAGTCCCTGATCCGGTCCGGCTTGGGCGTATAAACGTCCGTAATCAGAGAGAGTATCTCAAAGCACTGCCGTTTTTCTGACAGATTCTCTTTTGGCTTGAAAACGATGCGTACAGCCAGCAGATCATACACCTCATCGAACGAGATATTTTTAATTTGCATCTTCTGGTAAATGGAATAGATCGATTTTGTTCTTCCGCTAACGGTAAAATCAAAATGTTCTTCATAAAGCTTGGCCTGGATTGGTTTGGCAAAGTCATGCACCAGATAGCTGATTCGCTCCTCTTCACTGCGCAGGCTGAGTTCAATCTGCCGGTAGGTTTCCGGATCTTTGAATTTCAGACTCAGGTCCTCCAGTTCGCATTTGATGGCATAAAGTCCAAGCCGGTGTGCCAGAGGGGCAAATATATAGAGTGTCTCGGATGATATTTTCAGTTGCTTGTTGAGGGGCATTGAATCCAACGTCCTCATGTTGTGCAGGCGGTCGGCTAGTTTGATCAGGATCACCCTTACATCATCCGACAGGGTCATCAGCATTTTCCTGAAGTTGGTAGCCTGTTTGGAGTCGTAAGTCCCGGATAGTTTTGTTAATCCATCCACCAATAAGGAAATCTTTTCGCCGAACATTTTTTCGATGTCCTGAACCGTATAGTCAGTATCCTCTACAACGTCGTGCAGTATTGCTGCTACAACCGATTTTGTTCCCAATCCTATTTCACTGACAACAATTTTGGCAACTGAAAGCGGATGAATGATATACGGCTCACCGGACCTGCGCCTCACACCCATGTGGGCGGAAGATGCAAATTGATAAGCTTTGTGTATCAATTGTACATTCTCTGGCGACAGCGAACGTGTAAAGGATTTTAATACCTCCTCAAACAAGTCCTCAATTTCCCTCTTTTCTATTTCTGTCTGCAAATCCATCTTCCATTAAAAAGGTTCAAAAGCGGGTGTTTTCGGTTCGGTTTACGATTGCAAAACCTTCCGGACTTAACCGTTCTAAATTAACCTATTTTTCATTATTTCGACATCCACTTTCTCAATTGTCTCCACCATTTTTTCCCACGAAAAACGAACCTTTTCAACTTTGATGTTTTTGATGAATTCAGCAGATGGGTTATTCTCCAGAAAATCAAGTATTGCTTCGGTAATGGCTGCCGGTTCAGGGGATACTGTATAACCGACTTTCCCGTTAGGGACAATCTCACCCAATCCGCCCACATCCGTTACCAGTATTGGCTTTTCGAAATGGTAAGCAATTTGGGTTACACCGCTCTGAGTTGCACTTTTGTAGGGCTGAACGATAAGGTCGGCGGCACTGAAATACCAGGGCACCTTGCTGTCGTCTATAAACCGGGTATGCAGTACAACATGATCTTCCAGCTGGTTTTCACGGATGATCTCATCATATTTTTGCGGAGAGGTATAATATTCACCTGCCACCAGAAGCTTTACCCTGAATTTTCTTAACCGCGGGTCGGCAAAAGCGGTCAGCAGCCAGTCGAGCCCTTTGTAATCACGGATAAATCCGAAAAAAAGCAGGTACCGGTAATCCGGATCCAGATCAAGGTGTTCCAGTGCTTCCTCCCGGGATACTGCTTCCCCGAAATTGTCGTATACCGGATGTGGCGTATACAGAACAGGTGCAGATGGTACCAGTTTTTTCAGGTCATCCAGCACTTTGTGCGATAAGGTGACAAAACCGTTGATGCTCCTGACAAAATACTTGGTCAGTACCAGGTCGCCGATTCTCCGCTCATGCGGGATGATGTTGTCAGCAAGGGCTATAACCCTTGTGTGGTGGTTCTTTCGGACGAGCCTTGCAATGGTACCGAGTGCCGGTGACATGAGCGGAATCCAGAATCGGATAATAAGCAGATCGGGAGCCAGTTTTCGCAGTTCCCAGCCAACCGATATCCAGTTGAACGGATTGACGGAATTGACCCTGATTTTAATCAAAAGATCTTCAGGTGCCGGTTGGTCGGAATATTGCCCTTTTCCGGGGAAGAGAAATCCGGGATACTGCAACGAAAAAGTATAGATGGTCACCTCGTTACCGGCGCTTACCAGCGCCCTGGCCAACCGTTCATTAAAAGTAGCGATCCCCCCCGGCCGGAAAGGCCAGGTTGTGCCAAGCAGTACTATCTGTTTTTTTGATTTGACCATCTTGATTACAAAGTTACCATTTTAGAATAATTTTGAAGTACTTGAAGTTTTCATATTTCTAAAATTGAAAATTTCTGAAATGATACTTTACTTTAACAAGATAATATTTTATTAAAATGCGTATATTTATATTTTAATACTTAATATTGCAAATATATTTCATAATTCGACATTAAAATGATTATAGAGATTCGTTTAAGCAACTTTTTCTCGATAAAAGATGAAATAGTGTTGGATTTGCGTGCTGGTAACATCAAAACCCAAAAATCACAGGAATTAATTGCAAACACCTTTCCATTCGAGGATTCCCGGATATTGAAAACTATTGCAATTTATGGCGCCAATGCTTCCGGGAAAAGCAACATAATTAAGGCAATCCGGTTTTGTGCAAGCATGGTGTTTTTATCCCATGCCCACAATGAGAATACCGTTTTCAAGTTTAAACCATTTAAATTTTCGTCCTATCCACAGAAACCGAGCCGGTTTTATATTCGATTTGTAAGTAAGGGCATTGAATATGAATATTCATTCACACTTACACAATCCGAAATTCTTACTGAAGATCTATATTATTACCCCAATGGGCGTAAAGCGAAAATCTTTTCCCGGGATGAAAGTCTGGGGAAAGAGAAAAGTAAAATCTACTCCTTTACTTCTGTTATCAAAAAGCCGATGGATGTAGCTGAGAATACATCCAAAAAAACACTTTACATTTCCAGGGCCAGTCAAATGGACAGAGAGGTTGGCAAAGAGATTTTCCATTTCTTTAACTCCATGTTCATTCTGGGAATTATTGGCTACAATGCTTTGTCGGTCGAAATACTTTTTAGACAAAATAAAGAAACTTTATTGAATGCCTTGCAGAGAGCCGATAGCGATATTGTTGATATTAAATTATCTACTGAAACCCTGTTGGTCAAAAACCTGAATGCTGATTTTTCGATCAACAAAGCTTCTATAGAAGATGTTCAGCAAAAGCATCTGAAGTTAACTACCTTTCACAAAACTTCTCCAAGTACACCTTTTGATTTTGAAACAGAAGAATCTGATGGCACTAAGGCGTTGTTTCAAATTATGTTGACAATCCTTGACATAATCAAGAATAATAAGATGCTACTCATCGATGAAATTGAGAATAGCTTGCATAGTAAAATTGTGGAATACATTGTGGCTATGTTTCATGCGAGTAACTCAGCTCAGCTAATTTATACTACCCACAATACCAATTTGTTGGATTTAAACAAACTACGTAAAGATCAGATATTTTTTGTGAATAAAAAGCAGGATGCTTCAAGCGAGTTGTATTCATTGTTTGATTATAAGGATTTTAGGGATACAATGGATGTAGAAAAGGCCTATTTGCAAGGTCGTTTTGATGCCATTCCATTCATAGATGACTCATTTGAAAATATAAAAACATTATTGGATGAGCCTTCAAAGTAGAAAACCAACCGGGAGATTAATAAATCCTACTTTTTTTGTCTTTTGCGAAGGGGAGACAGAGGAGCAATACATTAAATTTTTGCGTTCAAAATATCGTCTTCCCATCGAGATTGATCCCAAAGTTGCCGGACACAGCATTACGGAAAGCTACATCAATAATTACAAGAAACTAAGAATAAATCATCCAAAGGATAAGACATATTTGGTCTATGATTTAGATACACCCGGAATACTGGATAGACTAGCGGGGATTAGAAAAGCAATCTTATTAAGTTCAAATCCCTGTTTTGAACTGTGGTACTTGCTTCACTACCAAGACTATCGTTCATATATTACAAGCAGTGTATGTAGCTCAAAACTGCTTTCACACCATGCAAATTACAGAAAAGCAGTGCTGGATAGAAAGCTAAAAGACAAATTGAATGAAAAACAGGCAAAGGCGATACTCCGAGCCTCAAAATTGACTAAATTCGAAAATCCTTCAACGCAGGTATATCAAATAATTATCGATCTTGAAGGGATTCTAAAAGCCTGATTATCGTATTAAAACCGAATTGCATGTCTTCAAAATTCTTTACTAACGAAACCGACAACTCCCTCTTTAAAAAATTTACCGGGGCCTTCGAAAATATTGCAAATCTGTATGCCTTCCATGCAGTAGTTGGGTATTTTAGGGCATCCGGATATTTTGCTTTACGTGAACATCTCATCAAGCTTGGAGAAGTTAAAATATTGGTAGGCATTAATGTTGACATAATTAGTGCAGAAGCCAAACGCAGAGGAATGATGTTTTTTGGTGATCCGGAGCGCAGTCGGGATGAATTTGTGCGTAGGATGAGGGCTGATATTCGCCAGGCCGCGTACTCAAAATTTGTGGAGGAAGGGATTATTAATTTTTTTGAAGATATTATTGACGGTAAAATCCAAATCCGAATCCATCGGACAAAAACATTACATGCCAAAATCTACATTTTTCTACCGGGTGGATTCAATGAATATACAGGTGGTGAAGTCATTACAGGATCATCAAATTTGACTTATTCAGGTTTGGGCACGAAGAAAAAACCTAATTATGAGTTCAATGTAGCGCTACGCGATTTTGAGGATGTCAGGTTTGCGGAAGATGAGTTTCTGAAACTTTGGGAACAGGGCGAAGAGTTGTTGCCAATTGACATGGAGCGCATCAAAAAGGGATCCCATATAGGTCAGTTATTTACTCCATTCGAAATCTACATTAAACTTCTGATAGAGTACTTCGGCAAACATATTGATTATGACCCGGATTCCGTGGGTGATCTGCCGCAGGCTTATAAAAAGCTTAGTTATCAGATTGATGCGGTTAACCAAGGCTACCAAATGATTTTAGAGCACAACGGCTTTATGTTGGCAGATGTTGTTGGATTGGGTAAAACAGTTATTGCAACCATGATCGCCAAACGTTTTCTAATTGCAAATGGATCTTTGAGTACTAAAATTCTTGTAGTATATCCTCCGGCGGTTGAGAAAAACTGGAAATCTACGTTTCGCCATTTCGGCATAGATAAACATGCCCGTTTCATCAGCAATGGCAGTCTTCACAAGATTTTAAACGATGACCAGAATTATTGGCCCAAAGAAGATTACGATTTAATTCTGGTAGATGAGTCGCATAAGTACCGAAATCATACTTCACAGATGTTTCAACAGTTGCAGCTCATTTGCAAAGCGGACCGGGCAGTTGAAGGGGATGTTCCTGGCAACCAAAAAAAGGTTATATTGATATCTGCTACACCTTTAAATAACCGTCCATCTGATATTTACCACCAACTTCTGCTTTTTCAAAATGCCCGAAAATCAAAACTTCCGGTCACAAATTTGCAGGCATTTTTTGCACCATTAATAAGAGAATACAAAGAAGTTTTGGCAGTATCAAGGTTTACCGGTCGGCCGGATATTATAAAACTGCGAAAAATTTACTCCAAGATCCGGGAGCAAGTATTGGAACCTATAACGGTTCGTCGTACACGTACCGATATCAGAAACTACCCGGAATACCAAAAGGATATTGATGATCAGAAAATAAAATTTCCGGACATTGCCGAACCAAAGGCAATTCAGTACATGATGGATGCGGAACTTGAGGCATTATTCTATAAAACCATCAATTACATGGTTGATGGAGATAAGATTGGATTTTATCGCTACCAGGCCATCAGCGCCCTTCTTCCGGAAGTGCAGGAGCGATGTGGATACAGCAATGCCGAACGTGCAGCTAAGTCATTGGCACATATTATGATGACCCAGTTGGTTAAAAGGCTTGAAAGTTCATTTTATGCTTTTCGTAAGTCTATTGACAGGCAGGTAACTTCAATCCAACGCATGATTGATATGTTCGCCAAAGGTAAAATTTACATTGCACCAAATCTGGCTTTAAATGAATTGATGGATAAAGAT
The DNA here is from genome assembly GCA_038323575.1 of Bacteroidales bacterium. GTDB lineage: Bacteria > Bacteroidota > Bacteroidia > Bacteroidales > Prolixibacteraceae > CAINVV01. Next base: position 79,850 of record JBBQHB010000002.1, on the reverse strand, counting down.
TGGAGCGATGAAGATATTGAAGAACGTATTCTCGAATTGTCTGTAGAGAATCCCAAAAACAATATTTTTGCCCCCTCTGATTTTCAGGACGACTTCCTCGATTCATTAAAAAAAGACCTTGTATCATTTACAGAGCTTGCCAACCTATGGGAAACAATAGACCGCGATCCCAAATTTGATAAATTCGCTGACCTGTTCAAAAATGAATTACTCCGGCCCGACCTAAATCCATCAGGTAAATTGGTTGTTTTTTCAGAATCAAAAGAAACAACAGAGTACCTGAACAATCGGTTAAGAGAACTAGGAGTCACCAAAATCTTATTGGTTTCATCCACAAACCGTTCGAATATGTTTGACATTATCCAAAATAATTTTGATGCAAACTTACCTGGGGAATATGCCCATGATATTGATTTTCTGCTTACTACCGAGGTTCTGGCCGAAGGTGTCAACCTGCATCGAGCCAACATCATTGTGAATTATGATACGCCGTGGAACGCAACCCGTTTGATGCAACGCCTCGGTCGGGTAAACCGGATCGGAAGTACAGCCGAATTGGTTTACAGTTATTCATTCTATCCTTCCCGGCAAAGTGATGACCTGATCAATCTCTATAACAATGCCTATGTAAAACTACAGGGATTTCATACTGCCTATGGCGAAGATGCCAAGATATATACTACCGAGGAGGTACTTGAACAAGTAAAACTACACATTGCAGGATCAACGGAAGAGGAGGATAAACGTTTGATTTATCTGCGGTTTATTCGTGAGTTTAAAGCCAAAAATGAAAAGGAGTTTAAGCGTATTACTAAGCTTCCCATGAAAGCCCGAACCGGTCGTTCTGTGATCGAATCAAAAAAGGAATCGATGAAAGGCAACAGTCTCGTTTTCATGAAGTCTCCTTATAAGCTTGAATTCTACAAGGTACTAACTGATCATAAAATTGAAGCACTGACCTTCCTGCAGGCTGCCGAATTATTTGAAGCGAAATACAACGAACCCTCTCACGATCTTCCTGATTATCACCATGACCACGTGCAATATGCTGAGAATCATTTTGAGCAGGAGTTGCTTTCAACTTCTTCTGACTCAATGTCCGGCAGTACGTCCGATGCTGTTACGAATCAATCTAAAAAGTTTATCCGCGAAAGAAGGGCTGAAAGTAGTGATGAAAAATTCAGGGGATCAGCAACTGCATTGATCGATTTATTGGAAGTAGGGAAAATTACAATCCTTCCGGTTGAAATAAAAAAGCTGAAGGCTAAATTTGATAAAAACCAATTGAACAAGCATCAGACAGAAAATATTATCATGACTTTGGCAATTAAATATGCAAATGCTTCACCGGATGATGTGACAACTGATGAATTGAGTGCAGAGTTGCCAATTGAAATTACACAAAAACCAGAAATTATTATTTCCGAAACCTTTACCTTGTAATGACTGCCGAACAACTAAAAACAATCTTTGAACAGGATTACAACCGTAATGCCTGGCTCGAAGCTGTGCGTACAATTTTTCATGTCGAAAATCTGCATGCCCGGCCACAAACTATTGAAATAGGTGAAAACGATTTTAATGCGAAAGCTTACGAACTGGGTTATTTTGAAACTGCCGAAGGCCTACAGGTTGGAATATACGAGGTTAACATATCTTCTGATAAGCGTCTTGACCGGAATAAAGTAGGCCTCCGGAACCTCATGCGAAAGGTATATCAGAACGATGGAGATGCCGCCCTGATCGTATTTACCCAAGGACATACCTGGCGTTTTACTTATGCGAGCGAATTAACAGTAACCAACAAGGAAACCGGCTTGCGCGAACGCAAACAATCGGACCCTAAACGATATACCTATATTTTTGGCAGCAACCAGCTTTGCCGTACTGCAGCAGAACGTTTCTCCGGGATAAAATCCACTACCGACCTTTTCGATACCCGCATCTCAATTCATGAAATTGAAAAGGCGTTCTCTGTGGATGCATTGACCAAGGATTTCTACCACGAGCTGAGCAACTGGTATTTTTGGGCGCTGACAAAGGTGAAATTTCCTGCAAATGAAACAAGCAAAGATGAATTGAACAATGCTACCAGTCTTATCCGCTTGATTACCAGGCTTATTTTTGTCTGGTTCATGAAACAGAAGGGTTTGATACCAGATGCTCTGTTCGATAAAGCGGAAGTAAATGAGCTCCTGAACTATTCTGACTCAACAGGTTCAACCTACTACAAAGCCATCCTTCAAAATCTATTCTTTGCCACTTTAAATACGCCGATAAAAGATGGTAACAGAAGTTTTGTGAGCCGTCAGACGGGAAACCAGGATTATTACCGCTACCAAAGGTTTTTTAAGAACAAGGATCGTTTCCTTGAACTGACCCGGGATATCCCTTTTCTGAACGGTGGTCTCTTCGATAATCTGGATAAACGGATAGCAAAAGGTGAACCAGATGATGTTTTTATCGATTGCTTTACGAATCATCAGGACAATGAAAATCTCCTTACCATGCCTGATTTTCTCTTCTTTGGTGGTGCGAAAGACATTGACCTGAGTGAATCTTATGATGATAACCGGCAAAATCACCTAAATATCAGAGGAATAATAGATATTCTCCACAGTTACAATTTTACGGTCGAAGAGAATACACCGCTTGAGATTCAGGTAGCTCTTGATCCGGAAATGTTGGGTAAAGTTTTTGAAAACCTGTTGGCAAGTTATAACCCCGAAACAAAAACTACTGCCCGTAAGCAAACCGGTTCTTTTTATACACCGCGTGAAATAGTGAATTACATGGTGGACGAATCGTTGATAGCTTACTTATTGCAAAAATTGCAGGCAAAAAATGGTGATATCCCGGATGAAGCTATCCCGGAACTCAAACTTCGTGAGCTTGTTTCCTATTCCGGCGAGGACAATCCTTTCAATGAGACAGATACCCAATTGCTCGTAAATGCCATAGGTTCAATTAAAGTTTTAGACCCGGCCTGTGGATCAGGCGCTTTCCCCATGGGCATGCTGCAGCAACTGGTACATATTTTGACCAAACTGGATCCGGACAATTCCCGTTGGCAGGATTTTCAGATCAACAAGGCTGAAGCCGAAATTATGGAGGCCCTGCGCGTGCACGACAAGGAGGTCCGGCACCTGCGACTGCATGAAATCGAAGATGCATTCAGCCTGAACGAATCGGATTACGGACGAAAATTATTCTTGATCGAAAATTGTATTTATGGCATTGATATACAGCCAATAGCAGTCCAGATATCAAAACTCAGGTTCTTTATTTCGCTCATCTGTGAGCAAAACAGGCAACCGGACAATCCGGATAATTTTGGCATCAAGTCGCTCCCGAACCTTGAAACAAAGTTTGTGGCCGCCAATACGCTGATAGGCCTGGAAATCGATCCGCAAATCGAAATCCGGACGGACGAAATATTGAACCTCGAGAAAGAGCTTGTCCGAATCCGCAAAAATCATTTTGTGGAAAGGGATAAGGCCCGAAAGAAAAATTTGCGCGACCGCGACAAGCAAATACGGGTGAAAATTCTACAATGTATTCATGAGGAATATGATAGAAACACAGAGGTTTTGCACTCAAAAATAGATATTGAAAAATTTAGTTTTGAATCCTTTGAGAAAAGTCTTCAAGCAGAAAAATTAGCTGGTCCACGCAAAAAACTTGAAGAACGCATGGTTCAAATCAAAAAAGAGATCGTCCGTATAAATGAAAAAATTACAAAAAATCAGTTTTTCGAACAAAACCTGATGCTCCGCGCTGCATGGGATCCATACAATACCAATGAAAGCTCTGGATTTTATGACAGTGAATGGATGTATGGGATTGAAAATGGGTTTGATATTGTGATTGGAAATCCCCCTTATATACAACTATCCAAAGTTGAAAGTGTCTCCCCAGAATATAGAGAGTACCTAAAGAAGAGATATAATACATCCGCAGGAAGGCTAAATACTTTCATTTTTTTTATTCACCATGCATTAGATAATTTAAGTGGAAATGGACTCTTAACTTTTATTATCCCAAATACAATTTTAACTCAAGAATATTATAGTTACACAAGAGAATACATCTTAAAAAATTTTTACCTAAAAGAGATTGTTAACTATGTAAATATGCCTTTTGAAAATGCAGTTGTAGAAAATGTCACTATAATTATCCAAACAAAAAAAACAAATTTTTGTGAGACAAAAATAACTTCGGATGATTTGGTTTCAGTAAAGTTGATAGCACTAAAAAAAGTTGCCTATTTTCTAAAACAAGATAATTTTTCTTTCAGTTTTAAATCAGATACCACAATAGAAGGAATCTATAAGCAAGATAAAATTTCTTTTGTAGGGGAAATATGCACAGTCAATCAGGCAATTGCTTTAAAAGGCGATAAGAGTATTTCTCTTAGAAATCATAATTCTGATAATATTTACTATAAACTTTTAGATGGCAGAAATATTAAAAAATATGAAATAAACTGGTCTGGAGTTTATATAGATTATTCTGTTGACCGTATTCATTCATGTAAGAGAACTGATATTTTTGAAAGTAAAGAAAAACTATTTTTTAGAAGAGTTTCAGAAAATCTTGTATTCGCATATGACGATCAGCAATATTTTGCTCTCAATACCTTAGTGGTTATCAACATCAAGAAAGGAATAGATTTCAATATCAGATTTCTTTTAGCAATTTTGAATTCTTCTTTAATGAATTATATTTATAAAAGTAGGTATAAATCAACAAAAAAAGTTTTTTCAGAAATTCAGGCCAACACCGTTGAAAAACTTCCATTAAAGAATGTGATGGGCCCCATACAAATTCAATTAATTTCGCTTGTTGACAAGATCCTAAACGCCAAAAAATTAAATCCAAATGTTGATACCAGTGAATTTGAAAGACAAATAGATATAGTTGTTTACAAATTATACGAGTTAGAATACGATCAAGTATTTGTAATAGATCCTGAATTTTGGATGGGGAGGGAAGAGTATGAGGGGTTTGAGGCGTGAAATGAATTATTTATGAATTCTTTAAAAGGAGATTACAGATGAGCGAGCACACATCGATTAAACTTTTTGAGCAAAAGCAGGTTCGTTCGGTTTGGAACGAGGAAGAAGAAAAATGGTTTTTTTCGATTGTTGATGTTGTAGGGGTCTTAACCGATAGCCCCAACCCCCGGAAATATTGGAGTGTGCTAAAAACCAGGCTTAAGGCTGAAGGAAGTCAGTTGACTACAAATTGTAGTCAACTGAAAATGCGCTCTGCCGATGGCAAATCGAAATCCGAAAAGAGCTCACGGATGAATGGGAAAACAGAGGAGTACAAAAAGGTCAGGAATTTGCCATTCTTACCGATGACATAACGCAAGCCTGGAGCGGGTTTTCAACCAAAGAATACAAAAAGTTCAAAGAACTGAAAAAGGAAAACTTGCGAGACAACATGACCAATCTCGAGTTGGTACTAAATATGCTTGCCGAAGCTACTACAACTGAGATTTCGAAAGAAAAGAAACCAAAAACGTTTCCTGAGAATCGCAAAATTGCCAAACAAGGAGGAACGATAGAGGGAAACACCCGCAAAGAAATTGAAGAGAAAACAGGCAAAAAGGTTGTTGCAAAACTGAGTGCGAAGCAATTAGAACAAAAAAGGAAAAGTGATCAACTGAACCAATAGTATTGGTATTTGAATCCGGAATTTGGTTTAAAAGAGAAGATTATGAAGGGTTTCAAAATTTACCAATCAAATCAACCTAATTAGATTATTGAAAATGAACCTACTCAAAAGTGAATACTCAACTTTTGTTGAGCTCTTTCATTTGGCAAAGAGACAGTTGATTTTTTTAGCGCCTGGTATTTCCGAAGAAATTGCAGAAGCCATAAATTAGAGGGTCAGATCAGAGGAGTAAATATTCAAACCGAACGATTATCTTTGACCAAAATAATGAAAAAATGGAAGAACGCCCTTTGATATTGATTTCCAATGATGACGGGGTTTTTGCCAAAGGGCTGATTGAATTGGTAGAGGTGATACGGCTTTTTGGCAACATTGTTGTTGTTGCTCCGGATGCTCCCCATTCGGGGATGTCACATGCCATAACTGTTGGACGCCCGCTGCGCATTAACAAGGAACAGGAAGAAGAGGGGCTGGTGATTTATTCTTGCTCCGGGACTCCGGTGGATTGCATTAAACTTGCCTGCAACAAAATACTCGACCGTCTGCCAGATTTCGTTATCTCAGGTATTAACCACGGCGCAAATACATCTATTTCGGTGCTTTATTCCGGAACTATGGGCGCTGCGATCGAAGGTTCCATCCATGGTGTGCCTTCGATCGGTTTCTCACTGGATGATTATTTGCACGACGCGGATTTCACCAAAGCAAAAAAAGTAGTTGCGCGCATCTTCCAGAAAGTGGCTGAATACGGGTTGCCGGATGGCATCTGCCTGAATGTCAATATCCCCAAAGGTGAAATAAAAGGAATCAATTTCTCCCGTCAGACACGCGGAAAATGGGTGGAGGAATTCGAGAAACGGATCGATCCACATGGTCGCGATTATTATTGGATGACCGGCAGTTTCAACGATGCAGAGAACGAGGCACGCGATACCGATACCTTTGCACTGCTCAACGGATTTGTGTCGGTGGTGCCGGTTACAACCGATCTGACAGCCTATACCGCCTTCCAGTTCATGCAAAAATGGAAATTCTGAAAATATGAGCGCCTCTTACACTGAACGATCCGGTCTGAACCGGTTTTGGCTTGGCTTTCTGCTGGGACTTGGCCTGCCTTTGGTTATTTTTTTGCTATACTTTCTTTTCCGTTTTCAGGGAATGACCATCGGAAATTATATTAATACCCTGGTTCAATCCGGTAAGTTTGTCCATGTGATGAGCATCTCCGTATTTCCAAACGTGCTTCCTTTCATGTTTTTTGTCCGAACCGACCGTTTTAAGTCGGGAAGGGGAATCATGGCGATCACTATTTTCTATGCGATTTTTATTTTTGTACTGAAGTTTATATCGTGATAAATTTTGCTGACCTTATAAAACGCCGATAAGATGAGATATTTCATTATAGCCGGAGAAGCTTCCGGCGATTTGCATGCCTCACATCTGATGGGCGGGATCAAAAAAAAAGATCCTGAAGCAGAATTCTGCTTTTTCGGAGGGGATCTGATGGCAGCGCAAGGCGGCACGCTTCTGAAACACTACCGTGAAATGGCTTTTATGGGATTTTTCACGGTTCTGCTCAACCTAAGCCAGATCAAAAAGAATTTTAAGATGGCAGAGGAGAAACTGATTGAATTTCAACCGGATGTGCTGGTCCTGGTCGATTATCCCGGCTTTAACCTTCGGATGGCACGATTTTCCAAAGCGCACAGTATCAGAACATTTTATTATATTTCACCAAAAATATGGGCCTGGAGGTCAGACCGTGTCAAATGGGTGAAAAATTATGTGGACGAGCTTTTTACCATTTTCCCGTTCGAAAAAGATTTCTACGACAAACACAACTACCAGATAAGGTATGTTGGGAATCCGACGGTCGATGAACTGGCCGTTCGCCCTAACAAAGATCAGACTTACCGGGAATTTATAGTCAGGAACGGACTAAAGGATAAACCAATCGTCGCCTTGCTGGCAGGAAGCAGGAAACAGGAAATTAAGCTGATTCTGCCTGTGCTGACAAGGATTGTTGCGATGTTCCCCGACTACCAGTTTATAATTGCAGGCGCTCCTTCACTTTCAGTCGCCCTGTACAAGGAAAACATGCCGGGTCTGAAAATCCCGGTGCTGTTCGGGCAAACCTATGAGTTGCTCCAACAGTCAAAAGCAGCCGTCGTTGCTTCAGGTACTGCAACCCTCGAGACTGCCGTCATCAATGTGCCGCAGGTGGTATGTTACATCATTGAATTGGGAAGGTTTACTTCACTTTTAAGGAAAGTTTTCCTCAAGATCCAATGGATATCATTGGTCAACCTGGTGATGAACAAAGAGATTGTCAAAGAATTTTTTCAGGAAAACTGCAAACCGGAAAATGTGGCTGTTGAATTGAAGAAGATACTGGAAGACATAGCTTATCGGGAGGAGATGCTGCACAACTACCAGTTGATGCTGGCAAAACTGGGCCCTCCGGGATGTGCCGACAGGGCAGCGGAGGAAATGGTGCGACTGCTTAAAAGTTGAAGATATGTTAAGTCTGATAAAAAAAGAGCTGCTGCAATTCTTTGGGTCACTGATTGCCTATCTGATCCTTACTGTTTTTGCATTGATCTCAGGGCTCTTTCTCTGGTTTTTCGATGGGAATATGAACATATTGTCGGGTGGTTACGCCTCCCTGTCAGCTTTCTTCGACCTTGCTCCCTGGCTTTACCTCTTTTTGGTTCCGGCTGTTTCCATGCGGCTCATTTCTGAGGAATTGCGGAGCGGTACCATGGAACTGTTGCTGACCAGGCCTGTAACCGTATTTCAACTCATTGTTTCCAAGCTGCTGGCGGCCTTATTTGTTGTCGTATTGACGCTGGTTTTATCGCTGGTGTACTTTTTTACCGTTTACCGGTTGGGCTATCCTGTTGGCGTGATGGATGTTGCAGCAACCATTGGCAGTTACCTTGGATTGCTCTTCCTGACGCTGATTTTTCTGGCCATTGGCATTTTTGCATCTTCTCTTTCCGAAAATCAAATTGTAGCCTTTGTAACAGCGGTTCTGCTGTCATTTTTTCTTTTTTCCGGTTTAGAACTCCTTTCAGACCTGGTCGGATCAACCGCGTTCTCTTCTTTTTTGATCTCATTGGGGGTATCATCCCATTATGAGTCCATTAGCCGGGGATTGCTTGACAGCCGCGACCTCTTTTATTTTCTGACAGTTACATTGGTATTTCTTACCCTAACGGGGATTGCCCTGCAGTGGAAAAGAACCCGGTTGTCTATAAAGTTCAAAAAAATTGTGCCCTTTTCGATTCTGTTTGTTGTGTTGATATTTTTGACACAGCTTCGTCTTTTCCGGGTTGATTTCACGGCTGAAAAAAGGTACACACTCTCGCCGGCATCTATCAGGGTACTTGAGGAAATTGACAGTAATCTGCTGGCAGAGATTTATCTTGAAGGGGATATGCCACCCGGATTGCGCCGGTTAAAAACAGCCATAGAAGAAAAACTTGCTGACCTGCAGCAGTATGGAAGAAACACGGTTTATACCCGGAAGATTGATCCGTACAAGGAAGTTCCGGCAAAAGACCGGAAGGCCTATTTTGATAACCTGGTGCAGCATGGGGTAATCCCTACCGATTTGAGAATCAAGACAGATCAGGGAATTACGACAAAACTGGTGTTTCCTTCGGTGGTGCTCAGGTACCGTGAGAAGGCCATTGTCTTAAACCTGTTGAAGAATGACCTTGCCCAGCCTGCAGAAGTGAATCTTAACCGTTCAGTTGAGATGCTGGAATATGAATTCATGAGCGCCATCCGGACCCTGGTCCGGGAAAACCCGGTAAAGGTAGCGTTTCTGGAAGGGCACCAGGAAGCCGATTCGCTGCAAACAATGGACTTCTCCGATGCTTTGTCGGCAAGCTTCAGCGTGTCGCGGCTTAACTGCGATCAACTGTTGTCAGGTACCGACAGTATCAAAGTCGTTATTGTTGCCAATCCGCAAACCAAATTTCCGGAGAGAGACAAACTGATCCTTGACCAGTACCTGATGAAAGGCGGGAAACTGGTCTGGCTGATTGATCCGGTTAAAGTAAGTCTGGATAGTCTCTCAGAGGGAATGACCACAATAGCGGTACCGCTCGACCTGAATCTGGGCGATCAGCTCTTCCATTACGGTGTCCGGTTGAACAACGACCTGATTCAGGATACTGAATGTTTGAAAATTCGTGTAAATACTGCCCCGTTGGGAGCTTCTCCGAATTATTCACTGGCCCCCTGGTATTTTTCACCACTGCTGCATCCGCTGCAATCCCATCCAATTGGCAAAAATGTTAATCCGGTTTCTTCCGAATTTATCAGTTCGATCGACACTGTCGGAGATAATCCGGAAATCAAAAAGAGCATACTGTTGGCTTCTTCGGCATTTTCGCGCAGAAGTGAAGCGCCAATGCTTGTAAATCTCAGGATGATTGATGTTGTTCCTTCGGCGGATTTATTCAATAAGTCAAACCTGATAACAGGGGTCTTGCTGGAAGGTAAATTCAGTTCTGTATTCAAAAATAGAATCATCGATCAACCCGGTTTACCCGCTGACTTTAAACTGATAACCGGGAGTAAAGCGACCCAAATAGCCGTCTTCTCTGATGGTGGATTAATCTCCAATAAAGTTAACAGGGCCTCCAAGGAACCTCAAATTTCTCCGCTCGGGTACGATCGTGTATCAAAACTTACCTTTGGAAACCGCGATTTTTTTGTCAACCTGATCCAATATCTGAGCGATGATGCCTCCCTGATCGAACTAAAGGGAAAAACATGGCAGTTAAGACTTCTGGATAAGGTAAAGGTGAGCGGGCAGAACAACCTTATCCGCTGGCTGAACCTGGTAGTACCGTTGATCCTTATCCTGGCAGGCGGTGGATGGTTTATCCTGAGAAGAAAAAGAGTGAATGAGAAAGTTAGCAAGAAAAGTGAATCTTCCGGGAAGTAATAATCCCGGAAGTTGGCAAAATCTGGTTATGAACGTCGGTTAAAATGACAGTGAGACAAGGCATCATCGGATGAAATGTGAAAAAAATGTTCTCGTCGCACGATAAAATGAGCGAATGTTCGTATATTCGTATCTCGTTGTAAGGACGATGAACCGCAATAGTTGAGTCCGGATTGCAGGACTAAAAAAAAGAGATAATTGCATCAATTTTAAATATTTAAATCAACCATAATCGTATGAAATTTAAGGTTTCAAGTACTGAATTGCTGAAGCACCTCAATGCCATCAGCAGGGTAATCAGCAGTAAAAATACACTTCCTATTCTGGATAATTTTCTGTTCAGTTTAGAAGGAAAATCCCTTTCCGTTACAGCTTCCGATTTGGAAACCACTCTGATCACTACGATGGAGCTGGATCAGTCTGATGAAGACGGATTGGTGGCCCTTCCGGCAAAGATCCTGTTGGAAACCCTCAAGGAGTTTCCTGAACAACCGCTTTCATTTCAGCTCGATGCAGATACCATGGGAATGAGTATTCTTTCGGCCAATGGTAAATTTGCCATTCCCGGTCAGAACGGCGAAGAATTTCCCAACCAGCCGACGTTAAATCCGGAGCATTTCACCATCAACGTGCCTCATGATGTGATGCTGAACGGCATCAACAAAACGCTGTTCGCTACCGCCGATGATGAGCTTCGGCCGGTAATGAACGGTATAAACATTGAGATTTCGCCTGTTGAGATGACCTTTGTTGCTTCTGATGCACACAAACTGGTTCGTTACAAACGTACCGATGCTACTTCGGAAAATGAGGCTTCCTTTATCTTGCCAAAGAAACCTGCTTCTCTGCTGAAAAACCTGCTGCCCAAAGAGGATTTTGATGTCATCCTGAAATTTGACGAGAAGAATGCCATTTTCCAGCTGACCGGATTCAAGATGGTTTGCAGGCTGGTTGAGGGCAGGTACCCTGCCTATAATTCTGTAATCCCGGTCAACAATCCGAACAAGCTTTTGATCGACAGGGTTGAATTTTACAACACACTGCGCCGTGTTTCAGTTTTTGCCAATCAGGCAAGCAACCTTGTCAGGCTGAAACTTACTGCCTCCGAATTGATAGTCTCGGCACAGGATATCGATTTTGCCATTTCTGCAGTTGAAAAGATCAAATGCGATTTCGATGGGCAGGAGATGGAGATTGGTTTCAAATCAACTTTTTTGATTGAAATTCTCTCTAATTTAACCTCTACCGATGTGAAGATGATGCTCTCGGATCCTTCGCGCGCTGGTTTGTTGTTGCCTGCAGAACAGGAATTTGAGCAGGAAGATGTGCTGATGCTGCTGATGCCAATGATGATTAACGCATAGCGAAAATATAAATAATGGAAAAACCTGGCGGAAATCACCGGCCGGGTTTTTTTGTATAAAAAAGACCTTCAATGAAGCTTAATTTAAGAAATCCACTGGTTTTTTTGGATCTGGAAACTACCGGGATCAATGTGGTTACGGATCGGATTGTGGAGATCGCCTTTTTGAAAATTCATCCCGATGGCAGGGAAGAGGAGAAGCTGCAGCTTATCAATCCGGGTATGCCCATTCCTCCCCAGTCTACCGCTATCCACGGTATTAGCGATGACGACGTGAAGGATGCCCCGCTTTTCAGGGAAGAGGCCAAAAATCTGGCAAAATTTATTGAGGGGTGTGACCTGGCCGGTTTCAACTCCAACCGTTTTGACATCCCGCTGCTCACCGAAGAATTTCTCCGGGCAGATGTTGATTTGGATCTCAAAAGAAGGAAATTTGTGGATGTGCAAACCATATTTCACCGGATGGAAAAACGGACGCTTGTGGCTGCCTGTAAATTTTACCTCCAGAAAGAGCTTGAAAATGCGCACAGTGCCATGGCTGACACCAAGGCTACCTATGAGGTGCTTCAGGCACAGCTCGACCGGTATGAAGGCGCGACCTTTGAAGAGGGAGGCAAAGTTTCTGTCCCGGTTGTGAATGAAATCAACCAGCTTTCGGATTTCTCCTCCTTCGACCGTAATGTGGATTATGCCGGTCGTATCGTATACGATGAGCAGGGCGTTGAGGTGATCAACTTCGGGAAGCACAAAGGGAAACCGGTTGAGAAAGTACTGGCAGAAGAGCCCTCGTATTACAACTGGATGATGAACGGAGAGTTTCCTTTGTATACCAAGAAAGTTCTGACGGCTATCAAGCTTCGTTCTTTGAACCGGAAATTATAGTAAAAAGTGACTAAAGTGAACTAAAGTGAACTAAAATGAACTAAAGTGACTAAAGTACTTAGCGTGAGGCTTTATTAGTGCAAATATCCGGAGTCCTTAACTTTAGTCACTTTAGCTCACTTTAGTTCACTTTAGTCACTTATAAATAAACGAACAAATTAACATAAAAAGCCATGAAGATCATATGCATCGGCCGTAATTACGTCAAGCACGCAGAGGAGTTAAACCACGATGTTCCTACCGAACCTGTTTTTTTCATGAAACCTGATTCCGCGCTTTTAAAGGACAATAAGCCATTCTTCCTGCCCGATTTTTCAAATGAAATCCACCATGAAATTGAGCTCGTGATTAAAATCAGCAGGTTGGGGAAAAATATCGAAGCCAAATTTGCGAATCGTTATTACGATGAAATCGGCCTTGGAATCGACTTTACTGCCAGGGACCTGCAGCGCCAGTTGATTGAAAAAGGGTTGCCCTGGGAAAAAGCCAAGGCCTTCGATTCTTCTGCAGTTTTGGGCAAGTTTATCTCAAAAGCGGAACTTGGCGATTTAGGGCATATTCTCTTTTCACTTAAAAGAAATAGTGAGGTAGTGCAGTCAGGCGATTCGCAACTGATGATCTTTCCATTCGATATCATCATCGAACATATCTCTAAATATGTGACCCTGAAGATTGGGGATTTAATCTATACCGGTACGCCAGCGGGTGTTGGTCCTGTGGCTATTGGCGACCAGCTGGAAGGGTTCATCGGGGAAAAGAAGATGTTTGATATCCAGGTGAAATAAGTTTGCCTGAAAGTTTTGGAAACCACGAAGTGGTTGAATATGATTAACCCCGGATGGAATCCGGGGTTTTAAAAGCCTGTTGCACCTGAACCCTACATGGGTTCAATACGATTAATTATTTGTTATTGAACCCTTTCCTGGCTCTGTCCGGAGTTTTGTGCATCGTACCAATTGGTGATATTCCGGATGTCAGTTATGGCTTCACCATCAATCTTTATACCGTACTTCTTCATAAAGCATTCAGCTTCTTTTTTGCCTCATTCCAATCTAACAATCTATCAGGATATTCTCTGGTTTTTTTGAATCGTTCCATTACCAGATTTTGGAGAGACTCCGGAATATTATAAACTTTCTGTTCCTTTTCTTTTGCGAAATCTAGTATGCTTTTTATAGCGGTAATCAAGTCTGAAGCGTTTACCTGTTTAAGTTGCTCAATAATGGATGCCTTTTGTACCTCCAAATCCATAACAATTGTTCTAACTTGTTTTATCATAAAAAAGTGAAGTCTGCTATGCCATCAAATTTACAAAACTAAACCTTTCTATCAAAAAGAAATTTAGTTCTCTTCATATTTAATCGATATTGGAATTCATATGGCAAGACAATTCATAAAATTGACAATACGAAAATTTCCAGCAAGGTAATATGCAATTTCGGGAGTTAATGATTTAATACATACCTTAGTGTACAAATTCTAACCTTTATCTTATCACTATGGTGACATCCGGACCTGGTAGATTTGATAATTTGCGTAAGAAATTAAGAATGATAAAGCATGAATATGAACAGAAAAGTAACGATATGCTTGCATCATAACGTACCCCACACCATAAGCATCTCCCCGATACACCTGAAATGGAGAGGGATATTAATTATCTTCTCAGTTTTTGTAAAGGCTGCAGATATTTCTCCTTCGCTCGCTATGAAAGGTTCTGCTTCGCAGGCAATCTGGCTTGCAAAATCAACATCTGCAAAGGGAACCATCTTAAAAACGGCTTCCTTGGCGCACCAGCGCAGCATCAGGTCTTTGTTAGAAAGCTGACCGTCTGTTGTGCAGTCTTTCAGTTCTTTAGGTGACAGAAAGCGCTTTGCTGCCCGTTCAACGTTTCTGGTGATTAATTCGATGTCGATGCCGGGTTGAAGATCGGGATGAAAGAAGATAACCACACAGTTTGATGAATGGGAGATAGAAATATGACCGGGGGAACTGACAAGCAGCGGTTTCCCGGAAGGGTCATAACCAATTTTTGCTTCCGTTCCCCTTATTTGCCTAAGGAGAAGCCTGGCGGCAAGCCATTCCCTTTTCCGCAGTTCATTTCTAAAGAGGAGGAAGCTTTCCATCTCTGCCTTATCAGGATGGTACAAGGACAAAAGCTGTTCGGCAGTCTCCGTGATCTCCCACCATCCGAGCAGGCCGTTGTCGATATGTTCAATAAACTTAACGGCCATTGGTCGCTTTCCATTCAGTGGTTTCGATCATTCGGATGACATCCTGTGACAAGAATTGCATAACAGGCCTCAGACTGTCGTAATTTGGTATCTCTTTGATGTAGAGCGCTCCCCTCAAAAAATGGCGGACACTGTCGGTCAGATAAAATTGTACAGGGGAAGCCACGTTCCCTTTAATGGTGAAGAGCGTTCCAAAAGTTTTTTTTGACGGATAAATAAAATTTTGTTCGTCAATGGCACTTGCCTTTTGAATATGTTTGTCCACCAGGCTTCTGGATTCTTCGACCAATTGGGAAAGATTTCGGTTGATTTTTTTGTAACTGATGTGTATCTGCGCATGATTGCCGGGGATTTCTATGGTAATCCAATCCTTCTGTCCGGGATTCATTAAGTCCGGTGTAACGACGGCATAATCAGGAATACTGAAATTATAAGGTAACTCCTTGTTTAGTTGATGGTATGCTTTCTGCGGGAATGTGATGCGGTAATATCCCCTGGGCTTTGGCGTGGTTTGCTCTTTTCTGCATGCTGACAGCAAGACCAGGACGAGCAACAGGGACAATGAGCAGGTGGAAAAATTTCTGGGCATCGGCGGATTATTTTTTTTCGGACTTTGGATCTATCTGAACCCTGACCTCTTTGATCCTTCTCATGTCAACTGCTTCGACGATGAAAGTGAAATATTTACACGCTACCTTTTCGTGCAGTTCGGGAAACTCACCGGTAAGTTCCAGGATCAGGCCTGCCAGTGTATCGGCGTCGCCTTTGAACTCTTCGAATACATCTTCTTCACATTCAACCACTTTGTAGAAATCGTTGAGTAATGTTTTCGCATCAAACAGATATTCATTGGGTCCGAGCCGGGTAAAAAATTTCTCTTCGATATCAAATTCATCGGCAATGTCGCCAACAATCTCTTCCAGAATATCTTCAAGGGTAACCAATCCTGAAGTGCCTCCGAATTCATCCACCACAACGGCCAGATGCACCTTGGATTTCTGGAACTCTTCCAGAAGGTCGTCAATCTTCTTTGTTGCAGGAATGAAAAAAGGCGGCCTGATTAACTGCTGCCATTTAAACGAAACACCTTTGGTAATATGCGGCAGGAGGTCTTTGAGGTACAAAACTCCCCTGATCTGGTCGAGTGTTCCTGAACAGACAGGAATGCGTGAATATCCCGCTTTTCGCACTGTATCAAGCACTTCGTTGAAATTGAATTTAAAGTCAATGACCACCATATCCATACGGGAATGCATAATTTCACTCACACTCTTGGACCCGAATTTGACAATGCCTTCGAGTATTTCTTTGTCATCGCTCAGATCTTCATGGTTGGATAGTTTTAAAGCCTTTGAAATCTCATCGATGGAGAGGACACGCCGGTGTCTGTTCATTCTTTTGTTTATAAATGAGGTAGAATGAATCAGGACATAATTGATTGGTCTTGCGATTTTGCCTATTACATAGATAAACGGTGAGATTTTTAAGGCAAATGCTTTCGGATAGTGGGCTGCGTAAACTTTAGGTACGATTTCGCCGAAAAGGAGTAGCAGAAAGGTGATGAAGACAATCTGAAATATAAATTCGAATGTTTTGGCATCTCCGAAACTTATCAGAGAATCGGAAATATTTGAAGCCAGCAGGACAATGGCAATGTTGACGAAATTATTTCCCACCAGAACAGAGGCAAGCAATTGTTCCGGTTCGGAAAGCAGTTTAAGAATCAATTGTGCCGGCCGTTTTTTGTTTGATTTAAGCGACGCTATATCTTTGGGTTCAAGGGAGAAAAGTGCTACTTCAGCCCCTGAAATTATCGCAGACAGGCCCAGAAGTAAGCATAACACAAGAAGCCCTGAAAGGGTATTGATTGAAAAAGGTAAAAATTCAATCTTCCCAAACAAGGCTCCGACAGATGCTTCGAAGTTAGTTTCCAAATCAGACAGGTTGGTGATCAAAATGGAAGGTCATCAGGTGTACCCGCCTGATCTGAATAGCCTGATGTTGCCTGAGGCTCGCTAACGGCTTTTTTTACTTCAGCAGCAGGTTGCTCAGATACATGGTTGGTTCCTTTCTTGTCAAGCAGCCTGACTTCATCTGCATAGATTTCGTAGGCAGTTTTTTTAACACCGTCATTTGTGTCATAGGTTCTTGACCGAATACGACCCTCGATGTAAACCTGGCTTCCTTTGTGGATAAATTTCTCTGCAATGCCTGCCAGGTTGCGCCAGCATACGATGTTATGCCACTCGGTCTGAGTGACCTTTTCGCCTGCTTTGTTGTTGTAGACCTCGGATGTTGCCAAGGAAAAGGAAGCAACAGAAACGTTGCTGTCTAAATGCCGGATTTCAGGATCTTTACCGACATTCCCGATTAAGATGACTTTGTTGACTGACATAATTAAAATATTATATTGTTTATTGTAAGTTACTGAAAAAAGTTGACATTTCAAAATTGATCAAAGATAAAAATTATTCAGGATTGAAAGGTTACAATTCTGCTCAGTGCCCCATCTGCAGCAAAAAATTCTCAACTGGCTTCGGAACAGGATATCGGGTTATATCTGCCTGTTCAATCATAATAAAGTGATCCGGTAAATTTCCTTCTTCAAGCCTGACTGCAAAAAATCTGATGTTCAACCTTTGGTGGGTCAGCAAATGGACTTTTTCAGGAAATACCGACTCAATCGTGAAATTTAAATTTCCCAGGAGTGCTTTCCAACCCTCGCTGTTGATTATCTCTCCGGCTGTTGAAGGAAGGGCTGTTTCAATTAACGGGAACTGGTACATGTTCCGCCAGATGTCTTTGTCGCCCCGTTTTTCCAAAAAGATTTTTGCGCCCTGGTGCAAATAAAGGAAATTCAGGTACCGCTCTTTCTGCTTTACCTGTTTGGATTTGACAGGGAATTGCGAAACGGATTGCCCTGCATAGGCACAGCATTTCATTGCAAGGGGGCATGTATTGCACAATGGTTGATCAGGCAGGCAGTGAAGCGCCCCAAATTCCATCAGCGCCTGGTTGAATTCTCCGGGATGTACTGTGTCAAGCATCATCCGGGCCAGCGCGTAAAATTCTTTTTTCCCTGCAGTTGAGTCTATAGGTGTCTTAATCCCGAAGAGCCGGGAAAGAACCCTGAAAACATTTCCGTCCACAACGGCGTATGGAAGGTTGAAGGCGATCGAGCTTATCGCCGCAGCAGAATAATCCCCGATTCCTTTCAGCTTTTTTATGGAGTTGTAATCGTCCGGGAATATTCCCCCGTGTTCCGACATAATTGTTTTTGCGGCATGGTGCATGTTTCTGGCGCGCGAATAATAGCCCAGTCCCTGCCACACTTTCAACACTTTTTCTTCCTCTGCCTCTGCCAGACTT
The DNA here is from genome assembly GCA_038323575.1 of Bacteroidales bacterium. Classification (GTDB taxonomy): domain Bacteria; phylum Bacteroidota; class Bacteroidia; order Bacteroidales; family Prolixibacteraceae; genus CAINVV01. Next base: position 61,357 of record JBBQHB010000002.1, on the reverse strand, counting down.
TTTACATCCGGGAATAACTGCAGGAAATTGTGGTAATAGTCTTTTCCCTGTTGAACTCTTGTTTGCTGCAAAATGACCTCTGATACCCAAATTTTGTATGGATCAAGGCTCTCCCGCCACGGGAGTTCCCGTTTTGAGTGGTTGTACCAAACTGTCAGTGCTTTACGATATTCATCCAATTGTAACGATTTTGCAACAAAAATAAACTTTAGTACAAAATTTTTTGGCTAATATGATATTAGTTAATTCAAAAGCTATATATTTGTGCACCAAAAATAATGATAAAGCAAAACGAAAACAGAGTTAAATAAAAATAATAGTTAAATCATTTAATCTTATAACAATGACGAAAGCAGATATCGTAAACGAGATTTCTAAGAGTACAGGTATTGAGAAACTTACTGTTCAAAAAGCAGTTGAAGCATTCATGGACACCGTTTCAGGTTCACTATCTGAAGGTAACAATGTTTATCTCCGTGGTTTCGGAAGTTTTATCGTAAAAAAACGCGCCGAAAAAACAGCACGTAACATTTCTCGTAACACAACTATCATTATCCCGGAACACAACATTCCTTCTTTCAAACCTGCCAAAACATTCGTAGGTCGCGTTAAAAACAACGTGAAGTAGTTAATTATTTTTAAAAAGTATTGTTATGCCAAGCGGTAAGAAGAGAAAAAGACATAAAATGGCCACGCACAAACGCAAAAAGCGTTTAAGGAAGAATCGTCACAAGAAGAAAAAATAGGCTTTTTGTAACGCCTGCGTAAAAAAATACAAAACCTAAAGTACTTTTGTGCTTTAGGTTTGTTGTATTTATTAGTTTTAATTAACATAAAATGAGTAAAGAAGATGAGCAATGAGTTGGTAATTGATGTATCGTCCTCTCATGTCGAAATTGCTTTACTCGAAAACAAAAGGCTTGTAGAACTAAACAGGGAAAGTAACGATGTTAAATTTCAGGTAGGAGATATTTATCTGGGAAAGGTAAAGAAGATCATGCCGGGTTTAAATGCTGCTTTCGTTGATGTTGGCTACGAGAAAGATGCGTTCTTACATTATTTGGATTTGGGACCACAATTCCAGACTCTTAACAAGTTCCTCAAGTTAGCTGCCGCCAAAAAGATTAGGATGTCGCCGTTTCCGAGAATTAATCCGGAACCCGATATCAACAAAGACGGTAAAATTTCCGAAATCTTGAAGGCCGGTCAAACCATTCTGGTGCAGATTGCCAAAGAACCCATTTCTACCAAAGGACCACGATTGACATCAGAGCTTTCGGTGGCTGGCAGAAACATGGTATTGGTACCTTTTAGTGACAAAATATCTGTATCACAGAAAATTGAAACGACGGAAGAGAAAACCCGTCTGAAAAAATTAATCCAGAGCATCTGCCCCAAAAATTACGGGGTCATTGTTCGGACTGCGGCTGAAGGGAAAATGGTAGCAGAATTGGACCAGGAGTTGAGACGACTAATTTCAAAGCACGAAAATGCACTCAGCAAATTAGAAAAACAAGTCGTTCCCTCTTTGGTTTTGGGAGAAACAGACCGTACCATCTCTTTGATAAGAGATGTATACAGTACTGATTTTTCAAACATCTACATCAATGATGAAGATGCCGCAGCTGATGCAAAAGAGTATGTGGGTACCATCGATTCAGAAAAGAAAAAGGTTGTCAGGTATTACAATGGTAAAATGCCAATCTTTGAGTATTTCGGAATTGATAAACAAATCAAAGCATCTTTTGGTAAAACAGTCTCCTTTAAAAGCGGAGCATACCTGATCATCGAGCACACGGAAGCTTTTCACGTTATTGACGTAAACAGCGGAAACCGTTCAAAAACCGGAGATCAGGAATCCAACGCTTTGGAGGTAAATCTGGCAGCCGCCGAAGAAATTGCACGACAGTTGCGGCTTCGGGACATGGGTGGAATTATCGTGATCGATTTTATCGACATGCACGGTAACGAGAACCGCCAGAAAGTTTTCGAGAAAATGAAGGAAGTTATGTCTTCCGACAGAACCAAACACAATATACTCCCGTTGAGTAAATTCTGTTTGATGCAGATCACACGGCAACGTGTAAGACAGGAGATGGCCATCGAAACGGAGGAAAATTGCCCCGTTTGCAAAGGAACAGGTAAAGTGACACCTACTTTGCTTTTCATAGAAGAAATCGAACAAAGGGTCCGTTATATTTTTGAAGAACTTCAGAAAAAGAGTCTCTCTATTGAGCTTCATCCATTTGTCGGCGCTTACCTGACAAGAGGGTTTATTTTTTCTAAAGTGTGTAAGTGGCGGTGGAAATACCGCAAAAAAATTGAGATTGTCGAGATGAATTCCATGAGTTTTCTTGGATCCAAATATTACGATGAACATCACGACGAGATCATAATTTGATAAAAGTTTAAGAAACCCGTTCACTAAATGAGCGGGTTTTTTTATAAATTTGAAACCGTCAATCTCATAATTGGCAACCCGGACAAATGTCAGGGCAATTATCCGGCCGTCAATCACCGGAATATTTAAAAAACAGTGAATTCCCGACTTAAACGGGCATGTAAAAATTAAACTGAATGAGGATATTTTTTAGTAAAACTGCCATAGTATTTGCGCTTTTTTTGTGTCTGACGGGATTGAATCTTTCCGCTCAGGTTGTTTCACCGGTAAAATGGTCATTCTCCCAGAAGAAAATTTCCGACAAAGAAATTGAGGTAAGTTTCAACGCCGCGATAGATCATGGCTGGCATCTCTACGGAACAGACCTTCCGGAAGGCGGACCGGTAAGTACTTCCGTTAAATTCGCGCCTGACAGTACCAATTACCGGTTTGGTGATGCATTGACTTCACTTACCAAGCCAACCAAAACATTCGATAAAATATTCAACCTGGAACTTTCCTACTATGCATTGGAAGCTCATTTTACCAGAAGAATATCGCTGCTGACCGATCGTCCGTTTACAATCAAAGGCTCTATCGAATACCAAAGCTGCAACGATGAGACCTGTACAATGGATGAGGTCGACTTTTCTTTTCCTGTGAATGAACAGGCAGCCCCGAATGCTGCCTCTGTTTCCGTTTCGGCTGATAGTCCGGTAGCTGTGCAGCCGGCGGCAGCCGGAAGCGAACATCATTCGCTGATCTGGTTTCTCTTTTTTAGTTTCATTGCGGGATTGGCTGCAATTTTGACTCCCTGCGTTTTCCCCATGATCCCGATGACGGTATCTTTTTTTATGAACAGCACAAAAACAAGGTGGGAAGCGAAATTTCAGGCGCTTGTTTACGGCGCTTCCATCATCCTTATTTATACGCTCATTGGAACAGTTGTGGCCATCACACTCGGAGCTGATTTTGCCAACTGGCTCAGCACGCACTGGCTGCCTAATGTATTGTTCTTTATTATATTTGTTGTCTTTGCTTTCTCCTTTTTTGGAGCATTTGAGATTATTCTTCCCTCCAGCTGGATCAACAAAAGCGACGACAAGGTGAGCAAAGGAGGTGTCGGAGGTGCATTTTTTATGGCGCTGACCCTCGTGCTGGTGTCATTCAGTTGTACAGGACCGATCGTTGGCGCAATCCTGGTTGAATCAGCCGGCGGTATGATCCTGAAGCCGATCATAGGTATGTTTGGTTTCTCACTGGCATTTGCTCTTCCTTTCACCCTGTTTGCACTGTTCCCCCAGTGGCTCAGTAACCTGCCAAAATCCGGAGGTTGGCTTAATTCAGTAAAGGTTGTCCTCGGGTTTATCGAACTGGCGCTTGGTTTGAAATTTTTAAGCATTGCCGACCAGACCTACCACTGGAGAATACTGGACCGGGAAGTGTACATCGCTTTTTGGATCGTCATTTTTACCCTGATGGGAATTTACCTGCTCGGGAAATTAAAATTTGCACACGACAGCGAGGTTAAACATGTTTCGGTTGGGAGGCTGATGCTGGCCATTCTTACCTTTACCTTCGTTGTTTACCTGGTGCCGGGTATGTTTGGCGCTCCCCTGAAGGCGATTTCAGGCTATATGCCTCCTATGACAACCTCCGACTTTGACCTGCACAAGATCATTAGGGATGAGGTAAAGCTGGTCGGTTCATCAGGATTTAAAACTGAAAGCAATACCCTGCCGGGAAAGGCCTTGTGTGAAAAGCCTAAATACAGTGAGTTTCTGGAACTTCCGCACGGATTGGAAGGATACTTTGATTTTGAACAGGGACTTGCCTGTGCCATAGCCCAAAACAAACCCGTATTTATAGATTTTACCGGACATGGCTGTGTCAATTGCCGAGAGATGGAAGCCAATGTCTGGTCGGATCCGAGGGTTTTGGAAAGATTAAACAGGGATTTTGTGATTGTAGCGCTCTACGTCGACGACAAAACAACCATGCCCGAAAGTGATTGGATCACCTCTTCTTATGACCATAAAATCAAGAAGACCATCGGAAAGAAATATGCAGATTTTCAAATCGCCAGGTTTGGAGTGAATGCACAGCCTTATTATGTCATTCTGCATCATAATCAGAAAATGCTCGTACAACCCACTGCGAGAGATTTGAACCCTGATCATTTTATTGATTTCCTTGACCGGGGTCTTGCTGCTTTCAGGGCGGCCAAATAGTTTTCATTTTCATTCCGGATTACCGGGATTCCATCAGATCTTTAAGAAATAAATTTTCTGCAAATGAACGAAGGTATTCTTTTCTGGAACGTTGATACTCAGATCGATTTCATCGATCCTGACGGGAAATTATATGTAAAAGGAGCCGAGAAATTAAAGCCTGTATTAGGAAAAATCACTCTTTTTGCTGCTGAAAATAATATCAGGGTGATCAATACCTGTGATTTTCATTTGATTAATTCGGGTGAATTGTCTCAGCAGCCCGATTTTATTACAACTTTTCCGGAACATTGTATGGCCGGCACAAGCGGTGCGGAGTTTATCGATGAAACCAAGCCCCATCTGCCTGCCATTGTGGACTGGATGACCCATCTGGCAATTTTGCCCCAATTGGCCAATGCACATCAATTCAGGAATATTGTGATCCGTAAAGATGCGTTTGATGTTTTTGAAGGAAATCCATACACTGCAAAAATTCTGAATCTGATACATCCTGATAAGGTATTTGTGTATGGTGTAACTACCAATGTCTGCGTGGATAAGGCTGTTTGCGGGTTGGTTCAGCAGGGTTACAGCGTATATGTCTTTGAAGATGCCATCAAGGAGTTGCCCGATATTCCGCTTCCTTTCGAACATTGGGAAGAATTGGGGGTGAAGATGATAGATTTCGGAAAGGTGAAAAAATATTTATAGGAATCGTTCAAATTCGAGTAATTTTTAGATTCGTGATATTGACGTATGGATAGTTGATTTTAGTGGGAAACTTTCAATTTCAATTCGTCAGCTTTTTTTATATCCAAAACTCCACTTTTTTTCCGGCCCAATTGTATTTTGGCTAAACCTCTGTTGTTATAAGCCTCGGGATATTCCGGATTAAGTTTAATTGCTTTGTTAAAGTCTACAATTGCTTCATTATATTTTTGAAGTATCATTTTGGCTGTGCCTCTGGTTTTAAAAGCCTCATACCAATCTTTGTGTACATGTAAAAGCTTTGTGCAATCATCAATCGCGCCAATATAATCCCCGGTCTCAATTTTTAAAGTTCCACGGCCAGAATAGGCAATTGTAGAATTGCACAGTTCAATAGCGCTGGTATAATCCTTAAGTGAGCCTTCAAAATCTTTCAATTTTCTCCTGATGAAAGCCCTGTCACAAAATGCCATCGCAAATTCGAATTCGGGTTCCTTTGATATGACCTCTTTTTTTATACGCTTCGGCATTACTATAGTGGATGCTGATTATTTTCGAATAATCAGCAATTGCCCCGGTATAATCTTCAGCCAATTCCCTTAACGCAGCTATTTCAAAAGCATCATCCAAGGCCCAGGGATTATTCTCAAGCGCGTTGCATCTTTTTATGGTAACAATTAAGTCGTTAATTATTTTATAATCAACACTATCGTTGTTTTCGGATATCATAAAAGAAGGATTTATTTCCATCGCCTTGAAAATATCAGCTTTTGCATCAATGTAATACTCAAACTTACTCCCGGAAATATTCTCCTTTGCAATTGCCCTGTAATAATAGGCTAAAGCGTTATCCGGATTGTGCGCAATAAATCTCGTCAGGTCAGAAATTGCTCCGGAATAATCTTTGATTTTTGTATTGGCTATTCCTCTGTTTAACAGAGCAGTCTCATCATTTTCATCCATCCCTAAAACAGCCGTAAAGTCGGCAATTGCTCCGGAATAGTCATTCAATTTTTGTTTTGCAAAACCCCTGTTGTTATAAGCGGATGAAATTTGGGGATCCATTTCTATAGCTTCGGTGAAATCTTCAATGGCACCGGAATAATCTTTAAGCAGGATTTTTTTGATGCCATCGTTAAAGGGTTGATCAGGAGATTTCATTGGAGTTTAGTTTGGCTTTCTTACTTATAAAATGGCAAAATACTCTCCGAATCATTTCCCAATTCTTTTAAATTCTGACGGACAACTTCCGGCGATGTGTTGGCATAACAGTAAACACACAAATGATTGCAAGTGTTATATGAGCCAATATCTTTACTGATTATACATTCACAGGCTTTCCGCTGCCCTTTGTCTTTGAGGTTTTGCTTTTTCGCTTTGTCCTCTTCATCAAACAGGGAAAGCTCTTTTGGTTTCAATCCCAAAAAATCCATCAACTTCAAGTCTTTTGAAAATAGTTTGACAATTAGCTCATCATCAATGCATTTATTATGCGAAATCTGATATTTCTCCAGATCAACATCTTCGGCACAGGTAGCTATCTGGAAATTGGGGTTGATCTTTCTCCACTCAATTAATATACGATGAATCCCCGCTGCAAACTCGTTTTTTTGACCAACTGTGAACTCAGCCAGGTGAATATCTCCTTTGTTATAAAATGCAGTCTCTTTGATGAGATTACTCTGAACTTTCCGGTACGAAAGAATATCTGCAAAACTAAAAACCAGCTTATCGGTATGGTTGATTAACTTATTTCCTAAATTTCGGATTCTGGCCAATAATTCGCTAACTGTCAGTTGTTCGGTAAGTAACAAGGGATCAAACCTCCAGATTACTTTTTCTTTCCCAATTGATTCGGATAGTTTTATGAAAGTGTCAACTCTGCTTTCCAGCGATGCCACATTAGGCTCAAACCCCTCCTTTTTGTAGTCGTTTAGCGTGTAGTGAAAATAGTAATTCAACCCAAGCTGATCCAGAAGAGTAAGGTGTTTGATTAACGGTTTTGGGTTCTTTGTCCAGAAAACAAACAATCGCGCTTCCTCAAAGGATATGTATTGAGGATTTGTCCGGTTAAACGGATTGATCCAGCTTACGTAACCTCTTTTCAATCGGTTGATTAGCCATTCCGAATGGAAGGCAGGGATATCTGTCGACCTGCTTGCAGAGATGATTAAAGGTGCAATACCTGTTTTGGTTTCACCGCTATCTGTAATTATTGTAACTTCTCTCCAGGTCTTCATGATTTATTCGTTTGCAGGATTAATAAATTTTACGTCCCCTTTTTCGCAAAAAGTATTTCTACTTATATCATACTTCTTTTGAAAATCATACCTATGAATAATCTTATCGCCAAATACTTTATGTGCCATGATTCGAATGGACACATTTGACACATCATTCTGTTTTCGACTATGAGAAACTTTATAAATGGTTTCCATATAACACTTTGGATTATTACAAATTGAAGACCAAATGGCACATGGAAGAGGATAAATGTAAGAAAGTAAACTCGTTTGAGCCTTGATATAGAGACTAAGTTCATTACTCATAATTCTGGATTTGAAATCACAAGACCGATCCCTCGAACCAGCGACCACATCAAGGAGTAAAAATATACCATCTGACTTCAAATAGCTGGAGACGGATTCGGTTAAATCCCGATACAACATAAATCCATTTGGCATGATTGCATTGTAAAACTCTCCGATGAATTTTGACGAAGTTATAAAATCAAATTTGATCGATTTAACTTGAAGATATTCTGATATTTGACATTTAAGACTTTCAGCCGAAAAGGTAATATTTTCCTGTTGAAGCACAAAGGAGGTTTTATTAATCTTGTTAAATAGATCAACAATTAACCCACAAATTTTGGTTGCCATTTCATTCCCATCAAGTGTATAGATAGTTATTGATTTGGAATGTATGCCCCTTTCAAATATGGCATGCATCATTCCAAGAACATTGCCTCCTGTACCGGTTCCTATATCCAAAATGTTGAGTGTCGCTTTTCGTTCGACTGAACTTGAAATAATTTCATTCCTGAACAATTCTGAGAACAGTTGGTAAGATTCTGAAAAAGAACGTGGAAAGTAGGTGCCCAAATAAATTCGGTGCTGAAGTTTATCGTTGTTAAGGTTAAAATCAAAATTGCTACCACATTTGTAAATTGCCCCCATCTTCATAAAAAGAATTTCATCAATGTAGCCAGGTAGTTGACAATGTAGATCACTCACAATTAAAAATTTTCCACAAACCAAACACCTACCTATGCAATCAATCTGCACAACTATTTTTAGCAAATAATAAGCTCAAAAATTTTGGTATTGATTAGGAAAATTACAAACTTTGAAGGAGTGCAGAAAGACTGCACTTTACGACCTGAAAATTTGCAAAAGACTTTAACATGAATAAACTTTCCATTTCTCTTAAGGGTATTGGGATTGAGAATTTCAAAGCATTTGGAAAATACCAATTCTTTAACCTTGCTCCGATCACTATTATTACCGGACAAAACAATTCCGGTAAAAGTGCTCTGGTAACTGCGCTAGATTTGTTATCAAAAAATGATATTCTCTCACACCTTGATTTCCATTTAGGCGGATTAGATATTGGAAATGCATCCCAGATTATAAATTCGTCTTCCGGATTAAATCAGTTTGTCTTTGAGCTCTTTTTTGAAATTAACCCAAATTCTCAATTCTCTCAAAATGTATTGTTTCATGTCACCAATAAATTTTCCCTTCGTCTATGCTATGAAACAGGGAATACAAAATCGAATTTGAAAACGTTGGATCTGATTATTGCAGAAGAACCACGTCTTTCAATTGATTTTGGTATCGATTATTTAGTGCCCATTTCTAAAGAATGTACTTTTGATGCAAAACTTGACTTCAACTATTTTTTAGCCTCTTATCTAACTACTTTTCAAAAGGAATACAAACAAGCTTCTGAAGATAAAGGAAAGTACACATTATTTACAAGAAACATTAATAACGGTTTTTATAAAGATAGTTTTGTAACTGATAATAAGGGATTTATGGATGAGTATTTTGATGGAAGTTTTTTCAAGGAAGAAGATCTTAATTTATACCCAAGTCTCAAAGATTCAGAAAAATTGATCTCAAAGGAACTCTCTAAAAACCAATATATAAATTGTACTTTATCAAAAAGAGATAGCCAATTGTCTTTCTTTCCAAGCAATATCCATAGTCATAGTAATGATTCATTGGGTCTAATATCTGGAATAGTTCAAGAACTTCTTAGCACAGAACATTATAGCGCCTCAGAAGATGACCCAAAGGATGGGAATCGATTCTGGCAAATAATTATTGAACATCTTGAGAAAAATGGAGAAAAAATTAAGTGTGAAAAGAAATGGATCAATACTGGCCTTGCACAAGAACATTTAGACTGGCCAAACTGTCCAAAATTTTCAAATGAATTTAAAACCTTTACACAAGTACTCTACAATGACATTTATTCAATTCTTTCATTGGCAAGAAGTGAAATTCAAAAAACAGTTAAACTTGAAGCGTTCAGAGCAACTAGTGATAGAATCTATCTGTACAAAGAAAAAGATATCCCATTGACAAGAGAAATAATCAATTCAGCGGAAAATGTTGAAAGAAAAGAACAAGCTGATTTCTTTAGAAAATGGACCGGATCACAAAAATTCAATTTTTTTGAAGAACCTACATTTAAAAAAATTGTCGGCGTTGGATACCGATTCATTGTAAAGAAGGATGGCGCAGAACGTGAGTTAGCAGATATGGGCTTTGGGACACGTCAGGTTATACCTGTAATTTTAGGTGTCTTCAACAATAAGCAAATCCCATTTATGATTGAAGAACCCGAATCAAACCTGCATCCAAAATTACAATCCATGTTAGCAGACTTAATTGTTGAAGTAAAGAGTCAGGAAGAGAATGCCGGTGCCCCTCTTATTATCGAGACTCATAGCGAATATCTGATTCGTAAATTGCAATTTTTAGTGGCAAACGGTTCAATTTCTCACAATGATGTTTCAATCTCTTACATAGAAAATATTAATGGTACATTAGTAGTTAATAAATTGGAAATTCGCAAAGATGGAATCCTGAAACAAGATTTCGGAGAAGGTTTTTTTGATGAATCTTTGAGGTGGACCATCGAATTACTTAGTCTTAAATCACAAAACTAATATGCTCAAAACTACAATAGATCATAAGATATTAGTTCAATTTTTTAAAGAAAGATCATCCCACGAAGCTGATGATGAAAACTTTGAAACATGGTTCTCTTTTAAGCGATTTATAAAGACAAAATGTTCATTAGAAATAATCAATTTTGATAAATCCTTAAATCCCGACTATTTAAAAGATCTAACAACAGGCGGAGAGGATTCAACTACTATTCTTAAATATGAAGGATTTGAAGAACCTTTAGAATATAAATTTGATGTTTTTAGTCCTTATGAATTTATTTGTATTATTCAGCCACTTAATGAAAAAAAAAGATTATATGAGAATAATAATGGGCTATTAATTGCTTTTGAAGACGATTATTTATTTGATAAATGGCAGAAACTATCTCTTGTCAATAAAGACAAAATTATTCCTGTAAGTAGGATTTATAATGGTAAAACTTTTAAATCATGGAATGAATTAGAAAACTACTTATTGCCATTTACTGATGTTGTTATTGCTGACAACTATTTACTTACTAAAGAACAATTAGTTGAATCTAATCTAAAACCAATTCTATTACAGTTGGATAAGGCTACGCCAGTTACGTTCAACTTGACCATTATTACATTTGAAGGTGAAGAATCCCTCTATTCTAAATGGCCAAAATACAAACTAAATGGTAAAACAGAGTTTGATAAGCTTTCATCATTTATAAAAGATAATAAGATCAAATGTGAACTGAGTTTTGTATTAGTTACTAAAGAAGTGAAACCTCATGATAGAGGAATCTTCATGAATTATCTCCGCATTAATTCAGGAGATTCTTTTAACTATTTTACTTCGTGGGGTGATTTAAATACCCATGGAACAAATATTTCATTTTTTTCTATGGTTGAACCTGACAATTTTAATTCCGCAAAAGCAGATTTAGAAAGTTTATCAAATATTGTTAAAACTATGAGGAATAAGGATATAAACAATGATACTGTTACGTATACCTTTGGAAATATGAAAAATAGATTATTAATAATTTAACCGTGTGACGTAAACAAAACTTTAAGAAAGAAATATTTTATGCCCATCAACAAACACGCCCTTATCCGGTATCATGCTTTAGACAGCTGTTTCAGCAATCCTTATCGGCCATATTATCTGGAAGATTTGTTGGATGAGTGCAACAAGGCATTGTACGAACATACCGGAGAAGCTAAAGGTGTAAAGAGAAGGCAGTTGTTTGATGATATCAATTTTATGGAGAGTGAGGCCGGATGGGCTATCCCGTTAGAGCGGTTAAGAGATGGTAAAAAAGTCTATTATCGCTATGCCGAAAGCAACTTCTCTATCAACAATCAACCACTGAATGCAGCTGAAGCAGATCAGATAAAATCAGCCTTGCTGGTTATGTCCCGGTTCAAGGGCTTACCCCAATTTGAATGGATCGATGAGTTGATACCAATCATTGAGAACAAACTTGGATTGGTTGGCGAAAGTAAAAAAGTCATCCTTTTCGACAGCAACATCGATTACACCGGATTACAGCATATCTCCCCGATTTTTCACGCTATTGTCAATCGGCATGCACTGAAAATTGAATACCAGGATTTTAAATCTCCGGAATCCTACACGATTACTTTCCATCCTCAAATTCTGAAACAATTCAACAACCGATGGTTTTCGTTTGGGGTCAATGAGAATAGGAAAGAGGTTATTTGGAACATGGCCCTTGACCGGATTATTAAAGTTGAAACAACAAGGAATGAGTACATTCCATTGGAAATGGATTGGGAGAACGACTATTTCTTCGATTTTGTAGGTGTCTCAAAAACGAACGAAGAAATAATTGACATTCAAATGGAGATCCAACCGGAACAAGTACCTTATATCCGGACAAAACCCATTCATGGATCACAAAAGGGGCCAATACAAAAAGACGACAAATGGCATATTACCATTCGCGTAATCCCAAATTATGAGTTAGTGAAATTGCTTTTGTCATTTGGCGCTTCAATTAAGATTGTATCCCCGGAGAGTATGAAGTTGAAGATGATTTCCATGCTGAAAAATGCGCTCGCTAATTATGAATCAGGGGGAGAAAGAAGAAATAATAATTAGTTTTGAAAGGAATATCTAATTAGGTCCCTTTGAGGCAAGTATTATACTGGTTTCCAGATAATTCTGATTGGGCATTGGAAATTTTTTATCAAATAAATCCAAATTTGTTATGAGACGAAACATAAAAATACCAAGAATTTTAAAGATCAATTGGATCAAAGATCTTTCAATATCTGTTGTTTTTAACAACGGAGAATCACGTATCATTGATTTTAGAAAACTGTTGGGCGACATTGGCATTGGCAATGACTCGCCTGCTTCAGTTTTGTATAATACCGATGAATTTTCAAAGGTTGAGCTACAGAACAATACCCTGTCATGGAATAATGTCGAACAATTCATTAGCGCCAAAAGCGGTGGCAAAATAAAAGTGCCTTTTGAAGTCGGAGCAGATGTATTACTAAAATACAGTTATCCTGAAAAATCTGATCTGATGAGTAAAATTGGCAGTCTTGTCCGTGATGCAAGATTAAAATCCGGAATGACCCAACAAGAATTAGCCCTGATCAGCGGCACAACCAGAACCTATATTTCAAGAATTGAGAATGACCGATCTGATATAGAATTGGCAACGCTCAAGAAAATAATCGAGACCGGCTTAGGGAAAAGATTAGAGATTAGCGTAAAATAATCTTTACTCAGGATTCTATAATCTTGTCTTATTGAATGTTGCGAGTAATTTTGTGGTAGAATCAACGGGGCAAAGCGGTATTTTAATAAACCCATCTGCTTTTTGGATGTTGCGTAACGAAAAAATGTTTTAATCCGAGCTGTTTTTCAAAATTGATGTCGACTGCTCACAAAAAAACAAATCATAAAAAAAGAATAGACCATAAAATATTGATATTCAATAAGTAAAAAATTATTATTTTAGAATGGTGGTTGTATTCACCAAATTATGTGTATATTTGGTTGATTTAACCACCATTTCATTAAATAGTGCTTTTAATAGATTGACAGATAATGGATAAGCTACTTGAAAAATCAAATAAAAGCATTGATGCCGCTAATTTTATTTATCAACGGAAAGTTACAGGAAATATCAATTGGAGTTGGAGATTGAACGGCATTGTTGGAGCCAGAGGTACCGGGAAAACAACCTTGCTACTACAAAAACTGCAGCAATTCAGAAAAGAAGGGTGCGAAGTTTTATACGTCCGGCTGGACGATCTTTATTTTGTTGATCATCGGATCTATGATCTGGCTGATACTTTCCGGAAAATGGGAGGAAAGTATCTATATATGGATGAGGTACATAAATACATTGGCTGGGCAAGGGAACTGAAGAATATTTACGACGCCATACCTGAATTAATCATAGTTTTTTCGGGTTCATCCATTATCGAACTTTCTAAGCAGGAGGTTGATTTAAGCCGTCGTTCTTTAATGTATGAGCTGCCGGGACTTTCTTTTCGCGAATATCTATTAATGGCAGATATTATCTCTTTACCAATCTACCAGCTAACTGAAATATTCAGTGACCATGTTTCAATAGCATCCGGGATTGCGAATAAAATTCCAGTACTAAAATATTTTTCAGCCTATTTGAAAACAGGCTATTTCCCTTATTTTCTCGAAAAGGAGCGGGATTATTTTATGACGCTTGAACAAATCATCCGTACTGTTTTAGAAACTGATTTAAGAGTTATTGAAAATTTTGATATTTCGCAAAGTAGAAAAATGTTAATCTTACTAAAGGTAATTGCTGCTTCTGCACCATTTAAACCCAATATTTCGAAAATCAGTGAGCGGACAGAACTTCACCGTCAAACTGTTTTGCTCTATTTCCAATACCTCGAAAAAGTCAGAATGATCAAATTGGTCAATCAAACAGATAAATATATTAGCAGGTTGCAAAAACCGGATAAAATTTTCCTTGATAATCCAAATTTGTTCTATGTACTAAATCCGGAAATGGTGAACATCGGAAGTTTGAGAGAAACTTTTGCTCTAAATCAACTAAAAGTGAATCATGAAGTTGCGCTTCACGAAAGCGCTGATTTTATGGTTGACAATATATATATTATCGAAATAGGTGGCAAAAACAAGAATGCAAATCAGGTCAGAGATTTTGATCAATCCTATTTATTCCTGGATGATCTGGAAATAGGATATTCTAACAAGATACCCTTATGGTTATTGGGATTGCTGTATTGACCTGATTCCAACAAATAATCCCAAGTTTCACACGAAAATATGCTAGTTAATATATTGACAATTTGAACGTTCGTATGGAACTCACACATCTAATTTTCATCGCCTTTTGTGAGTTTTGACTCATGTTCGTTTCATGGAATTAATATTTCTCATGTCGATCCATCTCTCTCTGGGCGTCCTTATCTTTTAATGAGGCCCTTTTGTCATAAGTATGTTTGCCCTTTGACAGCGCAATTTCAATTTTAACCAATCCTTTGTCGTTGAGAAACAGCCTGATCGGGATAATAGTCAGTCCGTTCTCTTTTACTTTTCGCTCCATTTTGCGAAGTTCCTTCCTGTTAAGCAGTAACTTCCTTTCCCGTAATACCTCGTGGTTGTTACAGGTGCCAAAATCGTAAGCAGAGATCGAAAGATTCTTAATCAGCATTTCGCCGCTTACAAAATGGCAATAGGCATCATTCATGCTTACTTTTCCCAAACGGATCGATTTGATTTCCGTTCCGAGCAGAACAACCCCGGCAACGAATTTTTCAATAAATTCGTAGTCGAAACTCGCCCTTTTGTTCCGGATGTTGATATTTTGCTGAAACGCTGTCTTCATGGGTGCAAAAATAGCAAAAGGGGCGGAGAAAAGTTTGAAATGTTTGAAAAGTTTCGGGTTTCGGGTTTCCGGTTCCTGGTTCACGGAATGCGAAATTTTATCGATTTGCTTTTAATATTTACTTGTTGTAACATCCTGCTGAAAGAAAATGTTCCGGAATAGGAACCCGAAACCCGGAACATTAATAAACTAATTGAACAATAATATTCAATAATGAAATATGATATGTTGACGATTCTGGGCCCGACGGCCACGGGTAAAACCCAGTTGGCGGCCCAGGCAGCTCGGCAGCTGAAAGGGGAGATACTATCGGCCGATTCGCGGCAGATATACCGGGGGATGGATCTGGGAACGGGGAAAGACCTTGCTGATTACATCGTAGGAGGAGAACAGATCCCGTATCACCTGATTGATCTGGCTGAAGCCGGTTCCCAATTCAATGTTTTTGAATTTCAGCGCCGGTTTATCCAGGCGTACGATGATATCAGGTCCAGAGGCAAGTTTCCGGTCTTCTGCGGAGGCAGCGGATTGTATCTCGAGGCTGTATTGAAAGGATATAAACTGACCCAGGTTCCATCCGACAAGCAGAGAAGGGAGGAGTTGTCGCTGTTGTCGCTGGATGAGCTTGCTTTAATATTAAAGGGCTACAAGACCCTTCACAACAGCAGTGATACGGAAACCAAAAACCGGGTTATCCGCGCCATTGAAATAGAAGCGTATTTGTTGTTAAACCCGGATTTGGATTTTAAATTCCCGAAGATAAATTCATTGATTATCGGCGTTCAATTCGACAGGAATACCCGCAGGGAACGTATCACTGCCCGATTGAAACAGCGGCTTGAAGAGGGAATGATTGAGGAAGTGCAGGGTTTACTTGACAAGGGACTAACGCCGGAAGATCTTACTTATTACGGGCTTGAGTACAAATATGTCACACTTTATATTACAGGTCAGTTCACCCGGGAGGAGATGTTTGAGAAACTCAATATCGCCATTCACCAGTTTGCCAAACGTCAGATGACCTGGTTCCGGAAAATGGAACGCGAAGGCTTTGAGATTAAGTGGCTGGACGGATTTTTGCCGATGGAGGAGAAGGTTGCTTTTATCATGAAGTGCCTAAAGTGAGCTAAAGTGAACTAAAGTGACTAAAGTTATGAACTCCGCAATTCCGTACTATCCATGACAGATGCGAAGTACTTTAGTTCACTTTAGCTCACTTTAGTTCACTTTAGCTCACTTTTTTTAAAACTCTTGCTGATTATAAGAATACCTTTAACTTTACCGAAAAATCGATCCCATGAACATCTTGATCAAAACCGCTGAGCAGATTGAAGGAATACGTAAAAGTTCAAAACTTGCCGGAGAGACATTGCTTTATATAGAACCGTTTGTTAAAGAAGGTGTTTCTACAGAATACCTGGATAGTCTGATTCATCAATTCATGGTGGAAAGGGATGCATTTCCGGCTACGCTTGATTACAACGGATTCCCCAAATCATGCTGCATTTCTTTGAATGAGGTGGTTTGTCACGGTATTCCCTCCTCCGATACGATATTAAAATCGGGAGATATACTCAATGTTGATGTAACCACTATCCTGGACGGCTATTACGGTGATACCAGCAAGATGTTTGTGGTCGGAAAAATATCAGCAGAGGCAGAAAAATTGGTCATGGCTACCAAACAGTGTCTTAATCTTGGAATTCAGCAGGTTTTTCCGGGAAATTATTTTGGCAACATTGGCTATTTTATCAACAGATATGCGACCTCCCAGGGATTTAGCGTGGTTTACGAGTTTTGCGGCCACGGGGTAGGAGTGGAGTTTCATGAAGACCCGCAGGTCGACCATGCAGCCCGCAAAAACAGCGGTCCGAAGATGAAACCCGGAATGATTTTCACCATCGAACCGATGATCAACGAGGGGAAACCCCGTGTAAAAGTGGATCAGCAAGATGGATGGACGGCCCGTACCGTGGATGACAGATTATCCGCCCAGTTTGAACATACCCTGCTTGTTACGGAAACCGGATGCGAAGTGCTGACCGATGTAACGGGAGAATATCCGCTGACTTAGATTCAAGCTATTAGCTGTTAGCCTTGGCTTCACGCCGCACTAAGTCTGTTTTACTTCATTGCTTTTACAGCCCTAAAATTCAAATAGCCCGGCTTAAGATCTTTTTTTCTTGGCCAGACACCACCATTATATACAATTATATAGGAAGCTTTCTCTGAAACTTCAGTTGAAGTCCACCAATATATTGTCTTCAGATGCATGTTCCAAAGCGGTGATTCTTTGTCAGGTTGATTTTTGTAAATGGCTTTTCTGGATGTACTATCCCACAATCCTCCGGCATTCTGACCGTGGTAGACCATTGAACGCACCGCCTCGTTAATTGTTGGAAGACGCCAGATATTTAATTCATTGTCACTCAATGTTTTTCCGTCCACATTTAAATGGGCACAGATTCTCTTTGCATCATCCCAGGATGTGCCACTATCCGGCCAACCGGGCCCTTGCGGGGCCCATATCAATTCTACACCGTTTCCTCTTATTAAACGTGTCTCAAAATTTCCATCGTTGTATCTTTTTGCGATAAGTATTGCATAAAAGGTTCCGATACTTAGTATCTGAAGAATAGGTAATCCAACAACAAGGATGTACGCAAATCTCTGTTTTTCAAGTTTTCCAAACCAATAAAGTAGTGATAAACCAAACAAAGGAAGTGCTACAAGAAAGAATCCGGCATGCATTTTGCCAAAGAAATAGATAGCTCCACCCGCCACTAGTAAATGGCATATTGCACCAATTCTGTTCCACCTGATTGAGACGAAGGCGAGAAGCATAAATCCAATGGGCATGAGCAAATACTGACCAAACATTAACAGAACATTTTCCCAAAAGTGTATAAAATACCATCCTTCATGAAAATTCTCGATGATACCCCAATACGCCCAGACATTGGCAAAAAAGGCTGATATGACTACTGCAATCCATGCGATAACGTTCTTTTTTTCAGTATTTACCATGAAATAATTTGTTAAAGTGTCAAAATCAACTTGTTGCAAAATGTTACTGCCCTTTATCAGTTTTTCTTGTTCTGTCTCTGTTCCTTACTCGCTTTGTTTCTCGCCGATCTTCTCAAGTTTCTTCAGGTCTTCAACTTTGAAATTGCCGTAGAAGGAAACGAGCAGGGAGGAGTTGTGGCTTTCACCTTTGTCACTGAAGATAATGTGGCATTCCGATACCCTGTCACCCTTACCTTCAATCCAGAATTGGGCTTCATCATCCGATTTTTGACCTTTAGGATGAATCTGTTCATAGTGAAGAACGTCTAATTCCTTGGAAACTACCTGGTAGAAATTTTTAATTTTGCCTTTTTCAGAATTGTAAATCAATATTCTGCACTCCTGGAAATCACCGGTGATTTTTTTGCCCTCTTCATCCAGGTTCATATTCATGGCATCGATCATCGATTTGGAGAAGGAGAAGTAAGTGAAACCTGTCTCCTTTGGGTAGCGGTCATAAATCTGTTGTGCCTTACTTTGTCCGAATCCTGACAAAAAGGAAAGGAGCATGGCAACCAATATACCGATTCGATAAAAAAAGCTCATCTTCTTATTTTTTTAAGGGTTTAACACTTGGAACTGCTCTGTTAACAAGCGTCAGTCCGTCCGGTTTCATGGTCCAGTATTTGTTAACCATATCACCATCATAGGTATCGGTGGTGTTTTTAACGTCCCATATGATATTTTTCAAGGTTTCATCCAGATAGATGGTTTTTCCAACGGGAACATGAATCCTGAGATTAACCCGCTGGTTTCTCCAGGTACCCGGGAGCATAAAGGCAGGTTGGAAGTTGATCAGTGAATCTTTAACCTGGTACTGGTAAGCTATATCATCTGCATTTTCTTTGGCTTTGGCGAGGTTAAATCCACGGGATGTTTTGTTCACAGACAAATCACACTCATTTTCATTACTTTTTAAAATTCGGAGTTCAGGACTTCCTATCAATACTTCCTTCCCGTTTAACGAACCGATCTTGAAATGTTCGAAGTTAAAATCCGGATCAATAATTGTTTCCAGATCCTTATACCCGGGTAATTGTTTGGCAGTGAGGTAGAGTGTATCCGAATGGCTTTTAATGATTTCATGGTTGGTTACAGTTCCTGTTTTGCTGAATTCACCAAGTGTTCTGCTTCCGTTGATCAGCAGGATCACAATACCTACTACAAACAAACCTGCCAGGACAGATCCGAAAATATGGTTGGGTGATTTAAACCTGAAGATCATTTTTATACCTGCATAGACAAGCATCAACAGGGGGATACTGATAACCAGTACCATTCCGATCCATATCCAACTGATTGTAGATCCCTGCGAGAAAAAGAGGTTAAGATGATCTAATCCTCCTTCAAAGGGAGTCATACTTAAAACCTGGTGAGAGGCAAAAAGAAGGGAAAACAATACAATCAGCGCAACCAGACCTATAACGACGAATGGTATCCCAATGATGACAAGGAGAATCGTTCCGATTACTTTCAATATTGCTACAAGGGCGTTGCCCACTTCATGGATGCCGCTCCTGCCTTGCGCATATGCCGGATTGGAACGGTAGTTCCTGAAATTTTCTTTCACATCCTGCATCTCTTCCTTAATGGATTTGGAGATATTGTCAATGTTGACTTCTTCTCCTTTCATCTCGAGCCTTTGGGCAGTACTGGATGCCTTGGGAACGACTATCCACAGTATCAGGTAAATCAGTACACTGCTTCCTATCGGGAAGAAGAAAACCAAAACAAATAATATCCTGATAAGAACAGGGTCTACGGAAAAATAGGCACCCAAACCACTGCAAACTCCACCCAGTACACGGTCTTCAGGATCGCGGAAAAGTCTTTTTCCCTTGACTCTGAACGTTTTTTTCTCAAATGCCTTTTCATTTCCTTCCTCCTCGTTGGAAATAGCTTCCGGGGTACCCATTATCACTATTACCTCTTCGACATGTTCAATGTTGATTACTTCACCTCCGTCTTTAATCTTTTCGGCGAAGATTTCAGCTATTCTGGCTTCAATATCCTCTACTATCTCTTTGGCATCGGCGTCATTGCCAAAGTGGCGGTTGATCTTAGCCAGGTAAGCATTAAGTTTTTCATAAGCATCATCGTCTATGTGAAAAACGGATCCGCTCAGGTTGATGGTCAATGTCTTTTTCATTTTCTTGTTGTTTATCGTTGGTATTTTATATTTTCATTTTTTCCGGTCAGTCACGCAGGACTGACCCTACTTTATCCTTTATCCTTTATCCTTTATCCTTTATCCTTTATCCTTTCAACTGTTGTATGGCATCCACAAGTTCTGCCCAGGAGATTTCAAGTTCAGTAAGAAATTTTTCACCAACCGGAGTCAGTTCATAATATTTACGTGGCGGACCTTGAAGGGATTCTTCCCAACGGTAGGAGAGATACCCGTCATTTTTCAGCCGGGTAAGCAATGGGTAGAGTGTGCCCTCTACCACAATCATTTGAGCTGCTTTCAGCTCGCCTATGATGTCTGAAGCATACAAAGGCTTTTTGGATAGTATCAGAAGTATGCAGTACTCCAGGATACCTTTCCTCATTTGTGCTTTTGAATTGTCTATGTTCATTTTAGCTTCAATTTATCTGTTTCAAAATAATAATAGGCTACTTTTTGTTCTATTAGTATCCATATGGTACCATCTATTACACTGAAGTAGGCATTACAAATATATATATTAAATATGGTACTATGCAACACATAGTACCATATTTTTTAAATTATTTATAAATATTTTTTAAGTTGCACACAATCAATGAAATAAATACTAAATATTTTACTGATTAGCGTAGTCATTGTTTGAAATTTGCCTGATTTTTCATGTCTGAAGACATTTTGGGGAGCATAAAAAATTATTTTTCTTCCCATATTTTGTCCCTGACGGGAAAAAAACGTTAAATAAAGCAACGAACCCGACTCCTTTGCAGGAATCGGGTTCGTAATTATTTGGGTTTCCCGGTAGGGGAGAAGCTTAGCTGTTTTTAGAAGATCTTTTGCGGTCGATTTCGCTCAGTTTGATCTTTCTCAAACGGATTGATTTCGGTGTGACTTCCACGTACTCATCTTTTTGGATATATTCAAGCGCTTCTTCCAAACTGAATTTGGTGGCAGGAGTCAGTCTGATTTTGTCGTCAGAACCTGAGGCCCTCATGTTGGTCAGTTTTTTAGGTTTTGTCAGGTTGAGTACCAGGTCGCCTTCGCGGTTATTTTCGCCGCAAACCTGCCCTTCGTAAATTTCATCCTGTGGTTCAATAAAATAGCGTCCCCTGTCCTGGAGTTTACCTATCGAGTAGGCAAAAGCAGTACCGGTTTCCATGGCAATCAAAGATCCGTTGATACGGTTCTCAATCGGACCCTTGTATTTATCATACTGCATGAACCGATGTGACATAACGGCTTCCCCCTGGGTAGCAGTAAGAAGATTCGTACGAAGGCCGATGATTCCCCGTGAAGGGACATGGAATTCCAGATGGGTGCGGTCACCTTTGTGCTCCATATTGATCATATCTCCTTTGCGGCGCGTAACGAAATCAATCGCGGTACCGGCCATTTCAGCAGGAAGGTCAATGTCGAGAAGCTCGATAGGTTCATGGCGTTCGCCGTCAATTTCTTTGTAGAGAACCTGAGGCTGTCCTACCTGTAATTCGTAACCCTCGCGGCGCATGGTCTCGATCAGGACTGACAGGTGCAGCACACCGCGTCCGTTTACGTTCCATGAATCGGCCGAATCGGTGGGTTCGATACGCAGGGCCAGGTTCTTCTCCAGTTCGCGTTCAAGACGTTCGTGGATGTGACGGCTGGTTACATATTTTCCTTCTTTGCCGTAGAAAGGTGAGTTGTTGATGGTAAACAACATACTCATGGTTGGCTCATCTACGTCAATGGGATCTAGCGCTTCCGGATTTTCGTAGTCACAAATGGTATCTCCGATTTCAAAATCATCGATTCCGACCAGTGCACAAATATCCCCGTTTAGGGCTGTTGCTACTTTTTCGCGGCCCAATCCGGTGAAAACATGCAATTCTTTTATTCTTGACCGCGTAATTGTTCCGTCGCGCTTGACCAGTGAAACATTCATTCCCTCTTTGATTTCTCCGCGGTGAATACGGCCTATTGCAATTCTTCCGATGTATTTGGAGTAATCGAGTGAGGTAATCAGCATCTGAGGTGTTCCATCATTTTCGGGCGGAGCAGGAATGTGCTCCAGAATGGCGTCGAAAAGCGGTTCGATATCGGTGGTGGGGTTTTTCCAGTCAGTGCTCATCCAGTTTTGTTTGGCTGAACCGTATATCGTCGGAAAATCAAGCTGATCCTCTGAGGCGTCCAAACTGTACATCAGCTCAAATACTTGTTCGTGAACAACGTCAGGCCTGCAGTTAGGTTTGTCTACTTTGTTGACAACCACGATTGGTTTTAATCCGAGTTCAATAGCTTTTTGGAGGACAAACCGTGTTTGAGGCATTGTGCCTTCAAAAGCATCTACAAGCAGCAGCACACCGTCTGCCATGTTCAGTACCCTTTCAACCTCACCGCCAAAATCGGAGTGACCCGGGGTATCGATGATATTTATTTTGACTCCTTTGTATACTACCGAAACGTTTTTTGCCAGGATAGTAATCCCTCTTTCACGTTCCAGGTCGTTGCTGTCAAGGATCAATTCTCCGGGATGTTGGTTGGACCGAAAGATGTTGGAGTGCAGTATCATCTTGTCTACCAGTGTGGTTTTGCCGTGGTCAACGTGTGCAATAATGGCTATATTTCTTATTTTTCGCATCTTCTTAATTTGGGTGCAAAGATAGTCATTATTTAGGGCTATGAATCAGCGTGATAAAAACAATCTGTTAAATTTACATTACCCCCGATGGAAAGGATAAAGGATAAAGGATAAAGGATAAAGTGAAGAACGCCATTATCATGATCGCGACGTTAACTTATAAAATGGAAACCTAATTTAGTTGAGTTAATCTCCAATTCAACACAAATGCCACTTTATCCTTTATCCTTTATCCTTTATCCTTTATCCTTTATCCTTTTCATTTTGTGCTTTCAAATCCAATTGAATAGCATAAATTACTGCAGCACAAAATGATACGTGATTGTTCCTTTCTGGAAGGCCGGGGCATTGTCGTCGACATTGAACCTGGCTTCGCGGGCTGCTTTGGTAGCAGCTTCCAGCAAATCCGGATTGCTTGAGGTTGAGCCAAAAATACCTCCGCGAACAGCTGAAACCTTGCCCAACTTATCAACAGTAACTTCAACCACTACGATTCCGCCTTCATTGCCCGGATAAGCCGGCTTTGGCATGGAACGTGCCTGACGTCCGGAGAGATTATAAGAAATATTATTCCCGGTTCCGCCGCCGGGACCGTACCTTTTCACACCCGGCTGACCGTTAGGGTCGCCCTGGTTTCCTGGGCCGTAGGTGATTCCTTCACCTTTGGAGGTTGATCCGTTGTCTGTTAATCCACCACCGAAAGCATTTTTAGCCCTCGAATTGATGTTCCCGATCACCTGCTCTTCCTTTATTTTTTTCTGAAGCTGCTGTTCCTCAGCCTGCTGTTGTGCAAGTTGTTCACGCCTGCGTTGCTTTTCCAGTTCTATGGAAGGATCAGGTTGTTTTTTTTCCACAGTTTTCTTTTCAACCTTTGGTGAAGAATGCAGTGCAATCGAGGGTTCTTGCTCCTGTGTCAGTAAATTTTCCGGTTTAATCTCGGTTGGTTTGAATTTTGGAGCAGGCGCAGAGGTGGCTTTTTGGTTTGCCTGAACCGGAGGTTTGTACAGATTGTCATTTTTTGAATAGACCGCTGAAGGTTCTTCCTCTCCTATTCCGGTTTCTGAATAGCCAAAATCGACAAGAAGACCTTCGTCTGACTGAAAAATTTTATCAGCCCTCAAGGTAAGCATCAGCATAAAAAGCAGAATGCCTGCATGAATCAGAACAGTATAAATGATGCCGTTTCTTTGGCTTTCAGTTAAAGTCATAAATTCTACATGCTATTATTTGCCATTTCTGAATCCCGAATCTAATTTCCGAAAATCAGAACCATAGGGTCATTGGCAAAATTAGAAATTTATTTGAGATTACTTTACCGTAGTCTCCTCTGATGGTTTTATTCCTGTTATCTTTTTACCCGGTCTCCGCTGGAAAAGGTCTGAAAATGTATTAAAGCTTCCGCGGTAAGAGAATCCGATACCCTGTTTGTAGGGCGCAGTATCATAGGTCATATAGGTGTTGGCCCTGTTGTAAACCTTCAACTGCAATTTCCCGGATTTTATCAGTTTGATAAAGACCTCTATCTCTCCCACAACCGAGTTGGTGTTGTTGTTCTGTAAGGTGCTGTTGTTGCCGATGTTTCCATTGATGGTGACCCGGTCATCAAATATCTGCGTACTGAGCGCCAATTCCATTTGGTTGGTATTGACCTGATCTCCGGGTCTGTAATTAAATCCCACATCGAAATTTGTGCTGATTTGGGAAAGCCAGTTGGACAACTGACTCGAAAGCATGTCAGAGGTTGTGGCTCCCACCAGTGCTCCTGTATTTGCCTGCGTGTCTGTCCTGCCGCGAATATATTCCGGCGTATAAAACTGTCCCAGCAGCATCAGGGTCAGCATTTGACGGTTGATGTCATCCTGGGTACTTATGAACTGCTGCAATTCATCCTTGGTTCTTTCATCGGCAGTCGGGAATAAAATATCAAACTTCAATACCGGGTTCAGCAGTTTGTGTGAAAGATTGATTTTGCATTCCACCGGAATTCTTGTGTTATTGTCGCTTTTATAAGTATCAGCCAGAAGATTTTTTATCGATGCTTTCAGGTTGTAGACCGCATTGAGGTCCACTATGGCTTCGTAGGGGTCTCCGTTCCAGGTGATTGTGCCGCCTTCTTCCAGCTTGAATTTCTTTCCGATTACGTTTTGAAGGGTAAAAAGATAATCTCCTTTGTAAATGGTGTAATTGCCAAACATTGAAAAATTTTCCTGTTTGTCATAGACCATCAGGAGATTGCCTGAACCCTGTCCCGTGATGGCATCACCCAGCGATGAATTGAACAGTATCTGGATTTTTGCTGCGGGAGTAACTGTCAAATTGAGATTCAGTTCAAAAGAACCGCTTTCGGGAGAGGTTGGTTCATTGGAAATATTGTTTGTAATGGTATCCGGTCGCACAAAACGGATAAAATCGTTTTCAGCAACAGATGAGGGTGTTTCCAAAGGAATAACAATCTGCGTGCCTTCTTCGGTATTGATGTTCAAATCAAGTTTCACCTTGCCGTCCGTGCCGGTTATAAGGATATCACCGCTGCAATGAGCTTCGCCGTAAAAAAGCGGATTGTCGGAAATGTTCGTTCTCAAAGCTTCAATCCTTTTTGTATTGAGACCCATATGGTATTTTAAGTTCCCGAACATTTTATGGGTGATGTACCCGTCGAAGATGCCGGTATTGTTTTCACTGTCCTTCATGGCGATTTTCCTGAAACAAATAGAATCGTGGGAAAACTCTATCGGATGGTTGAAAGTATAGGCCACTTTGGTGTAATCGATGCCGATTTTTCCATTACTTACATCAACTTTGCCAATAAAACAGGGATCAGAGAATGTTCCTGTTATATCCACTGAACCATTACCTTTTCCGCTAACCCCGTTGGAAAAACTCTGTAGAAACGGGAATATCGTCTGAAGTGCAAAATCCGTCAGCCTGGCATTATAGTGAAGGGAATCAGAGGTAGGGGTATAATAACCTTTTATGAGTAAGGATGTTGTATCTTTATTGTTCAGCCTGATAGAGGTGTACAGCCGTTTTTCTTTTTTGTTCCAGTCGTTGTCGAGCAAAACATCTCCAAAGTAGTTTTTGTCGAAATGAAAATTGCTGATGGTCAAACTACTGTTGAGGAAGAATGAATTGTTGATGTCTGCAATTTCGGTCACACCGCTTAGTATTCCTTCAATACCAATCTTTTGTTTTGTGATCAGGTCAAAAAATCCCAGGTTGATTTTGCTTACTTCAATTTTTAATTTATCTGACAGATCGGCAGATAGTTGACCGTGTATGCGAAAAAATTCATCCCTGTGATGTACATTGAAGTTTTCAACTGCAATTTTAGTTGAGTCAATATGTACTCTGCTGTTTTCAAATTGCCAAAGGGTATCATGGACCATGATGTCGGATGGTTTTATTTTGAAATCTGCCATCCTGAGACCCTCAATATTCTTGGAGAAAAGACCCTCTATGTCGATTTTTCCGCTGTAATTCTTTTCATTTTTCTTACCCCAGGCAAAACTGGTCAGTAAAGTATCCCTGAAAAGGGTATTGTTAAGGGATATGTTTTCTATGCTGTAAATTTTGCCCAGGGAGGCTTCTTCGAGGCCCAGCCTGATCATCCAGCGGTTGCCGTTGTTCCCTGAGGAAAAGGTGAGGCCTTTGGTGTGAATATTCTGATAGGACAAATTCCCGGCAGAACAAATAAAATTCAGACTCCTGGTCAAAGAGTTGATCTCCCCGTTCATGACAATCGGTGATTCAGGTTTGATTTCGGGGTAATAGAAGAAAGTGATCTGTTCAGGTTTTTTAACGTTAACCTTGAAATTGAAAATATTACTACCGGCGATTCCCTCCTTGCTGAAAGGCAGATTGGCCGAGGGAAGATAATACTGAAGGTAATCGCGGAGGGTGAGTCCGAACTCGAGAAAGCGGTATTTACCAACGATATCAACATCGGCAATGTCGGAACGCAGGGTGATAGCGTTCCGCAGTAAAGTGTTGTTGGTATTTAAACTTAGGGTTTTCACATCGAATATTTTCCCGTCTCTTGCCAGTTTCATGTTTTTTATATCGATGGATCCATCCAATTCATCAATGTTTTTCCCGGTAAAGTTTGCCTCCATATCAAAAGCAGCGGTTGCTTCCTTGTGAACCATATCAAGTCCCAATACATTCAGGTTGGCTGTTTTCACCGAAGAGGTGAAATTAAACACCGGAATTTGACCCTCGAGATTAGCCATACCGGAGAATGCCAACCTTAATTTATCGTCATTGACGGTAAGTTTTCCATCGTAGCCCTTGTTACTTACTGTTCCGTTCAGATAAATCGAATCGATCCGGTTGTTGTTGTAATAAAGACTGTCTATATTTCCTTTGATCGTCGCATCGAAGTGTTTATCTTTCTTGCTCACAATTACTTCTGCGTGAAGTGTGACTTCCCCGAGCGGATCAAAACCGAAGAGTTTTCCAATCTTAAAGGATTTGGCATCGAGCATTCCACTGAATTTAAAAGAGCCTGAAATTGAGGGAGATATGGCAATGTCGGTAGAGAGTGATCCAAGATCACCGTTTAATTTTCCGTAAGCAACGAAGTCGGAAGGAAAACCGCTGAATGTCCCCCGGTAGTTGAGATCCACATCGTCCAGGAGAGAGGCGGGAATTTTAGGATAATGGGTATTGGCGGCATCAGGAAGTTTAATCGCTGCAAAATCGTTGAAATTAAAGGTGTTGTTGTAGAATTTCAAAAAGATGTAGGTATTTTGCCAGTCTGGTAATCCTTTGAGCTCCAGATCAGCATTGAATGAAGTTTTTTGGCCGATTCTCAGATTTAGTTTTTTGAATTTGAGGTTATCTATGGTTCCCCTTACATTTCCGGAGAACAGCAGCGGTTCATTCATCCCCCAAATGTCAGGTACGTAATAGGCGAGATCTGCTGTTGAAATGATGGATTCAGCAAGATTACCTTCATAATCAAATTGATAGGCCAAAGGGATATCCGTAATTTTTTTGACCGTATCAAATTTATCCATCAGCATGCTTTTCCGGTGGGTGACCATCATGGAGTCCGAAAAAATACTTGAATGGTCAGTAATTAGGGCGAATTGATGAAGGTGCAATCCCGATGAGTCTAACAAAGCCCTGAAGGTCATATTTTTAATGAGAAAACCGGACTTCTCCTGTAAAGAAGAATTGTCAAGGAGCATGGATATGGCCGACCCTTCTTTTTTTACCTGAACCATCGCAAGATTAACTCCGTTGATATCCAGATTGTTAAAATTTATTCCTTCGTGAAAAACGGTATCGGCATAAGGCTTCCTGAAACGAATTTCAGCATTCCGCACAAAAAGGTTGTTGAAACGAATATCCCATGCTTTGGCATTTTCGGTTTGTGGAGGTGCAGCTTTGACAGAGTCAAGAATGAACTGGAAGTTGGTTCCTGATGTATCCTGGAACATGTGCAGCTTTGGTTGCTGGACAAAGATATTGTTGATATGGACCCTGCGGCTTAACAGCCTGATGCTGTCGATTTGCAGTTTTAACTGATCGACATAAAACAAGGTATCCCTTGACTGATCTTCAATCAATATCTTTTCCAGGGTGATCTTGTCAAAGAAGGAGATATCAATGCCTCCAACTTTTATTTTTGTGTTGTAAGTTTGGCCAATCTGGTCCATTAACCACCTGATGGCAACCGTCTGGACCGTGTTACTCCGGAAAGTAACATACACGATTTCAGGCAAAGCTATCAGCAGGAAGGCAACGACAATGAAGGTCCTAACCTTTTTTTTGATACCTTTGGGTACTGATTGAGTGGATGTTTGCTCTTCTTTCATCAGGAGATAAAATTAATACTTTTTGCCGAGTTAAAAGGTAACCGGTTGAGATTGAAATAAAATGGAGAAGAATAAAGATATTGTAATTTTGGGGATAGAATCATCATGCGACGACACTTCGGCAGCAGTAATCAGAAACGAAATGATGCTTAGCAACGAAGTGGCCGGTCAGGCAGTACACAAAGCATACGGCGGAGTGGTACCCGAACTTGCCTCCAGGGCCCATCAGCAAAATATTATTCCGGTGGTAGATCTGGCGGTGAAAAAGGCAGGTGTTTCAATGGATGAAATCAGCGCAGTTGCATTTACACGCGGACCTGGTCTCCTTGGCTCCCTGCTGGTTGGCGTCTCATTTGCCAAAGCCTTTGCCCTGGCAAGAAATATTCCGCTGATCGAAGTAAACCATCTCCAGGGACACGTTTTGGCACATTTCCTGCAGGAAAAAAACGAAGTGCACCAGGCACCCGGATTCCCGTTCCTGTGCCTGTTGGTTTCGGGCGGAAACTCACAAATCATCGTTGTGAGAAACTACCTGGACATGGAAGTAATCGGACAGACCATAGATGACGCTGCCGGTGAAGCGTTCGACAAATGTGCCAAAGTAATGGGTTTGCCTTATCCCGGCGGTCCGCTGATAGATAAAATGGCCAAAGAAGGCAATCCGAATGCCTTTGTTTTTTCCAAACCAAGGATTCAGGGACTGGATTACAGTTTCAGCGGACTGAAGACCTCCTTTCTTTACCTTCTGCGGGATGAGATTGCCAAGGATGATGCTTTCATCGACAACAACAAGGCAGACCTATGTGCTTCGCTGCAATATACCATCATCGAAATATTACTGGCCAAACTGCGTCTGGCCGCTGAACAGACCGGCATTCGGGAGATTGCGGTAGCCGGCGGTGTCTCTGCCAATTCCGGATTACGCGCCGCCCTGCTGGATACAGCCGCTAAACTTGGATGGAAGATGTACATCCCTCCGTTCAAATATACGACCGACAATGCCGCTATGATTGCCATTACCGGATATTACAAGTATTTGAAGGGGGATTTCGCTTCACTGGATGCTGTCCCGTTTTCAAGAGTGGTAATAAACTAAATCACTGACGGGGTGACTCTTAGTCACCCCGTCAGTGGAACCTATTTTGGATTGGGATAAGTATCAGCTAAATATGGGTTAATATGAAAAGTGAAAAATTCTCGCTCAGGAAAAGGTTGAAAAGCTTTAACTATGCATTCAATGGACTGAAGATCATGCTTACAGAAGAGCATAATTCCAGAATTCATCTTGTTGCTGCTATTTTAGCCGCACTGGCGGGATTACTTTTGAAAATCTCCCCGGTAGAATGGGCACTGCTTGCAATTGTTATCGGAGCAGTTTTTATTTCTGAACTCTTCAATTCAGCCATTGAAAATTTAGCCGATCATCTCTCTCCCGAAAGGAGTGAAAAGGTTAAAAAGGTGAAAGACCTCGCGGCTGCTGCAGTCCTGGTAAGCGCTGTTACCGCTGTAATAGCCGGATGCCTGGTCTTTCTGCCTAAAATCTGTGAGCTTGTCAAAATTTGGTTCTAACCACTTTTATTTTAGGGACAAAACCTTGCAAAGTGACACAGCTAAAAGCTTCTCCCTTTTACCATGCAAAAATCGGATAGTCCTCCATCATTTTGTTCACCTCAGCCCTGACTTTCAAGATATTCTGTTCGCTGTCGGCATCAAGCAGTACGCGGTCGATCATCTCAACTATTACGCCCATTTGCTCCTCTTTCAATCCTCTGGTAGAGATGGCCGGAGTACCTACGCGTAATCCGGATGTAAGGAATGGTGAACGGCTGTCGAACGGCACCATGTTTTTGTTAATGGTGATATCCGCCTGAACCAGCACGTTCTCCGCTTTTTTACCTGTCAGGTCAGGGAATTTTGTACGCAGGTCGATCAGCATGGAATGGTTGTCTGTTCCTCCTGATATGACTTTGTAACCCTTGTCCATGAATGCCTGAGCCATCACTTTGGCATTTTTTTGTACCTGAGCCTGGTAGATTTTGTATTCCGGAAGCAGCGCCTCGCCGAATGAAACGGCTTTTGCTGCGATGACATGTTCCAGCGGACCACCCTGAATGCCGGGGAAGATTGCAGAATCGAGCAGGCTGCTCATCATTTTGATTTCCCCTTTTTTGGTGGCAAGTCCCCATGGGTTCTCAAAATCTTTCCCTAGCAGGATGATCCCTCCGCGGGGTCCGCGCAATGTTTTATGGGTTGTAGATGTGACGATGTGTGCGTGTTTAAGTGGATTGTCGAGCAATCCGGCAGCGATCAGGCCGGCCGGATGAGCCATGTCGACCATGAAAATGGCGCCAATCTTGTCGGCAAGTGTCCGGATACGGGCATAATCCCACTCCCTGGAATAGGCCGAAGCGCCTGCGATGATCAGTTTTGGCTTTTCCTTAAGGGCAACCTGCTCCATGTGGTCGTAATCGACCAGACCGGAATCTTCTTTGACACCATAAGAAACCGGGTGGTACAGCAGTCCGGATGAATTTACCGGAGAGCCGTGCGAAAGGTGACCGCCGTGAGAAAGATCCAATCCAAGGAAAGTATCACCCGGCTTAAGAACAGTCATCAATACTGCCATGTTGGCCTGTGCTCCGGAGTGCGGCTGGACGTTGGCATATTCGGCGCCGAAAAGTTCTTTGAGACGGTCGATGGCCAGTTGTTCCGCTTCATCGATAAACTGACAGCCTCCGTAGTAACGGTGTCCCGGATAGCCTTCGGCATATTTGTTGGTCAGACAGGAGCCCATGGCATCCATCACCTGTTGTGAAACGAAATTTTCGGAGGCTATTAATTCGATGCCGTGCAGCTGACGGGCATGTTCCTTGGTGATGATCTCAAAAATTTGGGTGTCTTTCTTCATGTGGCGGAGAATAAAAGTTTAAGACCCAAAAGTACAACTTTCAAAGTAAATTTCATTCATCCGAGAAATTCACCAACAAATCCCGGTAGGCATTGAATATTCTGGATTTGGATATAAACCCTACATACTTGCCGTTTTGGACTACCGGAAGATTCCATGTACCGCTGTCGTTGAATTTTTTCATCACCACATCCATTTTTTCGTCATGGGAGATAATCTCGGGTGACAAGGCCATTAATTCCGAGACATTTTTGGTGGTATAAAGTTTCTTGTTGAACATGATTTCCCTGACATCATCCAACAGGACTACCCCTTTGAAAATGTTGTGTTCATCAACCACAGGAAAGACATTTCTTTTGGACTTTGCAATGATACCGACGAGTTCTCCCAGCGTGGTGTTTGGGTTAACCGAAAAATGGTCTTTTTCGATGACGTGGTGCAGTTTCAGCAGAGTCAGGACGGCTTTGTCTTTGTTGTGCGTAATCAGGTCTCCTTTCAGCGCCAGCCTTTTGTGGTAGATGGAGTGGGGTTCAATCGGGAGGGCTGTCAGAAATGCAGTTGCAGAGGTGATCATTAACGGGATAAGCAGGCCAAATCCGCCTGTGATTTCTGCAATCAGGAAGATAGCAGTCATCGGTGCATGCATCACGGACGCCATCATGCCGGCCATCCCCGCCAGGGCGAAATTTTTGGCAGGCACCATCGCCCCGTTGTAGTTAAGAATCAGGGAGATCAAAAATCCGGCAAGGCTTCCAAGGAATAGGGTAGGGGCAAATATACCCCCGCTTCCCCCTGAGCCGTTGGTGGTGGCTGTTGCAACTATTTTTACAAGCATGATGATGGCCACCAGACCCATCAATACCAGCTTGTCGTCCCTGTATTCGAAGAAGAAGGAGTTGTTAAGTATGTGGTTGCCGAGATCATTCACGATCTGGTTGATGGTGAAATAACCCTCACCCCAGAGGGATGGGAACAGAAAAATCATCCCTCCAAGCGACAATCCGCCGATGCCAATCCTCAGTAGAGGGCTTTTAATTTTTTTCAGGCTTCCTTCTATCAGGAGGTTTCCCCTCGAAAACAGAACGGAAAAGAGACCGCAGAAAACTCCGAGTAAAATATACCAGTGGATATTGGTGACCTTAAAGGCCGCGTCTATTTGAAAGTTCAGTTCGTAACCGGTTCCCATTAAAAAATAGGCAAGCGAAGCAGCAGTAGCTGCCGAAATCATCAGCGGTAACAACGAAGCCATGGTCAGGTCAAGCATCAGCACTTCAATGGCAAACAGCATACCTGCCAGCGGCGCTTTAAAGATACCGGAGATTGCACCGGCAGCGCCGCAGCCAATCAGTACCGTCATGGTACGGTAATTGAGATTAAACTTCCGTGCAATGGTAGAGCCAATTGATGAACCGGTTAAAACGACCGGAGCCTCAGCTCCGACCGAACCGCCAAATCCGATAGTGATGGTACTCGAAATGATGGAGGTAAACATGTTGTGTGCACGCAGATACCCTTTCTTCCTGGAAATCGATTCCAGTACTTTCGTCACACCGTGACTGATATCTTCTTTAACAACGAATTTGGTATAGATATAAGTAAGCAGAATACCAATGCCGGGATAGAGGAAATAGTGGTAATTTTCCTGGAGCGCATCAAAATCTTCAGTCAGGAAAGTACTTGAAATATGTATAATGTTTTTGAGCAGGATGGCTGAGAAACCGCTTAACAAGCCGACGGCAAAACTTAATATAATCAGCCTTTCCCGTTCGGAAAGCCGTGAGAAATTTAGATTTCTTGCTTTATTAAAGGTTTTTGCGAAAAAATTCATTGACAGAAACTGGGAATGATAATACTGGTTTTGTAACGTAAATCTACTTCTTTTTCTTTTGCCCCGACTTTCTCTGATGATTTAATCTGATCGGTGAAATGCGCTGCAAAAAATAATCAGAATAATAATACTTTGGAATCAATGACATATTTTTTTTTTATTCCGATAAAATCGCGTAAATTTGTTAGCAGGTCAATTATAGTTAACCTATTAATTATCAAATTAAAATACCGAAATCATGGAACCTATTGTATTTGTTGGAATTGCTGTTGTTGTTTTTGTTTTGTTATCCGGAATCAGGATTGTCAGACCTACCAACCGCGCACTGGTTGAACGTCTGGGAAAGTACCACCATTTTGCCTCTTTCGGGTTCAACTGGATTATTCCGGTAATTGACAAAATGTACATTATCAACATCACGGAAAAGATGATTAATGCCGAATCACAGGAGATTATCACCAACGACAACCTGAATGCCAGTGTCGATGCCCAGGTCTATTTTAAAATCAAGTCGGATGAGGAGAGTGTTAAAAACTCACAGTACAATGTAAACAGCATTGAATACCAGATTGTCAACCTTGCCCGCACGACCCTGCGTAACATCATCGGCACCATGACACTGAAGTCCGCCAACAGCGAACGCGGCAAAATCAACAAAGAGCTGCATGCTACTTTATTTGAAGAGACGAGGAACTGGGGTATCGAAATTGTCCGTACCGAGTTGAAGGAGATCGACCCGCCGAAAGATGTTCAGGAGACCATGAACAAGATTGTGAAAGCCGAGAATGAAAAAATCGCTGCTATTGACTATGCCACCGCCACCGAAACCAAAGCCGATGGCGAGAAAAGGGCGGAGATCAGACGTGCAGAAGGGATCAAGCAGGCGGCTATCCTTCGTGCTGAAGGGGAAGCGCAGGCTATTCAGCTGGTGAATGAGGCAGCCGAGAAATATTTCGTAGGAAATGCCCAGATGCTTCGCCGGATCCAGGCGATGGAGACTTCCCTGAAAGACAATTCCAAGATTGTAGTTCCCACAGGTTCAGATCTCGTTAATGTGATGGGAGAAATGGGCGGAGTTATTCCACTCAAGAAAACTGTGTAGTTAGCAATGAAAAATGCAAAATGTAAAGTGAAAAATGTACGGAATGGATCATTTTTCACTTTGCATTTTGTATTTTAGATTTTTTCTGAAAGAAAAAGTTTTATATTTGCACCCGCTAACCCAAATCAATCCTGAGTTGTTTTGATTAGAAGCAGGCGGGAATAGCTCAGTTGGTAGAGCACGACCTTGCCAAGGTCGGGGTCGCGAGTTCGAGTCTCGTTTCCCGCTCAGAAATACGTTTATTGAAATAGGACATCCTTTATTGCGGGAATAGCTCAGTTGGTAGAGCACGACCTTGCCAAGGTCGGGGTCGCGAGTTCGAGTCTCGTTTCCCGCTCAACAGGATGCCCAGGTGGTGGAATGGTAGACACGTTGGACTTAAAATCCAATGGCCATTATGGCCGTGCGGGTTCAAGTCCCGCCCCGGGTACACAAAAACCGTCTAATTAGTTGATAATTAGGCGGTTTTGTATTTTAATGGAAAAGAATAAGGAAAGAATTCTGTTTTTACTTAATTAAAGCAATTTCCCTTTTCAGAAATTTGGCATACTGTCCATACATGAAAGTATAAAACGGGGCGATATCTCCTTTTTTTCTGGAAGCTTCCAGGGCATTGATATAACGGATCCTGCTCTAACAGTCCCTAACCTGAAATCACCTTTTGCAATGTCATACGTTCCGATTACCGTATTAACATGCCCTCCAGTGTTTTTTATCACCTCAGAGGCGATTCTTTGAATCAGTTCAACAGACAGAACTTTCTTTGTTTCAGCTTCACTAACAGTAAATTGCAGGGCCTTGTAATGGTCGACTTCCATTTGATGATCTTCGAACGGTTTATTTTTGGCAGTTTTGCCAAATTCCAGCAAATCATTTGCCTGCGGTTCTGTTAGTGAACTGCCTTCAATGGCTGTGGAGTGGTGATCGCGTAATAACTGTATTTCGCATGATCTACCATTCCACTGGATAACGTTTGATATTCCAGGGCCAGTGCCTCTATTGCTAAAATTTCCATGATGCAAAAATACGAATTTGATCCGGTTCATTTTTAATTTTTTCTACTTGGATTTTACCAATATAGACCGGATTTCGAATTACGTTCAGGAATGTCTGTTTGGTGATTCTTTCCCCTTTCTCATTCGACCATTTCCGTACCTCATCACCCGAATGTGCTCCGGAAGATAATGATATGACCTATCCCTTTGTTACTTCTTTTGACCCTGAAAAGGAGTTGCTCTCACCTCCTGTAAAACCGGGAAACAAGGGCTCAGGCGGCCAACATTATTGCCAGATCATTTGGGCTGAAAAAAATGATTATTTACACGTTTTATTGTAAGATATTTCGGAGCAATTTTGTTACTATTACGTGAAATATTTGAATAATCTAGGGATGCCAAAGCTTTTTTGTTACTTGAGGAAAAATAATACGCTCATGATAACGCCCTGAATGAAAGGACGGGTACATGGGTATTAGTAAATGAGTGTTCGGAAGGGGTAATTTTTAAAATACAAATATTTTTTGGACTATGAAGATACAATTAAACAAGCAAACTTTAGGATGCTCATTTTTAGCTATGCTGGCATCAGCAACTGCATTTTCCCAGGAAATGCCGGTTAAGCCTAATATCCTGGTTATCATGACCGATCAGCAATCGGCCGAATCGTTGAGTTACAATTTGGGGAACAAATACCTGAAAACTCCTAATATGGATGCACTGGCCAAACATGGCGTGACTTTTGCAAACGCCTATTGCGCCAACCCGTTGTGTATTCCTTCGAGGAGTTCCATCTTTACCGGACGATATCCGCACGAAATGGGGATTCAGGCCAACGAAAATAAAAAAAATGATCCGGCTCAATTTCCAACCCTGGGTACCATATTTAAAAATGCCGGATACGAAACGGGCTATTTCGGGAAATGGCATTTGCCCTACAATCAGGATCAGCCCGACGCTCATGGTTTTGACGTCATGGCCAACAACAAAGGAAACGGGGTGGATAAATTGTTGCCTGCTCCGGCCATTAAATTTTTGGAAACGAAACGCGATCATCCTTTTTTGTTGGTCGTCTCTTTCGTCAACCCGCACAACATTTGCGAATGGGCCCGCGGTCAGAAACTGCCAGACGGAGAAATTGGGGATCCGCCATCAGCCGATCAATGTCCGCCTCTTCGGGCCAATCATTTGCCTTCGAAAAATGAAACTGACATTATGCAAACGATGCGCACTTCCTATCAGTTGGCAAAAACGTTTCCGGTCTCAGGATTTGATGATACCAAATGGCGCCAATACATCTGGGCCTATTACCGGCTGATTGAAAAAGTAGATAATGAAATTGGCAAAGTTCTGAATGCCTTGCGGGAATCGGGCCTTGATAAAAACACAATGGTAGTTTTTATGGCCGATCATGGTGATTGCCAGGGCGCTCACCTTTGGAACCAGAAAACCGTGTTTTACGAAGAAGCATCAAAAGTTCCTTTTATCATCAGCAATCCGGCTATAAAACCCCGAAAATCGGATTACCTCGTTCAGACAGGAATCGATGTAATACCCACTTTGTGTGGATTGGCAGGAATTCCGGCTCCTGAAAGGGCGCGGGGAATGAATCTGAAACCATTGATTACGAACGAATCCGCTCCTGATGACCGGAAATTCGTTGTAGTTTCTGATAATATGGTTCAGGGTGAAGCGGTGAACGGAGAAAAACCTGAACCTGAAGGTCGGATGTTGCGGAACAATCGTTTCAAATACTGGATTTACAACGCCGGTAAGCAGAGAGAGACGCTTTATGATCTGAAAAATGACCCGGGTGAAATGGTAAACCTTGCATCGGATCCAAAATTCAGGGCTGATCTCGAAAATTGCAGAACAGAATTAGCAGGTTGGGCTCAAAAGTATCAAGATCCGTTTTTGAAATATTTAGTAAAGGAATGAGGAAAATTTATAAATACAATTAAGTCATGTTATCATTTAAAAAAATCAGTGTTGCAATGCTTTTGACAGGATTTGCAATCCTTAGTGTTGCCTTCTTAAGCCAGAATAATGAAGGTCCCTATCTGGCAACAGGGATTAAAATTGGCGAAATCACTCAGAACAGTGCAATTGTTTGGGTTCGGTTAACTAAATACCCTGAACGGGTTGGGAAAGGTGCTCCGATGCCGGATTTTCAGTACAAGAATTCAAAAACAGGAGAATTGACAAGCCGGACAGGAAGGCCTGATGCATCTCCTATCGTTACATACCCCGAAGGATATACCATCAATAATATTCAGGGAGCTACGCCCGGTAGTGAAGGGAATGTTCGTTTAAAATACAAGGCAAAAGACGGACAAAAATGGGTTCAGCTGGATTGGCACGCTGTAAATCCCCCAAGGGCTTTTGCTTATCAGTTTGAACTTTCGGGACTTACACCTGGAAAAGAATACGAACTGCTGGTTGAAGCGAGTCCACTTAATAGTAAAACTGTAAGTTCATCGATAGAAGGTAGATTTAAAACCGCTCCGGCCGTGGATGTTCATGCAGCTGTAAATTTCATTGTTGTCACGGGAACTTCATACCCCGACGTGGATAGTGAAAAGGGTTATAAATTATATCCAAGTGCCTTGAAATTGCATCCGGATTTTTTTGTTCATACAGGCGACATTGTCTATTACGATGCAATGGCAAAAACTGCCGATTTGGCCCGCTGGCATTGGGACAGAATGTACAGTTTCCCCAATAATATTGAATTTCACAGGCAGGTTCCCGGTTATTTTATTAAAGACGATCACGACACCTGGATGAACGATGCTTACCCGGGAATGAAAACGAAATTTATGGGCGAGTTTACCTTCAAACAGGGACAGCAAATTTTTCTGGACGAAGTACCTATGGGTGACAAAACATATCGCACCATCCGATGGGGAAAAGATTTGCAAATCTGGTTACCCGAGGGTCGCGATTTCCGCAGCGATAATACAGCTCCCGATGGCCCTCAAAAAACTATCTGGGGAAAAGAGCAAATGGAATGGTTTAAAAGAACTGTCAAAGAATCGGACGCCACATTTAAAGTTTTAATCAGCCCGACGCCAATTGTTGGTCCGGATCGCGGAAATAAAAATGACAACCATGCCAATATTGGTTTCAAATACGAAGGGGATATGCTGAGAAAATTTATCAGTGAGCAAAAAAATATGGTGACAGTTTGCGGCGACCGGCACTGGCAATATATTTCGAAAGATGCTGAATCAGGATTGCTGGAATTTAGTTGCGGTCCCGGAAGCAATGCACATGCAGGAGGCTGGAAACAGGAAGATAAATTACCCGAACATATTTATCTGAATGTGGTTGGTGGTTTTCTGGAAGGTTCGGTTTCCCAAACAGGAGGTAAACCAGCCTTGATTTTCAGACATTATAATCCGGATGGGAAATTATTGAATGAATATATCGTTGCTTCGAAATAAGTTGTTTGAAAAGGTCAAGGTTGCGGGCTTTGTGGCTTTCGGTTGAAACAGAATAGGGTTTTATGATTATAATTTCTTCAACGAAGGAAGGGATTCGACATGAAAATTGCGATGAAGTTTTGATTGATGGTGTTTCATTACAGGAAAATACAGAAAGTTTGTCTTCCGGAATAGCTTACAGCATTACGAAAGATAGAATTTTTCGTAACCTCCGTATTTCAAATGTTTGCGCGGGAAATGTTAAGAATGCAGGCATTATCCTGGAAAAGACAAAAAATGCATGCCTGGAAAACAATATTGTTTCGGGAAATATTGCCCGGATAGAAGACCAGATTAAAGACAAAAATGTTTAAATTATTAATAATCTGCACAGCCAATAGCCTTATCCCGAAAACT
Source organism: Bacteroidales bacterium (assembly GCA_038323575.1). Classification (GTDB taxonomy): domain Bacteria; phylum Bacteroidota; class Bacteroidia; order Bacteroidales; family Prolixibacteraceae; genus CAINVV01. The sequence goes on along the minus strand of JBBQHB010000002.1, from coordinate 21,671 downwards.
TCTGTCACCCACGACCTTTTTAAACAAGCGGGTTATGTCTTCTTTTTGAATTTTCAGCTGAAAGGCTACGCGTAATTCCTATTGAATCCTAAACCTGTTATTGACGGGTAACATAAATTGGCATATTTCTGGCTTACTACCTGCTCCATGGCTTGTAGTGCTTTCACCTGCATATTTTGATAATAGACACTGTTTTTTTCTGATCTGCGTATTACCTTTCCAGTCTCAATGCCTTGCATTTTTTTTTCAGTCTGCTCCATATGAATTGGATCCGGTTCTGTCTTCTTTTGAAGCTTATTGTTGTGATTTTTATGCGCCAATACCATTTCATTTAATTTCAAATCAAGCGCATTAATTTCCGCTGTTTTTGCTCTGATTATGGCGTCCAGTTCAGTCTTTTTCTTTGATACAAAGAAGGATAATACAACTTTCCTTTTGGCTATTGCATGATCAATATCAATGATAGACTGAAAATCATTCAGCGATTTTCTTAATGCTGAAATCTCGGCTAGTTCTTTTCTTTTCAGGAAGTTAAATAGATCCATGGCTTGAAGTTTTACGTTGATAATTATCTCCATTGTATCAGCGGATAATTTATTCCGAAATATGCGTCCTCCTGGCATTGAAATGTATAGTTATTAGGGTAACAAATGCCTGTACTGTTTAGAATACATGTTGTAGTGATTCAGGAAGTAGAGACGTTGCATGCAACGTCTCTGCAAGGAATGGTGTTCAATAAACCGGCAGATCGTGTTCAAGGAGATAGTTGGTAATCTCTGTAGTGCTCTTTAGATTCATTTTTTCTAAGATCTGCAATTGATAGTTGCTGATGGTCCGTTCTCTCAGGTGTAAATCATCAGCAATATCCCGGTTTGTTTTTCCCTTTCCGAACATGCACATTACCTCGAATTCCCGGTCAGACAAGCGCGCGTGGGGCAGTAGTACCGGATTATCATGCAACGCTTCAGCCAGGATTTCTGCATAACGTGATGAGATATATCTCCTGCCCGAACTGACTTTCCTTATTGCGTCTACGATCTCTTCCGGGGCCATCTCTTTGGTCAGATAAGCTGAAGCGCCACACTTGAATGCCCTTTTGGCAAAAAGTTCCTCATGGTGCATACTTAGCATGATGATCTTGACTGCTCTCCTTATTTTTTTCAAATCCCGGATAATGTCGATGCCGCTCCGTCCGGGCATGGATATGTCAAGAACAACAACTGTAACACTCCGCTCATGCAAGAACCTGATTGCTTCCGTCGCATTTAATGCCATTCCCACAACAGCCATGTCATTCTCGAATTCAATAATCCGCTCCAGACCTTTACTTACAAGATAATGGTCATCAACAATGAGTATTTCAATCATAATTGCGAATAAATTATTCCGAAAAGTGGATCATTCAGGAATAGGAAAGTATAGTGATAATGTTAACAATTAGGTGAGCAAAAAAGAATATTTGCTGTAGTGATTTATGTTGGTAGGGTACTTTACTTATTTTACCAACAAATTGTGTTCAATGAGGTAAATGGTGATTTCAGCATTGCTTTTGATGTTCATTTTCTCAAAGATCCGCAAATGGTAGGTGCTGATAGTCCGGTCGCTAAGGGATAATTCAGCAGCAATATTTGTGATTGTTTGCCCTCTTCCAATCATGCACATAACTTCGAATTCGCGGTTTGACAAGCGTTCATGCGGCAGTTTTGAATTATCGTCCAGTAATTCATCCGCCAGGATTTCTGCGTAACGCGATGAGATATACTTCCTGCCGGCGTTGACTTTCCTGATAGCATGCACAATCTCTTCCGGGGCCATCTCCTTGGTGAGGTAGCCCGAAGCGCCTGATCTGAATGCCCGTGTGGCAAACTGTTCTTCGTGGTGCATACTGAGCATGATGATTTTGACCTCTTTCCTGATTTTCTTCAGATCCTCGATAATGTCCATCCCACTGCGCCCCGGCATGGATATGTCTAGTACAATGACATCCACCTTACGCCCTGCTAAAAACCTTATTGCTTCCGCTGCATTATCGGCCTTTCCCAATACAGTCATATCATGTTCGAATCCGATAATTCTCTCAAGACCTTCGCGGACAATATGATGGTCGTCGACTATAAGTACTTCAATCATAAGAAATTTTAATTTGTATGCCTTAATATTCCTGTTAATCTTTATAGTGAAGGGATTTCTATACATACTGTGGTTCCTTTTCCAGGTTCACCAGTGATTTCAAAATGACCATCCAAAAGCGAAATGCGTTCTTTCATGCCTTGTATCCCAAATCCTTCCTTTCGCATGATCGTTTCCTTCGTAATTCCGATCCCATTATCTGAAATACGCATCACGAAGGTATCTTTTTTCTTTCGAATGAATATGCTGACGTCAGTGGCCCCGGAATGCCGGTTGATATTTGTCAGTATCTCCTGGAACATTGTAAACAATTCACTGGAGGCTTTTTTGTCCAGCGTAAATTCACTTGGAACAACATCAATATTGAAATTGAGGTTTGTTTTCTTTTTCATTTCATCTGAATAAGAAAAAATAGCTGACACCAATCCGAGTTCGTCAAGGACAACAGACCTCAATTGTCTGAGCAGACCGCGAATAAGGTCAAAAGTGTCATTTATCATTTGTGCCATCGACACTAAATTTTCTTTTATGACAGTATGTTCCGTCAAAAAATTATCTGGCATATTGTTCTCCAGGATCTTCAGGTACATCTTTAGTCCGGTAAGGTTGGTACCGATTAAATCATGTATGTCGCGCGCCATATTTTTACGCTCTTCATCCCTGATGGTTTGAAGATGATCATTCATGTCTCGGAGTTTTTTGTTGTATGCGCTGATTTTTTCCTCCGCGCTTTTTCGTTCAGAGATATCCTGTACGGTTCCGATCAAAGAGACAACATTTCCCTTTGCATCCCTTGCCACTGCTCCCTGCTCATTGACCCATCTTGTTTCGCCGTCAGACTTGCGAATAATCCTGTATTCCAGGCTAAAAGGCAAGCGCTCATTAAAAACTTTGTTTTGCAGGTGCAGCGTGATCATTTCCCTGTCGTCGGGATGAATGAGATCCATCCATCCCGGGAGGCTTCGGTCATAGTTTTTTTCTATTCCGAATAGGTGGTCGAGCACTTCTGAAGACGCCCAAAAACCCGTAATGAAATCTGTCTTGTAGGAACCGACTGAAGCAGCACGCTGCGATTCCCTGAAAAAGTATTCACTTTCTTTTAATGCTTTTTCCGTTTTTTCCCGTTCGACAATTTCCCGTATTAAACTGTTATTCTGGATTTCCAGCCTTATTTGCATGTGCCTGAGTTCAATATGGGTTTTAACCCTGACAAGCAATTCTTCGGCATAAAAGGGTTTGTTGATAAAATCGATTCCGCCTGCCTGAAAAGATTTGATTTTTGAGATTTCATCTTCCAATACGCTGATGAAAATTACCGGGATTGCAACACTTTGCTCATCTGCCTTCAGTCTGCGGCATACTTCATATCCATCCATGTCAGGCAACTTAACATCCAACAGAATTAATGCCGGAAGTTTGGCTTTCACACTTCTTAATGCCAAAGTTCCATTGGTAGCCGGCCGTACTTTGTAACCGGCTGCTGTAAGAATGCCCATTAGCAATTCAAGGTTTGCCTTGGTGTCATCAACGACAAGAATGTCGATGTCTGTATGTGAAGCGTATTCTGAACCTTTCATCCGGGTATTTTTACATTTATCTTCTCAATTGCCGAAAGTATTTCCTGGTATTGCAAATCTTTCACCATCCTTGTTAATTTTTCGCCAAGCTGCTGGTTAACAGTGGCTATTTGTCGAATCACGTCCATGCATCTTTGTTCATCCAGAAGTTCTGCTGAATGAATCAATTCCTTGCGTATTTGCTGGGAAAGCTTCTTTAAATCATCAGGCAGCAGCAATTCCGTTCTGTCTGAAACCGGGCTCAGCTGTTCGTCATAGATAAATTTCACCCCCAAATGGTTTTTCAAAGCATCAAATATCTCAGAACTACTGTATGGTTTTCGGATAAAGTCGTCACAACCTGCTTCGAGCATGACAACTCTCTCGTCTGCAAGTGCATGTGCTGTAAGTGCGATAATTTTGGTATGCATCCCGGCTTGTGTTAACCTAATCTGGCGGGTAGCCTCAATGCCATCCATTACAGGCATGCGTATATCCATTAAAATTAAATCAGGATTGAATTGTTGAAAGCTATCGACTGCTTCTTTTCCGTTTTCTGCCGAGTAGATGGTTAATCCCAGTGGCTCCAGTAATTTTAAGAGAAGCAACCGGTTTTCAAATTGATCTTCAGCAATTAATATGCTGTAAATTTTCTCACCATCCGCCAAGCGTAACACGCCTGATTGTTTGCGAATGACCTTTTCGTTGGTTTTTTCATGGACAGAGACGGGAATTTCGAAATGAAAAACCGAACCTTTCCCGATTGTGCTTTTGACGCCAATCTCGCCACCCATCAGTTTGACATTTTGTTCACAGATAGCCAGTCCGAGCCCGGTACCGGCTTCCTTGTTATCCTGATTATGCAATTGTACAAAAGCGGTAAAAATCTTGTTCAAATCATCTTCAGGGATGCCTGCACCGGTATCTTCCACCTCAAACCGGAGCCTGACTTTTTTTGCCGTTTCCGTTTTTGAATGGGATACGCTTAATTTTATACCTCCATTGTTGGTGAATTTTATGGCATTTCCGATAAGATTGATCAAAATTTGCCGCAGTTTACCAGCATCAACCAAAATGTTGGCAGGCAAATCCTGACTTAATTCATCTGAAAATTGAAGATCTTTTTCGGAAGCTTTCAAAGACATCAGGGATTTGATTTCAAGAATCAGTTTCCGCAAGTCTGTTACCTCTTCTTCAAGAACAATACGGCCTGATTCGATCTTTATCATATCAAGGATATTGTTGATCAAATTCAGAAGATGCTCACCACTGTGCGAAATGATGTTGAGATTGACAGATTGCTCTTGCGTAACATCCGGAGATTTTTGCATCAGTCTGGAGAAACCAAGTACAGCATTCAGTGGAGTAAGTAGTTCATGGCTCATATTGGAAAGAAAAGTGCTTTTGGCTTTGTTGGCTGTTTCTGCCTGCTCCTTTGCGCTAATGGCTCGTTTTAACGCACGTAGCATGGATTCAGCAATAATTGACAACCCGATGCCCGCGATCAGGAAAACGTCGAGGCTTAACCAATCCCCAAAGTCCCGGATGAATGGCCTGTCAACAAATATTGGCCATAGAAACAACACAATAAAACAGGACAGTGATGTGGCTAACAGACCGCAATAAATTCCTCCATACAAGGCAGCAATCATCACAGCCGGGTAGAATGTTACCCATACTGCCCGTAGCTCCAATGATTGCATCGGCCATAATCGCAATGCCGCTGCCATTACTATTAATAAAATGGCAGCCAAATAGGGTCTGAAAGCTGTGAAAAGAGATTTTGTAGGAGTCATAATTATCCCGACGACTTACATTAGCATCAATAAAAACCAATAACAACAAGATTCGTCCTTTGTTCAAATAAATCCCGGGACTATAAATAACGCTGAAAAAAGCGCTCATTTGTCTTTCCAGGATTTCACAATAAAGTTATGTTTAATTTATCTTAAAGTCAGGTAGTTTGGGTAAATTTGTCAAAAACAGTTTGAACTTGATACCCATTGGTTGTATGGTATTGAATTTTAATTGCTGCGCAACTTTAATCAAATATTCTGGTTTGATCTTAAAAAAACATTTAAGTTTGCAGAATTGAGATGAAAATCCCATTCATCTTCCCGTAAAGCAGAATTTTAGAACAATTTACTGAATGACAATATCCCGATTCATCTGGATCACCGGTGCCGCTTCAGGTATTGGTGAGGCGCTGTCACTTAAATGGGCTGAACCCGGAACCCAACTGGTTTTATCCGACCGGAATGTGGAGCAACTTGAGCAGGCTGCAGAAAACTGCAGAAAAAAGGGCGCAGAGGTGCTGCCTGTTCCTTTTGACCTGACCAACAGGGATGAAATTGCTTTGGCGGCTGAAAAGGTTCGTTCTGTAGTTCCCCGCATTGATATTCTTGCCAACATAGGAGGAATCAGCCAGCGTTCGTTGATTGTGGATACACCCATGGAGGTTGCACGCCGCATCATGGAGACAGATTTTTGGGGACACGTTGACCTGACACAGCAGATCCTTCCTTTTATGGTGAAAAGCGGAGGCGGAAGCATCGTAGTACTGAGCAGCTTTTCGGGATTATTCGGCTTTCCCCAACGTTCCTATTACTGTGCTGCCAAACATGCGTTGCATGGATTTTTCGAAACACTGATGCTTGAGCACCACAAAGATAAAATCCATGTTACCATGGTGTGCCCCGGAAGGGTCAAAACGAATATTTCGTACCATGCCCTTACTGCGACAGGCAAGGAATACGGGAAGATGGACAAAGGGCAGGCAAACGGAGTTACAGCCGCATATGCTGCCGGGAAAATAGACAGGGCAGTAAAAAGTCACCGTAAACTGGTAATAATTGGTAAAAAAGAAGTAATTATGCCTTATCTGAAAAGATTTGCACCCTGGATTTTTTACAAAATAGCGCTTCGAATTGATCCGAATGCCTAGAGAAACGGAATAAAGCCAGGCAGATTAAACAAAGCTGGTTTTTTATATTTATGAATATGGATGGAGTAGTAGTTAGCGGGATTCAACAACTCGGTATCGGAGTAAAAAATGCAACCGAAGCATGGAAATGGTACCGTAAATATCTTGGTATGGATATCAAGGTTGTTGATGATTGTGCAACGGCTTCGCTGATGCTGCCCTATACGGGCGGTTTACCTCAGGAACGGCGGGCTGTACTTGCATTGAACATGAACGGAGGTGGTGGATTCGAGATCTGGCAGTATACCGATAGGGAACCCCAGGCACCTCTTTTCGAACCGCTCCTGGGTGATTTGGGCATATTTGCCGCAAAAATCAAAACCCGGGATGCACGCAGGACTCATACCTGGTTTTTGGAAGAAAAATTAAATGTCAGTGAAATTACCACAGATCCGGATGGCCGGAGTTTTTTCTTTGTCACTGATCCTTTCAACAATATTTTTCAGATAATTGAATCGCACAACTGGTTTGGTAACCGGAAAAAGCACACCGGTTCGGTTTATGGGGTAGTTATCGGAGTTACAAGTGTTGAAAATTCCCAAAAAGTTTATTCTGACATTCTTGGGTATGACAAGGTTGTTTTCGATCAGCATGGATCGTTTACTGATTTAACCTATCTGAATGGAGGAGATGCCCAATTCAGGAGGGTATTGCTACGGAACAGCCTGCCGCGAACCGGGGCCTTCGGACGTCTTTTTGGTGACAGTGAGATTGAACTTATACAGGTTGAGGACCGTGCACCGCGTAAAATTTACGAAGGACGGTTTTGGGGTGATCTGGGATTCATTCATCTTTGTTACGACATTAATGGCATGGAAAAATTAAATGCCGCATGTGCGAAGCGAGGCTTTGCCTTTACAGTTGACAGTTTTACCCACCATGAAGGCAATAGTTTTGACATGGGGGAAGCTGCCGGCCATTTTGCCTATATCGAAGACCCGGATGGTACTTTGATCGAATTTGTGGAAACCCACAGACTGCCGATTATCAAAAAATTGGGTATCTATCTGAATCTCCGCAAACGGAACCCCAACAAACACCTGCCGAACTGGATTCTGAAATCTTTGAGGCTTAGCAGGGTAAAGGACTGATTCAGTGATTTATTTAAGGGATAATTGTACGGGACTGTAAATGTAAATCTAAAGTGATTAAACGACTGTCATTAATTGTTTCAGCATTGCTAGTCACTTTATGCCTGCAATCCCGGGACAGAATAGCTTGTCCGGAACTGAACAATCAGCAAAATTCGTCATCTGTTTACACGAGGGCGGATGTTGTGGCATTTTCGAAAAAATATTTGGGTGCGCCCTATCGCACCGGCGGAATTAGTCCCGAAAAAGGTTTTGATTGTTCGGGTTTCGTCCGTTTTGTATTTAATAATTTTCATATTCTCCTGCCGCATAGTTCCATGGCCTATAATAAAATTGGCAAAACATTGAAACCAGAAGAATTCAGGGTAGGGGACGTTTTGGTTTTTTACGGATTTAAAGACAGTGAACGAATCGGCCATGTGGGAATTATATGTGAAGCCAATGGCATGAAATCCAGATTTATCCATTCATCCTCAGGCAGGGTAAGGGGAGTAGTTATCAGCGATCTAGGTTCGGAGATGTATACACGCCGTTTTTACAAATGTGTTGATGTAATTGGCATTAAAGAAAACCAGGCCATTAAAAGACCCGTAAAGTAAAATGCCGGCAAATACTGAACCAGTTCATCATTATTTTGGTCAACCTTTCATGCTTAGTACTGTTTCAATAAATTTATCAGGTTGCTCTGCGTGAAGCCAGTGGCCGGCATCCCGGATGTCGATCAATTTAGCTTCAGGATATATTTTTCTTATTCCGGACCAGTCGGCATCACTTACATATTCCGAATTCATGCCCCTGACAAAGGTGACAGGATAGGCTGTAATGGGCATGCGCTCTTCGAACCACTCCATATTCACCTCACTGACGATTGACCGGAATGAGTCCCGCAGAACTGCTGCATTCATTTTCCACTCAAAATGGCCGGCACGGGTCCTGTGAATATTCTTCAACAGGAAACGACGGACAGTCTCCTCTTTTATTTTGGTGCTGAAAAACTGGTCCAGCTCAGCGCGGGAATGAAACTGGCTTAGATCCGGATTCTGCAGCAATCCAAGGATCATTTCGTGCTGACGGATGTGTTTAAAGGTACTGTTACCGTCCAGGTAATTTTTCGGGGCTATATCTACTACCATCAGCCTGTTGACTTTTTCGGGATATTCGGAGGCGAATTGCATCGCAACTTTCCCACCCATGCTGTGGCCGATCAGAAACGCATTTTCCGTTTTGGTATCAATGAAGAACTGAGCCAGATCGTCGACCATCCCGGCAAATGAATGGACCGGTGTGTGCGGGGATGCTCCGTGATTTCTCAGATCCGGGAGCAATACCGTGTAATGCCCTTCCAACTTCCGGGCAATGTTGATCCAGTTGTCGGATGAACCGTACAACCCGTGCAGGATAATCAAGGTCGGTCCGGAACCGTAGGTGCGGTAATGTAGCTTCACTTTATCCTTTCTCCTTTATCCTTTATCCTTTTCTGAGGCATTCCCTGTACCTCCTGATCGTCTCTTCCAGTCCCAGGTATAAAGCATCGGCTATCAGCGCATGGCCGATAGATACTTCGAGCAGGTTGGGTATATGCTGATCGAAGTAGCGCAGGTTTTCCAGGCTCAGGTCATGACCTGCATTCAGGCCCAATCCATATTTAGCTGCAATTTTCGAAGCCTGAATGAAAGGGAATATTGCCTTTTCGCGATCCTTAGGGTAATCTGTTGCATAAGGCTCGGTATAAAGTTCAACGCGGTCGGCGCCAGTCTTTGCTGCACCTTCAATCATCTCAGTATCTGTTCCGACAAATAGGGAGACCCGGATTCCGGCAGAATGAAACTTTAAAATCACTGTTTTTAGGAAATCGTGATGAAGGATTGTATCCCATCCGGCATTTGAGGTGATTGCAGAAGGGGAATCTGGAACAAGCGTAACCTGATCGGGCAAAACTTCCAGGACAAGTTCAATGAACCGGGGGTCGGGATATCCTTCAATATTGAATTCTGTTGTTATGAGCGGTTTTAGTTCGCGTGCATCATTGTAACGAATATGCCTTTCATCTGGGCGGGGATGTATCGTGATTCCCTGCGCACCAAATTTCTGGCATTGCTCAGCTGCAACTGTGACACTTGGCATGGAACCTCCGCGGCTGTTTCGCAGTGTCGCAATTTTATTTATATTTACGCTTAATCGTGTCATTTATGCCTTTATTAATTAGGTTTGCAATTTACGAAATGATTCTCAATCATCAACCACATTACGCCAGGCCATGATAGCTGAAATGCTGATTTCTTATTCAATACCTTCGGTTGGTATACACGACAGTGCTTCGAAAGTGCTTGCGATGATGGATGTATTCAGGGTGTCGCATCTGCCGATTGTTTCGGAGCAGGAGTACCTTGGGGTAATCTCCGACAAGGAGATATTTGACGCCCATGATTTAGATGTACCAATTGAATCATTCGTTACCGACCAGTTGATGAAACCCCATGTCCATCCCCATCAGCATATTTTTGAAGTTGCAGCTGTCGCTGCGGGCTGCGGTGTCTCCATCGTTCCTGTCCTTTCAGAGGATCATGCTTATTTGGGTTCCATTTCAAGGTATAATTTAAGCAATACACTCACTTCTTTGTTTTCACCCAACGAGCCGGGAGGGATACTGGAACTTCAGATGTGTGAGAACAACTATTCGTTGGTTCAAATCACCCAGATCATAGAGGGGAATGACGCACGGATTTTGAGCCTGTACACCTGGAAACCCGGCGGTTCAACTACAGAGTTAAATGTCACCATTAAGGTTAACCAGGTAGATCTGTCAGCTGTTATCCAGACACTGACCCGGTACAATTATGATATCAAGGCAACATTTATGGATCAGACTCCGCTCAATAGCCTGATTGATGACAGGTTCGACCAGTTTATGCGATACATGAATACTTAAAATTTTTTTTGATGAGAATTGCCCTTTTTGGATGGACTATAGGACCTATATTTTACGACAGCATGAAAAGATTGCTTGAGATTTTGCATTTTCATGATACTGAGATATTAATATACAAGCCATTTCTTGAATTTCTGAAGCAGGAGGCAGGAATCCATCCCGGCAAAATCGTCGAATTCTCTTCCTGGCAGGAGGTAAATAAGATGGATTTTTTCCTGAGCGTAGGCGGCGACGGAACATTCCTGGAGGCCATCACATTTGTAAGGGATTCAGGGATACCAATGGTTGGCATCAACAGCGGACGACTTGGCTTTCTGGCCGATATAGCGCAGTCGGAACTTGAGTTTTCAATAGAACAGCTCTTCGCAGGAAAATTCATATTGCAGCCGCGTTCGTTGATTAAACTGGAGAATGAATCCGGGCTGTTTTCCGATTTTCCATATGCACTGAATGAGTTTACGGTCCATAAACAGGATTCCTCTCAAATGATTACCGTACACGTTGAAGTAGGCGGTGATTTGCTGAATACCTACTGGGCTGACGGGTTAATTATATCCAGCCCCACCGGTACAACGGCCTATTCGCTTAGCGTCGGAGGTCCGATCTTAACACCTGATTCCGCTAATTTTGTGATAGCGCCGATTGCTCCGCACAATCTGGCGGTCAGACCGGTCGTAATCCCTGATCATGAAGAGGTTTCGCTTTGGGTGGAAGGTCGCGGAGGAAGGTACATGGCATCGCTTGATTCACGATCGGAACCTTTTGAGACGTCCATGGTTTGGAAAATAAGGAAATCAGACTTTATTATCAATGTGCTGAAATTCGAGAATCAGTCTTTTTATGAAACATTGCGTAAAAAATTACTTTGGGGGGCCGACAAACGCAATTGACAAATTTTTCATTGCGATTTTTTACGCCTTCACAGACCCGTTGATAAATTTTCGTGTGTTTCTGTTAACTTTGCAAGGATGTTTTTGTTATTATAATCAGATAACCTTTTAATTTATTGTTTTGAGATTCTTCATCTGGTCAGTTAAATGAAAAAACTTTTGTTTACTATCTTCTTGTTTCTCTGTTTTTTGTCGGCCCGACCGCAAAAATCAGCGGATATGGGTATCCGGATTGGCGCCGCAGTTTATTGGGGCGATCTTCAGAATGTTGATTATACTAAACAGGTAACGCCACTTTACGGTGTGCTGGGCAGATGGAATTTCAACAAAAGAATGTCTGTCAGGGGCCAGTTGGTTACCGGAAATCTCAAATCGGAAGGCACCTTTCCTGGAGTTAACCTGGCAGAACCCAGCTCACGCATAACATTAAATGACCAGGATGGTATCCCGTTTGAACTGTTCTTGAAAAAGGCGGATGATTCGTTTCATTTTTCCAGGTCTATCCAGACTTTTGAGGCATTGTTTGAGTTCAACTTCATGGATTACAAAATGGGAAGTCTAAAAAAAGACCGGTTTACGCCGTTTGTATCGCTTGGAGTAGGCGGTTTTTTTTCAAGGGCTCCACGTACCGGTACCATTATACTTGTTCCGGTACTGATACCTGCCGACGTATCCCTGCTGGTTCCCTACAAAAACATGTATAAGCCCGTACTTGACAATAATCTGAACAAGACCAACGATGCCGATGCACTTGCACCGATCATTCCGATGGGATTCGGAATAAAATACAACCTGACCAAGAGACTGGGGGCCTGTGTGGAGTTGTGTATCAGAAAGACTTTTACGGATAGGATTGATAATTTAAAAGATCCGAAGAGATATCAGGATTTAGATCGCTTTAGCGGCCCGGACAATCCTCCGCCATTTACTTCAAATTTTTTAATAAAGAACGATTGGTACGCTTCATTGCATCTATCACTTCATTGGCAGGTTTGGGTTGACAAGGGAGTCTGCAAAGTAACTGAAACATATGGTAAAAGTGGAAGGAAAGGCATATTCTGAAGAATTGAAAAAGAACAATATACCTCAGCATGTAGCCGTTATCATGGATGGTAACGGCCGATGGGCAGAGCTTCATGGTAATGACAGGATTTTTGGCCACCGCAAAGGAGTGGAGGCGGTAAGATCCGTTGTTGAAGGAGCCGGAGAAATCGGGATAAAATATCTTACGCTTTACGCATTCTCGACCGAGAACTGGAACCGTCCCAGGGAAGAGGTAGATGCACTGATGGGATTATTGGTGCATGCAATTGTTGCAGAAACAGAAAATCTTCATAAAAACAATGTCTCCCTCAGGGCCATTGGAGACCTGAATTCCATGCCAGCCGAAGTTCAGCAGAATTTAGCAGGGGCTATTGCGAAAACTGCCGAAAATACCGGGCTTCGATTGGTATTAGCGCTCAGCTATTCAGGTAGATGGGAACTGGTTGAAGTGGTTAAAAAATTGGCTGATGAGTTAAAAAATGACAAAATTGACAAAAGTAGCATTAATGAGGAGTTGATTGGCAAATATCTTCCTACATTTGGCCTGCCCGATCCTGAACTGCTTATTCGAACTGGTGGTGAGTTTAGGGTCAGTAATTTTCTTCTTTGGCAGATTGCTTATACGGAGCTGTATTTTACACAAAAATTATGGCCCGACTTTCGCAAAGAAGATCTTTTTGAGGCAGTTAACGATTTCCAAAAGAGAGAGAGACGATTTGGAAAAACTAGTGAACAAATCAGAATCTGACATGGTCAAAAGAGTAGTATTTATATTTTTTTCTTTATTTCTTAGCGCTCAATTATACGCACAAACTGTTGCCGACAGTACAAATTTCTCTGTTTTTTACGATAGTCCGAAACATGGTATACTTGCAGGAATTGAAATCAGCGGTATAAGGTTTCTGGATACAGAGGTTCTCAAAGGACTTTCAGGTTTAACAATAGGAGAAGAAATTACCATTCCCGGTGATCAGGTAACCTCCGCTTTGAGGAAATATTGGAAACAGGGACTTTTTTCAGATGTAAAAATTTCTGCAACAAAGATTGTCGGGGATAAAATCTGGCTGAATGTATATTTGCAGGAACGGCCTAGACTTTCAGCCAAAAACTACCACGGGGTCAGCAAAAGTGAGAAAGAAGACATTGAAAAGCAGGTAATGATGCTGATTGGCGGGCAGGTAACCGACAACCTGGTAAATACCGCGCAACGCCAGATACTCAGTTATTACCAGGGAAAAGGTTTTTACAATACGGATGTTACGATTGTGCAAAAAGACGATACGACCAAACAGAACCAGATTGCCCTTGATATTAACGTCAACAAGAAAGCAAAAGTTAAGATCAGCAGTATTGAGTTTGTGGGTATAAAAGCGTTGACTCCTTTTGTACTTGAAAAATCGATGAAGAAGACCAAAGCCAAAAAACTTTATAACTTTTTCTCCTCCAAGAAATTTTTACAGGATAAATTTGATGAAGACAAGATTAACCTGATAAAAAAATACAACGAAAACGGATACCGTGATGCCATAATTGTGGCTGACACGATCATAAAAGACACCACCTTAAATACGGTACGACTAAAATACTGGATAGACGAAGGAAGCAGGTATTATATCAGGAATATCCGTTGGGTAGGAAATACCGTGCTTACAGATGTTCAGCTTTCCAGGGTACTGGGGATTAAAAAAGGCGATATTTTCGACCAGAAACTGCTCGATAAAAGGCTTTCAGAAGATGACGATGCAGTCTCTAACGAATATTTGAATACCGGTTATCTCTTTTTTAACCTTAATCCGGTTGAAGTTAATGTTGAGAATGATTCTATTGATTATGAAATGAGGATTGTAGAGGGCTCACAGGCAACCATCAATTCAATCGGTATAAAGGGCAACACCAAAACCAATGAACATGTTGCACGGAGGGAGTTGTACACCCGTCCGGGACAACTTTTCAGCAAAGAAAATATTATCCGCTCGGTGCGTGAGTTGTCTCAGATGGGACATTTCAATCCTGAAGCGATTAAACCGGATGTGGTTCCCCATCCTGAGGATGGTACGGTAGATATTAATTACGAACTGGAAGAGCGTGCCAATGACCAGGTTGAGCTGTCAGGAGGCTGGGGAGGCGGTATGTTCGTGGGAACTATCGGCTTGAAATTCTCTAACTTCTCCGTCAGGAACATCGGCAACAAGAAAGCCTGGAGACCTCTCCCTACCGGGGATGGACAAACCCTTACCTTGCGTGCACAGACCAACGGAACTTACTACCAGTCTTATAGTTTCTCCTTTACAGAACCATGGCTGGGCGGAAAGAAACCAAACTCATTTACCTTCTCTATATATTATTCCCTTCAGACGAGCGGCAACAGCGCCTACAATTACGGTTCCGGCGGATATGGCGGATATGGCGGAGGGTATGGTGGATATGGCAGCGGATACGGATCAGGATACGGATCGAATTACGGATCAGGATACGGATCCGGTTATAACCAATACAATTATGAGATTTCCCAGAAAATGGGGGTACTGGGTGCATCCATGGGTCTTGGTTACCGGTTGAAATGGCCGGACAGCTACTTTACCATGTACCATGAATTATCCTATCAAAAGTATATTCTGGATAACTGGCAATATTTTATCTTTCAGAATGGTACCTCAAATACCATGGCCTTCAGAACCGTTTTTGGACGGAATTCAACGGATAGTCCGCTTTACACACGCAGGGGATCTAATTTTTCTCTGTCAGCTGCGCTGACACCTCCTTACTCTTTCTTTTCGAAGAAAGATTACAGTAATCCTTTGATGACGCCTGCTGAACGTTATGCATGGGTAGAGTACTATAAAACGTCCTTCAAAGCGGACGTTTTCACAGCGCTCCAATCCAAACAGGATGCCAAACTGATTTTGAGGACCAAATTTGAAACCGGTTTCCTGGGATATTACAACAAATACCTGCGTTCTCCTTTCGAAACGTATAAACTGGGGGGTGACGGTATGTCGGGTTACAGTTCATACGGCAGCGAATACATCGGATTACGCGGATATGAAAACAACTCGCTGACTCCTCCCAAGGGTGGCAACATCTACGAAAAAATTACCGTCGAGCTGCGCTATCCGATTACCTTGTCACAATCTGCGACTATTTATGGGCTGGGATTCCTTGAGGCCGGTAATTCATGGTACGATTTAACTGATTATAATCCATTCAGTATTAAACGGTCGGCTGGCTTAGGCATCAGGATATTCCTGCCAATGTTTGGATTGATGGGATTTGACTGGGGCTATGGTTTCGACGATGGTTATACCAAAGGTACCGGCGGGAGTCAGTTCCACTTTATCATGGGACAACAGTTTTAGTTTGGCCTGAATTTTGATAGTATTTCTTAATAAAACTGATTGAAATGAAGAAATTATTTTTTTTAGGAATTTTCATGCTGTTGTGCTTTTCCGCAAGTTTTGCACAAAAATATGCATATGTTGATACTGATTTTATTTTAGGAAAATTGCCTGCTTATGTTGCTGCCCAGGAGCAGTTGGACAAACTTTCCCAGAAATACCAGAAAGAACTGGAGACGCTTCACGCCGAACTCGACCAGATTTACAAGGATTTCCAGTCTGAAGTTGTACTGCTCTCACAGGATATGAAGCGGAAGCGTGAAGAGCAGATTGTCAATAAGGAGAAAGAATACAAGAAATTGCAGCGTCAGTATTTTGGTCCTGACGGCGACCTGGCTAAAAAGAAGGAATCTTTGATCAAACCAATTCAGGATGAGGTGTTCGGTGCAATTCAGATAATTGCTGAGCAGGGAGCATATTCGATAATTTTTGACAAAGCCGGAAGTATGACAATGATTTATACCAACCCAAAATATGATCTTAGCGATCAGGTGTTACAAAAACTTGGATATAAAAATTAATGTTTTAAATTTGCTACGTAAAAATTAAATCAGATTGATCATGAGACATTTCTTAAGTGTAATAACTTTTTCCCTCCTGCTATTTATCGGAGCATCTGCATCGGCCCAAACTTTGAAATTTGGCCATATTGATTTTCAGGGTTTGATCACAACCATGCCGGAACGTGATGTTGCGCAGAAAGCTATGGCTAAAATGCAGTCAGACCTTGAAGCTCAATTGGGTGTGATGCAAAAGGAGTACCAAACCAAAGGCCAGGAATATGTTGCTTTGGTCAAACAAGCCAATCTGACAGATGCAATCCGTCAGGCTAAGGAAACGGATATTCAAAGTTTGCAGGAGAGAATTACAACCTTCCAACAACAGGCACAGGATAATCTTCAGAAAGAGGAGAGCAAGCAATTCCAGCCTATTGTCGAGAAAGCCCGCAAAGCTATCTCGGACGTTGCAAAAGAACAAGGAATGACTTATGTGTTCGAGGTAAACAGTGTCCTTTATTTCAACACTGCCCAGTCAACAGATATGATGCCCCTGGTTAAAACCAAACTGGGTTTGAAGTAGACAGTCAAATATAAAAAAAAAGGCGCCTCGTGGCGCCTTTTTTTTTATATTTGACTGTCTACTTTATTTATTAGCTATGCCAGAGACTTACCAGCCAATTGGTGTTTTCGATTCCGGCTACGGCGGACTGACCGTTTTCAGGGAGTTGCTCAAAAAATTACCGCAATACGACTTCATCTACCTTGGCGATAATGCCAGGAATCCTTATGGTACACGTTCATTCGAGGTTGTTTATGCGTACACATGGCAATCGGTCAGGTATCTTTTTGACCAGGGATGCCAGCTTGTTGTGCTTGCATGCAATACCGCTTCTGCCAAAGCCTTGAGAAATATTCAAATGAATGACCTGCCGGGAAGTTATCCCGACAGGCGGGTACTGGGTGTAATCAGACCAAGTGTGGAGATGATCCCTGAAATGACCAAAACCGGCCATGTGGGTGTTCTGGGAACCAAGGGGACGATTGTTTCTGACTCCTATCCGATGGAGATAGCCAAATTGACCTCTGACAGCCCGATAACTGTCACCCAGGAGGCTTGTCCGATGTGGGTGCCAATCGTGGAGAATAACCTGATAGAAAGCCCCGGGGCAGCCTTTTTTGTAGCGCAGAATCTGCAAACGCTTTTTGCAAAAGATCCTTTGATCGACACCATTATCCTTGGGTGCACGCATTATCCGCTGTTGACAAATGTAATCAGTCAATTTCTTCCTGACGGTGTCCGTTTACTGGACCAGGGTCCTGTTGTAGCCGGTAAACTGGAAGATTACCTGTTCAGACATCCTGAAATTGAGCTGAATTGCAGTAAATCCGGACGACGTGAATACTTCACTACAGAGTCAGTACAAAATTTTGATTTGCTGGCCAACCTGTTTATGGGCGGGGAGGTTCGGTCACAACATGTGAAATTGGGGTGAAAATTTTTAACACGGCTAAAAACCGCGTCACCCGGTGGGATAGGGCGAAGCCGGGTGACGCGATTTCCAATCGCGGTTAATGTTATCAATACTTTTGTTAAAGATGCGGTACAAACTTCGATTGTACCAACCACAAAAAACGGACGCCTGTCCCGGCGTCTCTACAAGTTTTCCTTCACAATTTTTTTCATTGCCGCGGCATTTTCCTCCAAAACCTCCAGGTACCTTAACTGCGATAATGTCCTGACCTTGTTGTGTTCGGGATAGGAGATTTTGTAATAGGTATCACCATTCAGGTAATCAGTCAGGAAGCGGATGGCCTGTTCCCAAACCATGTACCTGCATGCGTAAACCAGATTATCCGTTTCAGTATCTGTCAGGAAGTTCCTGCTTTCCGACAAGTATCCCATGGTATAGGCTTCAAAATACTCAGAACGGAAACTGATTTTCGTTACATCAGGTTCATCCTCAACTGCGCTGTTTCCCAGCGTTCGGATGGCATCCCCGAAATCAAACAGAGTGGTGCCCGGCATCACCGTATCCAGATCTATGATGCAAAGGATGTTGTCATCTTTGTCGAATAGTATATTGTTGATCTTGGTGTCGTTGTGGGTGATCCGTACAGGTAATTTCCCGTTGTCCAGCCCCAGTTGAAGTTGGAGCATCTCCTCTTTTCTTCCGTGCAGCATATCAATCACCATTTTCATTTCATCCCGGCGTCCTGCTTTGTTGAACATGACAGCATCGGTAAACTGGTGAAAGCGGTATTTTCCGTTGTGGAAAGAGGGGATGGTTTCGATCAGTTCACCACCATCCAGATCTGACAGCAGCAGCTGAAACCTGCCAAATGCCTTGCCGGCACTGTATGCCTGATCAGGATTAGTTACTTCTTCAATGCCGTGCGAATCACTTACAAACAGAAAGAGTGTCCAGAAGTTACCTGCATCATCCTGAACATAGTGCTTATCTTCAGGTGTTGACAGGTATTTCATCACTTTCCGGTCAATTTCCGTCTCACCTGCTGCCAGTAATTTTTTCCGGATGTGATCGGTAACCGGAATGATGTTATCCATCATTCCGGGTACATCCCTGAAAACAAGGTGATTTTTGCGCTGAAGGATATAGTCGGGCGTATTAATACCGGCTGTTTGAATTAGAAAGGTATCATTGATATGTCCGTGTCCGAACGATTTCCAGGATTTGATCTTTTCCTTCAGGCCAAATGAGACCAATAACTGTTTAATCTTTTGATTATCCATGATGTGCTGATTTGATGATGTGCTACAAAAGGATTCTACCACAGATTTTCCGGATATACTCCATCAGCAACCAGACTTGCAATCCTCCCTTTTACGATGGGTTTGTCTTCGATATAGGTAACGCCAAACCAGGGGGAGTCACATTCGATCACTTTTGTTTTGATATTACCGTTGACAATGTTATCGTTGATAAGCAGAGGTATGAAATATTCAGATCTTAATTCGTGGCCGTGGTCTGTCAGGAATTGGGAAAATCCCTCTTTTACATATTTAAAAACGTTGGGCTTAAGTCCCCAGAAATTCATCGAAACCGGGCTTTTAGGATCGAGCCGGTGCCGGCCGTCTTCCTCATAATAGAAGATGCCATCCGGTTCACCAATTATTTTTGTTCTTTCCACCACTGTTGTCAGATATCCGCCGGAATCTGTGGCACAAACACCCCTGGATACGGTGCCGTGGTCTGAGAGCGTATTTTCAACGTTGTAACCAATCATTGCGTACTCATACGGATCGTATGAAGTTGTGAGAAAATCAGCCATTGCCATGTATGCTTTTTCACCGTAAAAATCATCGGCATTAATCACTGCCATTGGTTCATTCGCAACGCCGTCGGCCATCAGCAGGGCATGAGCGGTTCCCCACGGCTTTTCTCTTTCGGCTGAAAGTGTAAATCCTGCAGGGATTTTGTCCAATGACTGGTAGACATATTCCACCGCAATCCTTCCTTCCAGTTTGGGGTTGAAACGGGCCATAAATGCTAGCGCAAAATCGTGCCGGATCACAAAGACCACCTTCCCGAAACCTGCCCGAATGGCATCATACAGAGAGTAATCAATGATGGCTTCGCCGTTTGGACCAACTTCGTCCAGTTGCTTCAGACCCCCGTAGCGGCTGCCCATACCGGCAGCAAGTATGATCAATGTAGGTTTCATGGTTTATATATTTACCATTTCTTTTTCTTGTATCCCCAGATGGAATAGTAAATGAAGAGCAGATAACTGGGCAGCATGACCAGATAGGCAAGCTGCGGTGTATAGATATCGGAAAGTTTGCCCCACAAAAGCGGAAGCAGCGCACCGCCAAGTATTGCCATTATCAGCATTGCTGAACCGGTTTTAATGAACCGTCCCAGGTTGTGAATGGCAAGGGGCCAGATGGCAGGCCATACCAGTGCATTGGCAAATCCCAGAATGGCAATAAAGAACACCGATGTCATTCCTGAAGTGAATACGGCACCCATCAGGAAAATGATACCGAGGATTCCGGACCACTGCAGGGCAAACCGCTGTGACATCACTTTAGGAATAAGGATAATCCCTAATATGTAGGCAATTGTCATGGAGACAAGGGTAAAGGAGGTAAACATTTTTGCAGTGGATATTTCAATGCCCAATGACATCCCGTACCGGATAATGGTATCTCCGGCAATAACTTCAGCCCCGACATAAAAGAATAGCGTTAGCACGCCTAAAATAAGGTGCGGGAATTGCCATATACTGGTTTTGGCACCCGAACCGTTGGTTTCCATCTCATCATCGCTTTCTGCTTCGATTTCCGGTAGTGGTGAATATCGTACCCCGATGCCCAGTAGAAGGAAAATGATGGTCATAACGACGTAAGGACCAATTACCCTGTGGGCAAGCTCGTTTAAAGCAACTGTTTGTGCGGCTGCATCCATATGTTTAAGACTCTCGACAAATGAATCACCGTCGGCCAGAATATAATAAGCCAGGATGAGCGGAGCAATTGCCCCTGCCATCTTGTTGCAGATACCCATGATACTGATTCTCTTTGCCGCACTTTCTCTTGGTCCTAATATGGTGACGTATGGATTAACCGCTGTTTGAAGAATTGTCAGGCCGGTACCCAGTACGAAGAGGCCAGTCAGGAACAATCCGTAAGTACGGGTAAGGGCTGCTGGAATAAAGATAAGTGTACCCAGGGCCATGACCCATAGTCCGACCATCATTCCGTTTTTAAAGCCGGTTTTTTTCAGTACCCAGGAGGAGGGGAGTCCCATTACAAAATAGGCGATGTAAAAGGCAAAGGCAACAAACATTGCCTGGAAGTTGGTCAGCTGGCAGGCAATCTTAAGGTATGGGATCAGGATACCATTGAGCCAGGTGACGAATCCGAAAATGAAAAACAAAACCGCGATAATGATCATCGGGATTAAGCTGGAAACAACCGGTTTAGTAACGGTGGGGGTTGATTTGGACATAAGTTATTGATTTATTAGTTCAAGTACAAAATAGTAAAAAAGTTATGAGTTATGAATTATAAGTTATGAATTATGAGTTGTGATATTTTGAATTAATGTTGTGTGGTTAAAAATCAAAGATTCTTCGCTGCGCTCAGAATGACAGCAAGTTATGGTATTTGGGTGGGAGATGGGGTTGGG
>JBBQHB010000001.1:0-160536 GCA_038323575.1 Bacteroidales bacterium | reverse complement strand
GCGTAACCTTTACGATGCACTAAAATATAAATATGCTCCATTCGTAAAACGAAAATCTGTAGTACACAAATCCGAACTCGAAAACTGCCAATTCATTGATAAACAACAATTCCGTTCGGATTAACTGCAAGTTGGGTTAATACCGGTAGTTTGAATATACGAACAACTTATTCTTCTAATTTCCCAGGGTCATAATAAAACCACTACCGTGGATATTCCGGATCTCCACGGAAGGATCCTCTTTGAGGAATTTCCTGAGTTTGGTGATAAAAACGTCCATGCTTCGGGTGGTAAAATAGCCGTCGTCGCCCCATATCTTTTTCAATGCAACTTCACGGGGCAGCAGTTCGTTTTTATGTTCGCAGAGCAGCTGAAGCAGGGCCGATTCTTTGGGGCTCAGCAGTTGTTTCGTTTCTCCGAGCCGTATCTCCCGCAGCCGGGAATCAAAAATGTATCTGCCGATGCTGAACAGATGGTTGTTGCTGCCAGGTTCACCTTCGGCCCTCCTGAGCAATACTTCAATTTTATAGACCAAAACATCCGCATCGAAGGGTTTTACAATATAATCATCAGCCCCGAGGCGGTATCCGGTAAGGATGTCTTCTTTTAAGGATTTGGCAGTCAGGTAAATAATTGGAATACGGGAATCTATCGACCTGATCTCTTTCCCGATGGCGAAACCATCCACATGAGGAAGCATCACATCCAGCAAACAAAGATCATAAGTTGCTTCCCTGAATGAACTGACGGCATGTTTCCCATCGGACAGCCAGGTTACTGAAAAATTGCAGATTTCGAGGTATGATTTCAGGACAGTCCCAAAGCTGAGATCATCCTCAACGAAAAAAAGGGATTTAGTTGTTTTCATCGCCGGTCGATTAAAAATGGGACAAAAACCACAAACCGGCTGCCTTTTCCCGGTTCACTGTGCACTTTGATGGTTCCGTTGTTGGCTTCCAGAATTGCTTTGATGTAACTTAAGCCGAGTCCGAATCCTTTGATGTTGTGGATATTTCCTGACGGAAGCCGGTAGAATTTGTCGAATATCCTCGACTGCACGGCCTTGGTCATACCCATCCCGTTGTCTTCGACAGTGAGCAAAATCCCTCTTGGACTGTTAACGGTGGACACTTTAATTACCGGCGCATCAGGCGAGTATTTGTTGGCATTGTCGAGGAGGTTGTAGACAAGATTGGTAAAATGGGTGGGGTCAGTTGTGACAACCGGATTGACAGCATCCAGTTGGATATTGATTTTACCGCCCCTTTGCTCAACCTGAAGCAGTATCCCGTCTACAGCCGCTTCAATCAACGGATGGACATCTGTTGCCTGGAAGCTGAACTCAAATTCCTTCCGGTCGAGGCGGGCAATCTGCAGAATCCGCTCTACCTGTTCATTCATACGGATATTCTCTTTTCTGATCATCCCGGCAAAAAACCGAACCTTTTCCTCCTCATGGATCACCTTCTCGTTGGAAATGGAATCGGCCGCAATGGAAATCGTGGCGATCGGTGTTTTAAACTCATGGGTCATGTTGTTGATGAAGTCGGATTTCATCTCGGATATTTTTTTCTGTCTGATAATCAAGTATATGCTTAGCCAGAAAGTAAAGAAAATAATTAAGGTGAACACGACCGAAAGTCCGAGCAGCCAAGTGGTGGTGCGGCCTATAAAATGGTCCCTTTCGGGGAAATAGACTGCAAGTTCAAGATTCTTCCTGAAAATATCATCGGGGAACATATTGACCTTGTACCATTTTTGAAGCAGGTCCGTTTTTTTGGCTTTGACGGCAATACTGTCTCCGCTGTTGATGTTCAGCTCAAATCCGATGGGGATTGCGCGGTCCGATAATTCCTGTTTCAGCAATTTTTTCAGCTGGTTCTCGTCAATGTGACGACCGTCTTCCCAACCCCGGTATTCAATCTGAATTTGGTTCGATAAATTATTTAACTGCTTTAACTTCTTTTTCATTTCAGGAGTCATTGCCTTCATTTCCGCATTGATCAAAGAGTCGTTGATCGGACCATAAACATTCTCGGTAAGGAGTCGCATTGATTTACTGTTTTTGCCCGCTGTGGCAAAAGATTGCGCATTGTGTGCGCCCTGCTTCATTTTCTGTGATTTCGAAGTCGTCACACTGATCGTATGGTGAATACTGTCCCTTTTTACTACCACATCAACATTTTCATATCCCGGAACCGGAGGTGGGGGCGGCGGCGGTGGAGGAGGGTAGGAGAAGGTTTCTCTCCTGGTTGAATCGCCATTGCTGAAATGACGGATAACTTTCAGGTCATAACCGGTCTCAAGACGGCGTACGGCTTTGTTCATCGCATCGTTTACTGACCTGTCAAACAGCTCATTTCTAACATTTACGGAGTTGTTAAACCAATAGACCTGCACTGCCACGATACCCAGCAATGAGATTCCCATCAGAACGACTAATCCTATGATGATACGCTTACTCACAATTTTTTTTAATTACTGTTTCTATATATATAAGTTATAGGAATAAAATAGTGTCACAATGCCCCGACAATTTGACCCCTCTAAATCTCCCCCAAGACTTCAGATGCTAACTGTAATCAAGCTTCAGCGCAATACTCCCCTCCTTTGGAGAGCCTGTCCCGATTTATCGGCAGGTGGGGGGAGGTCTGATTACAGGAAACCTTAGGACGATATATTGTTCTTACAACTTAGTAATCCAAAATTAGAGAATAATTTAACGTCCTTTCCAACTTTAACTTTCCCTTAACTCTTTTTACAAAGACCTTAACCCATCCGGGGAATTTTAAGTTCTAATATTGAACTGTGAAAAATCCTTATTTTTAACTTAAAATTGATGAATATGAAACTCGCATTTTTATTGGGATTATTAGTTGCCACAACCGCCATATCTTTCGGGCAGGTTGATAAAGCAAATTCGGCAGACAAGACTACGCAAAAGAAGGAGCAGCGTGTGAAAGTTACTGTGAATGCCGAAAAAGGTCAGCAGAAAAAGGAGCAAAGGGTGACAATTGTTGTGGATCAGGACGGGAAAGTGACTAAAATTGACACGACTTTCAATCTTCCTGATGAAAAGGCCCTTCAGGCAAAAGTCGATTCAATGATGAAGACGCTCGAAAAGGACGGGAAGATCGCCGGAGAACACAAAGTAATCATCCTCCGGGGCGGTGATCAGATGAAACACATGCAAATGTCCGGCGATAAAGAGTTCGATGTGTTCTACCAGTCAGGCGATTCAGGTAAAGTCAGGCACGAAAAAAGAATCATCCGCATGGGTCACGGAGGAAATGTAATGCTGGATAATATAGAAGGCAACATGATGCCACCACCTCCTCCCCCGCCTCCGATGCCGCCTATGGCACCCGGTCATATGAGGGTTATGAGATTCGGCGGAGGTGATCCTTACGCCCTTGATCCAGACAATGCTGACATCGTTTCGTATGAGAAAAAGGATATCGGCAAAGGACTGGAGAAAATAACCATCGTCAGGAAAAAACAGGTAACTCCGGAAACTAAGGATGTTAAAGTGAACGTCGAAATCAGAGACAAGAAATAGAAATAGTACTGCCGAATGTTTCTGAATAACCACAATGTGGGCCCTCTTAGCGCAATTTGTGGTTATTTTTATTTGTAAAATTCGCATGAATATTCAGGCAGCAGATTGACAATTCACTATTCCTGAAAATACCCAACCTTTTCCATTGGCTTATCCTCATCGCTGAAAATACTGTAAAGCAACGGATCCTTCAAGATATCTGAGAAAAGCCGGGGCTTGCCGTCAATCAGTACCTGGTTGTTGATCAGCCGTATTCCATGACTGTAATCCACGTACCAGCAGACGTGCCCGCTGTAAACAGGTTGAATGGGTTTGCTGTCTGTTTTGTGCCAGCCGTAGATCACTACCTTCGTTGGCTGTGCCGCATTTCTGACCGAAAGGATAACATCCTTTTTGATCCCTGCCACCAGTTGTCCGGGGATTCCTTCCGACTCACTGAATTGCTTCTCAATCTGAGTGTTGTGCGCTTCAAACTTTGTTACCAGTTCATTGGCGTTTCCTACCGGGATATAGTTGAACGGAGCAAGTTTTATCTCAGCTTTTTCATAGATATGGTTGCTGAGTTTTGCCGTTATCAGGGATCCCCCGAAAAGATCAGCCAGTTTTTGGGCGGTATAGGGATTCATGGGAATACGGCAAAAATCATTAATGCTGCCGACTGCCAGATAATCGGGCATCACTTCGTAAATAACCTGACGTAAAGTTCCGGCTGTATCTGCAAATTCACCCTTCAAGGTGACCATGTTTCTCAGGAATTCCGGGATATTTCCCGAGGAAACTGCCCGGGATATCTCCTCTTCCCGTTCTTTGAGCGGCAGGGGAGCAATCCTTTTCATAAAGGCTGAACCGGTTTCCGCATCCGGCTTCCTGGCAGGAATATTTAACCTTCGGATCGGGACAATGACCGAATCAGCAATAAAACCGGCATATGCCCGTTTTCCGAAATAGGTATAGCCCCAGTTTTCATGCCGGGTACCGCTCAGCATACTGTGGATAAAACCATTCAGTTCCACCTGGGTTGTATGGTAAATTTTGTTGCCGGGATTTGCTTTCAGGATGATCTCAACTCTTTGGTTTAAAGCGCTATTCCAGATCAGAGAATCTCTATCCTTAGTCCTGAATTTGAAAGATGAGGAAAGAAATTTCAGCATCATCCTGCTGCGGTACCAGGTACCTCCGGTAGGCGAAACCAGTTGCTTGCCGTTGTAGATAACGACGCTGTCGTTGTAGGCAAGTGCACATAAATATTTGTTTTTCCCGGATTTTAACCAGTCGCGGAGCTTTGGTCCGCAGAGGGTATCCTCGTAGCCGTAATTGCTGTCCGGAAAAGCAATTCTGACCACATTGTCAGGAATCTTCTCAACAGCAGCCAGGTAGTCGAAAATAAACCTTCCGCCGCCGCTGTGGCCATTCAGTACAACTTCCGGATTCCAGGGTGCAAAAATCCCTTTTATATGGTCAACCATGCCCTTCACGTTCCGGACTGAATCACGGGTTGTTGCCGTCCATAATGGCCAGCTTTTTTGCCGGGATTCAAGGTAAACGGTTACGATGGTCCGGGTTTTAACCTTTTGCCTTAGAAACCTTGTCTGGGCCCCGATATGCTGGATATTGTAACGCCAGTCATCGCCGGCCCTGAGATTTTTGCCAAATGTCTGTTCGATGGTATTCCCGTTAGGAAGGGCATAGAAAACCAGTAAAACACGGTCCTTCTTCCCAAATCCTTTGATCGGGGCATTGATCAGTATGCGCGTTGACGGAGGAGAATTTTCAATAACTTGTTGCTGCTCGTTATAAGAACCGGAGATTTTGAATCCGGGAAGGATTTGTGCCTGAATGGCAAGACAACTTAGTAGAAACAGAATGGTTGAAACAATGGTCTTCATTCGGATATTTTCAAGGTAAAATTATTGAAATCTTACTGAATATTTTCAAGATTGGTTCCCATTTATTATTTTATTATGCTGTCCCTTCAGGACGAACGGCATCGGATGCAATTATTTTAACCCAAGGCGTTGCCATTGGGCTAGGTTATGCTGCCACTTCGTGGCGGTCTTGAGAATGCTA
Source organism: Bacteroidales bacterium (assembly GCA_038323575.1). Classification (GTDB taxonomy): domain Bacteria; phylum Bacteroidota; class Bacteroidia; order Bacteroidales; family Prolixibacteraceae; genus CAINVV01. The sequence continues at coordinate 154,910 of JBBQHB010000001.1, read as the reverse complement.
TAGGAGTTTTGCAGATTTTTTTTGGTTAATTGTCAGTGCCGCCAGTCCTTAGATAAAACCTTCCACCCAAATTGTGTCCTGTTCATTCTGGCATAAATGTTTCATTTTTATGTTATCGGGCTGAAAGCCCAACATATTCTAGCCCAATGGCAACGCCTTGGGTCCTTAAATGTTTCCCGGACCCGACGCCCTGCAAGGGCAATATAAGAAATTTGAGTATACGGACCTCATCTTTCATTTAGATTTCAAAAAATGAAAAACCGTTATCCGCTTATAATGTGTGAATTATATAACTTTAATAGAGAATTGTGTAATTGGTTTATGAAGTGCTGAAGTAATTTTGCTTATACTGACTTGAAAAAAATTACCTGGAAGGATAACAGATGGAAATAAAGAAAACTGAAATTCTGGTAGTAGAAGATTGCCTGATCCAGGCCGAATTATTGAAAATCACTTTGGAGAATTATAACTATTCAGTCCGATGTGCCATTGATGGGCAAAAAGCGCTTGAAATCTTAAATCAGTTTGAACCGGATATTATAATCAGTGACATCGATATGCCCGGTATGGATGGATATCAATTCTGTTCAATTGTTAAAGCCGACGACCATCTGAAAAATATCCCGGTTATACTTTTAACTGCTCATTCCGATCCCAGAGAGGTTATGAAGGGCTTGGAAAGTGGAGCAGACGGCTTTCTTGTTAAGCCCTATAATGAAGAATTCCTGATTTCCAGAATTCAATACTTCATACAGAATTCAGAACTAAGAAATAATCCATCGGATGACTCCACACTGGAAATTTTGTTTGCAAATCAGAAATACAGTCTACATTCGTCTCCCCGTCAAATTTTAGATATTTTGCTTTCGACTTATGAGAATTCTATCCATAAAAATAAGGAACTCAATGAAAGCAATAAAAACCTGCAAATTGCCCGGGATAATTTGACCAGGTTAAATGCCAACCTGGAAGAAAGGGTTAAACTTATTTTCTTTTTTCAGCAGAACATATCCTGCCAGCAATTGGGGTAATACCAAAAGATAGAAAGCAAAGGATGTTTTTACCGCCGTTGACAGTTCATCCCATTGGTTGGCAACAATAAACATCACCCCGATACCCACCAGCAATGCTCCGACAATGCCGAAAATAAGCAACTGCCGGTTGGTGGAGGAGCTCCGTTTACTTTTGTAATAATAGGAAATCTTTTGCGCAGTGTTTTCAGAGATGATGTCGGCGCTTACAAGCTCGTCGAGGTCTTTTAAAATGCTCATTGCAGAATGTTTTATCTTCGTTAAAATCAAAACACTACCAAAGCTATGAAATATAAATGAAAAATGATCAGCCGATTTTCTTCCCTGCCATCGGGCCGGGTTTCAGGCTGTGGATTTCATCTATTTGGATTAAAATTTGGTTTTAAAATGACAGGAAGGTGAAAGTTACAGAACTTTTCTTTTATTCTGCAGGACTTTTGTCAATCTCCTATAATTTGGATATTTACGAAACGATGGAACACTTCGAAGGACGTCAAATTTAAAATCATTTGAACATGACAGAAAGGGCAGCCGCATCGATAGCATCTGTTGCAGAAGCCCAGCAGATTTATTTTAAAAGCCACGCAACCAAATCAGTGAATCTCAGGCTGGGAAACCTGAAAAAATTCAAATCTGCCATTCTTCGTTATGAAACAAAACAGCCAAAGAAATCCTGCTGAGAACCACCTCAGGCGGAGGCTGCCTCAACGATACACTAATACATATTGCCAACCATCATCTGCCGTTCGGCGGTGTGGGGAACAGCGGTATGAACAGCTACCACTGGCATTCCGGTTTCCTGGCCTTCAGCCATGCCGAGCAATCGTTTCTACACCAACATGGATCGACGTACCGTTTAAATATCCGCCGTTCAGGTTTTTCAAATGGGTGAGAAAGATAATTTGAACGAACAACGGCCAAAATTCCGTGTCCACCAATTTCCCGTTCGGGCCTCACCCATGAACCGGGAAAGGCCATTCATGAAGTTTTTGAAACGTGCCAGGACTCTTCAGGCAGCCTTCGACAACCTGCTGCTCCGTTTCATATCCATCAGCGAAATTCTCCGTACAATTGTTCCACTTAAAGCTGCTTTGAAGAGGTTTAACGGTTCATCGAAAATCAGGCTTGTCATTCCCAATGTGAAGATCCCGGAAAATGTTGGAAGCCGACCGGTTTTCGAATTAAAATATGCCGTTGAAAAACAATCACATCCTCAATGCTTTAGAATTCTTTTTGATCAACCTCACTTTAGGTTATAAATCAGGATAAGAAAATAAATGTAGAAAATTGTATATTTAGTGTTCAGTATAACATTAAATTCAGATCAAATGTATAGAGAAGATCAGATTTCAACTGACACGGGTTCAACTTTGAACGATGAAATTATGATTGTAGATGATGATCGGGACAATCTTGAATTGATGGAAGGGATTTTGCATAGGGCCGGATACAAAGTACGTTTTGCCTCAAACGGAAAATCTGCTTTGAAAAGTATAAAAGCCAAACATCCGTCAATTGTTCTTCTAAATATTATCTTGCCTGAAATTGATGGCTTCGAAATTTGCACAAGGCTCAGGGCCGACCTAGCAACCCGCGACATCCCGATTATCTTTATCAGCGCATTGGGGGACAGGGACTCTAAACTCATGGGATATCGTGCGGGAGGCATCGACTACATCACCAAACCAATTTTCAAAGAAGAAATTCTTACAAAAGTAAAATTACATTTTGAAACGCGACAAATCCTGAACGATTTGAAAATCCTGAACAGCAAGTATTTAAATGAAATTACCGAACGTAAGCTGGTGGAAAAGTCCGAAAAAGAGAATAAAGAAAGGTACAGAACGTTATTCGAATACGCGCCAATTGGTTATCAATCGTTGGATATAAACGGTTTTTTCATTGAAGTGAACGAGACATGGCTGCAAACCCTGGGATATTCGAGGGATGAGGTTATCGGTAAATGGTTCGGTGATTTCCTGACCCCAAAATATAACGAGGGATTCAGGGAACGGTTCCCGATATTCAAATCCCTGGGTACGATCCACAGCGAATTCGAAATGATAAAAAAAGATGGCAGCATCATTTTTATCGCATTTGAAGGCCGAATCGGTTACAATTCAGCCGGAGAATTCAAACAGACGCATTGCGTATTGAATGACATTACGCAGAGAAAACAGGCAGAAGAGGAATTACAACATGCCAGGGACCGATTTCAAACCATTTTTGAACAGGCCCCTTTGGGGATAGCGCTCGTTGATTCACTGTCCGGGAAAATACTTGAAGTCAACTCCGGGTTCGCGAAAATTGTAGGCCGTACCCGCGAAGAAATGGCTGCCACCGACTGGATGACTATCACCCATCCGGATGATTTGCAGGTGGATCAGGTAAACAAGGATCGGATGAACGCCGGTGAGATAAACGGATACCGGATGAACAAACGCTACATCCGGCCGGATGGATCCATCGTTTGGGTCAGCGTGATTGTTGCCAAGGTTCAGGTTAGTGAGAAGATGAATCCGCGACATCTGAGTATGATCGAAGATATTACCAGCCGCAAACAGGTTGAGGAGTCTCTTGTAAAAAGCGAAAGGGAGCTTAGTTTGTTAGCCGAATCTATGCCGCAAATTGTCTGGATTACCCGTGCTGATGGCTGGAACATCTATTTTAACCAGCAATGGGTTGATTATACGGGACTTACAATGGAAGAAAGTTTTGGACACGGCTGGGTTATACCTTTCCATCCGGACGACAGCGGTCGCGCCTGGGATGCCTGGCAGGATGCGGTAAACAACAACGGAGTCTACTCAATTGAATGCCGTTTGCGGCGCAAGGACGGTATTTATCGCTGGTGGTTAATACGGGGTGTACCTATTTTCGATGAAGAAGGGAATATATCCAGATGGTTTGGTACCTGCACGGATATCGAGGATATCAAACAGATGGAAGTAAGTTTAATTGAGACAAAGGCGATGCTGCAGGCCGCGTTCGATAACAGCCAGGCTGGGATAGCTATTGCAGAAGCCCCGAGGGGGAAACTGATTTACGTAAATGAGGCAGCTTTAATGATACGCGACAGACCTGCCAGTCAAATCGTCGACAATGTTGATGTTGAAAAATATGTTTCTACCTGGAATATTCTGGATCTGAAAGGCGATCCATATAAGCCGGAAGATGTTCCGCTGGCACGAGCAGTCCTGTACGGAGAAAAGTGCAGCAGGGAGTTTATTGTCAGAAGGGACAATATGGAAGACCGGATAGTTTGGGCTAATGCCGCACCTATATTCGATGACGAAGGTAAAGTAAAGTTTGGTATCATGGTCTTTTTGGATATTACCGAACGAAAAATGGATGAGGAAGCGTTGCGTGAAAATGAAGAACTGTTAAGTCTGTTTATTGAACACTCACCTATTCTCGCTTACATCAAAAAGGTGTCCCCCACAGAAAGTCGTGTAATAATGGCGAGTGAAAATTTTATAGACTTGATCGGCATTCCCGGTTCAGAAATGGGCAACAAGACCATGGAAGATTTGTTCCCGCCCGATCTTGCAAAGAAATTTACTGCCGACGACTGGGAGGTGGTTTCCACTGGCAAAATACTGAAAGTTGAGGAAGAATTAAACGGACGTTACTACAATACGATAAAATTCCCGATTACCATGGGAGGCAATAAAAAGTTGGCAGGCTACAGCATCGAAATCACCGAACGTAAACTGGCTGAGGAGAAAATCAGACACTTCAATGAAGAACTTGAAAATCTGGTTTTACAGCGGACAGCCGAGCTGAATGAATCAATTCTTGAGCTCGAAGAGCAATCCCGGGTTTTTGTGGGTCGTGAACTGGTGATGATGGAGCTTAAGAAAAAGATTGAGGAATTGGAGAAGGGGAAAGATGATAAAAGCCCAATTTAAACAATATATAGCCAATCAGTTATAGCCCCTTTTTAAGGGGTTGGGGTTGAAAACTAAACCATGATAGCATTAAATTTTCGAACGGTAATATTCGGTTACTTGGTCACCGATCTGGTAACCGCCCTTATCGTGATCATCCTGTGGCTTCAAACCCGGTAATAATTTGAATGGAAAAATGACAAACAGTTCAGAAGATAAACAGTCAGGAAGTCATCTTATATTGCCCGTTACGGGCATGTCCTGTTCAAATTGCGCCAGGGCGATCGAGCGCAAGGTGAGCAATATGGCCGGCATTCTTGATACCAATGTGGATTTCGCCGGAGAGAAACTCCACGTCAGTTTCGATCCGGTTAAAATCAACATGGCTGCCATTATTGCCGAGGTAACCCATATCGGTTACGGAGTAGCCGTCGGCAAAGCAGAGTTGCCAATCACCGGATTGCGCGATATTTCAGATGCACAGTTGCTGGAGAAGCAGCTTGCCGGTGTGGAAGGAGTGCTTTCTGCGGCTGTAATTTATGGCACCGGGCATGCCTTGCTGGATTACATACCCGGAACGACATCCATTGCCGACCTGGTTAAGGTGATAAGAAAAGTTGGCTTTGAGGTGGTTCATGCAAGTGAAACCGAAGAGATGGAAGATGTCGAAGCCACCATCCGTGCTGCTGAACTTCTTGTCCAGAAGCGGTTGTTAATCGTTGGTCTGATTTTCACCATTCCCCTTGTAGTCTACAGCATGTCGAAAGATTTTAAACTGGTAGGATTTACTTACGATCAGTTTGCCATGCTGCTGGCGGCAACAGTTGTACAATTTATTGTCGGCTGGCAGTTTTATGTAGGGGCTTACAAAAGTTTACGGGCAGGCAGCGCCAACATGGATGTCCTGATCGTTATGGGCTCCTCTGCCGCCTACTTTTCGAGCCTGTTTGTCACATTTGGGATCATTCAAAGTCCCAATGTCTATTTCGAAACCAGCGCAGCCATTATTACCCTGATCCGGCTTGGAAAATTCCTCGAGACAAGGGCGAAAGGGAAGACATCTGAAGCCTTAAAAGCCCTGATGGGGCTGAAAGCCAGAACGGCCTGCATCATCCGTGATGGTAAGGAGTTGGTGATTAAAATCGAAGATGTTGAGGTTGGTGACTCCGTTTTGGTCCGGCCCGGTGAAAAGGTCCCGGTCGACGGGATTATTACCGAAGGAAGTTCCGCTTTCGATGAATCGATGATCACCGGAGAGTCAATGCCGGTGGCCAAAGGTCCGGGGCAGCAGGTCATTGGTGCGACCATCAATTGCGAAGGGATGGTGAAATTTGAAGCGACAAAGGTAGGGAAGAATACCACGCTGTCGCAGATTGTCCGCCTGGTTCAGGAGGCGCAGGGCAGCAAAGCCCCCATTCAAAAACTGACGGACGAGATTGGAAAATACTTTGTACCTGTTATCATCGGCTTTGCACTGATGACTTTCCTGGGATGGCTGCTGGTTGCGCAGGTCGACTGGACTGATGCGATGATCAACGCCATAGCCGTGCTTGTGATTGCCTGCCCGTGCGCTATTGGACTGGCTACGCCAACCGCCGTCATGGTTGGTACTTCCAAGGGTGCGGAGAACGGGATTCTTTTCAAAAACGGAGAAATATTGGAAAGGGCAGGCCACGCATCCATCGTGGTATTGGATAAAACCGGAACGATTACCAAAGGAGAACCGGATGTAACGGATGTGATAGCCATCGCGGAGCTTTCAACCAACGAAGTGCTCTGGATAGCAGCGAGCGCCGAAAAAGGCTCGGAACATCCGGTAGGCAGGGCCATTGTGAAGGCGGGAAATGATAAGGGATTGAAACTGTCAGAGCCTCAGAAATTTATGGCTGTAAGTGGATTTGGGATCCGCGCCATGGTCGAAAACCGCATCATCCTGGTTGGGAATATGCAAATGATGCTGAAGGAGGGTATTGATCTGGATCGACAGAAAGAAACCATTACCCGGCTGCAGGAAGAGGGAAAGTCAGTAATGATCGTGGTGTCCGGCAAAAATGTTCCTTCTGAGCCACCAATCCCGGTAGGGTTGATTGCTGTTGCCGACACCCTCAAACCCGGATCCCGGGAAGCCATCAATGAACTTAAATTACTTGGGCTTGAGATTGTCATGATGACAGGTGACAACCAGCGCACGGCATCCGCGGTAGCGAAACAGGTTGGGATAACCCGTATATTGGCTGAAGTTTTGCCTGGAGGGAAAGCGGACGCTATAAAAAAACTGCAAAATTCAGGAGCACTGGCTAATCAGGCTCACCCAAAGGTAATCATGGTGGGTGACGGCATCAACGATGCACCGGCATTGGCCCGGGCCGATGTGGGCATCGCCATAGGTACCGGAACCGATGTGGCCATGGCTGCCGCGGGAATTACCCTTATCAGCGGCGACCTGCACGGAGTTGGACGTGCCATCTCATTATCGCGCGGGATCTCAAAAACCATTGTTGAAAATTTGATCTGGGCCCTGTTTTACAATGTGGCGCTTATCCCGATTGCAGCCTTCGGTCTGCTCAGTCCGATGTTTGCAGCGGGTGCTATGGCATTCAGTTCTATTCTGGTAGTAACCAACAGCCTTCGTCTTCGTGGCTACAAAGTCAGGAATTTCAGCGCGCCAAAGACAAAAGGGCGAAAAATCGTGGATTTGTTGTTCTATGTAATGGGACCGGCGCTCACGCTGTTTCTTTTAATCGTGGTGCCACTTCTTACCATGACTGAATCAATGGAAATAAAAGGCGCAAATGCACTTACCATGACTCCGCTGCTGATGATGGTAATGGCCATTTCCAATGGTTTGATTGCGATTTCATACGCTTCGATTCCCATTTTTCTGATCATCTTTATCCGAAAACGGAAGGATTTGCCTTTTTCGTGGTCCATTATCCTGTTTGGGGCATTCATCCTGGTGTGCGGCACAACCCACTTTGTCCACATCATCGGCTTGTGGTGGACGGTCGATTGGTGGCAGGCAATCGTAGATTCCATAACAGCCATAGTTTCTTTGGCAACTGCTGTTGTGGTATGGCCGATGTTGCCCAAATTGCTGAAAATACCAAGCCCCGGCCAACTAAAAATAATCAACAGTGAACTTCAAAAAGAGAAGGAAACACTCGAACAAACGAAAGCAGAATTACAGCGTTCATACGACATGGTAGAATACCAGGTGAAGGTAAGAACGGCAGATCTTGCACATGCCAATGCGTTGCTGGAAACAGAAGTCCTCCAGCGAAGACAGGTAACAGAGATCCTTGAAAAAAGCGAGAAAAAATTTAAAGCCATCACCGAGCATACACCGGTTGCTATCTATCTGTCCACGGGTGTTGCACAAACAGCGGAATATGTCAATCCCACTTTTACCAAATTATTTGGATATGAAATTGAGGAGGTTCCAGATGCAGCAAAGTGGTGGCCACTTGCCTATCCCGACGAAAATTACCGCAGGCAGGTAGAGGAAGAGTGGCAAAAGAGAGTTGAGGCTGCAATCCTGGACAATTCAAAAATTGAACCCATGGATGTGGTTGTAACCTGTAAAGACGGATCAAAAAAGAATATCTCATGGGATATCGTTTCTTCCGGTGATCAGAACTGGGCTTTTGGAGTGGATATGACTGCCAGGAACCAGGCTGAAGAGGAGATCATAAAATTAAACAGCAGATTGAGCCATCTCATTGATGCGATCAAAGACCTTTCATCTGCGCGGACGCTGGAAACCGTTCAGCAAATCGTTGTGGCTTCGGCAAGGAAACTTACGGCCTCTCAAGGCGCAGTATTCATTAATCGTGAAGGGGATCAATGTTATTGCGCCGAAGAGGATACAATCGGACCATTGTGGAAAGGACAAAGATTCCGTCTGGACAGCTGCAACGGTGGTTTGGTCATTCTTAACCGCACGCCAATAATCATTAACGATGTATATGAAGATAAGAATGATCCTGACAGGTTTTACGAATCAACATTTGTCAGAAGTCTGGCCCTTGTCCCGGTGAATACAGAAAATCCTGTTGGCGCAATCGGCAATTACTGGAGCGAAAAACATTTTGTTACAAATATTGATGTACAGTTGCTGCAAACACTTGCGGATTCAGCAGCCAGAGCAATAGAAAATGTTAATTTGTACAAAGAACTTGAACAGAGGGTCTCTCAACGGACGGCTGCGCTGGAAGCAAGGATGGGCGATCTTACCGACTACAGGAAAGCGCTGCTGAACATTGTCAAGGAGCTGAACGCCAAATCAGAAAAATTGACTTTAAGTTCGGCACAACTGGAGGCAACAAACAAAGAACTGGAAGCATTCAGTTACTCCGTTTCTCACGATTTGCGGGCGCCGCTCAGGGCAATAGATGGTTTTGCAACTATATTGATGGAAGATTATACCTCGTCTCTGGATCAGGAAGGAGTCAGGCTCCTCAGCGTCATAACCGGTAACGCTAAGAGAATGGGCAATCTGATCGATGATCTGCTTCGGTTTTCGAGGTTGGGACGTCAGATCATTAAATTTTGTCCGGTGGATATGCATGCAATGGCTGATTCGGTCTTCAGCGAGCTGGTTCCGGAAGGGCAAAAGGAAAATATTAGTTTCATACTGCATAAGCTTCCTAAGATCGAAACCGATTCATCCATCATTAGGCAGGTATGGGTCAATTTAATTGGCAACGCAATCAAATTTACATCCAAACACAGCAAATGCAGGATCGAAGTGGGGAGCATTTCGGAAGGATCAGAAATAATTTATTATGTAAAAGATAACGGGGCCGGTTTTGATATGGCCTATGCAGACAAATTGTTTGGGGTCTTTCAACGTCTACATTCCGCCGATGATTATGATGGCACAGGGGTCGGACTCGCCATTGTCCAGCGGATTGTTCTTCGGCTGCAGGGACGTGTCTGGGCCGAAGGAAAAGTAAATGGAGGAGCCATATTTTATTTTGCGTTACCTGTATAAAGCTATTGTCATTTTATTTAATTTGCAGAAATAATTTAATAAAGAGAATCATGAAGGAATTCAATGCCGTAGAGGTCCTGCTGGTTGAGGACAACCCAAACGATGTAGAGTTGACACTGCGTGCCCTGAAAAAGAACAACATAGTGAACAAAATTCATGTGGTTACCGATGGCGAAGAGGCAATGGAGTATTTTTTTGCTACCGGAAAATACATTGGCAGGGATATGCATTCAATTCCCAAATTGGTGATTCTGGATTTAAAACTTCCGAAAATTGATGGTCTTGAGATATTAAGAAGGGTTAAAGCCGATGAACGGACAAAGTCAATCCCGGTGGTTATTCTTACATCCTCCAAGGAAGAAAGTGATGTGATAGCCGGTTACAAACTGGGGGCTAATAGTTTTATCGTTAAACCCGTTGATTTTGAGAAATTTATAACTACAGTCAAGGAGCTGGGCATGTATTGGCTTTTGCTGAACGAACCGCCAAAGTAAGCTTTCAGAAAAATCAACCCCGATAGTGGTCCGGCAGCAATAAAAATGAATTAGGCCTTTGTATATGGAATTAGTATTGAAAATTTTAATGGTGGAGGATCTTCCGGCGGATGCAGAACTGATCAAACGCCAAATCAGGAAAAGTGGAATACAATTTACCGATCTGGTTGTTGACCGCAGGGAAAATTACGTAACTGCCTTGCAGGATTTCAATCCTGATATAATACTTTCAGATTACTCATTGCCTCTTTTCAGCGGGATGGAGGCACTGATAATCAAGGAAAACCTGGCGCCTTCTGTTCCATTCATACTGGTAACAGGGTCGATCAACGAAGAAACAGCTGTAGAAGTGATGAAGGCGGGTGCAGATGATTACATCATCAAAGACCACATCACCAGGCTTGGCACGGCAATTGGCCAGGCCATTGAAAAAAAAGCGATCCTCAAATCGAAAAAAGCGGCGGAGGACCAACTGAGAATCCTTTCCCGCGCAATCGAGCAAAATCCTGCATCCATCGTTATTACCAATACCAAAGGAGACATTGAGTATGTAAATCCAAAATTTTCCGAGCTTACCGGCTACAGTTTTGATGAAGTTTTTGGACAAAATCCCAGGGTATTAAAATCGGGTACCAAATCTTCGGAAGAGTACAGGCAACTCTGGGAAACCATTACAAACGGCGGGGAGTGGCACGGTGAATTTGAAAATATCAAGAAAAACCGTGAGATCTATTATGAATCAGCCGTCATCTCGCCGATAGCTGATGAAAACGGTAAAATCACCCATTATTTGGCCGTCAAAGAGGATATCACCGAAATAAAAAAGGCAGACAGAAAGATCAGGTTACTGGCTCATTCTATGGAAAGTATCAGCGAATGCGTCACGATCACTGATATGAACGATGAGATACTCTATGTCAATGAATCCTTCCTGCGAACTTACGGGTTTGTGGAAGACGAGCTTATTGGGCAAAAAATTGACATCATTCGTCCGGACGATCTGCAAAATTTGCTGGCAAGGAACATTCTTCCCAAGGTTGGGGATGAAAGTTGGCGCGGAGAAATCATGAACAAGCGTAAAGATGGATCCCTGTTCCCTATCATGCTTTCTTCCACAACCATAAAGGATGAGAACGGGAAAGTGATTGCCTTGATAGGCGTTGGAACTGACATTACCCTCGCGATACGGAACAGGGAAGAGTTGATGGAAGCTAAGGCAAGATCGGAAGAGACGAGCCGCCTTCGGTCTGCCCTGCTGAACAACCTTAGCCACGAAGTCAGGACACCTATGAATGCCATCATGGGTTTCTCCAGCCTGATGGCTGATGCGGATAGCAAAGAGAAAGATTCATTTGCCTCAATAATACTGAAGAGCTCAGGACAGTTGCTGGCACTGATTGATGAGGTGATCCTTCTGTCACGTTTGCAAAGTGAAAAAATGACAGTCAGTTACACAGGAGTTAGTCCGGCAGAAGCTGTAAGATATATTTTCTCCGTTTTCAGCATCATGGACAGAAAGAAAGGGGTCGAGCTGAAAATGAACATCCCTGAAAAGCACAAGAATTTGATTGTTGTCTCTGACACCAATAAAATAAGACAAATTCTGACCAATTTAACCTCCAATGCCATCAAATATACTATGGAAGGAAGTATAGAGCTAGGTTACGATCAAATCGGTGATGAGGTTGAATTTTATGTAAAAGATACCGGGTTGGGGATTTCTTCCGAAGAACAACAAAAAGTATTCGAGACATTCTATAGGAGTGAACAGGCCATATCTATGGCGATCGGCGGAACGGGTCTGGGATTGAGTATCACAAAAGAATTGGTCGGATTGATTGGCGGTAATTTGAGTTTAACGTCAGAACCAAATAAGGGCTCCCGTTTTTATTTCAGCATTCCGTGTAAATATTTCAGGCAGGAAAATGCGCCTGTTCCTGTTCAGGCCGCTGCGCCCAAAGACATTAAGGATTTTAAAATTTTGATCGTCGATGATGAAGAGGTCAATATCCAGTATCTTTGTGCCTTGCTGAAAAACAACGTGCTAAACATTGAACAGGCATTCAACGGTAAGGACGCAGTTGAATTGGCGCTGAAAAACAGTTACAATCTTATTTTAATGGACATTAAAATGCCGGTAATGGGAGGGATTGAAGCCACCAGGATTCTGAAAGAAAAATACCCGGATCTCAGGATCATTGCCCAGACTGCATTTACCTTGCCGGAAGAGACTGCAGCCATCCTGGATGCCGGTTGCGACGACATTCTTTGTAAGCCGATCCGGAAAGACCAGTTGATGGAAATGATTCAAAAATACGGGTAATTACTGCATATGCCATAACCTGCAATACAATTAACACTATTAACAAAACACAAAGCACTTTTAACACAACATATGCCGTAACCGGCGAAGCTGCCTGACACTTTAAATATATCTTTGCTACGCAAAAGATGAAACTACCATGAAGAAAATCAGCCTGTTACTTTTATTTTTGCTTGTGTTGGCTACATTTCTGCAAGGTCAGACAACCAATCAACTTTCTGACACTCAGCGTAACCAGCTTTCCAAAGCTTACCGTTTTGAGAAAAATGGATGGATCTATCTTCACATTGAGGGTTCCCCCACTGAGCGAGGATTTCAGCACGGTTACCTGATGGTCAATGAGATCAAAGAAAACCTCCGACTTTTAAGGGCCAGATGGACCTATGAGACAGCCATGGATTGGTCGTGGTATGTTGATCATGCAGGTACGATACTGTCGCCAAAGGTTGACATCGAAAATGCCGAAGAGATAGAGGGTATTTCAGAAGGGTTGAAAGCTGCAGGTGTTGCAGCTTCCAGGGATGAATTGGTGGCGCTTAACGGGTACGCGGAACTGATGGGCTACTGGTGGCCTACTGTCAAAGATTCGGTCCGGTCCCATCATCCAGAGCACCCCAAAGAATCCTGCAGTTCCTTTATTGCAACCGGAAGCATGACGGCCGACGGGAAAATTGTTTTTGGGCACAACACCATGGATATGTACTACAATCCATTGTGCAACATCATCCTGGACATCCTTCCTGATAAGGGACACCGGATTCTGATGCAGTCGGTTGCCGGCTTTGTGCACAGCGAGACGGATTTTTTCATTACCGATGCCGGATTGGTCGGATCTGAAACAACGATTGGGAATTTTATTCCGTTCGACCCCAAAGGCGCCCCCGAGTTTTCGCGCATGCGCCACGCCACCCAGTATGCTTCCAATATTGATGAATGGTGCGAAATCATGAAGAAAGACAACAACGGCGGATATGCCAATGCCTGGCTGATAGGTGATATCAATACCAACGAAATTGCAAGGTTGGAACTCGGACTGAAATACATTGGGTTCGAAAAGAAGAAGGACGGTTTTTTTATCGGTTCAAATGTGGCAGAAGACCTGAAAATCCTGCGCTTTGAGACCAGGCACGACGAGACGAACATCAAATATTCATCCATTGCCCGGCGTGTGCGCTGGAAACAACTCATGAAAGAGCATGCGGGAAAAATTGATGTAAAACTCGCCAAGGCTTTTGAGGCCGATCATTACGACAGCTACCTGAAGAAAAATAATCCCGGAGGCCGCACACTCTGTGGACATTGGGAAACAGATGCGCAACCCTTCGGGCCATCCGCGCCTTTCAGTCCGGAAGGCACAATGGACGGAAAGGTGGTTGATGCCGCCATGGCCAAACAGATGTCGTTCGTTGCCCGCTGGGGATCGGCATGTGGAAAGGCTTTTAACGGTGAAAAATTCCTGAAAGAACATCCGCAGTACGAGTGGCTGACAGGGATGCTCAAAAACCGGCCAACAGAACCCTGGACCACTTTCAAATCCGGAGAAACAAAATGAATCTGAAGATCACAAAAATTGAATTGTACCAGATGCCGGTCAGGCTGAAGGAGCCTTTCATTATTTCGCTGGGCAGCTTCGAATATGCAGACAATGTGGTGGTGGTTGTCCGCACCGACAAAGGCTTCACAGGATTCGGTGAATGCAGTCCGTTCAGGTCAATCAATGGTGAAAGCATGGAAACCTGCATGGTGGTGGGGCAATATCTGGCCAAAGGATTGCTCGGGCAGGATCCGGAAAAAATTGAAGCCTGTACCATTCGGATGGAACGGGTGATCTACGGAAACTCCAGCATCAAAAGTGCTTTTGATATGGCCTTGTACGATATTGCAGCACAAAATGCGGGGCTTCCGCTTTATGCTTTTCTGGGAGGGAAGAAGGACAAGATTTTGGTGACTGATTATACGGTGAGCCTTGGCGATAAGTACAAAATGGCTGCTGATGCCCTGAAAATAAAAGAGAACGGCTTTCAGGCGATCAAAGTGAAGCTCGGGGAAGCCGGCGATAAAGATGTTGAAAGGATCCGGTTAATCCGTGAGGCAGTCGGCTTCGACATACCCGTCAGGATAGATGCCAACCAGGGATGGGATACCGAAACAGCGGTCGCCGCCCTTAAAGCCATAGAGGCATTCAATATCCAGCATTGTGAGGAACCCATTCCGCGCTGGAATTTCATGGCGCTGGCCGGTGTGCGGAAACAAAGTCCTATTCCTATCATGGCAGACGAATCCTGCTGCGACCACCACGATGCCAAAAGGCTGATCGGTCTCGGCGCCTGCGACCTGCTCAATGTAAAACTGGGGAAATCGGCAGGAATTTTCAATGCTTTAAAGATCATACAGCTGGCTGAAGAGGCAGGAATGAAATTACAGGCCGGCGGATTCCTTGAATCACGCCTGGGCTTTACTGCCGTGGCACATCTTGCCCTGGCTAGCCACAACATTATTCACTGCGATTTCGATACCCCGCTGATGTTTACAGAAGATCCTGTTTCCGGCGGTATAACTTATGACAACAAGGGAGTGGTTGCTGTACCGGAAACAGCCGGACTGGGGGCATCCATCAAGGAAAAACTGTTGCATCAGCTTCCGAAAGCAATCATTGCCTAGATTCATTCTTTGCTCCCTAATGCTCCTTATTGATTTTGAAAATTGGAAAAATTGGGTTAACTTTATTAGGAAGCCTCTGGCCTTAGTTAGTAACGCTTTCAATCTGTTCTGGACTTCGCGTTAATATTTTGGGAATTGTGTACTATTTGATATGCTGCCACGAAAAAAGCAATAAATGACCAATGAAAAAAGAACAAATTCAGCTGCTGTTTGAAGAATTCGAAGGAGCCGCTTATGAGTATAAAGGAGTTGAGTGCTGGAGCGCCAGAGAATTACAGGAAATTCTGGGGTATACCAAATGGGATAATTTTGTCAAAGTAATCGAAAAAGCCAAGGAAGCCTGTATTAGCAGCGGTGAAGGTATCTTCAACCATTTTGCCGACGTCGGGAAAATGGTCCAGTTGGGCAGCGGTGCTGAAAGAGAGATTCAGGATATGGCGCTTTCAAGGTATGCATGTTATTTAATTGCACAGAACGGAGATCCTGCAAAAGTTGAGATTGCCTTCGCCCAGACTTATTTTGCGGTACAGACAAGAAAACAAGAGATTATTGAACTTCGGTTACTTGATGTCGAACGAATTACAGCTCGTGAAAAACTATCACGATCAGAGAAAAATCTTTCAACCATTATCTATGAGCGTGGTGTTGACGACAAGGGTTTTGCAATCATCCGCTCCCAAGGGGATAAAGCACTATTCGGAGGTTATACAACATTGGAAATGAAGAGGAAACTGGGAATTTCAGAACGAAAACCTTTGGCTGATTTCTTACCGACACTTACCATAAAAGCCAAGGATTTTGCAACTGAACTGACGAGTCACAATGTCGTTGAGAAAGATTTAAAAGGGGTGAATCCAATTGAAAAAGAACACGTTGACAACAATTCGGCCGTGCGAAATATGCTGATAGAAAGAGGTGTGAAGCCGGAATCCCTTCCTCCGTCCGAAGATACCGGAAAAGTTAAAAGACGGTTAAACAGTGAAGAAAAGAAGATATTATTGAATGGCAAAAAGATTCAAAACCAAAAATAGTTGAAACCATGAATAACAAAGTCGCCGCCTTTATCCTTATCGCAGTTTTTGCCGGTTTGGCAGTCAACGGATTGATTCTTGGTCGGGCAATTGAGCGCTTCAAAAAAGAGGACAGGTCAATATCCGTGAAAGGTTTCTCCGAAAGGGAGGTTAAATCAGACCTTGCAGTCTGGACGATTAAAACGCGCGTTGCCGACAATGATTTGACTGCGGGCAGTAAAGCAAACGAGGAGGTAAGGATAAAAGTTATCACTTTCCTTTCCGAGAATGGTTTTAAACCTGATGAAATCATTCAGAAAGATTTGATTGTTAATGATAAACAGGCACAGGAATATATCCCCAGGGATGCAGCAAACTCATTCAGGTTTATAATTGTTAATGTTATTCAGGTACGAAGCAACCAGGTGGATAACGTAGAGAAAG
This sequence comes from Bacteroidales bacterium, assembly GCA_038323575.1. Lineage (GTDB taxonomy): Bacteria > Bacteroidota > Bacteroidia > Bacteroidales > Prolixibacteraceae > CAINVV01. The sequence continues at coordinate 138,064 of JBBQHB010000001.1, read as the reverse complement.
TCAGCAGGATGACAGGTGAATTACTTAGGCGAGGCGTGATAATTAGTGATAGAAATGAATACATGGGGGCAGTACGGTATTATTATACCAAACTGAATGAAATTAAACCTGAAATGTTGACTGATGCTACAGGAAACGCAAAGAATGCGGCTGTACAGTTTGCCAATGAAAGTAATACCAAAATCGGAAAGCTAAAAAAGGCAAACCAAGGCTTGTTCACTATTCTTGACAGGGATGAGTCTCTTTCCGGAAGGGCCGAGGGAGGATATGCTGCAGGGGTAAATGACCTGATGAAAAAAGTAAGAGTGGTTGTCAGTGTGGATTATTCAATCGAATAATCCGGATTAATAATTAACCTGCTACTCAATTCCCGGTGTAACGATTCTCGGAAATTTATCTGATCCGTAAATCACCTTTAGCCTTTGGGCGATGATCCCGATGGTAAAAGTGCCGTTGCCGAGCGTTTCGCCATCGGCTTCACCCGGTAAGGCAACATCTGAAAAGATCCGGATATCTTTTCCTGCGTGGGTGGATACCCTTTTGTCGTGGATAAAGGCGCCGGAATAGAGACCCTTGAAGTTGGTCAGAATTCCCCAGATCCCGATTTTGCGGATCACTGTGATATGAAAAAGTCCCTGCAGCGGGTTGGCCTCCGGCACCTGCATCATGCCGCCTCCGTTGAATTTGCCGATTCCAATACTGGCACTGAAAAGGTTGATTTCCAAGTTTGCCCCTTCAATGATAAGCTGTGTGTTACGGCTTTTGTAGTTCAGATACCCCGAAAGCAAACTTTGAATATATACCCTGATTCCGGTTATTCCTTTTAATTTCAGATCATTGGCATTTTTTGCCACCAGTGCATCAAAACCGAAGCCTGCAATATTCACGAAGTACCGCTTGCTGGTCTGACCATCCATTAGGCAGGTTATTTCGCCTACATCCTGTTTCACGGTTTTGTTCGCAAGGATGATGTCAATTGCTCTTTGGTAATGATCTGGTATGCCGAATGTTTTGATCCAATCGTTACCGGTCCCGACGGGGAGCATTCCGAGGGTGATTTCTTCGGTTGTTTGTTCATCTGCCAGGAAAATGCCGTTGACCACCTCGTTCAGGGTGCCATCTCCGCCGGCAACGATGATGTGGGTTGCCCCTTTGTCGACCAGCTCTTTTGCAATTTCGATGGTATGACGCGGAAATTGGGAAATCGACAGCTGGTATTGGATGTCCGATTTTTTCAGCAGTTGTTCAATGATTTTTTGGTCATGTGCTCCTTTCCCTCCACCGGCGTGCGGGTTCAGAATGACCTGCCACAGGATTCCCGATTTTTCTGGCATCCTCATAGTTATTCCTGTACTGCAGCAATACCCGGGAGAACGCGTCCTTCGAGGTATTCAAGCATGGCGCCGCCTGCTGTGGAAATGTAAGACATTTTGTCTGCAATCCCGAACTGGTTGACCGCAGCCACTGAGTCGCCGCCGCCAACAAGTGAGAATGCGCCGTTTTCAGTTGCTTTTACGATGGCAGCCCCGATTGCCTTTGTGCCGACAGCAAATTTCTCCATCTCAAAAACACCTACGGGACCGTTCCAGAGGATCGTTTTGGATGCTCCGATAACTTTGCTGAAGTTTTTGATGGTCTCAGGACCAACATCCAGACCCGACCAGTTGTCGTCTATCGCATAAGAGGATACCACTTTTGTGTTGGCTGTTTCGGCGAAAGCATCCGCTTCAACAACATCCACTGCAAAGTGAAACTGTACTCCTTTTGCTTTTGCCTTAATCAGCAGTTCTCTGGCCAGTTCAAGGTAATCATCCTCACAGATTGAACCGCCGATTTTTCCTCCCTGTGCCTTTACAAAGGTATAAGTCATTCCGCCTCCGATGATCAGGTGATCGACCGAGTTGAGCAGGTTTTCGATGATGGTGATTTTGGAAGATACTTTTGAACCTCCCATAATGGCTGTAAATGGACGCTCAGGTGCTTTCAGCACTTTGTCGAGACTGGCGACCTCGCTGGCAACCAGCATGCCAAACAGTTTGTCGTGCGGGAAAAATTTGGCGATTACAGCGGTAGAGGCGTGTGCACGGTGTGCGGTACCGAATGCATCGTTGACCCAGACATCGCCCAGTTCGGAAAGCTGGCGGGCAAATTCTTCGTCGCCGGCTTCTTCTTCAGGATGAAAACGAAGGTTCTCAAGGACAAGGACTTCGCCGGCCTTAAGTTCCGCAGCCATCGCTTTCGTAGCATCTCCGATACAGTCCGGAGCCATTTTAACGGCTTTGCCTCCCAGAAGACTGCTCAGGTGCGGCACCAGGTGTTTCATTGAAAATTTGTCTTCGGGACCTTTTTTCGGACGACCAAGGTGTGACATGATGATCACTGCACCGCCTTTTCCCAGGATGGCATTGATGGTTGGTAAAGCGGCAGTCATGCGGGTATCGTCGGTAATTTCGAATTGTTCGTTGAGCGGAACATTGAAGTCAACTCTGATTAAGGCCTTTTTGCCTGAAAAGTCATAAGTTTCAATCGTCTGCATATCGTTGTAATTTAATTTTTTAGGAAGATCAAAGATAGTGGATATCTGTTTGATAAGCCTCTTTTTCAGTGTTAATTTATTACTAATTCGAAACAGGCAATTCAGATGATGACCCTGTATACCCTTTTTTTTTTACTTTTGGGAAGTGGGCAAAACAGGTTCAAATCTTTGCTCCGGATGATCTATGCAATTTAAGGAAGTTATCGGGCAACGTCCGACAAAAGAACTGTTGATTCAGCTGGTGCAGGAACAACGTGTCCCTCACGCGATTCTGCTGATTGGTCCTCCCGGGAACGGGAAATTGGCCCTGGCCCTGGCCTTTGCCACCTACCTGAACTGCAAAAACAAAACTGAGGACGATTCCTGCGGAATTTGCAGTTCCTGCCTCAAATACAGGAAATTGATTCATCCCGATTTGCATTTTACATTTCCGGTCGTCAAAACTTCTTCGATCTCCAAACCTACAAGCACCGATTACCTCGCAAAATGGAGGGAATATTTTATTGCGAACCCCTATCCGGTTTATGAGCGGTGGAACCAGCTCATTGCCGAGGAAAACAAGCAAGGGATGATCTACGTGGATGAAGCCGCCGATATCATACAAAAGCTGAACAAGAAATCTTACGAAGCCGACTTCAAGGTATCACTGATATGGCTTCCGGAAACGATGAATCCGACCTGTGCCAACAAAATCCTGAAGATACTTGAAGAGCCTCCTTCCAATACCATCTTTGTATTGGTTACGGAGGAAGAACAAAGGTTGCTGGGCACGATTCGTTCCAGATGCCAAACCATCCGGCTTCCCAAAATAGGTGAGAATGATCTGGCCGGCAGACTATCCGTCCATACCTCACTCGGTGAAAATAATCCGGCCATTGTTGCCAGGATAGCCAATGGAAACTATAACCTGGCAGAGGAGTTGTTATTGGAAGACGAAGTCAGAAAATACAACCACCGGCAATATACTTCCCTGATGAGATCCGGATACGGACGAAATTTAAGTGAACTGTTGGCCTGGTCGGACGACCTGTCGGTGATAGGCAGAGTCAGGCAGCTCAGTTTCCTCAGGTATTGCAGCGAGTTTACCCGTGAAAATTTCATGTCTAATTTTCAGCAGCCTGCTTTGGTAACCATGGATGATAATGAAGAAAAATTTGCGGCTAAATTCGCACCCTTCATTCAGGAAAAAAATGTGATCCTCCTGTTTGCCGAATTTGAAAAGTCGCTCAGGGACATTGCTTCCAACGGGAATGCCAAAGCCGTATTCACCGATATGGCGATCAAAGTATCCAAGCTGATCAGGCTTTGATGCTCCGTTTAAATTCATTATTTTTGTGCAAACGAGATATATAAAATGAAATGAGTCCCGGTGAGTCGGGGCGAATTCCATGGCCTCTAAAACAAATGATTTACAGATGAACCCTATACACAAAGCAGTACGCGGGTGCCCGGTTACGATGCATTCACGAAGCTGTATCAAATTAAATGTTTACAACTGGCTTCACGATGTTCCCAATACAATCAATCCGAACGATATAGTAGAGATACGTTTCAAAAACACCCGTAAAGATTATTATTCGAACGTCAATGACCTGCCCCTGAAGCCGGGAGATATTGTTGCCGTTGAGGCCAGTCCCGGTCATGATATAGGAATTGTATCCCTCACCGGGGATCTCGTGCTCAAACAGATGAAAAGGCACAAGCCCACTTTCGTGGATGGTGAACTCCGCAAAATATACCGGCTGGCCAAACCTGTCGATATACAAAAGTGGGAGGAAGCCACTCACCTCGAGCATGAGACCATGCTGAAGGCCCGTAAAATTGCCGAAGACCTGCGGTTGAACATGAAGATCGGCGATGTCGAATTCCAGGGGGACAAGACCAAAGCCATCTTTTATTATATTGCAGATGAGCGTGTTGATTTTAGGCAGCTCATCAAAGTGTATGCCGATACCTTCCGGATCAGGATTGAGATGCGTCAGATCGGCGCACGCCAGGAGGCAGGCAGAATCGGCGGGATTGGTCCCTGCGGAAGGGAACTGTGCTGCAGTTCATGGATTTCCAACTTTGTATCGGTAACAACCAATGCGGCAAGGTACCAGGAGATCTCCCTGAACCCGCAGAAACTTGCCGGCCAGTGCAGCAAACTGAAATGCTGCCTGAACTATGAACTGGATTGCTACATTGATGCGCAGATAGATTTCCCGCCGACCAATGTGCAGATCGAAACCGAGAAGGGAAATTTTAACTACCTCAAAGCAGATATTTTCAAAGGCGTCTTTTGGTATGTCCGTGAGAATTACCAGGGCGGCGGCGTCATCGGTGTTTCTGTCGACAAGGTGAAGGAAATCCTCCGGCTTAACAGGAGCGGAAAGAAAATTCCTGACCTGACAGGTGATATCATTGAAATTTCGGAAGATGCAGCCCCAACTTACCAGAATTCTGTCGGGCAGGAGAGCCTCGACAGGTTTGATCAAGGTGCGAATAAACCGAGGAGGAAGAAACGTCACAAGCCTATTCTGACCCGTAAAAATACTTCTAATTCCACTCATGAGCCAACCCAGGATATTCCTACCGATTAAAGCAGCCGGGCTCCTTATTATTGGAGTGATTTTGCTGTTCTCTTGCAACAACAAGCTCGTTTACAGCAACTACAGGGCGTTGCAGGGATCAAAATGGCATCAGGACTCCATCCTGAGGTTCGACATGACGGTTCCTGATTCAACCAAATTGTACAACCTGTTTTTAAATGTCAGGAACGAAGGGAGATATGGGTTCAGCAATCTTTGGTTGTTTGTCAAAATCATTCCTCCCAAAGGACAAGTCATCAACGATACAATTGAATTGTTGCTGGCAAATCCGGATGGGAAATGGCTTGGATATGGGCTTGGAGACCTTTACGACATGAAATACCCCTATAAGCAAACCACATTTTTCCCTGCTGCCGGTTACTACCGTTTTGAGGTAAGGCAGGGTATGCGGAACGAAGACGGAATATTGAAAGGGATTCGCGATTTTGGAATTACCCTGGAGAAAAGCAACTAAAAAGAGATATAAGATATGAGACATGAGATGTCAAGGAATCAGGATCGTAGCGTTTTTACTTTATCCTTTATCCTTTGTCCTTTTGTAACTGTCTGCTCAATTATTGCAGCAAAAGATGAGCAAGAATAAGCTCTCGAAATTTGCGGAAATAAAAGTCCTTCCCAACGTGGTGGAAGTTTCTTACGCCGAACTCATGAATGGTCCCTGGTTGCTGCGGGGAAACTGGGGCAGCCGGTTTTTCGGGAATGACCATCCGATTGTGCTGGAACTGGGTTGCGGCAAAGGGGAGTATACGGTCGGTCTGGCCGAAAATTATCCTGATAAGAATTTTATTGGCGTCGATATCAAAGGATCCAGAATCTGGACCGGGGCAACATCTGCCTTCGGTAAGGGATTGAAGAACGCCGCTTTTTTGCGGACATATGTTGAATTGCTGCCCTCTTTTTTTGCTGCAGGTGAGGTAAGTGAAATCTGGATTACTTTCCCCGATCCGCAGATGAAAAAGCCGCGCAAACGCCTTACTTCCACAAAACTTCTTTCCCATTACGGAAAAATAATGAAACCGGGCGGAGTGATACACCTCAAAACGGACAGCAATTTCCTTTATCAATATACATCAGCATTGGTTCATCTGAACAACTTCCCGGTGGAAACCGAAACGGATGATCTTTATGCCTCTGCCTTCGCCAATGAAATCCTTGGAATCAAAACATTCTACGAACAGCAGTGGCTCAGCCGGGGAATCAAGATCAAATATTTGAAATTTATCCCGCATGCTGATAACCTGCAGGAACCTGATATTGAGATTGAATGGGATGAATACCGCAGCTTTGGCAGAGACCGGCGAAGTGTTGTTGTGAGGAATGACGGAGTGACCTAAAGACAGAAAGACCGGACGACTTGACGACTTGATGACGGGAAGAATTGGGAACTTGGAAGACAGATTAGGATGATTTGAGTATTCGACAAGGTGAAAATTCTTCATTGGCTGAAAAATGTGAAGTTTTGGTCTGAAGCATACTACCATCGGATTAGTTATAAATTAGGAATAGATGGACGATTTTTACGCCAAAGTATACGAAATCACCCGAATGATTCCCCCCGGAAGGGTCACAAGCTACGGGGCCATTGCGCGCTGCCTGGGTACCGGTCTGTCTGCCAGAGTGGTAGGATGGGCGCTCAACCTTTCGCACAGTCAGGATCTTTTCGTTCCGGCGCACAGGGTTGTGAACAGAAATGGTCTCCTCACGGGGAAGGTCCATTTTCACCCGCCTTCTGCCATGCAGGAGTTACTGGAAAACGAAGGGGTAATTGTTGAAGATGACGTTGTGGTGAATTTTGCCGCACATTTCTGGGACCCGATGAAAGAACTGGGATAAACTTTCAGTCGAATGAAGTATTAAATGGAATGTTAAATTACAGCAACTTTAATTATGAACTAACGTAAACAAATCTTATATCTCATAACTCATAACTCTATAGCATGGCCATTGTCCCAAAAAATATATCAGATACCTTAAGACGGATTCTGTTTCCGGGTTCAGATAAGAATATTGTCGAACTTGAAATGGTTCAGGAGATTCGGTTAGCCGGCAAACGGATCAGTTTTTCACTGATCTTCCAGAAAGAAAACGACCCTGCGGTAGGTCCGGTTTCTGAAGCCTGTGTGGATGAGATCAAACGCGAATACGGAAACGACTGTGAAGTGACCGTGACACCCAAAAGTGCTGCAAGAATGGCGCCGCCGGTACTTCCCGGCGTAAAAAATATTATTGCCGTTGCATCCGGTAAAGGCGGAGTCGGCAAATCTACAATGGCAGTAAACCTTGCGGTGGCACTCGCCAGGCGGGGAGCGAAAGTAGGACTGTTAGATGCAGATATATTCGGACCATCCATTCCCAAGATGTTCGGAGAGGAAGATGCGCATCCTCTTTTCGAAAAAATTGACGGACGCGACCGGATTGTTCCTATCGAAAAATTTGGGGTAAAGTTTCTCTCCATCGGTTTTTTTGCCAAAAAGGATGATGCATTAATCTGGCGCGGACCCGTGGCATCAAATGCCCTGAAGCAGTTGATGCTGGAAGGGAGTTGGGGAGAACTTGATTTTCTGCTGGTAGACCTTCCGCCCGGAACAAGCGATATTCACCTCACACTGGTACAGACTGTTGCAGTAACCGGAGCCGTTATCGTTACCACACCGCAGGATGTAGCCCTGGCTGATGTGGTGAAAGGGGTTTCGATGTTCAACAGCAAATCCATCAATGTCCCTGTTCTCGGGCTCATAGAAAACATGTCGTGGTTTACACCTGCCGAACTTCCCGAAAACAAATATTATATTTTCGGGAAAGACGGGGGTAAAGAGCTCGCCGAAAAGATGGGATTGCCGCTGCTTGGACAGGTCCCGCTGGTTATGAGTATCCGCGAAGGCGGCGACCATGGCTTGCCGGCAGCCTGCAATGAAGAAAGTGCAACGGGAATTGCATTTGAAAATTTGGCAGGGGAACTGATTGTGCAGTTGGAACACAGAAATATCTATTTTAAACCAACTGAAAAAGTAAAGGTGAGCCGGAAGTGATTTTTTCAGCAATTTTGAGTTAATTTGTGTAACACATTTATCCAAAATCGCTTGAAGAGGTTCAGTTTATACCGGATGCTATACTTGTCGGGACTGCTGTTTTCTGCCGGATGTAACACGCAGAAAAATACTGCCGTATCCAGGCAATACCACAACTTAACCTCTCACTACAACATTTATTTTAACGCAAAGGAGAGTGTAAAGGAAGGCCTGAAGCGTATGAATGAGTATGTCGTTGAAGACTATACCCGTTTGTTGCCGGTTTTCCCGGAAGCGAATGTTTTGGCATCCCAGGCAGCAGCCTCTGAAATGGATTATGCGATCCAGAAATGCCAGAAGCTGATTGCCACACATTCGCTTACCGTCAGTCCGAAGCGAAAGCCCAACAACTCCGAGAAATACAAATCCTTTGCATCACAGGGGGAATACAACAAATGGATTGATGACACCTATCTGCTGATGGGACAAGCCAACTATTACTTGCGTGAATTTCACATGGCACAGGAGAGTTTTAATTATATACTGCACAATTTTTCCACCCAACCAACCAAAAACCCTGCTTTTCTCTGGCTGTCGAGATGCTATCTTGAGAACGGCGAGTATGAGAAAGCACTCGAAATATTCAAGGTCCTGGAACGGGATGGCTCACTTCCGGAGTACATCAGAAAGGATCTTCAGCTGGTCAAGGCTGATTATTATATGCTGAAAGGGGACCAGATAGAGACTGTACTGCAGTTAAAACAGGCATTAACATTCAGGCTGACCAACAAAGAAAAAAGCAGGTACAATTTCATACTGGCACAATTATACCTCCGGCAGGGACAAAACGAAGAGGCGGTTGCCGCTTTCAAAAGGGTAATCAAAGCAAGGCCTTCCTACAGGATGAAGTTTGAGGCAAATATTTCACTGCTCGAATACTCCGGCAGCAAACCCGGGGAGGTTGATATTGCGCTTGCCAAAATGATCAGGAACGGGAACAATCGTCCTTATCTCGACCGGATTTATTATGCCAAAGGTGAAGTGGCACTAAAATCAGACCGGATTCCGGATGCCATCCGTGATTTTCAGACTTCTGTGACCTACAGCCTTGAAAATAACAGCCAACGGGCACTTTCCAGCCTTACAGCCGCGCGTCTGTTTTTCGAAAAAGGCAATTACCGGTTATCTTCCTGTTATTATGACAGCGCCTTGGCTGTTATTGACCAGTATTATCCCAACTATGACGATATTGTAACTAAGACCAACGGCCTCACCGCGCTGGTCAAGAACCTGGACACAGTAACCAGGGAAGACAGCCTGCAGAAAGTAGCCCTGATGACAGAGCAGAATCGGCAGTTGTATATCAATAAGCTCATTTCGAAGATTACGGAAGAGGAGAATCTGCTTTTAAGAGAGCAGCAAAATGAACAGAACAACCAAAATTATTTCCGGGGACAGCAATACCGGCCTTCTTTCAACAGCAGTGAAAACAATAGCCTCTGGTATTTTTATAACCCGGTAACCGCAGGTCTTGGGAAGACGGAGTTTCAGCAAATTTGGGGAAAGCGGAAACTCGAGGATAACTGGAGGAGAAAGAACAAAGTTTCGTTAAATCCAATGGAGGTAGATCAGGCCGATGCGGCGACTGACAGGCAGAAAAGTGAAGATCAGAAACCCAAACTGTCGGATCCCAAAACGGTTGAATTTTACTTGCAGGACCTGCCCTTAACCGATTCGCTGATGCAGGCTTCTGATGACCGTATCAAATCGGCGCTTTTTGCTGCAGGAAGGATTTATTCCAGCATACTAAAAAATGAAACGCTTGCAATTTCAGTGTTTGAAGAGCTCAATAAGAGATTTCCCGAAAGTATTTATGAACTTTCGACGTGGATAGAATTTCACAAAATGAAATATAAAGCTGAATCGTACCACCTCAGAATCACCCAAAAATATCCGGAATCCAATTATGCGAAATTCTTGCTTAATCCGGATTTCTTCCAAGAGATGGAGGCAAAAAAACAGCTTCAGGAAAAGAAATACGCTGAAGCCGAAGCGCTGTACCAAAAAGGGGATTATTCAGCTGCAGGGAAGTTGGTTTCGGAAGTAATGGCCCTGCAGCCAGATAGTCTGTTGCTGCCAAAAGTGAAATTCATCGAACTGATCGCCGATGGGAAAAATTCCTCAGGCCAGGAGTTTTCAAAAATGCTGGATAAGTATCTTTCCGACTTTCCCGGTTCCCCGACAAGACCTGTCGTCCTTAAAATCCGCGAATTGATTCAGCAAAATTCACTGGCCGAACTCGAGAAGATGATTGCACGGATCGATTCTGCAGGAATGAATAAATTACAACCCGGCCAGACAACCAGGGCTGATGATGCTTTTGAAGGGAAATACTCCTATGACGAAGAACTTTTCCACTACTATATCATTTCATTTCCGACCAGCGCAAAGGTCGATGTCAACCGATTGATCTTTGATATCGCCAATTTTAACATAGATTACTATACTTCTTTTGATTTCGATATTGAAGAGGTCCGTCTGAATGACCAGACAAATCTGGTAGTTGTGCGCAGTTTACCGAACAAGGAAGAAGGTTTGGGTTATTTCGGAAATATTCTCAAACAAAAAGGAGTATTCAAAGCGTTAAACGGAGTTGACTATCACTTCTTCATTGCCTCATCGCCAAACTACCGCAAGATTATTGCTGACCAGGACCTGTTAGAATACTTGAGATTCTTTGTGCTGAATTACAGCAAGGTATCATCCCATCAAAAATAAACCTTCAAGGTTTTTAAAACCTTGAAGGTTTATTTTATATTTTCAGCAGGAAACTAAAATCATCATGCTCACTCAACTCCACCGGAACTGTTCCTTTTTTAAAGATTCGTGCAGTTCTTTTACCGATCAGCGATAGCCTGTCGCCTTCAAGCCGGAGCATCGTTCCTTCGCGTAAACCAACCACCCGAACAGACTGATTAATTTCCAGGAACTCTTCAATCCGTTGTTCCCGGGTTTCGCCGCCGTGCCCTTCGGGATTTTTATCCAGGTAGTGCGGATTGATCTGAAAAGGCACAAGGTTGAGGCAGTCGAAACCTTTGGGATCTATAATCGGCATGTCGTTGGTGGTTCGGAGCGTCGGACAGGCTACATTTGATCCTGCACTCCAGCCGATAAAGGGGATTCCTTCCAGAACACATTTCCTGATAAGCGGGAAGAGGCCCTGATCGTTCATCATCCTGACCAGTTGCCAGGTATTTCCGCCGCCTATTATGATGGCTTCAGCGTCATTAACGGCTTTTGCCGGATCGTCCGACCGGTGGATACTTGTTAGGGTATGACCGATCGCTGAAAACCGCTCTTTCACCCTGTTTTCGTATTCGTCAAATGAAAATGTAACTGCGGCAAAGGGAATGAACAAAGTTCTAAGCGGTTGATTTCCAAGGAAATTTATGATTTCCGGCATGGGATATCTGAGGTATTCCTCCCCCGGCATTGTGGAATTGCTGATTAGTAAAAGTCTCATTTTCAGTAGAATATTTAAGCTAAGTTAAACAAATTTTCGGTTTTAAATTTTGGATTTTCTAGGTTGCGCCGCTCTCCCTTCTCCTGTCTCCCTTCTCCGGACGAGCACACAGGGTCGCCTCTAAGCCCATGCCCATCATTCTCTGCCGATTTCACCGAATTTTTATACATCTGGGTCTAAAAAGTGTTAAAATTGAACAAAATTCTTCATTTTCTCGTATAAAGAGGTTGAAAAAGGGATTTGGAATTTGCTTTTGCATGATTCAGCAGGATAAATAAATATTTTTACCCCGCAAAAAAAATGAATGATTAAATATGGGAAAAACCTATAGTCCGGTCAAGATTAAAAAAATTCTGATCGCCAACCGGGGAGAGATCGCAGTACGAATTATGCGTTCCTGCCGGGAGATGGGGATTGACACAGTGGCCATATACAGCGACGCCGATCGTTCTTCACTTCCTGTTCGTTATGCAAATGAGGCCTATCACATTGGGCCGAGTGCATCTTCGGAGAGCTATCTGCGAATGGATAAAATTCTGGACGTTGCCCGTGTATCCGGTGCAGATGCGATCCATCCCGGATATGGATTTCTTTCGGAAAATTCAAATTTTGCCAGGAAATGCAAGGAGGCAGGGGTAATATTTATTGGCCCTTCGGCAGAATCCATTGAGGCGATGGGGGATAAAATTAGTGCCAGAAAAAGGATGATTGCTGCCGGAGTTCCGGTGGTTCCCGGTACAACGGAAAAGATCGTTGATGAGGCTGAAGCCATTGAGGTTATCAGGGGTATCGGTTTGCCGGTAATGATCAAAGCATCTGCCGGAGGCGGGGGTAAAGGGATGAGACTGGTCAAAAAGGAAGAAGAAATCGGTGCCGCGATAAGGGGCGCCAAATCTGAAGCTAAAACAGCCTTCGGCGATGATTCGCTCTACATCGAAAAATACATTGAATCCCCTCACCACATCGAATTTCAGGTGTTGGCCGACCGGTACGGGGATGCCGTCCACCTCTTTGAACGGGAATGTTCGGTCCAGCGCAGGCACCAGAAAGTCGTTGAGGAAACTCCATCACCGATCATGACTCCCGAAGTCAGGGAAAAAATGGGGGCTTGTGCCGTTGCAGCCACTAAGGCAGCCAATTACGAAGGGGCCGGAACCATAGAGTTTATTGTCGATGACCAGCTGAATTTTTATTTTCTCGAGATGAATACCCGTTTGCAGGTAGAACACCCGATCACAGAACGGGTAGTTGGGGTTGACCTGGTAAGGGAACAGATCCGTGTTGCGGAAGGTAATCCGCTTCCTTTCAGGCAAAAGGACCTGAAAATGAATGGCCATTCCATGGAATGCCGGATTTACGCCGAAGATACAGACAACAATTTTATGCCCAATCCGGGGAAGATTACCCATATTACAGAACCGATGGGCTTAGGTGTCCGATGTGATGGTTACATTCACGAAGGTTATACCATTCCGATTTACTACGATCCGATGATCAGTAAATTAATCATATGGGGAAGGACACGTGAGGAGGTGATAGAACGGATGCGCCGAGCGCTCCATGAATACAAAATTTCGGGTGTAAAGACCTCCATCAAATATCTTGTGAAGATCATGGAAACACCTGATTTCAGAAATGGCACCTACAATACCCATTTCATTGAGAAAAATGAGGAGTTCCTGAACAGCAAATTCAAATGTGACAAACATTGTGAGGACATTTCACTGATAGCTGCCTTCATCGAACACTCCTCCAGACTTAAACAAATAAAGCCGGTGATTCCGCACGAAAGAACTATTGGCGTCAAGGGGTGGAAGCATCGGGGCAGACGGGCAGGAATGCAAAGGCTTTAAAAAAGATATTAAAAGTTTTATACCGCAATTATGCAGCTTGAATTTAAGGTGAATGACAGAAATGCCGTAGTCAAAGAAATCAGACGGAACGGCAATTTGGTTACGCTTTCTGTCGACAATAAAATATATGAAGTCGACATTGAAAAGGTGAGCGGTGAAGAGTATTCCATCCTATCGGAAGGAAATTCATACAATGTAGAGGTGATCTCGACAGACGATCCTAAAATTTACCGTGTCAATACGATTAATTTCGGACTGGATATCATTGTCAACGATGCTGAATCACGATACCAGCAAAAGCGCAAAGGACAAGAGAACGACGGGACAACCGATACAATCAAATCCCCGATGCCTGGGAAAGTGGTGAAAGTATTCGTAAAAAAAGGCGACCATGTTGAAAAGGGAGATACCGTTGTGATTCTTTCGGCCATGAAGATGGAGAGCGAATACAAAGCAGGCTGCAACGGTGTTGTTTCAAAAGTAGCTGTAAAAGAGGGAGATACTGTCGACGGCAACCAGCTGATGGTCGTGATCGGCAAAGATGTTAAGAAAAAAGATTAAGAGTAATTCTGAAAAAGATGATTGACAAATACAAAGAACTGGAAAGAAGAATTCAGGAAGCTGAAGTTGGAGGAGGCCTGGACCGTATTGCCAAGCAACATGCCGCCGGCAGAAAAACTGCCAGGGAACGGCTGTTTGATCTGGTAGATCCCGGAACATTTGTAGAGTTCGACAAATTTGTCGTCCACCGGAACCACGATTTCGGCATGGAAAAATCCACTGTACCGGGTGACGGAGTAATTACGGGATACGGCAAAATAGACGGACGCCTGGTTTACGTTTACGCACAGGATTTTACCGTTTTTGGAGGCACCATGAGCCGGACCAATGCCGATAAAATCATCAAGATTATGGATATGGCCATAAACATGGGTGCCCCGGTTATAGGTCTTAACGACTCGGGCGGCGCCCGTATACAGGAGGGTGTACAGAGCCTTGCCGGTTACGCCGACATATTTTACCGCAACGTAATGAGTTCAGGGGTGATTCCGCAGATCTCTGCCATTTTGGGTCCTTGTGCCGGAGGAGCAGTTTATTCTCCAGCCATCACCGACTTTATTGTGATGGTGAAAGAATCCAGTTATATGTTCGTTACAGGGCCTGATGTAGTCAAAGAGGTAACACACGAGGAGGTCACCAAAGAAGAACTCGGCGGTTCGGTAACACACGGCAGCAAAAGCGGAGTTACACACCTTACGGCCGATGACGATGAGCATGCCATGCACATGATACGCGAACTCTTTGGTTTCCTGCCGTCCAATAACATGGAGGATCCTCCATTCGTTCCTACAGAGGATGACAACTACCGGGAAGAACCGGATTTGGATCAGTTGATCCCTGCCGACCCGAACAAACCTTATAATATGAGGGATTTGATTGAAAAAGTGGTAGATGACCGGAATTTCTTTGAAGTACAATCTGCCTATGCGCCAAATATACTTATCGGCTTTGCACGGATGGGCGGTCACAGCATTGGTATCGTGGCCAACCAGCCCGCTTACCTGGCAGGGGTGCTCGACATTAATTCTTCCGTAAAAGCGGCCCGTTTTGTCCGTTTCTGTGACGCCTTCAACATCCCTTTGATCACTTTCGTGGATGTACCCGGATTTTTGCCCGGTACCGTTCAGGAATTTGGCGGAATAATCCGTCACGGTGCGAAACTGCTTTATGCCTATGCGGAAGCTACAGTTCCCAAAATCACCATGATCACACGAAAAGCCTACGGCGGTGCATACGATGTGATGAGCAGCAAGCACATAGGCGGGGATATTAATTATGCTTACCCTTCTGCCGAGATTGCCGTGATGGGCGCCGAGGGCGCTGTCCGCATCATTCACCGCGATAAACTGGATCCTGAACAAAAAGCAGAGGCTGTCGAAAATTACAGGGATGCCTTCTCTAATCCATACAAGGCTGCAGAATTGGGGTACATAGACGAGGTGATATATCCCCGCCACACCCGTGCCAAACTGATACAGGCACTTGAAATGACCCACAACAAGCACAAAACAAATCCGCTGAGGAAGCACGGGAATATCCCGTTATAAAAAAAGAGGCCATTCCCGGCCTCTTTTTTTATAACGGGATCTCTACCAGTTCAGTATTCCAATGCCGATTGTAAATGGATTCATGGCCGGACCTCTGCCATCTTTGAAGAAAGGAGTGAAGTAATAAGTACCGAAAATATTGAAACCTTTGTAGCCTAAACGGGCGGTAGCGCCGCCACGAAAAGGATTTATGTTGAAGTCGCTGTGATCTTTCGTTGTGTTTCCATCGATTTTCACTTTGGTATGGGATCCCATTTTGATCCCGCCGATCACTCCTGCCGATAACCATAGCCCTGACTCCCTGGGTAACTGAAACTCGAGCAATAATGGAACAGTCAGATATCCGGTCGACAATTTGGTCTTCTGGAGATCCTGGCCGGGAATTGGAAAGGGCGCGAGGAAGCCATGACTATTTGTGATGGTGTTGCCGTTGGAGAAACGGTAATCGTTGAAATTGAGCCCCAATCCGGTTACAAATCCGATGTCGTTGTGCTTTTTCTGTAATCCGAAACTGACTTTAAACAGGTTGATATTCACCTCCATCGATTTGTTGTGGTTGATATCCATGAAATTGGGATCGTAATAACTAGAAGGACCGGTATATGCAAAATAATCAGCATAATCGACATTTGCAAAAGAATTAACCCCCATTTCAAAGAATGACCAGTGACCTTTGAATTTGGGTTCACGACCGGTCCAGTGCTTAAACTCTTCGTCGTTAAGCTTGTTGTATTTGACGGAAGATCCGTGGTGCCCTTCAGCTACTACAATGGTTTTTCGCCCGACACGAATTTTAACAGTGTCTTTGCCACTATCGTGAATGTCGATGGTGTTATCGCCGATTTTAACATCGGTTTTGGCTCCGTTTTCAACTACCGTGACCATGTTTTTTCCCAAAACGCTTACCCGGACGGTGTCCTGCGCCTGTGAACGAATTCCAAAGACCATTAACAAGAGAACTAAAATGAAGAGTTTTGATTTCATGATTAAGACATTTTTAGTTATGAGTTTCAAGTTATAAGTTATGAGTTATAAGTTATGAGTTATAAGTTATGAGTTATAAGTTATGAGTTTTTGCTGCCCCATTCACTTTTACGACTAATTGAAATTCGGAATATATTTTTCCTTACAGAGATTAAACTCATGATTCCGTATTCATAATTCATAACTCATAATTCATAATTTGCTTATTGGACGGACAACTATTCCCAAAAGTTACAGCTGGCGGTTTACTGGTATTGAAATAGCAAGTAGCTGCGTGTTAAGTGAAATGGATTTCAGTCGCCCGTCGTTGCCTTTTCTTCCTGTTAAACGATGTCCCGGTAAACGTGAAAAAAAGTGTAATCCGGCAATGGCAAACTCCTCGCGGGTAAAGAATCCCTTTGGGCCATTTTCTTTCAGCAACTGAAGTTTGTTTTCCAGGAAGTCAGAGAGCGGTATTTCGGCGTTGGCAAAGAAAACCGGTTCAGTAAATTTTACAGGAATCAGATCTGTGAATACAGGAATGAAAGTATTAACGGTACAAGATCTGGTTTCCATCATTCCGATACTGGCCGGTTGGCGTTTATCCGGGGTTACCTGTTCAGTGATTCCCGGAGCAGGTAATTTTTTAATAGGTGTCCCGGCATTTGCCCTTTGTGCCGGTTCAGGTTTTACGGTTGAAGATTTAACTGCAATGATCGTTTCATTACTTTCCCTGGTTGGTTCCGACTGTTGTGGCAGGATGGTTTCTGCAGTAAACTTATTTGCCGGTTCGCGCTCCGTTTTTTCGGAGAAAAAGATCGAAAATGCAAGGAGCAGCATAGCTGCTGCAGCTGCCAAGCGCATCCATATTTTTGTTCCGCCAGTTTTTTTCTTTAGTGACTCTTTGGCAGGGAAGGTGATTTCCGGATCCGGTTTCAGCCGGGTTCTTTCCAGTTTACGGATAAGTTCTTTTTTATCAGGATTTTTGACAAGATATTTTTCAAGAATAATAAATTCTACCGCATCCAGATCTCCCTCCATGGCTGCAACGGCAGCTGTCTCAAAGCATGCCGGATCGTCGTAACGAACGCGTTTCAATTGTTCTTTGCCAGGATAAATCACCCTGTTGTCAGCGGACAGGACCGGAGCGAAATTTTCCAATTCTTCGGCCAGATCCGGATGACGGGTCAGAAAGAGACGTACTTCCTCCATGTTCTCCTGGCTTAGTCTTCCCTCCTGGTAGTCGAGGAACCAAATTTCGTAATTGTATCTGTTAATCATCATATCACTGCGTCAATTGTACCAATGTAATTCTTCAGGAAAATTCTGGAACGGTAAATATATACCTTGACCTGTGCTTCGGAGAGACCTGTAATTTCGCCGATTTCACGGTAGGAATATCCCTCATAATCTCGCAGAAGGAGCACGGATTTCTGGACTTCCGGCAGTTTTTCAACTGCCTGGTTAAGTATCTCCTGCAGGTCGCTGTATCCATCTTCATAGGCTCTTTCGGGTAATTTCCGGGATCCAGGCAGGGTCTCTTTTTGAGTCCTTCTGATCCCGTCGATCATTGTGTGGTGAGCGGTTGTAAACAACCATGATTTCACTTTTTCAGGGTCGATATTCTGGTGATGAATCCAGAGTTTTTCGTAACAATCCTGTACGATATCCTGCGCAGTTACAGCCGTACCCAAATTTTTCAGAATATAGCGGTAGAGGGCATCTGCCCAAGCATCAACAGCCCGGTTGTAATCAGCAATGGTCATCATCAGGTCATCTCTGTTTGGCAATAAGACGATCAACTTAACCAAAAGTTACAGCCGAAGCAACTTATCCAGGTAATTAAACGTATAACTTGTGCTGTCTGAAGCGTTAAATATTCTGAAAATGTTATAATGGGCATTAAAAATTTCATCAATTTCACTTGTTGTTTCTTTAATATCGTATTTTTGTCGTTTTAAGTTAAAATTCCTACACCATGAAGATCGAAAAAGGGGGTATCCTAATACTCTGGTTAACAATTATTTTGTTCACTTTCTCTCAATGCAAAAAGGATGCAGTTGTACCTGTCATTGTTAAACCGGTCATCATTCCGGCTGCCTCGGAGGTCAATTACTTTGTGTGGAGTTCCATGCACGATTACTATCTGTGGGATGCCAATATACCTGCCCTGTCAAACAGTTATTATTTGAGTAGCAAGGATAGCTTGAACCTGTTTCTGAACAAATACACCGATCCCAATAAACTCTTTAATGACCTTCTCTATCAATACAATGTGGTGGATAAATGGTCGTTTATCGTAAGTGATTACAGCGTCATAGACAACTGGATCGCCGGTATTTCCAAAACAATGGGGTACGATTATCAGCTATACCTGTTAAATTCAGCTTCTACTGATATTTTTGGGGCAATCAGGTATGTCCTGCCCGGGTCACCTGCCGAAAAAGCCGGACTCAAAAGGGGAGACATCTTTATCAAGATCGATGGGACACAACTTACAACGGCTAACTACCAGGCTTTAATTGCCAAAGAGTCCTTTGCCCTGACACTTGCTACGCTGTCAATTGACAAGACTACGCTTATTCCCGGCAATGCAACCACTGTTATGAATGCTGTCCAAATGCAGGAAGATCCGGTTTACCTGAGTAAAGTGCTCACCGTTAACGGAGCAAAAGTAGGATATCTGGTTTACAATGGCTTTACTTCAGATTTTGATCTGAAACTGAACAGCGTTTTGCAACAGTTCAAAACGGCAGGCATTTCGAAAATCATTGTTGATTTGCGTTACAACGGTGGAGGATCGGTTCAGTCAGCCACCTATCTTGGTAGTATGATCTATACGACCGATGTAAGCAAAGTTTTTTCCAAAAGTGTCTACAATGCCATTCTGCAGCAATATTATACCCAGCAATATGGTGCTGACGCTTTGTTAAACAAGTTTACCAATAACATCTACGCCACAAGTTCAACCCCTCAGACCGCCATTAACAGCCTTAATCTGAGCGATATTTATTTTATTGTCTCAAAGGAGTCGGCTTCGGCCAGTGAGTTGTTAATCAATGGTTTAAAGCCATACATGAATGTAACTGTAATCGGGACCAATACTTATGGAAAATATGTAGGATCTTTTACGATCAAAGACTATGACAGCAAAGGGAATCTGGTCACAACGCACAAATGGGCGATGCAGCCTATAACGGTGAAAATTGCCAATTCGGCCGGTGTATCGGATTATGTCAATGGACTGACTCCTGATTTGACAGCCAAGGAGGACATAGGAAGCTTGTTGCCTTTAGGCGATGAAAATGAATTATTGCTGAAAACCTGTCTTGACAGGATTAAGGGATTAAAGTCATCGGCCATTACAAATTACAGTGGTTTAGTTAATGCAAAATATATCTTTGGTTCAAAAGAGCAAAACAGGTTTGCGCACGACATGTATCTTGATCAGCAAAAATTTATGAAGCGTGCCAATTAATTCTGGATTTTGGATTGTGGATTTTCGAAGAAAGCCGAACGTGACATCTTATTTTTGGAAATGATTTTAGTTGATAGGGTCCGGAATGGCAGTTAATATTATATGTCAACTTCGAATTTCTTATTCATTTCTCTAAATTCCGGAGTCCCATCCTTCGAAAACCGAAAATCGAAGACCGAAAATTTTGCATGCCTTTCAAATGAATTATTTCTAATTTATGGATGACAAGCAGTTTAAACTTGATGAACGATATCTTCGGATGGCAGCAGTCTGGGCCGAAAACTCCTATTGCAGGAGGCGTCAGGTAGGAGCGCTGCTTATCAAGAATAAAAGTATTATTTCGGACGGGTACAATGGTACGCCTTCCGGTTTTGAAAACATTTGCGAGGACGAAAACAACAAGACGAAGCCATATGTTCTTCATGCTGAGGCTAATGCAATTACGAAAATCGCAAAATCACACAACAGCAGCGACGGGGCTACCTTGTATGTTACCTCATCTCCGTGTATCGAGTGCGCCAAACTGATTATCCAGGCCGGAATCAGGAGGGTGGTCTTTTCGGAAAATTACCATATGAACGACGGGATAGAATTGCTGGAAAGGGCAAAGATTGAAGTGGTGCACTTAAAAGAAAGGATAAAGGAGGAAGGATAAAGGATAAAGGAGAAAGGATAAAGTCATAATGCTGTTTCACTATTAAGAAATTCAACAATTAGCAATAAATAATTAATTCCCGATACAAAGTTCATTTTATGGAAAATAACAAAAGTAAATTATCAACCTGGATGCCGGTACTTCTGGCTTTAACGCTGATTTTCGGGGTTTGGCTGGGGATTAAACTGCAAAACAGAAAACTGTCGGCTATGCTGCCTATGCAATTGACCAACAAGAGTAAGCTGGATCAGGTCATCAATCTGGTTGAAGGAAATTATGTTGATACCGTTAATACAAAGAAAATTATAGAAGATGCCATACCTGAAGTACTGAAACAACTGGATCCTCATACGGTCTATATTCCGGCAAAAGAGATGCAGGGTGTTTCCGAAGAGATGGCAGGTAATTTTGGCGGAATAGGTGTTCAGTTTTCGATTCAGAATGATACAGTGATGGTGATTGATGTAATTTCCGGTGGACCATCCCAGAAGCTGGGTATCCGTGCAGGCGACCGGATTGTCAAAGTAGAAGATTCGACCCTTGTTGGTAAGAGCATCAAAAACGAGACGGTATTTAAAAAACTCCGCGGTCCAAAAGGGTCCAAGGTCAAAGTGGGAATATCCCGCAAGGGAATGCCTGATTTGATGAGTTTTAACATTACCAGAGGTGATATTCCTATTTACAGCGTGGATGTCTCCTACATGGTCGACGACAAAACAGGCTATGTGAAAATCGGACGTTTTGCCGAGAGAACCTATGAGGAATTTATGGCTGCTTTGGCCAAACTGGATAGCGGCGGAGCAGAGCAGCTGATTATAGATCTGCGCGGGAATCCCGGAGGTTACCTGAGTTCTGTTATCCGGATGGTGAATGAATTGCTCGACAAGGGTGAACTCATTGTCTATACTGCCGGAAGAACGCAGCCGAAAAAAGTATTTACTTCAGAAATCCGGGGCAGATATTTCGGAAAAAAAGTGGTGATCCTGGTGGATGAGTTTTCTGCTTCAGCCAGTGAGATCTTTGCAGGTGCCATCCAGGATAACGACCGGGGAACGATCATCGGCAGGAGAACATTCGGCAAAGGACTTGTACAGGAGCAGATTCCTTTCTATGACGGATCAGCCATCCGGCTGACGGTAGCCAGATATTACACTCCTTCGGGAAGATGTATTCAAAAGTCTTACCTCAAAGGTGCGGACGACTATTATGCCGATATCACCAGAAGATATGCCCATGGGGAATTTGAACAAAAAGATAGCATTCATATGGCTGATACCATGAAGTACTACACGCGCCTGAAGCGGGTTGTTTACGGCGGCGGAGGAATTATGCCCGATATTTTCATTCCTGCCGATACCACAGGAAATTCTGCTTATTTGTTCAAGCTTATGCAAAAAGGACTTGTCTATCAATACGCATTTGATTATGCCGATAAACACAGGGAAGAGCTATCACATCTGAAATCAGGAACAGAATTTTCAGACTTTCTGCGCAAGAAATCCATATTTAATGAATTTTTGCAGTATGCCGATAAAAATGGGGTGGCCGGAAATGAAGCCGGAATCAAAGCCTCGGGTAAGATTATCGAAACTCAGTTAATGGCTTATATCGCCCGGAATATCATCGGGGAAGAGGGATTCTATTCGATTATCAGTACCGTCGATAATACCTTGCAGGAAGCCGTGAAAACCATCAACAGCAAGGACAAGATGGTGAGCGTTAAATAGAAAAACTGACGGGGTGACTTTGAGTCACCCCGTCAGTTTTTCTATTTAACGAGATCTTCAAGTCTTTTGTAAGCTTCGTTGATCCCTGCGACATATTCTTTCTTCAGGTTCTGATAGAATCCTTTTACCAGCTTGGGATTATCTTTTCCGTCAGGATTGTTGATCTTATCAACCGTGCTGTTGTGTAATGCGACGATTTCGTCGATCACCGCCATTGCCTCGAGTTCCTTACCATTAAAGGATTGTACAATATCGATGCAGTCACCGATTAATTGGGAGGATAAAAATTCTATCTCCTTTTTCAGTTGTCTGATACTTGCCATAATTATAATTTTATTTATTTAAAAAATGTTTGTTTTTGGTGGTACTTTCTTCTTGTTTTTTTTGTTCAGTTTTTCAGCTTCTACTTCTTCGTCGATGATTTTTTTTCTGAAACTGATAGGATCCGGCAGTGCCCAGGTGTTTTTGCTGTCCCAGTTGGAGCGTACTTTAATTACAGCCTGATAATAGCAGACCTCTTCAGGCTCCAGTTCTTTATTCAGGTTACCTGAATCCCATACTCCGTTGTCGTTCTTGTCGAAAATAGCTTTCAACAGATATTTATTTGGTTCAAGGAAAGAGAACGTAATCTCCTGGTCTTTATCGATTCTTATGTTTTTCAGGATTTTTTCTTCTTTGCTGTTGTCCAGTAACTGAACAATGGTCGGACCTTTGACATTGGATATGGTATAGATAATTTTTCCGTAATGCTCCTCTTCCTGGGTTTTAAAATCACTTTTGAACTCTTTCCCGTAAAGCCCGTAAATTGTATGCAAGGCAGTAGAGTCAATCGTCAGCCTGTAATTTGTACCAAATTCCCAAGGGAAAGCGACCACAAACCTCCTGTGATTTGTGCTGTCTGGCAAAACTTTCGGAGAGACTTTATAATAGGTAGTATCTTTTTTTACATAGAGTCTGACCTTGGTACTGTCGAAGGAGAAAACCGGTTCGGGTGATTCGATTTGGATAGACTTGTAGGTATCAAAGTTTGCTCCGGCATTGGATGAGAGTGGAACACTTTTCGGCTCTTCTACTATTTTTTTGCGCTCTTTGCGCTTGTTTTTCTCTGATTTATTGGCCAGATCTTCCGGGAGATAGAGTTTAATCGTATCTTTTTTGGTATAAAAAACGCCCAAACTGTCCTGTTGAAGATAGGACAGCTTTAGTGCCAGTGTGTCTCTCTTATATACCAGGGAATCAGTTATCCATACTTTCAGTGTATCGGCATGTCTCGATGTTTCTATCAGTTTCCATTCGCCTTTCGGCTGGACATTCAGCAGTTCGATGTTGAAGGTATCTGCCGTTGACCCGGTGAATGTTAGGTCAATTGTCTGACGGCTGGTGCGGTTATATTTATCCAGGCTCAGGTCGAATCCTTTCTCAAAGAAAAGCGAAAAATTCAACGGGTCGGGATAAAATCTTGTCTTACCCAGTACAACCAAGGTATCGGCACCGGTAACAACTGTATCCCGTTTAGGTTCGAATTCGGCAGTAGGTGAAATGCGTTTGTCCAGAAAGGCGATGGAATCAACTCCTGCAGTATATTTCAGGTTGTTGTCGATGTCGCTGAGTGCGTAAATCATGTAGCTCGCAGCAGGTAAGTTCGTGATGGCAAAGAATCCCTGAAAATTTGTTTTCCCGACATAATCAGGCCGGGATTTGTGTACAAGGGTATCGGAAGTGCCTTTATAGAGCAAGATATAGCAGCTTTTTGATGGTTCCAGGGTATAGGCATCCCTGACAAATCCGACAATCCTCAGTGTATCTAAATCAGGGCCGGTAGAGAAGGCCATCCGAAGATTTTTGTATTTATTTTTCTCGTTGTTATCGACAATGCCATCTTTAAAATCCAGCGAATAGGTGGTATTTGGTTGTAACTTTTCATTCAGGTCAACTAAAAGCGCCTTTCCCTTGGTTCTGAAAGTCGGTCTTTTTGTTGTAGGAGGAGAAATAATAAATTTGTCATTGAGATCTTCTGGTATAACAAATTCATTAAAAGTAATTCTGATCTTGCTATCCTTGAAATTAAGCTGGTTGAATTCAGGTGAGCTTTTTACTATGACAGGAGGTGTTTTGTCTTTTGGGCCGCCTTTGGGCATTCCCATATTGGCGCATGAATAGATCAGAACCAATATGATCAACAGGGAAACAATGTTATTTAATAACTTTTTTGCCACAGTCCGTCTGGTATAAATTTGAATTTTCCGCTTAAACAAACCGTCCATTTGACCAATTGCCGGCAATTGTTAAAAGCAATCCCGTTGTGATTATTCGTACCGCGTATATTTCACAAACAGCTGAATTGGCCGGGAACTGTTACCCCCCTTCAGAACGACACGGTTCGCAGATCCATTCCGGTTAGCGTGTACAAGATAAAAGCTCGTACTTGCTATCTCTCCTTTGATAATTTGTTCAAGGTGCCTGGTTATATTAAAAGTATAACTTGCAGTATTGGCATCATAAGCCCCACCGTAATAGATGGCGGATAACTGGCTGTCCTTCGGGAAAGCTTCAGTGCCGGTGGCATCCATGTATTTCAGGTACAGGCGATTTGGTAAATCATACCTTCGGAAGTCAGTAGTCAGGGTATCGACATAAAATATGATAGAAGCCCTGCTTATGACATACCGCGTCGAGTCCTTCCACTTAGATAAGGAGGGGATATTGATCTTAACCCTGGTTCCTCCGGTTGGCTGCAGGTAGGTCAGTGTATCCTGGATAACATCCTGGTTAAGGCGTGCTCCGAAAATGCTTTTTGTGTAATCGTGCGAATAGGCTGCAACATCGGCCGAATTGGAAGTAACATTGTACGAGAAAAACAGAGAATCCTTTTTTGCCGTGTGGTAATAGAGTCCCATGCCTGTCCCGGCAACAGTCAGACCCACAAGTGTCCCTTTCTTGCTAACAGGTACAGATTCTACATAAAGACCCTTGAAATATTTTAAAAATTCCTCGTTAGAGATCATTTTCAGCGAGTCCATTTTCAGCAGGCGGTTTCCGATGGCGGGATCCAGCAAGAAACGAACATACTGGACAGTAGTATCTGTTTTCGCTGAATCGGTTCTGAATTTCGGGATAAAACTGGCAGATCCGATGGGATTGGCATTGACTAAAGATTTTAGGTTGAACGATGACAGGTATTTGGCATCGTAATCCAGGTCGCCGTTTAGTTCATAAACCTTCAGGGTCTGCTTGGTCAAAGTATCGCCGTAAAGCTGCTTGTATGTCAGTCTTAAAACCAGGGAGTCAAGGGTAGCTGTGGGATCGTAAACAGGATTTGAACTAAGACGGAATTGCGCTGCAAAACCACTCTCGGTTCTTCCGAATAGCGGATCATTGAAACTGCCGACGAAGTTGTATGCAGGATGATCTACCCTGATTTTGTCATCTGTATAAGTATATGACTGAATGGTCCCAGACTCAAAGTAGTTTCTGCTATACACTACAGCACTACCCGGCAATAGATTCTTGCCCAGACTTTCGTCCCCGTTTTTGCAGCTTGTGAAAATGAAAGAGATTATAAATAAAGCCCCTACAAGGCAGATTGCTTCAAAATTTCGATTTTTCAATGGAATCAACTTTTTAGTAAAATCGGCGCAAATTATAAAATTTTATTGTAAAAATCGAAATAGGAATCGATGTAACTTTCTTTCGGCTGAAAGTCGAGAAATTGCATTCCTGAATCTTTGATGTGCTGCTCAATGTTCTTGTTTATCACTTCACTTCCCTTGATGGCAGCATCTGAATAATTAAGCGCAAGCTTGCTGTAATTTTCAAAAGTTGGTTCGTTGATGACGGAGATATCAGCCAGATCAATGCCGTCCTCGGCAATTTTCCGGGCCATCTCGCCATTCAGTGGATTATCAAAATGATCATCGTAAACAGAATATACGATACGTGTATTGGCAAACAATGGATTGTCTTTGTATGTTTTCTTAACAAAAAGAGGCACCATTCCTGTGAACCAGCCATGACAATGAATGATATCAGGTGACCAACGGAGTTTTATAACTGTCTCAAGCACACCTCTTGCGAAAAAAATTGCACGTTCATCATTGTCGTCGAACTCGACATCGTTCTCATCTTTCAGCGAATATTTTCTTTGAAAGTAATCTTCGTTGTCGATGAAATATACTTGCATTCTTGCAGCCTGGATGGATGCTACCTTGATAATCAGCGGATGATCATTATCGTTGATAATCAGGTTCATTCCGGATAATCGAATTACTTCATGGAGCTGGTTTCTTCGTTCATTAACATTTCCGAAACGTGGCATGAAGGTACGGATCTCTTTTCCCCGTTCCTGTATCCCCTGCGGCAGATATCGGCCAATATCGGCAATCTCCGAATCAGGCAGATAAGGTGTGATTTCCTGTGAGATAAATAGAACCTTCTTTTTTTCCATTCCTTTAACTTAAATATTTTGCAAAAATATATAAAATTTCCGCAACTTTCAACCTATTGAAGGATGCTAAAAGTTAAACTAAGTGAAAGAGAGGAAAGTGAACTAAAGTGACTAAAGTGAACTAAAGTGCCTAAAGTAGTTCTAAACTCCATATTGTCGGGCAACTTAGTTTGGAGATATATTATTTTTCTGGCCTTAGCTTTAGTCACTTTAGCTCACTTTAGTTCACTTTAGTCACTTTTATTTATTTACTTTGCATGTTGATCTGAAGTAAAAATGGAGCTTTTCAAGACGATTAAAGGTTTGGACGAAGCCCTTGAACAGGACCGGCTGAAGGGACTTTCGACAGGCTTTGTGCCAACTATGGGCGCCTTACACCGGGGCCACCTCTCTTTGGTGGACCGTGCGGCAAAAGAGAACGACCGCGTGGTAGTCTCAATTTTTGTCAATCCCAATCAGTTCAATGACCCCAATGATCTGAAAAATTATCCCAGAACACTTGAAGCTGATACTGATTTGCTCTCTGCATTGGCATGTGATTACCTTTTTTCACCGGATGTAAGTGAAATTTATCCGGAACCGGATACCAGGAAGTTTGATTTCGGAGCTTTGGAAACTGTGATGGAAGGGCGCTTCAGACCTGGTCATTTCAATGGGGTAGCGCAGGTAGTCAGCAGACTCTTCGACATTGTAAAGCCTGATAGGGCCTATTTTGGGTTGAAAGATTTTCAGCAATTATCAATCATTAAAAATATGGTTGCCATGCTGAAATTTCCTGTGGATATCGTTGCCTGTGAAATTGTCAGGGAGGCAGACGGATTGGCCATGAGTTCACGAAATTTACTGCTTGCTCCCGGACATCGCGCTGTTGCTCCTCAAATTTACCGTATCTTGCAGGAGGCACGATCCGAGGCAGGCTATCTTGGTCCGGAACAAGTAATACAGCGTGTAATTGGAAAAATAAATGCGATTGAACTCCTGAGGGTGGAATATTTTGAAATTGTGGATGAGACAACGCTTCAGGCCGTTTCTAACTGGGAGCAAAGTGGCGTAAAAGTAGGCTGTATAGCGGTTTTTGCCGGCTCTATCAGATTAATTGACAACATTGTATTTGACAAATAACAATATTACAGATGTTTATAGAAATTTGCAAATCAAAAATCCATAGAGTGACGGTTACGGGTGCCGATCTTCAGTATGTGGGAAGTATAACTATTGATGAAGATTTGATGGATGCTTCTAACCTGATCGAAAACGAAAAGGTGCAGGTAGTCAATATCAACAACGGAGAGCGGTTTGAAACCTATGTGATCCGGGGAAAAAGAAAATCCGGGGATATTATTCTTAACGGCCCTGCCGCGAGAAAGGCGGCGGTCGGAGATATTGTCATCATTGTTTCCTACGCATCCATCGATTTTGAAGAGGCAAAGACATTTAAACCTTCTATTATATTCCCTGATACAGAAACCAACAGGTTGGTATAAAATTGGCAAAGCTCAAAACTTCATACGTCTGCCAGAGTTGCGGATTCGCCTCACCCAAATGGATCGGACATTGCACGTCCTGCGGAGAGTGGAACACCTTTGTAGAAGAGGTGTCTATGCCGGCCAGAAACCAATCTTTTCAGTCCGGGGCGCAATCGTCTGCGAGGGCTGTAACGCTGGATGAGATTGATTTGCTGGAAATGCCGAGGATCGACACATCAAACACGGAGTTTAACCGGGTATTGGGCGGCGGAATGGTGCCGGGAGGGCTTATCCTACTCGGTGGTGAACCGGGGATCGGAAAGTCGACGCTGGTTCTCCAGATTGCCTTACAACTCAAAAACAGAAAAGTACTTTATATCTCCGGAGAAGAGAGTCTCCAGCAGCTGAAGATGCGTGCTGAGCGGCTGGACGGAAACAATCCTGCCTGCCTTTTCCTGTGTGAAACGCTCCTGGAATCTGTGCTAATGCACATCGAAAGAGAGTCGCCGGACCTGGTAATCATCGATTCCATCCAGACTGTAAGCAGTGAAGCGATCGAATCAACTGCCGGCAGCGTAACGCAGATCAGGGAATGCACCATTGCCATCATGAAACTGGCCAAGGCCAGGAACATTGCTGTAATTCTGATCGGTCACATCAACAAAGAGGGGAGCCTTGCCGGGCCAAAAGTACTGGAACACATTGTAGATACGGTTTTACAGTTTGAAGGAGACAGAAACCATCTTTACAGGATCGTCAGGTCTGTGAAAAACCGTTTCGGATCAACCTCTGAGTTGGGAATTTATGAGATGCAGCAAACCGGACTGCGTGAGGTGAGTAATCCTTCTGAGATGCTGCTCTCTTCGCACAACGAAGGACTGAGCGGAACTTCTACGGCTGCGGCCATCGAAGGGATGCGCTCTTTTCTGATTGAGGTACAGGCGCTGGTAGGGTCGGCTGCCTACGGAACACCGCAGCGGTCGGCAACAGGTTATGATCTCCGGCGAATGAACATGCTGCTTGCAGTGCTCGAAAAGAGGGCAGGTTTTAAACTGATGGTGAAGGATGTTTTTCTGAACATCGCAGGGGGTTTAAAAGTCGATGATCCGGCCATGGATCTTGCCGTAATTTGTGCGATCCTCTCTTCAAATTTCGACATAGCCATTGACAAAGGAATTGCCTTTTCGGGAGAAATCGGACTGACCGGTGAGATACGTCCGGTGGGAAGGGTGGAACAGCGTATTGCAGAGGCACAGAAACTGGGATTTAAAGAGATTTACATCTCGAAATACAACAAAGGGGTAGACTTCTCCCGCTTTGAGATAAAAATTCACCAGATCGAACGTGTGGAGAAACTGGTGCGGGAACTGTTTGGGAAAAAAGGATAAAGGGAGCAAAAAAGGATAAAGGATAAAGGATAAAGTAAGAACGCCGCAATCAACTTTGCGGCGTTCCTACTTTAATGAATTTTAAGATAAAAGGTTCCTACTTTAAGAATTTTAAGATAAATGAGTAAATTCTGATCCCGGCACAAATGCCACTTTATCCTTTATCCTTTATCCTTTATCCTTTGTAAGCTTAGTATTCCCAGAGATCCTGCTCGTAATTAAAGATCATGTTTTTGATGCGGTCTGATTCCGTTAATGCATACTCGTCGGAAGCATATTGCATGACATCCCTGTTGTTGAATACATTTTCCTCTTTGACGATAAAGCCATCAAAATTCCGGATCAGGAAAAGGTCATCAAAACTGAAGTTTCTGGCACCATTCCTTGAGTTGAGTGATTCATTTTTAGCCAGGAGTGTTCTGACTTCGGGGTAATAGACCCAAAATAGTTTCATGCGCTGCAGATCCTGCTTTTCGACGTCAGCATCCCTGTACCATATTTTGATCGGACAAAGACCCAGTATCCTGACCTGCAGGGAGGATTTTTGTTTGTCGAAATACCATATTTCTTTGACCATCAATTGCTTCACGTCATCAGTTGACATCTCTTGCTGGATAGTCACATCTTCCATCTGGCCTGTTTCGAAATTTCTTCGCTGGATCGTCTTGGAGGTTCCGCCAAATTTTTTCTTTACTTCATCATAGCTGACAGGTTCTAGAAATTCGTTGTCATCCTGGGGAGGAGCATTGAAAGCTGTAATGGTATTATCCTTGATTCCTTTTAAAAGGATGTTGACCAGATTGTTGCGTCCCTGGATCTCGCGTGTCGGGAAATAGAAGTGTTGGTTCACCTTTTCCCGCATATCGATCAGCCGCCAAACGGTTTTGGACCAAATAACGTCTGCCTCCCTGACACCAGGCAGCACTGCAGGTTTGCGTTCGATGGTGATCTTCTTATCGTATGCACCATTATTTCTGTTTTTGACAAGATCCTCTATCCCCTGACCCATCAGAGAACTGCCGGTAAATATGCCTGCGAGAAGGATCAAAAAGAAAAGTAGTTTGTGTTTCATGACCTAATTAATTTTAAAACTGAGCGGAGACAAGGTTCTGGTGAGCCCGTCGTCCCCTTTTGCGACGATATTGTCAATGTATACACGATTTCCCTTGGTCAGTTTGCTGAATACATCTCTCTGTTGCTGAGAGAACTTGTTTCCGGTGGTAGCTACTTCATTCACGAAACCGCCCTGAGAGGCAGAGACGGTAAATGAAAGTACCGTGAATTTCATGTCAAAATCAAATTCCGGAATTTCCGCAAATACTCCTTGTTCTGCGACCATTTCATTTTTAGTGATAAATCCTTCGCTTTTTCCTGCTACGGAAGCCTGAGGCTTCGGAACGATTTTCACCCTGAAGAGCATGGATCCCATTTCTTTTATCGCTTTATCTACCGTGGCACGAACAGTGATCACAGTTTTTTCCCCTGCTTTTACCGGATAAGCCAAAAATCCGTCTGCTGTCCGCTCTATCCGTCCGTTTGTCATGGTGACCTCAATATCCCTTGAAGAGATTCCGGGTACGGATACGGAAACAGGATTTGGCAAGCCTGCATACAGTACGTTCATTTTGGTCGGTGAAATCGTCGAAGATGGTTTAGCGACCTGGTACTCATGTTCAAATGGATATTGCACGATCATCCCGTTGGGATTTTTGAAGTTGATGATGCCTTTCCATTTGAAAGATCCTTCGGCATTGGCGTTGGCCTTGAAAATACCTTCGTTCTCACCCGGTGCGATGGGAAGTTTATTTCCGTTAACAACAATGTCCGGAATAGCAGTAGTATCTATAGCAGAAATAAAAACCTTGGCTTCGTAAACATCACCCACCAGAACATAATCCGATTTGGGTATGACCTGCGCTTTCAGTTTGTTGAATTTAAAAGAGGAAGCATCAATCTTGGTGTAATAATAGGCAATCGCATCCGCTTCGGTGTTGCGGATATCACTTTGCATTTTTGACATAAGTGTTATCACTGCAATCAGCGGGTAACCCTGGAATTTGCTGCTTTCCCAGGTAGGCGTACTACCTTCCACTCCTGGCGGATTTGAAGTATCAAGATTTTTCTCAATGGATGATATTAAAGCAGTTTCACTCGGATCAATCTTTGAGAGTACAAATTGACGGTATTCCTCAATGGCCTTTTTCAGTAATTTCGCGTTTCCTTTGGTAATCATTATTTCTTCAGCGTATTGCAGGTCCTCCTTGTAAACAACGCTATCCGTTCTCCCGGTCGGACCATCTGCCTTTTTAACGATCATCTCTTTAAAATAGGTGATGTAATTGTAGAGGGAGTCTGTCCGATCTTTAATTTTAAGAACAGTACGGTTCAATTCTCCCGCCTTTTGGGGATTTTCGAGGGCAGCGTTGTTGAAGTGGTTGTATACACTCTGGTTCTTGTTGTTGAAGTTCTTGATGGTTTCCATGAAACCACGGTCAACAACCGCGAATGCATCTACAACAGACTTATCGACGTTGAGTGCCAGCATAGCCGTTAATACCAGGTACATCAGGCTGATCATTCGTTGCCGGGGTGTTTCCGGACAGTTTTTTACACTCATTTGGTCAGCGAATTGATTAAATTAACCTTTGATATTCATTGCGCCCAGCATATTCCCGTAAACCTGGTTTAAAGCATCCAGATTTTTGTTCATCCGCTCAGTCAATTGTTGATATTTTTTAGCCTCTTCCAGGGTTTCATTGATCATTTGCTGCAAACCAGCCTGATCAGTCACGCTTTTCCCGGACGATTCAGTAAGCTTTTTGACATGCTGAAGATGAACTTCGTAAGAGGAGTTTAATGTTGACATACTTGCATTAATCCGAGAAATCTCGCCTGAATAGTTTTTAGAGTTTTCGTTGATGGCAGCAATATCTTTGTGTAAAGAGTCAGTAAATTCTTTGTAGGAAACCGTTAGTTTTTCGCTGGTAGATGCGAGTTGCGAGTTGATTTTTTTTGTTGAATCGGCAAAGCTCTCTGCCAGCTCCTGTGATGAGCCGGAGATAAGTTTCGAAGAGTGTTCGTAGCTGTGCACCAGGTCACCGAGCGACCGCTCCACAGATGCTGAAGCTCTGTTGTTTATTTCTGAAAAGATATTCATCGACTGTGCGGCGTTGCCCATATTTTTAACATACATGTCAGTTGCAAGCGAAGCGCTCGAAATATCGGATATGCCTTTAGCTGTATTGGTAAGATCCTGTAAACCTATTCTTAACTTTGTCAGCATTTCCGGTGTAATTTCGGCTTTTTCCAACAGATCATCAAAACCTGAGGAGGAGCTGGTCTTTCCAATAGCCTGATATTCGTCTAATTCTTCAAATTCGAAATCCGGTTTCAATTGGGGATAAACTTTCGTCCAATCCGGATTTTCAACCATTGGTTCAAATGCTGAAAGAAAGAAGATCAATGCTTCACAAGACATACCAATCATGAGCATTGTACTTCCGCCCGTCCAGTGTTGCAGCTTAAAAAGAGCTCCCAATAGTACGACCGATGCGCCGATACTGTAGAAGTAATTCATCGTTGATCTCCATCTTTGAGAGTGTGTCAATTCCGCAAGTCCCATATTACGTTTTTTTTGTATTGTTTAAAATTCGTCGCCAAACGAAGAACGCACGCATCTGAAACCGACATAAGATTTGGCGGTATCCTGATACTCAAAAGTACGTGTACCTACCTGGATATAAAATGCGATGTCTTTCCATGCACCACCCCTGATTACTTTACGTTTCATGGTCGGAGGATCGTCGGGTAGTGCATTGTATTCAAAGTTTGGATTTAAATCGTGCATAAAGTTATAAGTAGATTCATCGTAGGCTGTAATCGTCCATTCTGCCACATTTCCAGCCATATCATACAATCCGTACCCGTTAGGCTCGTAGGTTGCCACTTTGATGGATGCTTTCCCTCCGTCGTCGCTGTAGTTTCCGCGCATCGGTTTAAAATTCGCAAGAAAACACCCGGTTCTGGACCGCGTATAGTAACCTCCCCAGGGATACATCGAATTATCCAATCCGCCTCTGGCTGCAAATTCCCATTCTGCTTCCGAGGGAAGACGGTAATCCTGAACTTCATAATCACCCTTGTCGGTGAGCGCTTTGTTTTTAAATGCGGTTCTCCACATACAAAAGGCTTTTGCCTGCTTCCAGTTTACCCCGACAACCGGGTAGTCGTCGAAACTGGGATGTGAAAAATACATTTTGGCCATAGGATCATTGAATGCATACGTGAAATCACGTATCCAGACCAAAGTATCGGGATAAATATTGACAGATTCGGACATGACGAAACTGGAGCGGTTCTGTATCGGAACAACTTTGCCATTTACATCCATTACGTTTCCGCTATAGGTCTGCTTAATGTAATTGTAGGAATTCTGGCGGGAAGCTGCCTGCTGAAGATCTACCCAATAATAATTGTAATTGAGTTTCCTGACGTCAATCTCCTTTTTCCCGAAAATCCTTTCGCTCTTGTCGTAATAGAGTTGCTCAAGGTCAGCAACATATGTTGGCTTACGCCAATTGAGCTTGACGCCCCAGTCGAGGATTGGAGGATCAATAGGATCACCCTTTCGGGTTGTAGTAGGTTTAAACTCCGGATATTTTTGTGACAGCAGATCTCTGGCGATTGAATCACGCACCCAGTAAACAAACTGGCGATATTCGTTGTTGGTAATTTCCGTGTCGTCCATCCAGAAGGTGGCCAGGTCTACCGTACGGGTAGGAGATACAACTCCCGTTATATCCTGGTCAGACGGCCCCATATTAAAACTCCTTCCGGGTATTAATACCATCCCCTGCGGCGTAGGCTCCAGGTACTTTCCGCGTTTTTGAACGCCCACCAATTCACCGTTTCCGGAATTGTGACATCCGGAAACAAGCAGCATTAATGACAAACTGCCATAAGCAAACAATCGTTTTATCGTTCGACTCATATCTTGTGAACCACTTTATATTCAATTCAAAGTTATAAAAACCTCACACTTTTGGTTTTTTGACCTTTATTTTTATTTAAAAGAACAGCGTAAGAGAGAAAAAGTTCATGAGAACCCGAATTATAATGTGATAAAACTGAAGTATTCAAATCATATGAATACCCTATTCTTAAACCATTCATCATCTCAAAGCCTGTAAATACTACTATTGCATCTTTGTTCCTGTATCCTATACCTCCCCAAAACCTCTTGTTGTATTGAATTAAAAAATCCAAATCTATTTGAGAAGTTGTTCCATCCGATTTAATAAAGAACGAAGGGAGGACGGTGAAACGGTCGTCGTTTAGTTCTAGGTTATAACCACCGGTCAAATAATAATGTCTTTTCAACGAATAATGTCCCGCTTCTTCAAAAGAAAAAGACGGCTGTGTCAGATGCAGGGAAGAAAACGCCAAATAGTATTTCTTGTGCCTGTAAAACAGTCCAACTCCGATATCTGTCAAAATTCCGTTTACCTCCTGTTTTGGCAAAGCCGGATCTGATCCGTCTACAAGATCACTGCCTTTCGAATCAGTCCAGCCCGGACGGAGATTTTTGTTCATCATGCCCAAAGAGGCACCACATCCAAGCAGACCTTGCCCAAGCCGAAAACGGAAAGAATAATTCAGTCCGAAAGAGACATTATTTTCGTATCCTATAGCATCTTTAACTACCGTCAACCCCAAACCATCCGCATCTCCGATTAGTTTCACAGATGCATCAAGCTGAAAAACAGTAGTAACCGGTGCACCCGGAAAGCCAACCCACTGTTGCCTGCTCAGCAAAGAGAGATCAATTAATCCGTTGTTTCCGGCATACCCGGGATTAGTCATCAGATGGTTGAACATGTGCTGACTGATCTGCGGATCCTGCTGTGCATACGATGCGAATGTACATATATTTAACAAAATCAACAAAAGTCTGGAAAATTTCATAAACTAGTAACTTTTATTGAATGACCACCACCACCTATCGGGAATTTCATTCTTGCAAGCTTTTCGGTAATCTTTTTTTGAACAGGGAATGCGGAGCGGAAAGAGATCGCAATCGGGCGAAGGTACTTCCATCCACCATCGCTTGGAAACAGGATGTTTAAGAAAAGTAACAGGTTCGGGAATGCCTTCAATCTGAACAACAAAATGCATGAAATCAATGGCTTCATCCTGAGGCACTTCGTCTATTTTTTTGGATTTCCCGTTCAGGAAATACCAGACAATCTGAGCCGCCATCATAGCTCCGATCCTGTCGGGATCTTTGGACGGATCATATCCGAATATGGAGAACCAACCGGGATTGGTGGATATTCCGGCATACCAGGCAATCTGACAAGCCTCTTCTCCTGTTAGCCCGTTCGGAGAATTCCTGGTTTGACCGGGTGCTTCACACAGTTTGAGTGATCCAAAATCGAAACTGACGAGATCGGTCTCCCTCAAATAGGGTTCCATCTCCCGGATACCCTGTCTCAATTCGCCCAACGTGAAAAGTGAACCATTAAATTCCTCGGTAAAACTCTCTTTTCGCTCAGGTGATACGAAGAAAGACTGTATGGCCATCACATTGACTATAGCTTCTGTTGACAGGTCGCTCAGGAATACATCATCGCCGGCACCTTCATCCGCGGTTAAACAGTCTATTCGGTCGTCAATTACGGTTAATACTGCCTCCTTTTTGTCCATTCCGGCCAAAAGCGGACCAGTAATTAGCTGATTGCCGCCTAAAAAAAGAAGAGGGACTCCCGTGGAAGCGATTTCTTCCGCAATGACACGGATTGCTGCAACCGTATCTGCAACCTCCTTGCCGGTCTTTACATTACCAAGATCGACTATCCGGAAAGTGTCGGAAAATCCTTTGAGCTGATAAAGCTGCTCCCTTAGTGTGTCGGAAGAGTCAGTAAAAGAAGCCGTTGAGATCCGGTCATCAGCAATCCCAAGGATCACAGCATCTGGCAAATCCGAATCATTCCAAACTGATTTCTTCAGCAAAGTTCCAAGTTGGTCTTTGTCTCCCGAGAATTTTTTGACTACCGGTAATGCTTTGGCAGGTGTAATGAGTTCCCTCAACATAAGTTTTGGTTTTACCTACAAAATAAAAAAACTTTCGGCAATAATAGCCCGGCAGGAGTAAATTCTATTTCGATTTTTTTTGTTTAGGCTTTTTCAGCTCCGTATCAATGACCTCTTTGCAGACCTGATAGGTCAGCTGATCGGGACGGAGCTCCTTTTTCAATTTGAAATTTTGTTTTTTGTAGGAGATATATGGACCCCAGCGACCTTGTAAAATCCGGATATCAGGATCCTCCCGGAAGGTCTTTAACAATGAATTCGAAATTTTCTCCCTTCTTTCAAGGATCAATTCTTCGGCTCTCTCCAACAGGACAGTATATGGATCGTCGATCCCTTTTTTTAATGAAACAAAGTTGGAGTCATGTTTCACATAAGGGCCGAATTTGCCGATACCGACGGTAACTTTTTTACCTTCAAATTCACCCAGATCCCTGGGAAGATCAAAAAGCTTCAAGCCCTGTTCAAGGGTGATCGTCTCGATACTCTGACCCTGCTGTAAACTGGCGAAGGTCGGTTTTTCAGTTCCGTCTTCAGAAGTTTCACCAATCTGAATAAATGGCCCGAACCTGCCGATTTTGACAGTTACATTTTTCCCGCTGACAGGATCTGTCCCTAACTGCCTTTCTCCCCGTGCACGTTCCGAATTGGCTAGTGCATCCTCAATCTGCTTGTGGAAAGGGAGGTAAAAATCGTCGATCATTACCTGCCATACTAGTTTGCCTTCAGCTATTTCGTCAAACTGCTTTTCAACGGAGGCGGTAAAGTTGAAATCAACGATCGGTTCGAAATGCTTCATTAAAAAATCATTGACAACCAAACCAATGTCTGTCGGAAACAGCTTTGACTTCTCTGTTCCTGTAACCTCTGTTTTCTCCTCACGCCTGATTTTGCCAGCTTTAAGAATCAATTGAACGTACATCCGTTCGGTACCTGCCCTGTCTTCCTTTAGGACATAATCCCTTTGCTGGATGGTCGTAATGGTAGGTGCATAAGTTGATGGCCTGCCGATGCCGAGCTCTTCCAGCTTTTTTACCAGGCTTGCCTCTGTGTAACGTGGTGGTTTTTGTGTAAAACGCTGCAGCGCCTGAATGGAATCCGCTTCCAGTTTTTGTTTGACAGCGAGCGGCGGCAGCAACCCTTTTTCTTCATCAGTGAGGTTTTCGTCGTCACTGGATTCAAGATAAACCCCGAGGAAACCGTCAAATTTCAGAACTTCCCCCAATGCCAGGAAGCGCTCGGAAGTATTGGATATATTGATCGTAACATTGGTGCGCTCCAGTTCTGCGTCGGCCATTTGGGAGGCGAGTGTCCGTTTCCAGATCAGGCTGTACAATTTTTGCTCCTGTGGTGATCCTGTGGTCTCCTCATCAAAGAAATTGGTGGGCCGAATCGCCTCGTGTGCCTCTTGTGCTCCTTTTGCATTGGTTTTATAGTGCCGGATCTTGACATATTTCTCTCCGTACGATTCAACGATCTTCTTTTTGGCGCTGTTCAGCGCAGTTTGTGAGAGGTTGACCGAATCGGTACGCATGTAGGTGATTTTTCCTGCCTCATAGAGCCTTTGGGCTACAGACATAGTCAGGGATACCGGAAATCCCAGTTTCCTGCTGGCCTCCTGCTGTAAAGTTGAAGTTGTAAAAGGCGGTGCCGGTGATTTCCTGGCTGGTTTGGTAACGATATCTCCGATCACAAATTCCGCTGTACTGCATTTTTGTAAAAACGCCGAAGCGCCTTCTTCCTTCTCAAATCTTTCCGAACATTCGGCTTTAAGCAGCGTGAGTTTTCCGGTTTTCTCCGGAACGACAAAAAGTGCAGTTACTTTGAAAAAGGGGACCGACTCTGTATTGGTAATCTCCCTTTCCCTTTCAACAATTAATCTCACGGCTACCGATTGGACCCTGCCGGCTGAAAGCGATGGTTTCACTTTTTTCCACAACACCGGAGAGATTTCAAAACCGACCAGTCGGTCCAAGATCCTGCGGGCCTGTTGCGCATCCACCAGATGCTTGTCCAGGTGACGCGGATGATCGATGGCATGCTGGATGGCATCCTTGGTTATTTCGTGGAAAACAATCCGCTTGGTAGTCTTGGGATCCAGTTTAAGCACCTCCATCAGGTGCCACGCAATTGACTCCCCTTCGCGGTCCTCATCCGATGCAATCCATATGGTCTTTGCGGTTTTGGCCATTTTCTTCAATTCGGCTACCACCTTTTTCTTATCTTCGGACACGATGTAGTTGGGCTCGTACCTGTTGTTCAGGTCAACGCCGAAATCTTTCTTGTCCAGGTCGCGGATATGTCCGAAACTGGACTTGACCAGGTAATCTTTGCCTAAAAATTTTTCAATGGTTTTTGCCTTGGCAGGAGACTCAACGATGACCAGATTTTCTTCCATAGTGTGAACATAAATAACCGGTGACTTTTAAAAAACTTTGCAAATTAACGAAAATCAAATCCTAACTTCCAAGTTTTAAGTGCATTTAATGTACAATTTTGTTTTTCACCTGCCCGGGATACAGCTGAAATGATGCTTGTTTCAGGATCATGACTTCCTCATACCATACAAGTTAAGGCAAAATTTTGTAACTGCAAAATGGTCTAAAATTCGATCATTATTCCAATCGTCGGCAAGACAGTTCCGGAGGATGAATTAATCAATTTCAATAAATACTTCGATGAGTCATG
This sequence comes from Bacteroidales bacterium, assembly GCA_038323575.1. GTDB lineage: Bacteria > Bacteroidota > Bacteroidia > Bacteroidales > Prolixibacteraceae > CAINVV01. The sequence goes on along the minus strand of JBBQHB010000001.1, from coordinate 98,547 downwards.
AGGATCGGTGAGCGGAATACCGTTGGCATCGGCCTGCTGAACCAGGCTTGGCGGAAGGTCAGCTTTGAAGTTGTAGGCGTTCTGAATGTCCGCATACAACATCAGCGACCACTTCTTGTAATAGTATGCCTTGTCGACCCGGAGGTCAAGTTGCTGGAAGTTTCCCAACCGCATTTTGTTGAACCGGCTGTAATCCGGGTAGCCGCGGCCCTGGGCATCCCAGGCAGCCTTGACGGATGATTTTTCAATATCCCAGGGCGTGTAAGGTGAACCGCCGATGAACCTCCATTTGAACCCTAAATCCCAGTTCTTTTTGAACGAACGGGTAGCGGTGACGGTAAGGAGATTACGGTTATCCCATGAAGAGGGAACATAGGTACCCCGGATATCGGTAAATTCACTTCTGACGTAGGTATAGGTTAAGACGCCTTTGAAACCGAGGAGATCTTTGAAACGGGCTAAAAATTCAACACCATAGGCTCGCCCGTTGCCGGTCGATTTTACCTCCTCATCACCGAAGACACCAAAATCTGCCCCTTTACTGGCAAGGGAAACAGAGTCTTTTACAGAGAAAGGATAGTGGTCGTATCCTTTGAAGAATCCTTCCACCGAAAATTGGGTAGTTGAGTTTGGCCGGAACTCAATTCCGGTAACCAGGTGATTTGCGCCGATCATTTTAATCCCGTTCTCTTTGTTGATCAAAACACCTTTATTGTTGCGGAAGCCAAGTGTAGTGTAGGCAGGTAACTGCCTGTATCGTCCGGTATTAAAGTTGAGTGCGGTTCTTGGTCCAATCTTGTAGCTGGCTGAAAAACGGGGAGAAAGATTGGAGAACGGATTCGACATCTGGGAGGAATAGCTGTTAGCGTCACCCCTGAAACCCAACGAAAGCGAAAGATTCTGATCAAAAAATCCCCTGCCTACCTGACCAAAAAAACCATATTTGACGAAATCGAGGTTGGATAAATAATTAAAGGATTGGACACTGTTCGACACGTAAACTTGCTGAAATGTTTTGTTGTAATACTGTGCATATTGAAAATCAGCGCCATAGTTGAATTTGAATTTTGTTTTGGACAGATAGTAATGCTCAAACCTGAATTTTGTTTCACCCTCACGGGAGTCGTAATTAAGAATCAGGTTTTCGGGGTTTTCGATATTATCCCGGTATTTTATCTGGAAATTGTTGAGCGTGTTGTGACTGAATACATAGGTGTTAAACCCGGATGCGTTGTAATGTTTCAACACCAGTCCGAGGGTATAGTTCCACTGTTTGTTTTCGGGAAGATAGCTCAGGATAAAGCGTTGTTGTTCCGTTTCATTGGCTTTCAGGTTTAGAACGGAATTGTCATATGCCCCGAGTCCGATAAAAGAAAGCTCTGTTTTATCGTTTATTTTTGTTTTGACCTTAAACTGGAAATCGTTATAGGTAGGCAGAAATGGCAGTTTAAGTGCGCTGAACAGGAGCTGCAGGTAAGATCTGCGGACTGAAGCCAGATAGGTAGTCTTTTCCGAGATGGGCCCTTCCGACGAAAAAGCGAGGTCGGAAGCTCCAAACGTGGCCCGAAATTTTGGCTTTTCTGTATTGGCATTTTTTTGGGAAAAAGACAACACTGAACTCATGGCATTGCCGTAATTCGACGGGAAAGCGCCGGAGTAAAAGTTTACTTCCCTGACGAAATCAACGTTGATAATTCCCACCGGGCCTCCGGAAGCTCCCTGGGTGGCAAAGTGATTGAGGTTCGGAATTTCGACGTCATCAAGGTAAAAACGGTTCTCGCTGGGACCGCCTCCCCGGACAATCACGTCATTCCTGAAAGAGGCTGCAGATGAAACGCCGGGGAACGACTGGATAACTTTGGTAATATCTCTGTTACCGCCCGGATTTTTTTCGATTTCCTCAATGCCAATGGTTCGCAGAGAGGTAGGGCTTTCATCCCTTTTGGGGAAAAATGAGGGGCGTACGGTTATCTCTTCCAGGCGGATTTCATCCTCTTCCATCGGAATGTTGATAACAGCGCCGGCTGCCCTGGTGATCCGGAATGTTTCAGAAACGTAGGTTTTAAATCCTATAGCCGAAACTTTCAACTGATAAAATCCGGGGGATAACTGGTTTAGAATAAAATTACCTTCCAGGTCGCTGTTGATACCCGTTGTCGTATTTAGAATCACGACGGTAGCAAATTCAACAGGTTCATTGTTTTTCGCATTGTACACACGGCCCTTTATGGAGGTGGATGTTTGCTGCGCGGTAACAGTAATTGAAATCAATAATAAAAGAAGAAATATAATTTGTCTCATAAACGCTTTTTTTTTACCCATAAACGGTCAATAAGCTCAAAGGTTAACAATTTTTACAGGTTAGCCTCAAGATTTAATAATTTCTTAAAAATTCAGTCAATTAATATTAGGTTATAAGAGACAGGTTATCACTTTGATGTCAGATCCGGAAAGTTGTAAAAGTAATCCGCGGAATGGATTTTCATGTGCATAGAAAGAATATAAATTGTATCTTTTTATATCTTTATGGCTGTTCAATTTGTTTCGCATGGCACCATCCCCTATTTTTGAGTTGATATTCAAATAGGAACATTCTTTAATATTAATTAATACAAGTTTTATGAGCAGTTTCATGAGCGCCTCCATCGGGCGAAAATTCTTAATGAGCTTAACCGGACTTTTCCTTATCTCATTTCTCTGTATTCACCTCACTTTGAATCTGTTTCTGACTTTCGATGATTCCGGAAACCTTTTTAACCTTGCTGCGCATTTTATGGCTACCAATCCGATTATCAGGATTATGGAGCCTCTTCTGGCAATCGGGTTCGTTATCCATATCATCTGGTCGGGCTGGATAACCCTTGAAAACATGCGGGCCCGTCCGCAAGGTTATGCTTATGGCGACCAATTGCTGAAATGGTGGGCGCCTTCAAAAAATATGTTTATCCTGGGTGGAATGGTGTTGATCTTTTTGGTGATTCACATCACAAACTTCTGGATTAAGATGAAATTTACAGGCGATCCGCTGCTGAAAGGAGTGGTTGTCGACGGTGTGGAAATGCACAATGCATACGCCCTGGTGAGCAATCTCTTCCTTAGCCGCTGGTACGACCTGCTTTATGTTGCTGGTGGTATAATGGTTGGCCTTCACATCACGCATGGTTTCTGGAGCGCTTTTCAAACCATTGGTTTCAGCAACCAGATCTGGTTAAAGCGGTTGAAATTTTTGGCTGTTGTGGTAGGGATCTTATTTGCTGCAGGGTTTTCCTACATTCCGCTTTACTTTATGATAAAATTCTAATGAACTTCAAAGCTACCAAGATATGAGCGAACTGAATTCAAAAATACCTTCCGGACCAATTGCCGAAAAGTGGACCAGCCACAAGGAAAAGATTAAAGTTGTCAGTCCGGCCAACAAACGCAAACTGGATGTTATCGTTGTCGGTACAGGTCTGGCCGGTGCATCAGCTGCAGCGTCGCTGGCTGAGTTGGGATACAATGTGACTGCCTTCTGTTACCAGGATAGTCCCAGGAGGGCACATTCGATCTCCGCACAGGGCGGTATCAATGCAGCCAAAAACTATCAGAACGACAATGATTCTGTTTACCGCCTTTTCTATGATACCATCAAGGGTGGCGACTATCGTGCCCGCGAAGCCAATGTGCATCGACTGGCAGAAGTTTCGCCCAATATCATCGACCAGTGCGTGGCCCAGGGCGTTCCGTTTGCCCGCGAATATGGGGGTACACTCTCCAACCGTTCTTTTGGCGGAGTATTGGTTAGCCGGACATTCTATGCGAGGGGCCAGACCGGACAGCAATTGCTGCTGGGCGCTTATTCAGCGCTCAACCGTCAAATCAATGAAGGTGCCGTAACTATGCTTACACGTCACGAAATGCTTGATCTGGTAGTTGTCGACGGTAAAGCACGCGGCATTATAGCGCGCGACATGATAACAGGTGAAATAAAACGGTATGGCGCCCATGCAGTTGTATTGGCCACCGGAGGATACGGGAATGTATATTTTCTGTCGACAAATGCCATGGGCTGCAATGCATCTGCTTCGTGGGTAGCCTATAAAAAAGGCGCCTTTTTTGCCAACCCCTGTTATGTGCAGATTCACCCTACCTGTATCCCGGTTCACGGGTCACAGCAATCCAAACTTACCCTGATGTCTGAATCATTGCGCAACGATGGCCGCGTATGGGTACCAAAAAAACCGGAAGATGCAGAGAAGCTCAGAAAAGGTCAGCTGAAACCGAATGAAATTAAAGACGAAGACCGTGATTTCTATCTTGAGCGCAGATATCCTTCTTACGGGAACCTGGTGCCAAGGGATGTCGCTTCAAGGGCAGCAAAAGAGCGATGTGATGCAGGTTTTGGGGTAAACAAGGAGGGAATGGCCGTGTTCCTTGACTTTAAATATGCCATCCAACGACTTGGCCAGGATACCATTGCCAAACGTTACGGCAACCTGTTTCAGATGTATGAAAAAATCACGGATGTAGATCCGTACAAAGAACCGATGCAAATCTATCCCGCCATCCACTATACGATGGGCGGTACCTGGGTAGACTATAACCTGATGACGTCTGTTCCGGGGCTCTATTCTTTGGGTGAAGCAAATTTCTCCGACCATGGAGCCAACAGGCTGGGTGCCTCTGCACTGATGCAGGGTCTTGCTGATGGTTATTTTGTATTGCCATATACAATCGGTGATTACCTGGGAAATGAGATTATGGTCCCGAAAATCGACACAAATCTTCCGGAATTTGAGGCGGCGGAAAAGGCAGTCGTATCCAAGCTTGAAATGCTTTTCAACATCAAGGGGAAGACACCGGTTGATCACTTCCACAAAAAACTGGGTGCGATCCTCTGGGATCATGTCGGTATGTCGCGCAACGAAGCCGGACTGAAACAAGCCATCGACGAAATCCAAAAACTGCGCAAAGAGTTTTATTCCGACTTACTGGTTCCGGGAGAACTGAAAAATGTCAATCCTGAACTTGAGAAAGCCGGCCGCATTGCAGATTTCCTCGAATTGGGAGAATTACTGGCCCGCGATGCACTCAACCGCAAAGAATCCTGCGGCGGACACTTCAGGGAAGAGTCGGCCACGGAAGAGGGTGAAGCCAAACGAGACGATGAAAATTTCGCTTATGTGGCTGCATGGGAATATAAAGGTGTGGACAAAGAACCTGTTCTTCACAAAGAGGAACTGGTATTCGAGACCATTGCTTTAACCCAGAGGAGTTATAAATAATTGACAGACAGAAAAACCAATCAAAATGGCAGATATAATTCTCAATAAAATATATGTAAAGGTCTGGAGGCAAAATAATCCGAAAGCCAAAGGCCGTTTCGAAACTTATCAGGTCGAAAACGTATCGCAGGGCACCTCTTTTCTGGAGATGATTGATATCCTGAACGACAAACTGATTCTGGAAGGTAAGGATCCGATTGCCTTCGACCACGATTGCCGCGAAGGAATTTGCGGGATGTGTTCGATGTACATCAACGGCCATGCGCACGGTCCGGATTCTGAAGTGACCACCTGTCAGCTCCACATGCGTAAGTTCAACGAGGGGCAGACCATCGTGGTAGAGCCCTGGCGGGCTGCAGCCTTTCCTGTCATCAAGGATGTGATGGTCGACCGGACGGCTTTTGAAAAGATACAACAGGCTGGAGGTTATGTATCTGTCAACACAGGCGGTGTCCCCGACGGTAATGTTATCCTGATAGGCCAGGACGATGCGGAAGAGGCCATGGATGCCGCTGCCTGCATTGGCTGCGGCGCCTGCGTGGCAACCTGCAAAAACTCTTCGGCAATGCTTTTTGTCGCTGCCAAAGTATCGCAGCTGGCGAAGCTGCCTCAGGGCAAAATTGAGGCAAAAAAACGGGCCAAAGCGATGGTCGCCATGATGGACGAACTGGGCTTCGGCGGTTGTACCAATACAGGCGGCTGTGAACTTGCCTGCCCTAAGAGCATTTCGATTGCCCATATTGCAAGGCTCAACCGCGAGTATCTGAGCGCTAAACTCTCGGACTGAGCGGAGACTGGACGAGGGGAGGACTTGACGACTGGACGACTGGACGACAGGATGACTGGATGACTGGACCACCGCCAGACTGAGGACTGGAGACTGAGGACCAGACCACCAACTGACCCGATGAAGAATAGATTACAACTCAGGATCTCCCTGATAGTTTTGAAAAACAAACAGCGCTGTCTCCGGGCAGCGTTATTTGTTTATTAACAAAAGATAGTTCATAACTCTTTCCTGTATCGCTGATGCAAAGGATATTTTTTTTCGATAATATTTAACTTCGCCAAGTCAGATGGAAATACTTCCATAAAATCGATAAGATGCCTTATAGAAGACTACCAAATACAGATCAGGCAAGACTAAGAGCCATCAATACTGCCATATTGATGGGGCAGAAAAAATCATCTGAGGAACTTGCCTTCTCCGCCGGTACGCTTAACCGACTGCGCGCTTTCTTTCCCATATTTGAAACAAACCTGATCCACCATAAACTGGCAAGAAACCAACAGGATAAAAACAGCCGATCCTATCTGGAGACTGCCAAAAAAGCCAGGATATATCTTTCTCATTTTATCCAGATCCTTAATTTCTCAATCCAGCGGGGTGACATGAAACCTGATGTCAGGAATTTTTATGGCATGGTTGGCGACAAAAAATCTCCGTCATTGATTCTGGAATCTGAATTGCTGGAATGGGGGAAAAAGGTAATCGAAGGAGAACATCAACGTTTGCTTCATGGAGGGAATCCGCTTTACAATCCATCCATAGCAGTGGTTAAAGTTAAGTTTGACCAATTTGTCGATGCCTATCATTTTCAAAAAACACTGCAAAGCAACACTGTACGCTGGACGCAAAAGGTGGCTGCCATGCGTGCAGAAGCAGATGAAATTATTTTGGATATCTGGAACGAAGTTGAAGACCATTATGCAGCTTATCCAGAAGAGATTAAAAGGGAACGGGCTGCAGAATACGGGGTCGTTTATGTATTTAGACCAATGGAAAAGCAGAAATCGGACGCAGTTGTGCGCAGCCGGCTGAATTTTTGAAAGAACCGGCGCTTAAATGGTGAGGAAAGGTCAGTAGGATTAAAGGGGTTTGGTCTATTGGCCTTTCTCCTTTTTTGTTATTTCCCAATAAAGAATTTCAGGGGCACAATTAACTGCAAAGGCCGCTACCCCGCACATACGGGGTGCGTAGCGGTCACCGCCGTATAGATACGGAAGAAAGACAGACACCAACGGGCTGTAAGCAGAATACAATGAATTCCTCCTTACTTTGAAATACGGTTTTGATCAGTCGCCACATGTTGTGCTAAAATACAATTGTTTAAATCATGACCGGTTAGAAGGAAAATAAATTTGAGTATTTTTATCAACTCTGAATAAATTAATAAAATTGATAATAGGATGAAGCTGAAATCGTTAGTAAATAAAGTGAATAGTGCTCCCTCAATGTTAGTGTGGAGATTGTCCATGGTATTCCTGCTCTTCTCAGTTCAAAGGTTGCTTTTTTTCCTGTTCAATATCAGCTATTTTCCTCAAATGCCTAAAGGCCATCTGGGGGAGTTGTTGATTTCTGGATTGAAGTTCGATCTAACGGCAGTCCTCTATGTCAATAGTTTGTATATCCTCATCATGCTTTTGCCGATCCGGCTGAAGTACAACGTTCAATACAAGAAATACGCCAGGATACTTTTTTTGGTGACCAATTCAATTGCACTGGTTGCCAATTTTATTGATTTAATTTATTTCAGGTACGTTCTTCGCCGGATGGATTTCAGTATTTTTTCCGAGTTCAAAAATGAGTCACAACTTTGGAAAATTGGACTAATCGGATTGGTCCAATACTGGTATTTGCTGCTGATTTTTATCTTGATGCTTTTGTTCCTGCGTCTGATATATTCTGACCATCAAAAAAGCAGGTTGGTCCGTTCAAATCTCCTTTTTTATTCGGTTTCTACAGTGATCATGCTGCTGTTTGCGGGTCTGACTATCGCCGGGATGCGCGGCGGATTTACCGGTACAACCCGTCCCATCACCATCAGTAACGCCATCGAAAAAGTCAAGAAGCCTATAGAATCGGCCATTGTACTGAATACTCCCTTTTCGATCATCCGGACCCTCAATGCGAAGGTGTTTGAAGAGGTTAAATTCTTTGATGAAAAAGAGGCAGAAAAAATCTATTCTCCTATTCATGCGGGTTATCCGGCTGGCAGTTTTAGGCCGATGAATGTTGTGGTGCTCATTCTGGAAAGCTTTACAAAAGAAGTGGTCGGGGCTTTGAATCCGGATTTGGAAGATGGGCATTACAAGGGATATACTCCCTTCCTGGATTCATTAATACACCGGAGCTATACCTGGAAATACTCTTTTGCCAATGGGGTGAAATCAATTGATGCCATCCCTTCCGTAATTGCCGGCATCCCTTCGCTGGTTCAACCTTTTGTATTGTCGCGCTATTCGTTGAACGAAATGGAAGGACTTGCAGCCACCCTGAAAAAGAAGGGGTATGATGCCGGATTTTTTCATGGTGCACCCAATGGTTCGATGGGATTTGATGCCATCACCAACATGCTCTCTGTCAGAAGATATTTTGGTCAGAACGAATACGGGCGCAAAGGAGATTCAGATGGTTACTGGGGTATTCCGGATGAGCTTTTTTTGAACTATTGTGCCCGTAATTTTGGTCAAATGAAGGAGCCTTTTTTTGCATCGGTCTTTACATTGTCCTCCCACCATCCGTACATCCTGCCAAAAAAGTATGAGAACGACTTTAAAGGCGGACCTAACCCCCTTTACAAGTGTATCGAATACACCGACTATTCGTTGAGGCAGTTTTTCAAAGAGGCCTCAAGGCAACCCTGGTACAAAAACACGCTGTTTATCCTGACTGCTGATCATTCGCTCCCTTCGAGCGACCACAAAGAGTACCTAACATCGACAGGGCTCTTTTCTATTCCGATCATTTTTCACTGTCCCAACAGCAATTTGGTTGGTATCGACTCTACCCTGATGCAACAAATCGATGTTTTTCCAACTGTATTGGGATACCTAAAATACGATGCTCCTTATTTTGCTTTCGGCAACGACCGTTTCCAAAATAACGGAAATCCTTTTGTTGTAAACTATATCAATGGTTATTACCAGTTTATGGAAGGCGATTACCTCCTTCAATCAGACGGGAAAAACCTTTTGAACGCCTATCTTTACAAAAAAGATCCGCAATACCTGCAGAATCTTGTTGAAAAACAGGATAGTGTGATGAACCGCCACTTTCAACGATTTAAGTCCTTTTTGCAACAATACAACAACCGGATGGTGAAGAACCGGCTAACGATAAAATGAAGCGCTAAACGGGAGACTGGGAGAAGAGACAACGGAAAGACGGAGACGGGAGGACTGGACGACTATATGACATTGAAACGGAGAAACGGGGACTCGCGGTCTTGGAGACCTGACGACGGAGAAGGAGGGACAGGGAGACTGGGAGAACCACATAATCAAGATTCAAGGATCTAATTTGTAGTGAAAGGTATTTGTTTGTATAATCTGCGTAATCTGTGGTTTGGCTTTTTATTTGTGTGAAATTTGTGAAATTTGTGGTGCAGGAATTAATCCGCTTAATATGCTGTTAGAGAGTGGTCTGAATTGTGTTGTTTTATGAAATCCGCGGACAGATTTTTTTTGTGTCCTTTGTGAGTTGCCTTGGCTTCCTTTGGAGTTAAATTCAAAAGTGAACCCTTCGAAAAGCTCAGGGACCGAACAGAAAATCGAATATTATTAGAAATTCTGCCCGCCCCTTCCCTGCGAACCGCCTACAAAGCGATTGTTCCCGTTTGGATTGTTTTGATCAGGATTGTCAGGATCAATCTCATCCGGGTCATTGCTTTTTGAACCTCCCATTTTTAAAGGTTTGGGCATTGTTTTGGTTTTGGTAAGCGGAATCCGGTAAGAGACAGTTACCGAAAAATCGAATGGAACCTCAGAGGTAGTATTGCCTAATCCTGGTATGATAAAGGGGGTCACATGCTGATCTTTGGTCATTGCAAAAAGAAATTTAGCACGAACCGACCAGCCGAAGAAGAAATTTGGCATTAACTCGCCTTTCATTCCAAACAACAGTTCTCCCCAGTGGGCGTTCAGGGAATTCTGCGGAAATGAGGTATGAAGTGTTCCCCAATAATTGGTGTATTTTGCCTCCAGGGTTTCCTGGGCAAAATGACTGAATCCGTATCTGACTCCCACAAATACCAGATCGTTGTCTGCAAGAGATTCGAATTTTGTAATATTTAAATCCATCCCAATCCGAGCATAAGGTCCCTTGTTGGTGTAGTGGAAGTTATCATTGTTGTCGTCGACACTCAGATAACCGGCTTCAACGGTAGGAAACCAGTTCCCTTTGTATGGATAATCAGCCTGAATCTCAAATCCGCTTTTTGTTGATTTTTGGATATAGGGCATCAAAAAACGGGATACATCTATCCCGATACGGGGTCCTTCGTACCTCCACACTTCTTTCTGTTTTTGCCCGAAGCCAAGCAGCGGACTAATTAGCAGTAAGATGAAGATATATCGTAATATTTTGTCCATTCGCTGCAAAAGATTCTATTGATTTCGGATCTACCACCGGAGCGAACACATGCAATGAGTCAATAAAAATGCTGTGTTTGGTAGCTTCCAGTTTGTAATAAGGCGCAAAGCCGCAACTCTGCGAGATTAATTGAATGTTCATTGTATGCCTTACCCAAAAAGTACTGCTTCTGCCGTTGGCCGTAACGACAAAACCTGTCGAATCCGCTGTCAGTGAAAGGGGCAATGCTGTTCTTTTGGTGAGCGCAGAGTCCGGGTTGCTATACAGTGTATCGCCGACTGCTTTTTTACCATATCCAAGGACCAAAATCGGGCCAATTTTTTTTGCATTATTTCCGGTGAAAGTGGTGACCATCAGGGTGTCAGTAGATTCGTAGCAGTGTGAACCACCGTTGCAGGCGATAAGCAACATGACAACACAAATAAATCCTACGGTCAGAATGCGCATTCGTTAAACTGGTTTGTTGAGTATCTACCGGCAAATATAATCAAATTGGGCGGACGGGATTTATACCCCGAAAATATTTGATAGTTTTGCCATCTAAATAAATGTATATGAGAACACTCACTTTTATGATATTTTTTACGGTAGTATTGCTGATCTATTCCTCCATCAATTACTACGTTTTTTCAAGGGGGATGTTGGTATTTTCCTGTAATCTAACGCTAAAGAAGTGGTATACTGTGATTTTCTGGACTTTGGTTTCGTCTTTTATGATCGGAATGTTCTGGGAACGCACGGCTTCTTCCATTGTCAGTGAATGGGTCTACCGGGTAGGTGCTTTCTGGCTGGCTTTCATGTTTTACTTCCTGGTGTTGCTGCTGGCGATAGACCTGGTGAGAGTTGCCAATTACTTTTTCCATTTTCTGCCTGTTTTTTCACCTGCCGGGAAGCTTAACCTGGGTTATTCGGTCATTGGGGTTGTGACATTGATCGTGGTATATGGCTACTTTAACGCTTTAAATACCAGGATTAAAGAGATTCCTCTGACCATCCACAAGAAGGTGACCGGTGCCACCGAACTGAAAATCCTGATGGCTTCGGACATTCATCTCGGGGCGTTGATCGGGGAGCGTCAGGAACTGAAACTGGTCCGGATTATTAATGAACAGAAACCCGATCTGGTGCTGCTCTGCGGCGACCTGGTGGACGGTGATATCGGTCCGGTGCTAAGGAAAAAACTCGGGAAACACATCCAGGAGATCAGCACACCGCTTGGCGTTTACGCTATTCCCGGAAACCACGAATACATTGGAGGGATTCAGAATACGCTGCCCTACCTGAAAAGCATTAATATCAAGGTGATGAGGGACGAAGTGGTGACGCTGTCCGACGGCATCCAGCTTGTCGGGCGCGATGACCGCGATAGCCGCAGGATGGGAGGAGAGAGCAATCCGCATGAGCTGAAAGAATTAACCAAAGGCCTGGATCATTCCAAGCCCATCATTGTGATGAACCACCAGCCGTTTAACCTGCAAGAGGCTGTGGAGGTGGGCGCCGACCTGCATCTTTCCGGTCATACCCACAACGGGCAAATGTGGCCGTTCAATTACATAACAGAAGCCATTTATGAACTTAGCTGGGGACTGAAACAGAAAGGAAATACCACCTTTTATGTCTCCTCCGGTTTTGGTTCCTGGGGCCCGCCGGTGCGAACCGGAAATACGCCTGAGGTAGTGGTTTTTATGATTAAGTTTGATTCTGTGGAATAATTATAAATTAAAGCGGTGCATATATCTTAAGTGGTTGGGTGTAAAATATTTGCAAGAGGCGCCATCTTTGGAAAATTAACATTATTTAACACTTATGTGAATGTAGTCATTGATTTTTTAAGTATTTTTGCTTACTAGGGAGAATAATTTTATGAATTTTTTCATGAAGCGAACATACATCTAAACCCAAATATATTTCACTAAATAAATTTTAATATTTTTACTAAATAAATTTTAATATGAAAAATTTTAGTCTTAAAGTGGCTGGTGCACTAATCTTATGCGGGATTGTGCTTACTGTTGTGTACAGCTGTAAAAAAAGCCCGGTACCACCTGATCCAAATTTAAGTGTACCCGTAAAACGTGAACTCGTAGTGAGTGCATTGAATTCCTTTACGACCGATTCAATCGGTCAGTTTAGCTTGTCCATTGTTACGCCAACCGCAACAGTAAACCAGGTAAGTACCGGGAACACATATGTTTTAAAGGACATAGTTGCTGGGACATATGTAATAACGATCTCGAAGGTAGGTTATTCTTCCTCAACGCCGAAAACGGTTTACGTAGCGTTACCCACAGACCCCAAAACCAGTATGATTATTAAGCAATCTATAGGTTTAACGAAATCTGCACCTGCAGTCGTCATTACTGCAGTAACAGGGGGCGTGATTGCAACAACTTCCAATTCAGAGGTTGGCTCCAGTCCTGTAATTGCCAATACTACTGTTGCTCCGGCCACGGTTTTTACCCTTGCTGATGGCACAAAACCTGCAACAGTAAGTATTTCCGTCTCCAATGTTCCAGTAAACACACAATTGGCACCGCTCATGAATATAGCAGGGGTAAATGAAATTCAGTTAAAGAGTATTGAGGTAATAAAGGACCAGATACCTGTCAAAACCCTTGATCTCCAACCCGAAGGAATGACTTTTGATAAACCAATGATTATTGATATGTACATTGGTGATATGTATCCTCCTAATTTGCCTTTAGCCGATAAAATTGCCAAACAGAGTGGATTAACATTGAACTATGTTCGGAAAGACGGCACGGTTGAAGTATTAACTCCTGATCACTACTCGACTGACAGAAATACTGTATACTATAAGGTTACCCACTTCTCAAAATGGAATTTGTTGGATAACTATCTTAGTATTAAACTTGTAAGTACAACTAATTCACCTTTGCAGTCAAGAACCGGTCTTTGCGGAGCGGCTCTTTCCGGTACTTTCTCCTATGAATCCCGATACGTATTTGGCGCTGCTGCAGACCCTTACGGTCCATGGTTGTTAACTTCAAGATTTGGTGATGCTGTTTATAAAGTAAGCGAAAATTATGTTTTTCTTGCCCAATCAGGTTATTACATTCAGGCTACCTGGCAATGTACATTGGAAAATTGGGTATTGACCGATACTTGTCCGGGGTTTTGGCAAGCGTGGCGTACCCGCAATATTACAATTCCGGTTTCAGGTCAGAAAGTGTTACTATCCTATGTAGTTTGTCACAATCAAGGGGGTTGATAAATTGTACAATTGAATAAATCAAATTTCTGAATGTGACGGTTATTCCAGGCATTTAAATTACTTTTACAAACACCCATAACCCAAGAAGAAGGTTGGATTATGGGTGTTTTGTTTGGGTATGTTTTTATTCTTTTCTGTTTTTCCGGAATTTGAGGCATGCATCTGATTCGTGGAACCATTGTTAATTCTTTTGTATTGATATACTAAACTTAGAATTGATGCTTCGAAAAACTAAAATGACTTTCCTTCTTTGCTTGTTAATTGCAGTTTTTGGTGATCCATTAATTGTCCATGCCCAATGTCTCACAGGTACCACAGGGCTCGCAACCATCCCAACTGCCCGCATGCAACATGACGGCACTTTAAGTTTCGGAGTTTCTTACTTTGAAAAAAGACACCAGCAATATTTTGAAGGGACTAAAAATATAGGGGCGGCGTACATCAGTTTAACTTTTTTGCCTTTTCTTGAGGTTGTTATGAGAGTCAACAGGCCAATTCCTTACCACTCAACTTATACGGTAGACCGCTTTCCAATGGTGAAAATAAGGTTGCTGAACGAAAAAAAGTACTTGCCTGCTATTGCTGTTGGTGTAAATGATTTTGCTTCAACCTCCTCATGGGGGACGGTTCATTTTAATGCAACCTATATTGTTTTGTCTAAAAAGCTGACCGGTTTGGATTTGCATATGGGATATGCGCCCATTATCATGCAAGCCTTGTATTATCAATTGGATGGGATATTTGGCGGTATAGCTTATATGCCTCACAAATCAGTGAATTTGTATGCTGAGTATGACACAAGATATGTCAATGCCGGGATTCAGTATCTTTTCCTGAAACACTTTGCTGTCAATCTGGCTACCATCAATTTTGACTCCTTTGCAGCGGGAATTAATTTCAAAGTTTTTTTAAAATAGCCTGACGAAGAGAAGGATGAGATATTTTTGAACCTTGACTATCCTGTATTTTAATGTACAAGTAGCTGCCTTTTCGTAAAGTCGGGATTTAGGTTACGGGAAGTTTCATTCCAGTCGTAATTTGTATTCAAAGTGGCTGCGGAAGGATCGACAGTACTTTCCCTGAATTCCCAGTTGAAATATTTAGCCAGACTGACTCTGAAGAATGAGGGTTTAAATGATTTTTTCGGAGAGATCGGTACGATGAAATTGAATCCGCCAACGGTTCCAAATTCGGATTTTATGATGAATAATCCAAGATTAAGCTCTTTAAACTGTCTCAACAGATCAAAGCGTACAGCATAATCATCATACAGGAATTTGCCGGCGGTAAGGCGGGTCGTAAAGTCGTATGTTGGATTTCTGTACTCACCATAAAAAGCAAAATTAAATTTTTCAAGGGGCCAGTAACTGAAATAGCCGCTGCTGTAGGTTATATATCCGGTAAGTCCCATGTATCCTCCGGCACAAAACCTGCCATTCAGAAAATATTTCCGGATATCGGATACAAAACCATATCGTTTGTAATCTGCATACGAGTTGATTTTGTTACGGAAAGAAAAAAGACCCGAAGAGAAATTTACAAATACATTTTCGGGCAAACGGAATAGTTGGTTAATAGTGGCTGTTTCCAACCAGGTATTTCCCTCAAATGACTGTTGCAGAGAATTGTGGAGGGGTATGAATATTTGGGCCGTAAGTAAATTCCCCTTCCACAAAGAGGTTTGTAGGATTGGAGAAATACTTAATTGCCATTCTACAGGGTTATCAAAATTACCGAATTGCACCCTGAAACCCGGAAGAAATATCAGGTCAATTTTGCCGGTAGATTTATTTTGAGGTTTGATTTCTCTCCTGATTAAATTCAATGAATCAATATCCAGTGCAACATCAAAAACATTCTGCGCGTTGTAATTGCCTGTTTGATTCGCCAATGTTTTTTTATACTCAGAGACTTTGGTTTTTATTACCGTTACGGGAACACTGTAATGCAGCGGAACAATGTGTAAAGTTGCTGAGTCTGGAAACAAATTGGCAGCTTCATTTAATATTTTAGAGAGTCCGTCGATTTCCCATCTGTATAGCCGATTTTCATAAAAAACATAGACATCATTTTTGACCTGCTTAACTCCAACGTTCTCAAATCCTTCCTTGATCAGATATTTGACGAACTGATCATGTTTACATTGAGGCTCTTGTGATTTTATGTCCGCTAATAAAATGAAAAAGAAAAGAAAAAAAGAGATAAAACAGGAATAGGCTTTCATCAGATGGTTATTATTGAATCAACTGTAAAGTCAGTTACATAGTATACGTAAAGGTATAAAATTTGGCTTTCAAAATTTTGCTTATCTTTGCAGCGATTTATTTCAATTTAAATACAGATTATCAAGTATATAAGGTATGTCAGACTCGAATAACACCCGAAATTTTTGCATCATTGCCCATATCGACCATGGGAAAAGCACGCTGGCCGATCGTCTGCTGGAGATGACTTCGACGATCAGCGCACGTGACATGGAGGCGCAGGTGTTGGATGACATGGACCTGGAAAAGGAGCGGGGCATTACCATCAAGAGCCATGCCATCCAGATGGAATATTTTCACGAAGGAGAGAAATACCTGTTGAATCTGATCGACACCCCCGGGCATGTTGACTTTTCCTATGAAGTTTCGCGGTCGATTGCTGCCTGCGAAGGTGCCTTGCTGATCATTGATGCTACCCAGGGTATTCAGGCCCAAACCATCTCTAACCTCTATTTGGCCATCGAACACGATCTGGAGATCATTCCGATCCTGAACAAAATGGACCTTCCCAATGCAATGCCGGAAGTAGTCGAAGACCAAATCATTGAGTTGATTGGCTGCAAAAGGTCGACCATCATCCATGCCTCCGGTAAAACCGGAGATGGTGTTGCCGAAATACTTGAACGAATCCTTACTGATATACCTGCACCCCAGGGAGACACTGAGGCACCGCTGCAGGCGCTGATTTTTGATTCAGTGTTCAACCAGTTCCGCGGTGTAATTGCCTACTTCAAAATAGCCAACGGCACTGTCCGCAAGGGAGATATAGTGAAGTTCGTAGCTGCGGAAAAACAATATATAGTCGATGAGGTTGGTGTGCTGAAAATGGGGTTGGAAATCCGTGATGAACTGAGTGCCGGGGATGTCGGATACATTATTTGCGGCATCAAGACTGCCCGCGAGATCAAAGTGGGAGATACCGTCACCCAGATTAAGAATCCGGCATCTGCCATCTCAGGTTTCGAGGAGGTAAAGCCGATGGTTTTCGCCGGAGTGTATCCGATCGACAATGAGGATTATGAAGATCTTCGGAATGCGATGGAAAAACTGCAGCTGAATGATGCTTCGCTGACTTATGTCCCTGAATCTTCCATGGCGCTGGGTTTTGGTTTCCGTTGCGGATTTCTTGGTTTGCTGCACATGGAAATTGTACAGGAGCGGCTTGACCGCGAATTCGACATGAATGTGATAACCACTGTGCCGAACGTATCCTATATGGTCACAACCAGGGCAGGAGAGACTTATGAATTTTACAATCCGGCAGGAATGCCTGAGTCAACGCTGATCGAAGTGATTGAGGAACCATATATACATGCACAAATCATAACGCGATCTGAATATATAGGCGCCATTATGACTTTGTGCCTGGAAAAACGTGGGATGATGACCAAACAGGAATACCTGACTGCCGACCGGGCCGAACTCACTTTTGATATGCCGTTGGGAGAGATAGTGATCGACTTCTACGATAAACTGAAAAGCATTTCAAGGGGCTATGCCTCTTTTGATTACCATATTACGGGTTACCGGCCTGCCAAACTGGTCAAACTCGATATCCTGCTGAACAGCGAACCGGTGGATGCGCTTTCTACTTTGCTGCACGTCGACAACGCTTACTATATCGGGCGCCGGATGTGTGAAAAACTGAAGGAGCTGATCCCAAGGCAGCAATTTGACATAGCCATCCAGGGAGCCATTGGTGCGAAAATCATCTCCCGCGAAACAGTCAAAGCAGTCCGAAAAGATGTAACCGCCAAATGTTATGGCGGCGACATCACGCGCAAGCGAAAACTCCTGGAAAAGCAGAAAAAGGGCAAAAAACGGATGAAGCAGATCGGAAATGTGGAGGTGCCCCAAAAGGCTTTCCTGGCGGTGTTGAAGTTAGATTAGAAATAATGAAGTGAACTAAAGTGACTAAAGTGAGCCAAAGTACTTCGCCACAATGAAGAATTTCCGGAAGTCCCTAACTTTAGTCATTTTAGTTCACTTTAGTTCACTTTAGTCACTCTGATCAGATGATCAGCTTGTACCCCTTTCCGTGAATGTTGATAATTTCAATCCCCTCCTCATCCCTCAAATGCTTCCTCAGTTTGGTGATGTAAACATCCATACTGCGGGCATTGAAGTAGTTGTCGTCTACCCAGATGGTTTTCAGGGCATAGTTGCGCTCAAGCACTTTATTGGCATTGATGCACAGCAGACGGAGCAATTCTGACTCTTTGGTGGTCAGTTTGGTGCTGTCGGTGGAATCAGAGAGGGTCTGTTTACGGGCATCGAAAGTATATCGTCCCAGTTTGAAAACAACCTGGGTATTGTCAGCTTCACCCAAAGTTCTTCGAAGGATGGCCTCAATGCGGAAGATCAGCTCTTCCATGCTGAAAGGTTTGGTCATGTAATCGTCTGCACCAATCCGGAAACCTTCGATGACGTCCTCTTTCATATTCTTTGCTGTAAGAAAGATGATCGGTATTTCACTGTTGATCATCCGGACATCTTTTGCCAATGTGAATCCATCTTTTTTTGGCATCATCACATCGAAGATGCACAGGTCATATTGATTTTTCTGGAATCCTTTGTACGCAGTTTCTCCGTCAGGATAAAGATCCGTATCGTACCCTTTGGCAATTAAATACTCTCTGAGCAACGATCCCAGGTTTTCATCATCTTCGCTTAAGATAACTCTCATCTTCTTTTCCATAATGTTAACTATTTAATAACGGGGAAATAGAGTCTGAATTTAGAGCCTTTCCCCACAGTGCTTTCTACTTTAATTTTCCCATGGTGTTCCTCCACGATACGTTTGACGTAGGCGAGACCCAGTCCGAATCCTTTCACGTTGTGCACGTTCCCGGTAGGAATACGATAAAAACGCTCGAATATCTGGGTGAGATTTTCTTTCGAAATACCTATCCCATTATCCTTAATCTGAACAATTACCCAATTGCTTCTGTTCTCTGTTGTTACTTCAATCCGCGGCATTTCTTTGCTGTATTTTTCGGCATTGTCCAGCAGATTGTATATGACATTGGTGATATGAACCTCGTCTCCGCTGATGATTGTGTTTGCGGCTGTAAGATTGGTATCCAGGGTACCGTTGGAGGTTGTAACCCGGATTTCAAAATTGGCAGTTGCCTGTGAAACAATCTGGTTGATATCAATCTCTGAAAACTTCAATTTTAACTTGCCCTCGTTGAAGACTGCCATCTGCAGCACTTTTTCAACCTGGCTGCTCAGCCGTTTGCTTTCATCCAGGATTACCCCTGAAATATGATCAATGGTAGAAGGTGAGTGTACCAGCGAATTATCTTTCAGCATCTGAGAGGCCAGCGAAATGGTTGAGATCGGTGTCTTCAGCTCATGTGTCATGTTGTTGATAAAGTCGTTCTTGATTTGGGACAATTTCTTCTGGCGCAGGATAATCTGTAGTGTAAAGACAAATATGCTGATGATAATGATAGTGAGCATCAGCGAAGGCAGGACAAAGTCGGAGGTGGCTTTTATCTGTTCGGCATGCTGATTGGGGAAGTACACGTAAAGAAAATGTGGTTTTGCTGAAGTCTCGTCATAGAAAAGCGGAGTCTTGTATTCTCTGGTACCTTTCGAAGGACTATAATCAGGGTCACCCAAAACCATTTCCGTTTTCCCGTTGATGGTTGTTTTAATGCAATATTTATAGGCCAGCAGGATATCTTTTTCTTTCATTTCAATGTCCAGTGCGCTTTTCAGGTATTCGGGCGATACCCGGTCCACAATTTTCATTTCAGACCGTGCCATTTTATAATCCTGATAACGGAGATATTGCGACTGTTTCTCGCTCATCCGGTTGTAGGAACTTTGCATACTGGGTATGGTGAGGTTTGCCTGTTCAAATACGATTTTCCCGTCGGAACTTCTAACAGTTTGGCGGTCGTAAGAGACAGAAAGCTCCCCTGACCGGCTGAGTTTCTTCAGTGATTCGGAAGGATCGGTATTCGGATAAAGGTTGAGACCCAAGGAGGGCTGCACATTGGGAATGTAATAAGATTCGTCGAGTTGGTAAAAAAGCTGGATCTCCTCGTAATCAAGCATGTCCCTTACATCTAACAAAGCCCGGTTGACAATGAATGTAAAGTCCTTTTCCTGGATTTTTGCAGTTTTGTTAAGGGTAATCAGCTGTACCCAAACCATTGCGGCCACGGCAATTGCCATAGCGACAGCGAGTATGTTGATCATCTTCTTGCTCATAAAACAAATATAGAGTTAATAATCCGTTGAGAGGCGGATCCTTAACAATATTTAACAACGGGGCACTGCAAGTTGTTAGCTGTTAGCTTTTAGCAGTTAGCCAATTGAGGAAAGCCCCGTCAGTTTTGGTTAACAATAAAATATAAAAAGATTACAACCGAAAGCTAACAGCTGTTCTTTCTAGAGCTCCTGGATGCTCAATTTTTCGAGGGCCTGCCGGGCAGCATTTTGCTGAGCCTCTTTTTTGGAATAACCTTCTCCTGTTCCAAAAATTCTCCCGTCTATGCATGCGTTGGAAACAAAAGGCATTTTTTCGGTACCCGCATCGGGGTTGTTGACAGTCTTGAATTCTACCTCCTGCTTGATCTTCTGACCCCATTCTATCAGTTGACTTTTGAAATTGTTGTCAACATTCTCCATTTCTTGGATATCAACATGCTGGTTGAAGATCTTTTTTATAACGAAATTTTTGGTAACCGTGTACCCGCTGTCCAGGTAAAGTGCGCCGATGAAAGCTTCCAGCAAATCGCCATACAAATGACTGGTTTCACTTACCGAGTTGGCATTGGAAACGACATACCGGTTGAGTTTCATCTTAAAGGTGAGCTGGGTCAAGAAGCTGCGGTTGACAACACGGGATCTTAATTGGGTAAGAAAACCTTCGTCTTTGAAAGGAAACCTGTTGTAGAGGTATTCGGCAACAATAGTACCAAGGATAGCATCTCCCAGATACTCCAGACGCTCATTGTTTACCAAATTCCCCATCTTATCCAAATATGATGCTGATTTGTGGATGAAAGCGATGTCGTAAAGTTTGAATTTCAGCGGGCTGTGACCGGTCAGCGCTTTGATATACGAATAAAACTCTTTTCTTGGGGAAGAAAAGAGTTTTATCTGATATCTCAAATTTCTGATCACCTGCTAATCTAGTTTTTTGAAGATGACTGTACCGTTGTGACCTCCGAAACCAAAGGTGTTACTCAACGCGTATCTGATGTTACGTTCTTTTGCATGGTTGAAAGTAAAATCAATATTCGGATCAATTTCCGGGTCAAGTTCAAATTGGTTGATGGTCGGAGGGATGATGCCGTATTTCATGGCAAGGATGCAGGCAATAGCTTCAACAGCTCCTGCTGCTCCCAACAGATGGCCGGTCATCGACTTGGTTGCGCTGATGGCAACTTTGTATGTGTGGTCACCAAATACTTTTTTGATTGCTTTTGGTTCGGCAATATCACCCAAACCTGTAGAAGTACCGTGTACATTGATGTAATCGATATCTTCCGGCTGGAGACCTGCGTCATTCAGCGCCCTTTTCATTACCAATGAAGCACCGCCGCCTTCAGGATCAGGAGCAGTCATATGATACGCGTCAGTTGACATTCCTCCGCCAACCAATTCTGCCCAAATGGTAGCTCCACGTGCAATGGCATGTTCGTATTCTTCCAGGACGATCGCTCCTGCACCTTCACCCATCACGAATCCATCCCTGTCTTTGTCAAAAGGACGAGAGGCAGTTGAAGGATCATCGTTTCTGGTCGAAAGTGCATGCATGGCGTTGAAACCTCCTACGCCTGCATGGGTAATTGCTGCCTCTGAGCCTCCTGCAATAAAAATGGTTGCTTTGCCGATACGGATATAGGTGGCAGCATCAATCATTGCATGAGTAGCAGATGCACATGCGGTTACAGTCGTAATGGACGGACCTCTGAAGCCATACTGCATACAGATGTTACCGCTGGCCATGTTGGCGATCATCTTCGGGATGAAGAAGGGTGAAAACCTTGGATTATCCGGATTGCTGTTGAAATCGGTAACAGACTGATAGAATGTATCCAGTCCGCCTATCCCTGCACCCCAGATAACACCCACCTCATCTTTGTCGATTTTGGAAAGATCCAAACCTGAGTTTTCAATGGCTTGTGCCGCAGCGATATAGGCATATTGCGCATACATATCATGTTTCTGCACCTCTTTCCGGTTCAGGTATTCATTCGGATCGAAATTCTTTATCTCGCAGGCAAATTTTGTTTTGTACTTGGAGGCGTCAAAACGAGTAATGGGGCCGGCACCGCTGACCCCATTCCTTAGGCCTTCCCAATATTCTTCAACATTTTTGCCAAGCGGGTTGATTGTGCCAATACCTGTTACAACAACTCGTTTTAATTCCATATTGATTTTTAAGACCTTACTTATTTGTTACTTCGCGTTCTCAGTGATGTATTTGATAGCGTCACCAACTGTGCCGATTTTTTCTGCTTGATCATCAGGAATAGCAATACCAAACTCTTTTTCGAACTCCATGATTAACTCAACGGTGTCCAAAGAATCTGCGCCTAAATCGT
The DNA here is from genome assembly GCA_038323575.1 of Bacteroidales bacterium. Taxonomy (GTDB): domain Bacteria; phylum Bacteroidota; class Bacteroidia; order Bacteroidales; family Prolixibacteraceae; genus CAINVV01. The sequence goes on along the minus strand of JBBQHB010000001.1, from coordinate 75,841 downwards.
TTGTGAAAGAAGCTTCTGTTGTTACTTCGCTCTCGTCAACTCCAAGTTTATCAACAATGATTGCTTTTACCTTAGCCGTAATGTCAGACATAATTTTTTAATTTTACGTGGTTACTATTATTATTTTTACACACTGAATTTTTCAGCGATGCAAAGAAACGAAGAAACAAAATAATCTTCCAAATATTTGCCCAATAATGTACCCATTTTACCATCAAATTAACCTCGCCCTGAATAAAGTAGAATAATGGGTTCGAAAATTCAAAAAAGTGATCACTATAAGTACTTGACTATGAAAAAAATAGCCATCCTTGCTTCCGGATCAGGTTCAAATGCCGAGAATATTATTCGGTTTTTTCAAAATCATCCGTCCGTTATGGTTGACTCGGTTTGGACGAATAAATCCGACGCCTTCGTGTTGGAAAGAGCTGAGCGTCTGAACATAGAAGCCTTCGTCTTTACCAAAAATCAATTTGCTGAAACCGACCATTTGTTGAATGAATTTAAAAATAGAGAGATAGACCTGATCGTCCTTGCCGGATTTCTGCTTCTTTTGCCACCAAAATTCGTCCGTGAATTTCAGGTGGTCAACATTCATCCCGCGCTCCTCCCTGCATATGGCGGAAAAGGCATGTACGGTGCGCGCGTCCACCAGTCTGTTATTGCCAACCGGGAAAAAGAATCCGGAATAACGATTCATTTGGTCGATGAGATTTATGACCATGGTAAAATATTGTTTCAGGCAAGTTGTGTAATCGGGCCGAATGATACGCCGGAAATACTGGCCGGGAAAATTCACCTGTTGGAGATGGAGTACTTCCCGAAAGTGATAGAAACCCTGTTAACAGAAAGTGAACAGAAAGTGAACAGAAAGTGACTAAAGTGAACTAAAGTGAGCTAAAGTGACTAAAGTTGGGGACATCGGACAATTGCTCTATGTGGCGAAGTACTTTAGTCACTTTAGCTCACTTTAGTCACTTTAGTCACTTATTTTTTAACCTTATATTTGCAATAAATACCAACCCATGATCCACCCACCATTCCTTCAGCCCGGCGACAAAATAGCCCTGGTATCCGTAGCCGGGAAGATTGAAAGGGAGCCCGTTGAACTGGCCCGCCGATTGCTGGAACAGGAAAAATTCATGGTGGAAATCGGTAAGCATGCTTTTGATGCTTTCCATATGTTTGCCGGTGTGGATGCTGTTCGCGCCGCAGATATCCAGCTGGCGCTTGATGATCCGGAAGTGAAGGCGGTGATTTTTACACGCGGCGGTTATGGCTCACTCAGGACACTTACCTTGCTCGATTGGTCAGGGTTTGACTACAGCCCAAAATGGCTGGTGGGTTTTAGCGATATCACTGTTTTTCATTCCTTCCTGACGCATAAAAATGTGGCGTCTGTTCATGGGGTAATGCCCGCTTTCTTTTTTGAGAACGGTGAACGGTCTCCCAGTTTCGACCGGTTACTCGATCTTCTCAGGGGCCGTTCAACGGAATACAGGCTGGAGCCATCCGGACTGAACCTGCCGGGAAAGTGCTGTGGACAGTTGGTCGGCGGGAACCTCTCCATATTGTTAAGCCTGCGTGGTACACCCCTTGATCATTCATACGACGGGAAGGTGCTTTTCATTGAGGATATATCTGAATTCGATTACCACATCGACAGAATGATGATGAATTTTAAATTCGGCGGCGCATTGTCCCGCCTTGCCGGCTTGATCGTTGGCTATTTTACAGCTATAAAATCAGGCGATACACCTTTTGGATCAGATGCGTTCGGGATTATCCGGGATGTAGTGGCCGGATACGGTTACCCTGTCGTTTTTGGCTTTCCGGCAGGACACGAACTGCCCAACTACCCGCTGCTTATGGGCAGTGAAATTTCGCTGGATGTAACAGCAGATATGGTTTTGGTTAAACAAACTTTTTAAACTTTCCTGAGATGCGGAACGAGTCGGATGATCGTGGAGAAAAAGATGATCTTGGCAAAAAAGGTGAAGAGATAGCCAGGGATTACTTAATGTTAAAAGGCTACAAGATATTGGATGTCAACTGGCATTTCGGGCACAAAGAAATCGATCTGGTTGCCCGGCAACGCAAGGAAATAGTGGTGGTTGAGGTGAAAACCAGATTCGAAAATTATGCAGAGGAACCCTGGGAGGCAGTAACTGTATCCAAGATTAGAAACATTGTTGAAGTGGCCGAAGCCTGGCTGATTGCAAACAAGGTTGATCTTGAAACACGGTTCGACGTGATCTCAGTGGTGATAAAAAAAGACGGAAGCCATGCGCTGGAGCATTTCGAAGGGGCGTTTACTCCTCCGGTTAATTAAAAGTGAGCTAAAGTGAGCTAAAGTGAACTAAAGTACTTAGCCACATCGGGTATTTGTTGGGAGTCCATAACTTTAGTCACTTTAGCTCACTTTAGCTCACTTTAGGCACTTTTTGATTAATTTCACGCATGTAAATTTGGAAGCCATGAATATAGAAGAAGTCAGACAAATTTGCCTTGCAAGAAAAGGAGTCACAGAGGGGTTTCCTTTTGATGAGGTGACACTTGTGCTGAAAGTTGGCGGGAAAATGTTTGCTTTGCTCGATCTGGACAACAATCCTTCCGTTAACCTGAAATGCGATCCCGAAAGGGCCGTGGATCTTCGCGAACATTACGAAGCCATCCTTCCGGGTTACCACATGAACAAGCAGCACTGGAATACCGTGAAACTGGATGGCAGCTTACCTGAAAAATTAATTACAGAACTGATCGGGCACTCGTACGATTTGGTGTACGCATCTTTGCCGGGGAAGTCCAGGGAAGATGTTGACATGATCTACAATCTGAAAGGTGCCGAATTCATCGAGCTGATTAAACTGCTCAAATTGCTGCGCATTGCAGAGTCCGGCGGACAGGCCAAAATGATGGTCGAAGACGGGGAGGTCACACTCAACGGGAATCCCGAATCGAGGAAGCGGGCAAAGCTTCGGGCAGGCGATGTGATTGAAATATTCGGAAAGAAGATAACAATTCAACCCTGAATATCTGCAGTTTGAAATGTTCAGATTGTTTGAAGGGTTTGAAATGTTCAACCCCGAACCCGGAACACTAACCCCGGTAATCATTTTGTTCCGGGAGTCATAGATCATTCTTCAACAGCCCCTTTTTGTCCATATCTGTAATAACGGCATCGATAAATTTCTCTGCGGCAAGATTGCAGACCAGATTTTTCCCGACAGGAATAAACCGTTTCGTCGCAAGATTCAGGATATTTCTTGCGACCCAGGATTTCTTTCTGATCTTTTTAATGATGGGATTGTCGGGGTGCGTCTCACTTTCCGGGTCATTTGTGTTTACGATATTGTCAACAACGACTTTCAGCCGCGACTTCAACTTGTCCTCCAATTTTAACAGGTATTTCACTCCTATGGAGGGATACGGAAATTCCGCTTCCGGTTTTGGAACAGTCAGGGAATTTTGGTTGTGATTCAGCCGGATATCCGGAATAATCGGACGCAATGCCTGATTTTTTGACGGTATGAACTTCAGTTCATTTTCACTTAAATTCCCATAGCCATATTCGATGATAGGATTATTGACTTCGGCAGGAACACAAAAATAATATTGAATAAACCGCTGACAGTTTCGTCGTCCCAGCAGGTAATCGTGTATCCTGAAATCCTTGCTGAAGAATCCTCCAAATCCGCCCAATGCACCGCATGCAAGGCTGTTTGGCTGGGTGATTTCCCCTTTTGCACGAATCGGGCTGATCATAAACCTGGTATAATCATTGTCGTCGTATGCTTTTTGCAGCAGGTCGGTTTTGACCATGAGTTGCTGGCGCATGGATGCCAGCAGTCCGGACGAGGTGAATTTCAATGCCTGTAAATTGACAGGACTTGATGATGGCTTATCTTCATAATTCGGGAAGGGATCAATCATTAAGATGGTAGTGTCAAAAGCCGAAGCGCTTTTTGCCAATTGGAAACGTGCCACAGATTTCCTGTTAGCCGAACGCTTTAAATTTTCCTTCCTCCTGTTGGTCAGGATCGCTTCGGTCAGATCGTAAGGCTCATTGTTGATAACTCCGCCGTCGACACAAACGGTATTGTAATCATGGATCGGATCAACCAGCCAGGGTTTTCCCCGGGTTAATTTCAGTAAATGATTATCGTTGATTTACTTTGGATCCCTTATCACTACACGCGGTGCCAATCCTACCGGGAAAGCCCCTGTGGCGATTGCTGCGTCAACCAGGAGATTCTTGTTCAGCCCTTCCGGCGTTTCAAAATGGAAGGGAATTTTGCCGTCATCGTGGTACACTTCGGACGGGTTGAGCTGCAGATGAAAGAGATCTTTGTGCATGGTCATCCGGTCTTCTCTTTTCCCGGCGGCAGTAATAAACTCCAGCTCGTAGTCATATCCCTTCAGATTAGTCAGTGTGGTCAGCACTTCAAGGTCGCCGGCAAAATAGGGTCTTTTCATCCGGGGATCCTTTACGGTAGTATCAAGTGTCCGGCGTGCGATTTTCTCGATAAAGAGGGAATTAAAAACGGATCTGACCTCATTTTTAGGATTAAGCTGCGGTGAAGCGGTGATATCCTCCGGACTAAGCATCTGGCTCATCATATCACTTCCGGCAGTTTCGGTCAGGTTGACCCAGGAATCATACAGCGGATTCTCTTCGCTTGTATCCGAAGAATAATTTGTCTGGTCAATGTGGGGGAACTCTTCCTGTACGGATGCTGCGGTAATAACCGCTGTCATGCCTCCGGCAGATGATCCGCTCAATACTTCGATGACAACATCATGTTTCGGAACGCCGGAAAGGCCAAGATCTTTTGCTTTTTGCCAGTTTTCCAAAGCTTCCAGCAGGTAGTCCATTACGCCTGCGGTGTAAGCGCCTGCAGAAACGGCCCCTGCCATTGCAATACCTATTCTAAAAGTTTTTTGATTTTCCATGGCTGTCTCCTTTTTGTTGTTAATACAACAACAAAAGAGAAGGTTACCCGGTAATTAAGAGATAATTAACGCCATGCGGAGATAACCGCAATCCTGACCGGATAATAAAATATTATTGGATTAATCCTGGTTATACAAGATATTTCAAATGTATTTTACAGTCATAAAAGTTAATTTATTTGGTATTTATGCTGATTAATTGATATTTATTTGTTTCTCTTTGGCAATAGTGTAGATAGCATCCCTGGTCTCAATAAGCACCTTAAATTCAAGATCTGATAATTTTAATTGAAAGGAAGAATCATCCGGTTTCCTGATTTCAAACCAATTGGTTTTGTATGTCATTGAATTTATTTCTGCCCATTGAACTGACTGTACTTTCTTCAGCACCCCTGTTTTAACGGCAATTAGTTCATTATTAACGAGGACATATGCACCTCCGAAGAATCTTTCGGGATTATAACCCCGTCCATGCAAGATACCCAAAATGCCATAAACCTCCAGATAGAACATCGTGGGCCAATAGTATACCCGGATTTCTGTATGGTCAAGTAGCGCACCGACAAAGTAGAAGAAAGGTAATGCAGCCCCAACTGCACCAAATACAGTGATTAGCGTTGATTTTTTCCTTTTGGGAAGCAGGTCGATCTTGAGTTCCATGACTAATAGATAAAGTGGCAGCAAATAAAGATTAATTGATACTTATCCCCTTCTCTTTGGCGTTCAAAACGATGGCATTCCTTACCTCTTTGATCACCCGGTATTCATAATCCGATAATTTCAACAGGAATGAAGAATTATCCTCACGGATAAACCAGAATAGGTTGTATTTGTATTGAATGGATTTTATCTCTTTCCAAAGAATGGACTCCTCTTTTGCCTGAATCCCTTTTTTGACGGCTATCAGATGGTCGTCAATCCGGATATAAGCGCGTCCGAAGAATTTTCTGACGTGATGACCCAGTCCGGTAAAAAGCAGCCAGCAAGCAAACAGAAGCATTCCCGGTACCTGGATCCAGTCAGAAGGATTAGTGGGTCGATGGATAATTGTTTTGTTTACGATCATTAAAAGGACAGCCAATATAGCGGCACTTCCCCATATGATCTTAAACCAGGATTTTTCACTCCTTTTCAGCAGGTCGATTTGCAGTTCCATCATGAATGAAAATTAGGTATGGGAGGTTTGGAACATCTTTTACTCAAATATATACCATTTTTTGAGAAGCTGAAAATATGTTACTGCATTTTTTGATTCTGGTTGTTGGGTTTGTGGAACAGGGAACTGTCGTTTTTTGTAACGTATCTGAGAATTTCCTCCTTTTCTCTGTCGGTCAGGTGCACTTTAGATGACATTTTCTCGACCTCGGTTTTCCAATCCTGTGAAATATATTTTTCGGGTAAGAACAGCGTATGGCAACTACCGCATTTGCTGATGTACAAAGTTCGGCCATTTTTCATGGCCACCAGATCATCCTTCGAAATCAAAGGGTTTTCTTTGGGCAAGTAGAGTGTTGTGCTGCAGGCCAAAGCCAGAATTGTTAACAGGATTGCCAGACTGGTTTGCTTACGTCCCTTAAAAAGCATGCGAGAAAAGTAATCGGCATTGAATTTTTTCATATTCATTCAGGTTTAGCGTGCTGTTTGTCGCTCCTTTAAAGGATTTAACCTGCGGCATAACAGTGAAATTCACCCAAAAATTATCATGAATGTAGGAGAATCCAAGTCCGGAATAGAGGGCGCTGTGCTCCAGTTGGTTCGCAACATAGACATTTTTTATATTGTTCTCCTGGGTAAGATGGAATCCCGAACCGATTGCATAGCCAATGGATAGATTGTAATCCACCTTACTCTCTTTCTCCCAGTTCAGTTTATTGTTCACATATACCGGAGCAAATTCTGCCTCGTAAGATAAATTTCCTGCAATCGTCAGGTTATTGATTTTTTTGTCAATAATTATTTTGCTTTCGAGTTCATATTCACTGCTGCCTATACCATATTCTGCATAAAGAGCAAGGCCAACAGGATTTGCCACCGGATCCATTAATTTTAGTTTCCACTCGTTGGAAAAACTGATTTCATGCTCAGTAACGGTTGACTTCACGCCACCTTCGCTTTCGGTTTTGGTGACAGAGGTAAGATTCAGGTAAAATGAAGTTTGAAGTTTGCTTCCAAGACCAATTTCGAACTCGGTGCGGTTGTCTAGCCTGGAATAGGAATCCTTTCTGCCCTGACGCAGCGTGTTCCATACTTCCAGTTCCCGCTGGCCTTTGTTGAGGACAGTGCTCTGATAAGCATAGGTAAAGATCCTGTCCTGTGCTTGCGAAATCATGGAAAAACCGAGGATGATAATAAGAGTTAGCTGAAGAGAGAATAGGCTTTTTGTGAACATGATAAATTTTATATTTGTTTGTACACAAAATAACCTTCCCGGATCTTCTGCCACAATCCCTATATGTTGGTATTTTTGGTAATTAGTCGATCAGATTGTTGATGGCTGCATAAAGTGTGAGCCCGGAGATGGATTTAACGCCAAGTTTGGATGTGATATGTTTGCGGTGTGTGATGGTAGTGTGAATACTGATAAACAATTTATCGGAAATTTGTTTGTTGGTGCAGCCAATGGCGACAAGCTTTAATACATCGACTTCTCGTTGAGAAAGCTGGTTTTCGTTTCTTTTTTTATTTTCCGGATTGGATATTTTATTTAGTTTGCTGAGAAGAACGTTTTGACTGTCAGTTTGGTATAGAACCTCATCAAAAAGTGAATCTTCAGTCTGAAGTTGGCTGCTGAAATCTATGCCAACAGAAGAAATGTTCCTCTTCCTGAGAAATTTCTGATGCTTACGGATAAAATCCCCATGCTTTACATCAATCAGGATCATTGCATCATTCCATTCCGTCAGGATTTTGCAGTCGGGGCATTCCTGAAAAACATCACGCACTTCCATCCTGAGTGATTGCACCACACTGCGGAGGCCGATCTGAACGATGGGCCACGCATGAATGATGATGCAGTTGCTATAAAGCATCGCCGGGGAATTTTGTATTAAACAATTTCATAAGCCTGGGGACAAGGATTTTATCTTCGAATCGTGCATGGTCAATCTGTTCTTTTTCAAAATGATAAAGAATATGCAACATGCTGTGGAATAACTGGACATCAGCATGTTTTGGAATATGTTGAACAATGATCATAATCAGATCGCTTATCTCTGTCTCAACATTGGCGTGCTGGTTGAAAAGTTTCTTGAGATTTTTGCCCGATTGTTTAGCCCCGCTTATGACAGTAGGTCCCGAAAGGATATCGACCAAGGGGAAAATATTCTTCTCTTCAAATTCGATATGGGCATACAGTTTGTTGACATAGTCATTTAAGTATTTTTCGAGGGTGATCACTAACCGTGTGTCAGGCAATTTAACTTTAAGTTCTTGCATCAGGCCGACAAGAAGCGGTATGGTTACATGTTTGTGATATTGATGCGTCTTTGTTAGGAAATCAGTTAGATATACGAGGTTAATTGTTTCTGTATTAGGAAAATAATCGCTGGAATGATAAGTGTTTAATACAGAAAGAAGAAAATCAGCATCGATTTCCTTTTCCAGGCAAATTTCATTTATAGTCGCCTGTCCCATGTTTGAGCTGATCCCAAACCTGAAAATGATTGGTAGCAGGTCAATGTCCCGGCCAACCACATCACACAATTTGTCATCTGCGATAATCATACCACTATTTTTTTGGGGATTCTTCATTCTTTATTTCTTTATAGATCTTCATCATGCAGTTCCTGCAGTCAAACTCAAGTTCAAAGTCGCTTGCACCATCCTTTAAAATAAAGGGTTCAGTGAGATTTGAAGGGAAAGTTCCTCCGAACCTGGTGCAATACCCGAGTTCGTATTGCAGGCAGTGTTTGGTGATCATCACCTGCAGCTTGCCGGAGACGGAGCGTTTTTCGACGGCAATTTCTGGATTTTCTATGCCGTGGCGCCTGTAAAACTGAAGGGACAGCCTGTTGCTGATGTTGTTTTCGAAATGAAAGTCGTCAGCAGGATAGGGAATCGAATTTTTGACGGCGGATGCAGTGGCAGTTCCAACCTCCTTCCTTTCATGGACGGAATTGCCTGAACGCAGATTCTCTTCCACCAGTTCCAGTAATCCCCTGCGCAGCTCGTTCAGTTGCTGCGAAGTGAAAAAGTACTTTTCATTGCCGCCTGTATCAATCCCGGTTACCGCGAAAGGTGTGTCACCCGATTTGGCCAGTTGCCGGAGGATGTTTTCACGTGATTTCTCCGGATCGTTGGCAGGAACCTTCGGGATATTGACGGAAAAACGGGCCGGCGCGGCCGGATTGGTCACACTTAATTCAAATCCGTCAGCATTGGAAAGGAGAACTAATCCGACAGGTATTTTCCGTTCGGAGGTTTTCCTGCCCAATTCCAATTGGAAGGTGTGGTCGAGATTCCGGTAAATGATTGCACCGGTAAATACGCCATTCATCCGGTCTGGGTAAATTATTCCGTTCTCAACCTTGTTGACCTTTAATCCGGTGCCCTCACCGTCGCGGCCAATGAAAGTGAGTCCGTCGTTGTTGGAGATTTTCTTCGTGCCCGAAATCTGAATGGAGTCCCTTTTGACCCTTATAACTTCTCCGATCTCTTCTCCAGTTGATTTTGGGCTGTCGATTGAAGCCACCGGGTCTTTGCGCCCCCGCAGGTAATATTCAGTTGCACCTCTGTGAAAGGTTTTGGCAGGATCCGGCGTAAAGAAGAAGGCGGTTTTGCCCGCGGAAGCTGGGAGGTATTCCGGTTTTTCCTCCAAAATGCTGTCCAGTTCTGTCCGGTAATAAGCCGTGATATTTTTTACATAATCGATGTCCTTGAGACGGCCCTCAATTTTAAAGGAGCGGACGCCGGCATCTGCCAGTTCGCGGATCGATTTTGACCGGTTGAGGTCCCTGAGTGAAAGCAGGTGCTTGTCTTGCACAATGATTTTACCGGTGGCATCAGTCAGGCTGTATTTTTTACGGCAGGGTTGGGCGCAGGCACCGCGGTTGGCGCTTCTTCCGCCCATGGCATGGCTCATGTAACACTGTCCGCTCAGGCTGACACAGAGCGATCCGTGCACAAATGCCTCGAGTTCAATGGTGGTTTGGTCGGCTATTATCTTGATCTGTTCAAGGGAAAGCTCCCTGGCAAGAACGGCTCTTTTGAATCCAACTGCTTCCAGGAATCTGATTTTTCCCGGTGTAAAGTTGTTTACCTGGGTGCTGGCATGGAGCGCTATCGGAGGTAGGTCCATTTCCAGAATTCCAAAATCCTGGATGATCAATGCATCGGCCCCTGCTTCACAAACCTGGCGGATGATCCTTCCGGCCTCCTCCAACTCATTGTCATACAGAATAGTGTTGAGGGCAACATAGGTTTTGGCACCGAAAATCCGGGCCTCAGCCACCAGTTTTCCGATCTCCCCGACGGAGTTTCCAGCTGCTTCTCTGGCGCCAAACCTGGGCGCACCGATGTAAACGGCATCTGCACCATGGCGGATGGCGGCAATGCCGCATTCCAGGTTTTTTGCGGGAGCCAGGAGCTCTAGTCGGTTGTCGCGGGACATGGGGAGAATTTTCGATTTTCGATTTTCGATTTTCGAATGGAGGTCACACGATCTGTTGTTGTCTTTATTGTCATTTGGGGTATTGTTGTCATTAATGATTTCTCGCTCAACGATGTAGCTTTATTACTTTGTTTGAAGCAACGTCTTCATGCTTTTCAGACTGAACTTTGGACCAGAAAATCTTGCTAACCGAACTTCCAAAATCGAAAATCGAAAATCCAAAATTACTCATTAAGTGCTTCCCAATACTCTACAGCCCTTCTCGTGTGTGGAATTACAATCGTGCCGCCTACCAAGTTGGCAACGGCAAAGATCTCGAAGAGTTCTTCTGTGTTAACGCCCTGTTCATGGCATTTTTCGAGGTGGTATTTGACACAGTCGTCGCAGCGCAGCACCATTGAACTTACGAGGCCCAGCATTTCCTTGGTTTTGGTGGAGAGGGCTCCTTCCAGGTAGGTGTTGGTGTCGATGTTGAAGATGCGCTTCATCACTTTGTTGTCGGCAGCCAGGATTTTTTCGTTCATTTTGGCGCGGTAGGCGCGGAATTCCGTAATTTTTTCGTTCATCTTTTTTGGTATTATTACGCTTATTGCTTCTTACATTATTGTCTCCATTCCGTCCGAAAGGATCTATTTCCTCTTCCCGATATGCTACCGCGGACGGTTGATCTCCGGGCATTTCAATCCCCGGGTTCCGCTTCAATCCACCCGGGGTTATTCAAATTTTACAGCGGGGAAGGATTCCCTTTGGCACAGCAAAGTGGTAAAAGCTTCACATTTAACTATCGCTCTTCTCGTTCTATTTGGCATTCGCATCTCACTTTACACTTCCTTAGGCTCAGGGACCGCTATCCTGATTTTGAAGGAGAGGTTACACCCGGGGCGCTCTCCCAGTCCCTAAGTCCCCAAGTCAGGTTTTCTTTCTTCGTCATTCCGTCACAACTTCCCCAATTAGGGTCGTTTGGGTACAATCGTTGATTTTAACCTTAACAAAGTCGCCAATATCCAGTCCGGTATTTGGGAAAACAACAACTTTATTTTCGGAACTCCGGCCAAAGAATTCACTTTTTTTCTTCTTCGAAATGCCTTCTGTAAGAACCTCAACAGTTTTGCCGATTTCCCGGCGGTTGCTTTCGAGGGAGAGTCGGTTTTGCAGCTGGATGATCTCTTCAAGCCGACGGGACTTCACCTCCTCAGGAACATCATCCTCGAAATGATCAGCAGCATAGGTGCCGGGCCGCATCGAGAATTTGAACATGAAAGAGGTGTCGAACCGGACTTCCTCCATTAGCTGCAGCGATTGCCGGTGGTCCTCTTCGGTTTCGGTACAGAAGCCGCAGAAGATGTCGGTCGTGATCCCGCATCCCGGAAGGGCCAACCGGATGGCCGAGATACGGTCGAGGTACCATTCGCGGTCGTACTTGCGGTTCATCTTTTTCAGGATGACCGAACTGCCCGACTGCACCGGCAGATGGATGTGCCGACAAATATTCGGATAAGCCACCATTTTTCGCAACAGCTTGTCGGACAAATCTTTGGGGTGTGAAGTGGTAAACCTGACACGCAAGGCGGGGGAGATTTGGGCCACCATTTCCAGCAGGTCCGGAAATTTGATCGGTTTCCTCGTTGGTTCAGGATGCCAGACATACGAGTTCACATTCTGGCCCAGCAGGGTCACCTCTTTGGTGCCGCCTCCGATCAGGGCCTTCACTTCGTTGAGGATATCTTTTGGATCGCGGCTGCGTTCACGGCCACGCGTGTATGGAACGATGCAGTAGGTGCAAAAGTTGTTGCACCCGCGGGTTATTGAGACAAATCCGGAAATCTTTTCGTCCCCGATCCTTTTCGGGATGATGGAATCGTACGTTTCGTCGATGGTGAGTTCAACATTGACGGCACTTTCACCATGTCTGGCTTTGTCATAGAGGAAAGGAAGATCCCGGTAGGCATCCGGACCGGCAACCAGATCGACAGTTTTTTTCTCCACCAATTCATCCCCGATCCTTTCAGCCATGCAGCCGATCAGTCCGATAACAAGCTTCGGTTTTTTCTTCTTCAGCCCTTTGAAAAAAGAGAGTCTGTTCCAGATCTTCTTCTCGGCATTGTCGCGTACCGAGCAGGTATTGACGAAGATGGCATCCGCATCAGCATATTGGTCGGTGATGGTGAAACCGCGGTCACCCATCACAGAGGCAACCACTTCACTGTCAGCGACATTCATCTGACAGCCGTAGGTTTCGATATATAGTTTCTTTGGTAACTCAGAGTTACCTATATTGTTTTTGTCCATTATTCACTTTTATAATGCACAAAAATAGTTGTTTATTGGAGAAGATTTGCAGTTGCGTTTTCTACGCAACTATCTCTATTAGAATTTATTAATGATTTTCTTTATTTTTTTGTCTCTTCCCGACAATGTTTTTTCTCCCGACAGTAAACAATAGAAAAAGAGACTGTGGAACCGCTGATGTATGCAGGTATAGCTTTTCTAACAGGCTATTTGCTTGTTTGAAAGCTAATTTGGAATGATTAAATTTGTGCAAAATACTGGATCATGTTTCTTGATAGTTATACAAATGAGATTAAACGTTTATGCCTAAATAACAAGGTAAAGTCTCTCTATGTATTTGGTTCAGTATTGACGGAAAGGTTTACCGAAAAAAGTGATATTGATTTAGTAGTCGATATTGATGCGAACGACCCTTTTGATTATGCGGATAGTTATTTCAACTTGAAATTTGGATTACAAGATCTTATAGGACGGCCTATAGATCTTCTCGAAAATAAAGCCATCAAAAATCCGTATATCCGGCAAAATATAGACCGTTCCAAATCACTGGTTTATGCAAAATAATAATCAAAATGACATTTTAGCATGCCTTAAAGATATTGAGTTGTCAATCAGTGAGATAAATGAATTTTTACCTGAAAAGAGGAATTTTTTTGCTTTTCAGAAGGACTTAAAAACCCGAAAAGCAAGTTGAGCATATTATACGGAACTTAATATGTCGATTTTTTCCGCATTCTTTACCTATTAACCCAGTTTTCTATTCTGATTTTTGATAACCGGTTGAGATGTTTTTCATTTTCTGTTACCAAAATTAAATCATTTGCTACGGCTGTGGCGCCTATCAAAATATCAAAATCATCGATCAAATTTCCTGTTTTTCTTAACCGTGCTTTCTCTTTTGCATAGATATCCAATGCATTGAATATGGGGACAATGACAATCTCTTTTGCAAAATCATTGACCATTTTCATATTATCTGTAATTCTGTCACTACATTCTGCTCCATATTTGAGCTCAGCAAGAGTTACTTCTGAAATACAACAGTTTCGAAATCCAATTTTTTTCAACTGGCTGTTCAGGTGGTATTTCCCTTTCAAGAAATAGATGCAAATATTTGTGTCCAATAGATATTTCTCCATTGGCTAAAACTTTTCGATTGATCGATTAAAATTTCGGCTGGCACATATATCACTGATGATCTCTTCCGCGCTTTTTTTAGATTTAAAAGCACCAAAAAATCTATCTACGACATCTTCAGTTTCAGAAACTTCCTCAACAATCGAATTGGAGAGCTTAGCAATAAGTTTAATTTTATTCTCCTTGCTCAAACTGCTTAAAAGTCCAAAATAATTATCAATCAGCATTGTACTTGAATTAGATCTCATATTATGTTTCTACAAATGTACCATAAAAGTACATCAAATGGAATCCATTTTATTCATTCTCACGAAGAATAATAACTTGAAAAATCCAAGAGGGATATCAAAAAGCGTTTTTCCCCATCTCTTTTTCCTTATCTTTGCAGCAAAATATCCGTGATATGACTATGTTTCGGCGGAAGACAAGCCTTTTGCTCTGGATATCCCTGGTTTTATTCAGTTTACCTGTGATGGCACAAACGGCCAGACCGGTTGCCCCGCCACCTGCAGTCACAGACGGATCCTTCATCTGGCAGCGTTTGAATGTGGAGCAAAGCGGTGAAATTTCCGATCTGCTCAGGCAGCAATATGATCAAAACAGAAAAGCCGGAACCTTCCCGGGATACCGGCTTCAGCTTTATTTTGGATCAGGGGTGCAGGCCAGGGCACATGCTGAAAAAGTGAGGGCTGATTTCAACGCCATTTATCCGGATTCCAAAGTCTACCTGATATTCAAATCACCCGATTTTATCGTGAGGGCCGGAGATTTCCGGACAAAAAGTGATGCATTGAAAGTATTAAAGAGTTTAACTGCCGGTTTCACGAATGCATTTATCGTTTCCGATGAAATTGCCTTTCCGGTTCCGGCAGTCCAAGGAGAAATTAAATAACTGATGAGCGACCAAATAAAGCACGAATGCGGAATTGCACTGATCAGGCTTCGTAAGCCGCTGGAATACTACCGTTTGAAATACGGAACCTGGCAATACGGCGTCAACAAGCTCTACCTGATGATGGAAAAGCAGCACAACCGGGGCCAGGATGGTGCCGGGGCTGTAGGGGTGAAAGTCAACATGTCGCCGGGACGGGAGTACATTTTCCGCCACCGCTCCATCGATCCGAATCCCATCCGCGACGTTTTCGCAAAAATCTTCAAAGAATTCAATTACGCCGGGCAGCATTTCCCGCAGGCTGTTCATGATCCGACCTGGGCCAAGGATAATCTTCCGTTTGCCGGTGAACTTTACCTCGGGCACCTGAGATACGGTACCTACGGGCGCAACAGTGTTGAATCGACCCATCCCGTGATGCGGCAGAACAACTGGCGGTCGCGGAACCTGGTACTGGCAGGTAATTTCAACCTTACCAATGTGGACGAACTTTTCAACCTCCTTGTCGGGTTGGGCCAGTTTCCGAAGGGATTTAACGATACCGTTACGATCCTGGAAAAGGTGGGACATTTCCTCGATGAGGAAAACGAGATTCTTTTCAGGCAATACAAGAATGATGGCTTTGCCAATGCCGATATTTCCCATTTGATAGAAAAAAATATTGACATCCGCAAAATCCTCGAACGGGCAAGCCGTGACTGGGATGGCGGATACACCATCGGCGGGATTATTGGTCATGGGGATGCTTTTGTGGTGCGTGATCCATGGGGTATCAGACCGGCTTATTATTATTATGACGATGAAATTGTTGTAGTCGCCTCTGAAAGGCCTGTCATTCAGACGGTCATGAATGTGGGCTGGAACAGTGTATCCGAAATACAACCCGGTCATGCGTTGATCGTGAAAATGGATGGATCTGTTAAAGAAGAACTTGTTCGCGTACCCCAGAAAAGAAGTTCCTGCTCATTCGAGCGGATTTATTTTTCCCGCGGTTCGGACCGGGATATCTACAAAGAGCGGAAGAAACTGGGATATCTGTTGGCGCCCGTCATTATGAGAACCATCAACAACGATCTGAAGAATACCGTCTTTTCTTTTATTCCGAATACAGCTGAAACGGCATTCCTTGGTATGATGGAGGGCATTCGTGCCGATCTCCTGAATTGGAAAAAAACAAAAATCCATGCCCTGGGTGATAAAATGACGGAGGATAAAATTGCAGAGATCATCTCTGTCCAGCCCCGGATGGAAAAAATTGCGGTCAAAGATGTGAAAATGCGCACTTTTATCGCAGACGACAGCAGCCGCGACGACCTTGTCAGCCATGTATATGATGTTACTTATGGTGTGGTTGAAAACCAGAAAGATACCCTGGTTGTGATTGATGATTCGATTGTCAGGGGAACCACCCTGAAACAAAGCATCCTGAAGAGTCTCGACAGGCTTAAACCAAAGAAAATCATCATTGTATCATCTGCTCCACAGATCCGGTACCCCGATTGCTATGGAATAGACATGGCCATACTTGGCAAATTTGTAGCGTTTGAGGCTGCCATTGTGCTGTTGAGGGAGAAGGGAATGTCTGGTGTCATTGATGAGGTATACCGCAAATGCAAGGAGCAGCAAAATTTGCCTAAAGAAGAGATGGTCAATTATGTGAAGGAGATTTACCGGCGTTTTACGGATGAGGATATTTCAGGGAAGATCGCACAATTGCTGAAACCTGCAGATTGTCAGTCGGAAGTAGAGATTGTCTACCAATCTGTCGAAAATCTGCACCTGGCTTGTCCGAATGATTTGGGCGACTGGTATTTCACCGGTAATTATCCGACCCCGGGTGGTAATAAGGTTGTTAATACCTCCTTTATCAACTATATTGAGGGAATTGACGGCAGGGCTTACTGAAAACGCATCTTTGGATTATCCTGTTTTTCGACAAGCTCTTCGAGATAGGATGATACATGACGGTCAATCTTGATGTCGTACATGTCTTCAATACTTAACAGGATACCTGTCTCTTCCACATCCCCGAATTCATCACTGATAGCCGTTCCGAAGGTGCGCATATTGGGGGTCAGGTTCATGTATGCGTTGATAAGCGGCGGAATGTTTTCTCCAAGTTTTCTGACTTCTGCAGACAAGAGTTTGTAAGCTTCATCGTAATTTTTACCTTCAAAAAGCGCATTCATTTTATCCGGATCGTAGTGAACGGACATCGGCTTTTTGGCCCAAACCAACTGGTCGGGATCTGAGAAAAACTTACTAAAAAAATAGAGGATCAGGTTCCTTGCCTCGGTGTTGTAATGGGTGTACATCGTTACTTTTCCGAAAAAATACTTGACATCCGGATAGTCAATCATCAGCGCTCCCAGTCCGTCCCAAAGGTTGTCGAGTGCAAAGAGGGCTTTTGACCCGGCTTTGGACGACTGGTAATCGGGTTGAACGAAAGAGCGGCCAAGCTCAATGACATAAGGAAGATATTCCTGTATAAAATTGTCGGAAAAATTGAACAGGTGAGCAGTAGCAAGCGGGACTTCGCCTTCGCAATCCATCCCAGGTTTGCCGCAGTGGATAAACCTGTAACCGCCCAAAATCTCCTTGTTGGCGGGATCCCATACGATCAGTTGTTGGTAAGGATGGGTTTCTGACAGATCGTACTGATCAAGATCCAACGCTTCCCCGATACCACCTCCGGCAGACCTGAAAGTCATTTCCCGGAGCCGACCGATCTCACGCATCAGATTGGGAGAATCATGATGTGTGAGAATATAGATCTCATTATCAGCCTTATTCGTCTTTCTTTGAAATTTTTCAGGGGTAAGTTCTGCTTCCAGTAACTCCCTTGAAACGGGAGGAATTATCTCCTTCATCGTAAAAACAAGTAATTAGTACGGGTCAAAAATAGCAATAATTGCTTCGATCCTGCACCACAAATTTCACAAATTCACACAAATAAAATACCAAACCACAGATTACGCAGATTACACAGAATAATACCTGCACCACAAATTTCACAAATTCACACAAATAAAATCCGAACCACAAATTCACACAAATAAAAGTTCAAACCACAGATTTCGCAGTGACCCGCCTTCCCGCCTTCCAGCCTTCCAGTCTTCCCGTCGTCCCGTCTTCCCGTCTTCCCGTCGTCCATTCACTTACCCGGAAGTCCGTACACAGCCTTCTTCACCTCTTTCGCCCACTTTGCGGGAGTTTTGGAATGGTCGAAAGTTTGCCATGGTATTGGTTTCCCGAAGGTAATGGTGAAATTTCTGCCGCGTTGTTTGAACATCTCGTCGGGGAGCAGGAACATTTCGATGTTGAATTTTATGCCGATGAACTGCCTGAAATTAGACAACCAATAGAAAAAGGCCGAGTTCCGTCCGCCCATAAAGACGGGGATGACATCCCGTTTGTGCTCAACAGATTTCTGAATAAAATGTTTGTGCCATTCCAGGTCGGATATGATGCCGCGCTTTTTCCGGGAAGCCAGACCGGAGGGGAAAATGAGGATCTGACTATTCGATTCGTAGGCGGCATTGATGAGGTTGATGGAATTCCGCTGAAACCCATATTTATTGATCGGGATAAACACATCTTTCAGCTGTGGGATTTTGGTCAGTTCATCCCTGACCAGGAAGAGCGACGGGCCCAGGTACCTGGTGATCCCGTTTAGCAGGATCAGGCCGTCGAATCCTCCCAGAGGGTGGTTGGAAGCAATAATGTATCGCCCCTCTTTCGGCAGGTTTTCAGTTCCCTGAAAGTCGAAACTGACGTCAAAATAATCGAGGCTTGAGGTAACAAAATCGATCCCTTTTTTATCGCCGTACTTGAAGATGATTTCGTTGAGCTCGCGGATATGCAGCAGCCTGTTCATCCAGCCGTATACGAATCCGGGGATCCGTTTGGCCAGCCGGCTGTTCTTTTCGGAGACAAGATCTTTTAAAACTATTGGATTCATAGGAAGTGAAAAATGGAGGAAACAGTTATCGGAAAAATCGATTTTACGAAATTGAATTTCTTAAATATAAATATATCAGCAAGATAGGTGTAATTTTTCATTTTTCATTTTTCATTTTTCACTTTAAGTGAAGTTACCCCATTCTCAACTTTCTATCTCCCTGATTCTCAAAAAAATCATTCAGGTTTATCAACAAGTTATCAACAATAATTTGCTTTTGAATGAGCAAAATTGTTAACAACCTGTTGAGAAATAGTTAAGTGTAATAAAGTGTCATGTATTGTCACGATGTGGAATAATGTATACCTTTACATTCTATCCAATTAAGTTAGGTACAGATGGTCTCGTTTTCGAACAAATACAATGCAACCGTTGACGGTAAAGGGCGTATCGTTCTTCCGGCTCCTTTTAAAAAGGAGTTGGGTGATGCGCTTGAACCTGTGTTTGTCGTCGAAAAAGACATTAATGACACCTGTTTGAACATTTATCCTTATGCTACCTGGCAGACAAAGGTAGAAAGATTCAGGAATCGTTTGAATCCTGATAATCCTGTTCACAGCCAAATTCTATCAAGATATTACGAAGAAATCGCAACGGTGACGATGGCCGAGAATGGTCGTTTGAACATTCCTGACGAGATGCTTCAATATGCAGGTATTACCAAAGAGGCAATATTTACCGGCCAGGGAATGCGGATGAGGTTGTGGGAACCTTCCCTGCACCAGGCATCAAGACTTAGCGATGAAGATTACACCAGGTTGTACAGAGAACTGCTTGGTGGTCCGATGGATAATTTTTAATAAAATAACATTCGTCGCATGAGTGAGTATCACATACCGGTCTTGCTGGAAGAGAGCATTGACGGACTGAACCTGCAACCCAACGGCATCTACGTAGATGTTACTTACGGGGGAGGGGGACATTCGCGCCGCATCCTCGAAAGGCTGCAGGGGGGGAAGCTTGTCGCCTTCGACCAGGATGAGGATGCCTTACAAAATCTGATCGACGATGAACGGTTGATCTTTGTCAACCACAACTTCAAATTCCTTAAAAATTTCCTGCGTTTCCACGGTATCGCAAAAGTTGACGGGATTCTGGCTGACCTTGGTGTCTCTTCGCACGATTTTGACCAGCCCGACCGCGGTTTCTCCTTCCGTTTCGAAGGAAAACTGGACATGCGCATGAATCAATTGGCCGAAAAAGATGCCGCGCAAGTGATCAACGAGTGCGATGCAGCGAAACTGGGGGTAATATTCAGGGAATACGGCGAGATCCAAAACTGGCGGAATCTATCCCAAACGATTGAACAGGCCAGGAGTTTACAGAAAATTGTCACTATCCCGCAGTTTTTAAATGTCATCAGCCGCTGCGTACCTGCAAAAATCGAAAAAAAATACCTCGCACAGGTTTTTCAGGCGCTGCGCATTGAAGTCAATGGTGAAATGGATGCCCTGGAGGCTTTCCTGGTAAGCGCACTCGAGGTACTGAAACCCGGAGGCCGGTTGGTGGTGATTTCTTACCACTCACTCGAAGACAGGATGGTGAAAAATTTTATGCGTTCAGGCCGCATAGACGGCAAGACAGAGCAGGATTTCTTTGGCCATTATCATCTGCCGTTGGAGGTCATCACGCGGAAGGTTATTGTGCCGGGGGATCGTGAGACCGGCTTGAATCCCAGGGCCAGGAGCGCTAAGTTACGTATTGCCCAAAAGACCGGATAATGGCAGAGGCGAAGAAAAATAACAGGTTTACGATTGCCGAACTGCTGAATGGCCGGTTCTTCGAAAGTGAGCTGTTTATGCGGAACAAACTTTTGTTGTTCGTCATTTTTTTGATGTTGCTGGCCAATATTTCGGTTCGTTACAAAACGGCCAAAGTCTTGCGCGAAGTCGACAACCTGGAGCGGGATGTAAAAGAGCTGAGGGCACATTCCATTGCCGTGGCAGCTGATGTTATCAAACTGACACGGCCGTCTGAGATACTCGACCGCATTAAAAAAAGCAACCTGGGACTAGAGCCTGGCACAGAGCCGCCCAGGAGAATATATGTGGAAAAAATAAGATAATGGAGGTTAAACAAGGCATATTGCAACGGTTGAAGGTGGTCTATTTTGGGATCCTCCTGATAGCTGTATGCATACTTGTCCTGTTGGTGAAGATCCAGTTCTCGCCGAAATGGAGCGAGAAAAGCAAGCTGTTCGAGGTGGTAGAGGTGCCGGTGCAGGCACGGCGCGGAACCATTTTTGCCTCTGACGGGAGTCCGATTGCCGCTTCTATCCCGCATTACAGCCTGAGAATGGACCTTGGTGTCCCTCAGCTGAAGACCTATTTTGCTCGCGACGTCGACTCCCTTGCACTGATGCTTTCCAGGTTCTTTCGGGATAAACCGGCATCCGGCTACCGGCGCGCCCTGAGTGAAGCATACCGCAGAGGGGATCGCTATTATCTGATCTCTTCGCACAAAGTTGACTATGACGAACTGCTGAAAATCAGGAAATTTCCGATTTTCAAAAACGGTCAATTCAAAGGCGGACTGATCGTTGAGCAGGATTATGAGCGGATCTATCCGCTTGGCAACCTCGAAAGCAGGACCCTGGGCAAAATGAAGGAGGGTGTCTGGGAAGGGGTGCCGACACAGATCGGCGCCTTCGGTCTTGAAGAGTCATTTGAAAGAGAACTGAGAGGAGAGGATGGTTTGGCACAAAAGGTGAACATTTCGGGCCGGACCATGGAAGTTCGCCTGGAAGAACCTACAGATGGATGGGATCTTGTCACAACATTGGATGTTAAACTGCAGGATCAGGTCTCTTACTCACTTCGCAAGATGCTCGAGAAAACCAGGGCAAAATATGGAACAGCGATTCTCATGGAGGTTAAGACAGGCGACATTAAGGCAATCTCAAATTTTGGAAGAAACAGCGGAGGCGAACTGGTCCAGGGGTACCAGAACTACGCACTGGGAAGTGCCGGCTGTTCTGAGCCGGGTTCTACTTTTAAACTTGCCTCTTTAATGGCAGCCATGGAGGACGGCAGGATAGACACATCTACCATAGTGGATACCGGCGATGGATTATGGTCGAACAAAGGATGGAAAGTGACAGATTCGGATTACAAGAAGAAGAGTTACGGGAAGATCACAGCCAAACGCGTTTTTGAAATATCCTCCAATGTTGGCGTAGCCAAACTGATTACGCAGTCCTATACCGGTCAGGAGAGGGCCTTTTTCAACAGGATACATGATTTTGGACTTGACATTCCGCTTAAAGTCGGTATCAGCGGCGAAGGTGCCCCCTACATCAACCGGCCGGGCGACAAAACATGGTCGGGCGTTAGTCTGACCCAGATTTCTTTCGGTTACGAGCTTAAACTGACTCCTCTCCAGATACTTACTTTCTACAATGCGGTGGCCAATGACGGTTGCATGATGCAGCCGCGGCTGGTAAAGGCGGTTAAGGAGAATGGCGAAATCCGCAGGAGCTTTGGGACGCATACGATCAAATATTCGATTTGCTCAAGCAAGACACTCCGGAAAGCGCACTCCATGCTGGAGGGTGTAATTGAACATGGCACGGGTATGGCCTTAAAATCTCCGACTTATAAGATCGCAGGGAAAACCGGCACTGCCCAGGTTGCGAATAAAAACGAGGGTTACAATAGGAATGGCCGCAAGGTTTACCAGGCCTCCTTCGCGGGCTATTTCCCGGCAGATCAACCCAAATATTCATGTATTGTCGTTATTAATAACCCGTTGGGTGACTATTACGGCGCGACCGTTGCCGGACCGGTTTTCCGCCAGATTGCTGATTATGTATACGCTTATGAGCTTGGTTTGAACGATGATTTTGAACATTCCGGCACCAAAGTGGCAGAAGATTATCCCGGTTTTGTAGCGGGACGGAAAAAAGATATCGCCAAGGTACTGAATGATCTGGATATCATGAATGGCTGGAGCTTTTACAAATCAGAATGGGTAGAAGCCAACAGGGAAGAAGACGGTGTAGCCTTGGTAAACAGGGAGTTTAAACCAGGAATGATCCCCAACGTGAAAGGGATGGGGGTAACTGATGCCGTTTACCTGCTTGAAAAATCGGGTCTGAGGGTTTCGCTCCGGGGATTTGGGAAAGTAAAATCGCAGTCATTGCGGGCCGGCGATCCGATGAGGCGGGGACAAAATATTGTGATAACACTAGGATGAAATGGTAAAGTTAATCGACATATTATCAGGAATCGGAGGTTTATCCGTAACCGGTGATTCAGGGATTGAAATCTCCGGGATTGCTTTCGATTCGCGCAAAGTTAAAGCCGGCGCCCTCTTTGTGGCGACTGCCGGCACACATGCTGACGGCCATCAATACATTCCTGCCGCCCTGGAAAAAGGTGCGGGAGCCGTAATGTGCACGCTGTTACCTGAAAACCCTGATCCATCTGTTACCTGGATTCTATCGTCAGATTCGGCTGCTGATTTGGGTAAAGTTGCCGCCAGTTTTTACGGGTATCCTTCCGGGAAAATGAAAGTTGTCGGGATTACCGGCACAAACGGCAAGACAACTACAGCCACCCTGCTGTACAGGTTGTTTACGGCCATGGGTCACACCAGCGGACTCTTTTCCACCGTATGTAATTATATAGGTGCGGAGAAACAGAATGCTACCCATACAACCCCGGATGCTCTTCAGCTGCAGGAGACGATGGCCGCGATGGTGGCAGCCGGTTGCACCCATTGTTTTATGGAAGTCAGCTCGCATGCCATTGATCAGCAGCGCATTGCCGGAATAAAATTCGATGGTGCGGTTTTCAGCAACCTGACTCACGACCACCTGGATTACCACAAGACTTTTATCGAATACCGCAATGCAAAAAAAAGGTTCTTCGACAACTTACCGGCAGAAGCTTTCGCCCTAACCAACATAGACGATAAAAACGGCATGGTGATGCTGCAGAATTGCAAGGCCCGCAAATTTACCTACGCTGCACGGACAATGGCGGATTTTAAAGTTAAAGTGATCGAAAGTCATTTTGACGGGATGCTGCTGAATGTGAACGGGAAAGAGTTCTGGAACCATTTTGCAGGCAATTTCAACGCATACAACCTATTGGCAGTCTATGCCACAGCAGTTTTGTCCGGTGCCGAACCCGAGGAGGTTTTGAGGGTAATGAGCCAACTGAAACCGGTGGACGGCAGGTTTGAAATTTTCCGTTCACCCGTCGGCTATTTTGCGGTAGTCGATTATGCCCACACGCCGGATGCCCTTAAAAATGTGCTCTCAACAATAAATGAAACCAAAACCGGTGCTCAGGAAGTGTTTTGTGTCGTTGGCGCCGGAGGCGACCGCGATAAAACCAAAAGGCCTGAAATGGCTGCGGAAGCTGTCCGGGCAAGCGACAGAGTAATTCTGACATCAGATAATCCGCGGTCGGAGGAGCCTGACCAGATCATCGCCGATATGATGGCAGGTGTTCCTGCCGGGCTGAGGGCAAAAGTGCTGGCCATTACCAACAGGAAAGAGGCAATCCGTACCGCCTGCATGATGGCGCATCAGGGAGACATCATCCTGATCGCCGGCAAAGGCCATGAAGATTACCAGGAGATCAAAGGGGTGAAATACCATTTTGACGACCGCGAAATAGTAAAAGAAATATTTAACGCATCTACGCTAAACTAAAGATAAATGCTCTACTACCTGTTCAGATACTTAGAAAAATTTGATATCCCGGGTGCGAGGATGTTCGAATACATCTCTTTCCGTTCTGCCCTTGCTGTGATAGTTGCGCTGTTTATTGCCACCATTTGGGGAAAGAAAGTAATCAGGATACTGCAGCGTCAGCAGATCGGAGAGGAAATCCGTGACCTTGGACTGGAAGGACAGATGCAGAAAAAAGGAACCCCAACCATGGGAGGAATTATCATACTGGCGTCTATCCTGATTCCTGTACTGTTGTTTGCCCAACTCGAAAATGTCTACATCATCCTGATGATTATCTCAACCATCTGGCTGGGCGTGATAGGATTCGTCGACGATTACATCAAAGTCTTCCTGAAAGACAAACAGGGTCTGGCAGGTAAATTCAAAATCATGGGACAGGTAATGCTGGGATTGATTGTTGCAGGCACCCTCTATTTCAACAGTGATGTAATCGTTCGCGATCAGGTATATCTTCCCAACGGGAGAGTGAAAACCGAAACTACCGTGAATCCGCAGACCGGGAAAAAAGAGGTCCGTCAGGTCACCGTCGACCGCAAATCAACTGAGACGACGCTGCCATTTATCAAAAGTCACCAATTTGACTACAAATGGCTGGTGGGCTTTACCGGGCCCCTGGCCGATAAACTCGTCTGGTTTCTCTACGCGCTGATCATCATTTTCATTATCGCGGCAGTATCCAACGGAGCTAATCTCACGGACGGCCTGGATGGGCTTGCGACCGGGGTCTCGGCCATCAGCGGAACCACACTCGGAGTCCTTGCCTACCTAAGTGGTAACATGATCTATGCCGGATACCTTAATATTATGTATATACCTTATGTGGGTGAACTTACAGTTTATATCTCCGCATTCATCGGGGCCTGCATCGGGTTTTTGTGGTACAATTCCTATCCGGCACAGGTATTTATGGGAGACACCGGAAGTCTTTCGCTCGGTGGAATTCTGGCAGTATTTGCCATTATCATCCGGAAAGAAATTCTGATTCCTTTGCTCTGCGGCATCTTTTTAATTGAGAATCTTTCAGTTATGATCCAGGTTATTTGGTTCAAGTATACCAAAAAGAAATACGGCGAGGGCAGAAGGGTTTTCCTGATGGCTCCTCTTCACCATCACTTCCAGAAAAAAGGATTTCCGGAAGCAAAAATTGTGATACGGTTCTGGATTGTCGGGATCATTCTTTCGGTTTTAACGATTGCAACCCTTAAAATGCGGTAGCCATGGAGAAAAAACTACTGATTGTGCTGGGAGGAGGTGAGAGCGGCGTTGGAGCAGCAATCCTTGGTGCCGCCAAAGGATATCTGACCTTCGTCTCTGACTTTGGGGCTATTCGGCCTGACTATAAAGCCGATCTGTTGGCCCATGGCATCCCTTTCGAAGAATACAATCACACGGAGACGCTGATATTAAAAGCGGACCTGGTAGTCAAAAGCCCGGGCATCCCGGACAAGGCTCCAATCGTTCAGTTGTTGCTGAAAGCAGGAATTCCCGTGATTTCAGAAATCGAATTTGCCGGCCGTTACACTTCGGCTACCACGATCTGCATCACCGGCAGCAATGGAAAGACAACGACCACCCTCTTAACCTACGACCTTTTAAAGCGTGCAGGTTTAAAAGTCGGGTTGGCAGGTAACATCGGAAAAAGTTTTGCCAGGCAGGTAGCTGAAGAGGATTTTGATTTTTATGTGCTTGAGATTTCCAGCTTCCAGCTGGACGGAATGTTTGATTTCCGTGCCAATGTTGCTGTTCTGACCAACATCACGCCCGATCACCTCGACCGTTACAATTATGAGATGCAAAACTACACCGACTCAAAATTCAGGATCGTTCAAAACCAAACGGAAGATGATTTTTTCATCTTCAACGATGATGATCAGGTGATTGCGGCAGAACTGGCACAGCGGAGTCTTGCCGGCAGAAAATTGCCCTTTTCGACAGAACATCCGTTGAAGGAGGGTGGCTGGGTAGAAGGTAAAACAATGAAGATAAACGTATTCAATAACATATTTGACATGACAATCCAAGAACTGGCCCTACACGGTAAACACAATTTAAACAACTCGATGGCAGCCGGCATTTCCGGAATGCTGCTCAAACTTCGCAAGGATGATATCCGGGAGTGCCTGAGCGATTTCCAGGGTGTCGAACACCGGCTGGAGCGATTTATGCGGGTGCATGAAATCGAGTTCATCAACGATTCCAAAGCAACCAACATCAACTCGGTCTGGTACGCACTGGAGAGCATGTCGACCAAAGTGGTCTGGATCGTCGGCGGGATCGACAAAGGAAACGACTACTCACAACTCTTCGACCTGGTGAAGGAAAAGGTTAAAGCCATCGTCTGTATCGGAGTGGACAACAGCAAGATCAAAGCTGCATTCAAGGACAAAGGTCTCGAGATTGTGGAATCCCGCAGTATGGAAGAGGCTGTAAGAAGCGCCTATTTTCTTGCTGCAAAAGGGGATTCCGTACTGCTTTCCCCTGCCTGTGCAAGTTTCGACCTTTTTAAGAATTACGAAGATCGTGGTCGCCAGTTTAAAGAGGCGGTCAGGAATCTCTGATAAATATTTAGTAATACACGGATAAACCAGAATGAAATTCAGCGATTACCTCAGCAGACTCAAAGGTGACCGGACACTATGGATGGTTGTCCTCATCCTGTCGTTGGCTTCGATCCTGGTTGTCTATAGCTCCACCGGAGCGCTGGCATTCAGGAAGCTTCATGGTAATACTTCTTATTATATACTGAGGCAGATCGCCGTTCAGGCCATGGGATTTATGATCATCATGCTGATGGTTAAATACCAGTCGGTCAAATTTTACAACAGGATTGCCAATCCGGTATTTCTGGTCGCACTTTTCCTGGTGGTCCTGGGTGTTTTGTTTGGCAGGGCCGATGGTGGAAGCGGCAGGACAATTCACATAGGTCCCTTAAGTTTCCAGCCGGCTGAATTTGCCAAAATTGCGATCGTATTGTGGGTGGCACGAATTTTATCCGTGAGCAAAGAAGATCCGGATTCCCGGAAGATCACTTTCCTGAGAATATTGGCAGGAGTGGGCGCCTTGGGATTGCTGCTGGTTATGGTCAATTTTTCATCAGCATTCCTGGTAGTTTCAACGGCATTCATCATGATGTTTGTTGGTAGGGTTAAAATAATGTACATGGTCACTGTTATTGCCCTTGCACTTTCACTGCTGGTAGCCCAATATACGCTCAAGGATAAATTGCCGGATATATTGTACAAAATTTCAAGGCTTGACACTTTCAACCACAGGATCGACACCTATTTGGGTAATTCTGAAAAAGTCGGGGACGAAGGGATTACGCAGGCTGAATTTGCCAAAATTGCCATCTACCGCGGCGGATTTTTCGGTGTAGGAGCAGGTAAGAGCGATATCAGCAACAGGATGAGCGCCGCATACAACGACTTCGTTTATGCGATTATCGTAGAAGAATACGGTGTAATCATCGGCGGTGCCGGGATCATGCTGCTTTACCTGATCCTTTTAACCAGGGGGCTGGCGATTATCAAAGGATGTAAGCGGACTTTCCCGCTCTTCCTGGCAACAGGCGTAGTAACACTGATTATGCTTCAGGCAATGATCAACATGGGCGTATCTGCAGGGCTGATACCCGTTACCGGTCAGCCATTGCCCTGGGTAAGCTGGGGAGGAACATCCCAGCTTTTTACGGCCATCGCTTTCGGTTTTCTCTTCAAAGTGAGCGATGAAAACAAGGCTGAGGCACTTTCTGTCAGTGAAGTGCACAGTGAAATTGAAGATGAAACGGATGATGAGTCTTCAAGAGAAGATTTGTTGGCGTCGTTAAATAAAAAATTGAGTGTATGAGTAACCATCGGTTCATCGTTAGCGGAGGAGGCACGGGAGGTCACATATTCCCTGCACTGTCTATCGCAGAAGGGTTGAAACAGCGTTTCCCTGATGCGGAGATTCTCTTCGTTGGCGCCATTGGCAAGATGGAGATGGAAAAAGTTCCCGCAGCGGGGTTTCCTATTGTAGGGCTTCCGGTAGCCGGTTTTCACAGGGGTGAGATCTGGCGCAACCTGTTGTTTCTCCCCAAACTGTTGGCATCACTCTGGAAAGCCAGGTTGGTGGTCAGGAAATTTAAACCCGACTGCGTGATCGGTGTTGGCGGCTATGCCAGCGGACCGATCCTGAAAGTGGCAATCCAAATGGGCATTCCGGCCATTTTGCAGGAGCAGAATTCTTATGCCGGAGTCACCAACAAACTGCTGGGAAAAAAGGCAAGCAAAATCTGCGTTGCCTATCAAAATATGGGGCGGTTTTTTCCGGAAGAAAAACTGGTCTTTACCGGAAATCCGATCCGAAAAGGACTGGAAGATATCGAAAATAAGTCGGATGAGGCGCTCAAATTTTTCGGACTGGATCCCGCCAAACCTGTCGTGCTGGTTGTGGGCGGAAGCCTGGGGGCACGGTCCCTGAACAATGGCATCCGGGCAAAACTGGAACTGATTCGTTCATCCGGTGTCCAGTTTCTCTGGCAGACGGGCAAAATATATTATGCTGATCTCAAAAGTGATCTGGAGGCCAACCCTGCCGGGAGCGTCCACCTGTTGGAGTTTATCCAACGGATGGACCTGGCTTTCGCGGCAGCCGACCTCGTCATTTCCAGGGCAGGTGCCGGAACGATCAGTGAATTGTGCGTGGTGGGCAAACCGGCTATCCTGGTGCCTTCCCCCAATGTGGCTGAGGATCACCAGACAGCCAACGCCAAATCACTGGCAGATCAGGATGCTGCTGTGCTTATCAGGGATGCGGAGGTAAACGACCGTCTGGTTGAAGAAGCCTTGCTGCTGGTAAACGACCAACAGCGCCTTGCCCTGTTGGCTGAAAACATTAAAAAAATAGCAACACCTCATGCAACCAATGATATTGTGGAGGTAATTGCTTCGTTGATAAAATAATTTAATATGATAGCGCCTGATAACATAAAACAAGTTTACCTGCTGGGAATAGGAGGCATCGGCATGAGCGCCCTTGCCCGTTATTTCAAGTTTGCCGGCATGCAGGTTTCGGGGTATGACAAGACTCCCTCTCCGCTTACCGATGAATTGATTGCCGAAGGTATACCTGTGCATTTTATAGAGGATCAGGAGCTTATGCCGCAACTTGCTGACCGGGAGAGCACGTTGGTCATCTTCACGCCGGCAGTTCCGGAGAGTTTCTGTGAAATGACCTTTCTGCGTGATAACCAGTTTGCCCTGGTCAAGCGTTCACAGGTACTCGGGACCCTGAGCAAGGGAAAAAGATGCCTGGCCGTCGCCGGCACGCATGGTAAAACCTCGGTTACCACGATGACCGCCTATCTGCTGAAGGAGTCGCACGTCGGCTGTTTTGCTTTCATGGGAGGGATATCGCGGAACTACGGAACCAATTTGCTGCTGCCTGACAACGACAGCAACCTGATGGTTGCGGAAGCTGATGAGTTTGACCGCTCATTCCTCCGGTTGTTTCCCGAAATGGCCGTCATCACCTGGATGGATCCCGATCACCTCGATATTTACGGCACTGCCGGTAACCTGGTGGATGCCTTCGCCACTTTTGCAGGGCAGATCAACAAAGGGGGAATTCTGCTTTACCGCAAAGGAGTGGAGGTGGATTTTAGCTGGAACAGCGGTATACGTTATTTCAGCTATTCTGCCACGGAAGCTGCAGACTTCATGGCCAAAAATGTGGTGGTCACGGAAGGAGCCTACCATTTTGATCTGACCTCGCCTTTCGGGACAATCAGGGGAATTACCCTTCATTATCCCGGCCTGATGAATGTCGAAAATATGACGGCAGCCATCGCGCTGGCGCTCCTGAACGGTGTTATGCCGGCGGAAATCGTTGCTTCGGTGCCTGATTACAAAGGTGTTGAACGTCGGTTCGATATCCGTTACAAGGGTAAACACACTGTCTACATTGATGATTACGGACATCATCCAAGGGAACTGGAGGCGACGATCAAGTCAGTCCGCCACCTCTATCCCGGCAGGAAGATAACAGGAATTTTCCAGCCGCACCTCTTCACCCGTACCCGCGACTTTGCAGATGGTTTTGCAGAGAGCCTTGATCTGCTGGATGATGCACTGGTGATGGAGATTTATCCGGCACGCGAAGAACCCATACCGGGCGTGGACGCCGGATTGATTCTGGGTAAAATGAAACTGAAATCAAAAAGGAGATGTTCGGCAGCCGATTTTCCGACAATCCTTGATGATTATCAGCCTGATATATTGCTGACACTGGGGGCCGGCGACATCGACCGTCTGGTAAATCCGCTTGTCAGTTATTTGAAAGAAAAGGAAGATGCTTAAAAAAATTGGAACGCTGGTCGTCTGGTGCCTTGTGTTCGGCTTGGTCTCCCTATCTTTGGGGTTTACCATTTACGAGCGCAAGAAGATCGTTTGCACCGATGTAAGGGTCGAGATAACCGATTCGGTCGACAATCAATTCATCAGGAGCCGGGAGATCAGGGATTGGGTACTGAGCCATAATTCCCGCATCCTGCACCAGAATCTGGAAAACATTGATTTGCGGAATATTGAAGATGGTTTGCAAAAGATAAAAGCAGTTGAAGAGGTAAAGGTATTTACTTCCATTGTGGGAAGGGGAAAACCGGGCGAAGGATCTGTTGTGGTCAGGATCCGGCAGCGGAAACCCGAGTTCAGGATCGATCAGCCCGGACGTGATTATTACATGGACAGGTTTGGCAAAAGCATCGACTGGACGCCGAACTATACGCCGCGTGTGCTGATGGTTTCAGGGGTGATCGCTTATGAATTTGCCCGCAAACGGCTTCTTCCGCTGATCACCTATATTCAGGATGATCCGTTTCTGAGTGCCCAGATTGATCAGATCCATGTGGGCGGAAACGGAAATCTGACGATGGTTCCCCGTGTCGGGGATCAGCTGATATACTTCGGTTCGCCGGAGGATTATCAGGTAAAGTTCAGGAATTTAAAAGCGCTCTACAAAGAGGGATTTAAAAACGGGGGATGGACGCTTTACAAATCCATCAACCTAACGTATAAGAACCAGGTAATCTGTATAAAAAAACGATAAAGATGAGCCAGACAAGAGAATTAGCAGCCGCTATTGACATCGGTACCTCCCGGACAAGAGCTATTCTGGGACGCTTTACATCTGACAACAAACTCGATGTATTGGCTTTCGGCGAAGTGCCCACCATGGGTGTGCGCAACGGGGTTGTTGTCAACATTGATGATGCAGCTGAATCCATCCGCAAAGCAGTATCTTTTCTCGAAAATTCGACCAACCTCAGGGTAAAGAAACTGTATGCGGGTATTTCCGGTCCTAAAATCGGGAACCGGCCTTACTCCTGCTACCGGATGACGGAAGGGAATGAGGTGACCCAATCGATTGTGAAGGGTTTATCGGATGAGGCACGCCGTCACTCGGTCGATGCAGGCGAGAAGATATACCACCTTGTGCCGACAGAATACGTCGTCGACGGGGAACGGGGAATCAACAAGCCGGTCGGCATCGCCGGCCGCCGTATTGATGCGACCTTCAGCATCATACTGGCTTCCGAAAATTACGAGAAGAACCTGGCCAGGGCCATCGAAAAAGCAGGCTTTGAACTGGCCGTGCCTTACGTCAATCCTTATGTACAGGGCACCGCCTGTCTTTCACAGGATGAGAAGGAGGCCGGGGTTGTGCTGCTTGACCTGGGGGCCGGAACTACCGGGATCTCGCTCTATTATGAAAATAAACTGAGGCTGGCGCTGGAACTTCCTTTCGGCGGCAACGTGATTTCGAACGACATCAAAGAGGGATGCAACATCATTCCCAGGCATGCAGAAATGGTGAAGGTGAATTGCGGTTTTGCCATGGCCGACCTGGCTCCCGATAACAAAGTGGCACAGATTCCCGAAGTGGAAGGGTGGCCGGGCAAGGAGATATCCTTTAAGAGTCTGGCGGGAATTATTCAGGCGCGTCTGGAGGAGATCATGGAATGGGTCAACTTCCAGCTTGAATCGACGGGTTATGTTGATAAACTTGGCGCCGGGATTGTGCTGACAGGCTGCGGGGCGAACCTGAACGGAATCGATAAACTGGTGAGTTACATGACCGGTCTGGATGTGCGCTTCGGGAAACCGATCATTGCCATGAAAGAGCAGCTTTTTAATGACCAGCTGGTCAATCCGGGTTCTGCCAACCTACTGGGAGTCCTTGTACACGGTTTGATTAACTCAAGAAATCTGAAATATCCTGCCGGTATGGTCGAACCTGTCGTGCAGGAAGAGGCGCCGAAGGCAGCTGCCGTGAAACGGAAATCACGCGGACTGTTTGATTTGGTCGATAAGGTAAAAGAGGGCTTCGATGGCCTTTTTGAAGACCCTGAACATAAATAAAAGACAAAAGAGGTTGTTATGGAAAATATAGCAGAAGATCTGTTGCCATTTGGTTTTCAGCAGCAATTCCACTCCATCATCAAAGTGATCGGAGTTGGGGGAGGGGGAAGCAATGCTGTCAACCACATGTATCACAATGGGATAGCAGGTGTTGACTTTGTAATTTGCAACACAGACGCCCAGGCGCTGGCCAATAGCCAGGTTCCGATCCGCATACAGCTGGGGGTAACCCTCACCGAAGGACGCGGTGCCGGGAATGCGCCAAAAAAAGGAGAGCAGGCAGCCATTGAAAATCTGGGAGAGGTGAGGCAAATCCTTGAGTCAGGCACAAAGATGGTTTTTATTACTGCCGGAATGGGCGGCGGAACAGGGACCGGAGCAGCACCCATCATTGCGCAGCTGGCCAGGGACATGGATATACTGACCATAGCTGTGGTTACCATGCCCTCCAAAAAAGAGGGAAAACTGCGTTACGACCAGG
Organism: Bacteroidales bacterium; assembly: GCA_038323575.1. Classification (GTDB taxonomy): domain Bacteria; phylum Bacteroidota; class Bacteroidia; order Bacteroidales; family Prolixibacteraceae; genus CAINVV01. Next base: position 42,417 of record JBBQHB010000001.1, on the reverse strand, counting down.
CGATCGAGGGTATCCTGAAACTGGACCGGTACGTCGATTGTATGCTGGTGATCAGCAATGAAAACCTTCACAAAGTTTACGGCGAACTGCCTGCCAGGGAGGCTTTTGCCAAAGCCGACGATATAGTCTGCACGGCGGTGAAGGGGTGCGCCGAGATTATCACGCTGCACGGCAACATCAACATCGATTTTGCCGATGTTAATACGGTGATGCGCGACAGCGGGGTCTTTATCATGGGAACCGGTTTTGCCGAAGGTCCCAACCGTGCATTTGAAGCGGTTGAGGATGCACTTCAGTCGCCACTGTTGGACAGCAACAATATTTACGGAACAGGAAACATACTGCTTAACATCATCTCCGGCGAAGAAGAGGTGAGGATGGGCGAGATCGGACAGATCATCGATTACCTTCAGCAGGCAGCCGGCGACAATGCCAATATTATCTGGGGGAACGGGTACGATCCTTCATTGGGGAACAAGATCAGTGTAACCATCATAGCCACCGGATTTGAGAATGATCCCAGTCCTGTCAGATCATCTGTTTCCGCTTCGGCGAAAGCTCCTGTTGAAAAAACAGTGCTGCCTGATCCTGACGAATTTCAGGATACAAAAGTACCTGAGACTGTTGCCGGACAGGAAGAATTCATGGGTATTTCGGTAGCGGATGATTTCCAGCTTACAGAAGAAGAACCTGTTGAAGAACGAATTGAGACGAAAGACAAAGAACCCGGGGTTCCGGAAGCAAAAATAGTTAGAAAGGAACGGGAATCTATCTCCAAATGGTTTAACAGCCAGTTTGGGGGGCTGTTCACGGACGAGGATACGGAGGTAAAGTAAAGAAGTGACTAAAGTGAGCTAAAGTGACTAAAGTACTTTCGCCACTAACCAGAATTGTTGCAATCCATAACTTTAGTTCACTTTAGCTCACTTTAGTTCACTTTAGTTCACTTTAGCTCACTTTAGTCACTTTAAGATTAATTGATAAAATATAGATACAATGAAAGAACTCATAGACTTCGATCTGCCGACATCATCGGAAAACATCATTAAGGTGATTGGCGTCGGCGGCGGCGGAAGCAATGCCGTCAACCACATGTACCGGCAGGGGATCAAGGATGTTGATTTTGCCATTTGCAATACCGACCTGCAGCACCTGCTCAAGAGTCCGGTGCCTGTGAAAGTTCAGCTTGGCTCTGCATTGACCGAAGGCCGGGGTGCAGGGAACAAGCCGACCATCGGCCGTGATTCGGCCAACGAAAACATCGAAGAGATAGAGGCTATTTTCTCTTCGAACACCAAGATGGTCTTTATCACCGCCGGGATGGGCGGAGGTACAGGAACAGGGGCGGCGCCGGTCATTGCCGAAGTGGCCCGGACCAACCATATCCTGACCATCGGCATTGTGACACTACCCTTCAGAAATGAAGGGAAGCTACGGATCCAGCAGGCCATCGAAGGGATCAGGCAGATGGAGGGACACGTCGATTCCCTGCTGATCATCAACAATGAAAGGATACGCGAAATCTACGGCGACTTTCCCATCTCGAAAGCTTTTGCCAAGGCAGATGATGTGCTGGCAACGGCAGCCCGTGGTATCGCCGATATTATCACCAGCACCGGTTTTATCAATGTGGACTTTGAAGATGTCAGGACGGTGATGCAAAATTCCGGCGTAGCTATCATGGGATCAGCCACTTTCAGCGGAGCCGACCGCGCCATCAAGGCAGCCGAAGGAGCGATCAACTCTCCTTTACTTAACAACAACGATATCCGCGGTGCAAGGAATATCCTTGTCAACATCACCTCCGGCGAAACCAAAGAGGTGACCATGGACGAGGTCAACCTGGTCAATGAATATGTCCAGGAGATGGCAGGCAACAATGCGGATCTGATCCACGGTATTGCCGTTGACCCTTCTCTGGGCGATGCACTAACAGTAACCGTTGTAGCCACCGGGTTCAAAAGCAGTTCTATTCCCGAATTGAAAATGGACAGACCGGACGATAAGGTCAGGGTATCTATTGATGACGATTTTTCAGAGAATAATCACTTCTCATTCAAAACAGAAACCTTCTTTCCCGGTGATTTTTCCGAAGGTCACGAATGGATGGAAGATCCGCAGGAGGAGGTCATCAGCCGCCTCTATCCCAAGCGGATGATAGATCCGTTCTCCGGAGCGCCTGAAGTGGTTAAAAAAGTGATGCATGTTGACTTTTACAACCAGACGGACGAGTACATCAACGAACTGTCAAAAATTCCGGCCTTCGAACGGCGCAGGATGAAACAGCAGAAACCCGGCGGCAGCACCGATAACGGCAAATCCATGTCGCGGTTTTCCATCTCCAATAATCCGGACGAAGGATTAAAAATGAGGAAAAACAATTCGTTTTTGCACGATAAGGCCGATTAACGAAAAAGTGCCTAAAGTGAGCTAAAGTGAGCTAAAGTGAACTAAAGTGAGCTAAAGTGCCTAAAGTACTTAATATATAATCGAGATTATCTCATATCTCATAACTCATAACTATCATGAACATCTTCGATCAAATTAATGAGGACATCCGGGCAGCGATGCTGGCCCGCGACAAGGAAAGGCTGGAAGCTGTCAGGAACATAAAAAAAGTGCTGCTTGAAGCAAAAACCGCCAAAAGCGGTACCGGGGATCTTCCCGATGAAGAGGCAGTAAGGGCTATCGCAAAACTGGCCAAACAGGGGAAAGACTCTGCTGAAATTTACCTTGGCCAGAAAAGGCAGGACCTTGCGGATTTTGAACTGGCACAGGTGAAAATATATGAAGCCTACCTGCCTAAACAGATGAGTGATGTGGAACTGACCGAAGCGATAATGTCAATTATTGCAGCCAGCGGTGCTACCTCCTTGAAAGAGATGGGAAAAGTGATGGGCGTTGCCACCAAAGAACTGGCCGGCAAGGTTGATGGAAAGCTGATTTCAGACAAAGTGAGAAGCCTCCTGGTGTAGATCATTTCAATAAAAAGTGAATATAATTGACCAAAGTTGAGTACGTTTGGATTTTTATATCCGTACGCATTATATTTGCATAATCCAAATTTAAACATCATGAGAAGACTTGTTTTGATTACGCTGCTGTTGACCTTGGTTGCTTTCCGGTCCAATGCACAGAAAGAGACAACAACAAAATCCCAGGCAAAGAAGGACACCACTGCCACTGTTGATTTGCTGGGAGAGATGAGTAAGACCGATGAGGTAAAAATGAAATTATTGCCTGATAAGATTATTTTTACCCAGCGCATTTTCTGGGGTGAGAATGGACTTATGCGTAATTTTAATGCATTTGAACTGACTCCGGAAAAAAGGCAGAATGAATTGAAAATAAGACGGACCATGCTGGTTGCACACCAGATCATGGGTGTGTTGACTTTGGGCGGGATGATTGGACAGGGAATTGTTGGTTCCAAATATTACAAACAAACACAGGCTCCAAACTACGATTATCATTTGGAGAATACACACAGTGCTATTGCTGCAGGGGTCAATATCGGCTATTTCTCAACTGCTGCCTTGTCGCTTTTCGCTCCGCCAAAGATGCTGAACGAACACAAAGGGTACAGCAGCATTAAGGTACACCGGGCACTGGCAATCGTTCATATGTCAGCCATGATTGCTACAAATATTCTTGCAGGACAGTTGGAAGGTCCCAACAGAGATAAAATCAGACCATACCACAGGGCTGCTGCTTTCACCGCATTCGGAGCATTTGCCGCTTCGATGATTGTGATTAAATTCTAGTTGGTTTACCGCTCTTTGCGTCTTCTTTGCGGCCTTTGCGTGAGATTTTCTGTTTCAGGCAAAGGCCGCAAAGCTTAACGGCAAAGATCTGAGATTCTAAACTATCTCTTTAAAAATCATAAAATTAGTTAAGAATTCCAATATGGCCGGAAAGCCTGTTAACCTTATGCTCAATAGAGCGTAATCAGAAATAAAAGATACATCTATGAAAAAATTCGTGGTTCTGGCAATTGCCATTATGTTGGCGGTTCATGTTTTTGCGCAAGACAAAGTAAAAGTAAACTGTGTCAAAGAGGAGTCTTCAATTACCTATGCGATGGTACACCCATTGCATGAATGGACAGGTGAGAGCAAAGAGATCAATTCAATTCTTCTGATGGATGAAGCAAAAACTACCATCTACCAGGTGGCTGTTTCTGCCAAATTAGCAACGTTCGACAGCAAAAATGCCAACCGGGATTCCCACATGATGGAAGTTACTGAAGCATTGAAATTTCCGAATGTTACTTTTGTGAGTACTTCTGTAAACATAGAAGGCAATGAATTTACCTCTTCCGGTACTTTAAGCTTTCACGGAATCAGTCAGCCTGTGGCTTTGAAGGGGAAAGTAACCAAAGAAGGAAATAAGCTGATTTTTACCGGAGGTTTCGGCCTTAAAATGAGCCAATTCAAGGTTGAACCCCCATCCCTGATGGGAATAAGCACTAACGATGACTTCAAACTTGATTTCAAGGTAGTTTATCAATAGTCGAAACTGCTGCCTCCAAGGAATTCTCTCAATACGGACGTGGGAGGGATCTCCGTTCCCGGGATAAAATTGAAGTAAGAGATAAAAATCATCAACCTTACTGCTTCAGAATGTTCAGGTTCATTCTCATTCACCGATTTGAGCAGGGTATTAGCATATCTTTTCAGGACAGCTAATTCATAAGCCAGGGCAGAATTGAACATGATGTCGGCATTTTCCTGGAAAGGGAAGATGTGTTTGTCTTCCCCTCTCCGCACACTTGGCCATCGCTGAATTGTTTTCGTTGCACTGTATCCCCGGTATTTTGCGTCCCTGATAATCCTGCGCAACAAGCGGTTGTCGGTGGTAGAAATGTAGGTGTGTTCGTCAAATGAGATTTGGGTGAGGGCGGAGATGAAGATTTTAAATGTATTCTCCGGATCGATCATGGGGACCAGTCCGGGATTGAGGCCGTGAATGCCTTCGATGATCAGGATATTGTCCTTGTCCATCTTTAAAAATTCCCCTTTAAAAATGCGTTGTCCTGACTGGAAATCGAATCGCGGCAGTTCAACCTTTTCTCCGCTGAGAAGCTTCAGCAAAAGCTGGTTAAAAAAAGGAACGTCTATCGCTTCCAGTGCCTCAAAGTCGTAGGCGCCGTTTTCGTCAAGGGGTGTGTGATCCCGGTCGACAAAGAAATCATCCAAAGAAATCTGTAGGGAATGAAGGCCATTGACAGCCAGTTGCACACTGAGGCGTTTGCTGAAGGTCGTTTTACCTGAACTGGAGGGACCTGCAATCAAGACAATATTTACCTTATCGTGTTTCCCGGTAATAATAGTGGCAATTTCGGCAATTTTCTTTTCGTGCAGCGCCTCTGAAACCTTGATCACGTTTCCGGCCCCGCCCTTGGATGTCATTTGGTTTAGGTGTGATATATCGCTGACTCCCAGGATACTTGCCCGTTGCTTGTGTTCCCTGAAAATTCCGAAAAGTTTATCCTGTTCGATGGCAGGTTCCAATTCATCCAGATTGCCTGGTTTGGGATAACGAAGCAGAAGGCCATCGTAATATTTTTCTAATCCGAACTTGGTGACTAATCCTGTTGAACTGAGCAAATGCCCGTAGAAAAAATTCACATGACCGTCCAAAACAAAAACAGGGGCATATAAACGGCCATACTCTTTAAAAAGTTCGGCTTTCCTGATAAGGCCTTCCTGTGCGAAAAGTTCAACGGCCTTTTCTGCGAGCAATGTCTTGTATTCAACAGGTAGATTCCTGTCGACGATGCTTTTCATCTCCTCCTTAATCTCCCAGATATCCTCTTCAGTAAGCTGGTGATCCAGCTCCTCAATGGTGCAATAATATCCTTTGGAAATGGCATGATCAATTTTCAGTTTGGCTTCCGGCCAAAGGTTTTTTACGGCAGCATATAAAATGAAAGAGAGGGTTCGGAGATAGATCCGCTGTCCATCGCGGCTGGCGTAATCGAAAAACTCTATCTGCTTTGGCTTGACCAGTTCGAAATCCATCGGTTTAACCCGGTGGTTCACGTAGGCACCGCAAATAGGGCTTCTGAGTTCAATTCCCATTTTCTGTGCTATCTCTGACAAGGTGGTCCCCAGCGGAAAAATTTCGCTGGTACCGGTGTTGACGCAGTAAATTTCGATGTTCTTCATGTATTCAAAAATAGTCAGAATTTAGATTCGTTGGATGAAAGTAGTCAGATTTTGGAATCGGCGGATTATTGATTTATAGGATTACAAAAAAGCTGCGGTGAAAATCGGGGTTGAAGTTCGCAGACTTGCCCGGGCTGTGAAAGTTGGCGATGGTAGAGCAACCTATGTGAACTTAATTAGCAATGATGTAATGTTTGGTAGAGTTTCATAAAAAATGATTTCATTGTTTCGTGGTAATGCCGTAACTTTAAGGTAGTATCTTTTAAAGTCCTTAAGGTCCTTAACGAATTTAGGGACTATTAGGAAACAGGGTTGAAACTATTGAATTAACAAAATTAAAAAGAATGAACAGCAGCAAACAAAACCAGGAGTCGCTGTTACCGCGCAGCGGCAATTACCGTAAACTGTTTAGCTACCAGAAGGCAGAGGCGATATACGACATTACCTACTATTTCTGTAAAAATTATTTGCAGCGCGGCGACCGTACCATCGACCAGATGGTTCAGGCTGCGCGTTCGGGCAAACAAAATATAGTGGAAGGGTGTGCGGCTTCGGCTACATCGAAGGAGACAGAGATTAAGCTGGTAAATGTTGCTAAAGCTAGCCTGCAAGAGTTGCTCGTCGATTATGAAGATTTCCTGCGAACAAGAAACCACCGCCAATGGGAAAACGGTTCTGCAGAACTTCAGAAGATGCGTGAACTTGGACGGAAGCATAACGATTCAGCTTTTTATATGCCATTGGTGAAAGTCCGCCCATCAGAAATCATCGCCAATATGGCTGTCTGCCTTATAAAGCAGACCGATTATATGCTCTTTAAACAGTTACAATCGCTCAGTGAAGATTTCCTGAAAAATGGTGGAATGCGCGAACGGATGACGAGGATGAGGCTCGAGAGGCGACGGTAGTGCTTGAAAAATTTAAGGAAAAAACACTTACCTGCATAGTGAATTCAGACGTCAATTTTTACCTCAAAAGATAATCAATGGGCGAAATTGAAACCATCAACAGCAACCTTGTACTCAAGGAGTACGAAATCAAAGAAACTCCTGAGGATAATAAGGTTGTTTTCTCTATCAAGTTTGTGAAGAAAAACGGAGAACTTGCTTTCATGCTAAGGGCTGCTGTTGCAGGATAAAATAAAACTCACATAAATTATATCCAGTTAAGAAAATCTTCTTTCGTTAAACCAAGTTGTTTCAACGCATTCCTGATAATAAACGCTGGAACCGGATCTACATGTGTTTGAACTGTTATTGGTCTTAATAAATCCTTTCTGGCCCAATGCTCATGACCTCCGGAAGTTCTGATACAAGAGCATCCTTGAGCAATTAAAAAATCTCTGTATAATTTTAGTGGGATGTTTCTAAGATGCTTTGCAGTCATAATATGCTAATAAGCAAATTCAACATCCTCTCTTGAAACCTTGTAACTTTTATTGTTGACAATTTCACTATACAAGGGATTTGAAGAAACCAAATCCGAATCCTTAGGAGGATTAAACTTTGGCTTATTTTTCGAACCCTTAATTGCCCAACCCAAATCTTTAAGTACTTTATCTAAAGTATTCTTATTGTTTGTATATCTGAAAAATTCACTAAGAGCTTCCGAAAAAGACTGTTTTGCTTCTTCAGGACTATAACCATAACCACTTAAATCCAAGGCCGGAGAATAAACGATAGTTACATTTTCTTCTTCAAACTCTACTAATGCAAGACCTACATGATACTTGCCATGGGCAAAACCCACATCAGCTGTCAATTGTAACTTGGCCATTATAAATATTAATTGAATGTTCAAATATAAATTAAAAATGGAAACATTTATTGTCCGAATCATAATTGGAATATGATTCCTTTTGACATATTGAAACAGATAGTTTAATATATCGGAGAAATAAAAAAAGCAGCGATTCTCATCGCGGCTTTTTTTAACTTTCCGATAATTATTTTTTATCAATTTTGCTTTCCAGTTCATCGAGGCGGTCATTGGCAGCGTGAACCATCATGGTAATGCGGACAAAGGGTCCGGCTAGTAAAAACAAAGCCAGCGAAATGCCGAACATTGGATATTCTTTATAAATCAGACTGCAAATAATGCCTCCCAGACCGATCAGGGCTGCGATGATACCTCCCGGTACTCCCAGCGGACACCTTAGTTTTTTCTTTGCTTCCATACTCAATACATTTTAAGTTTATCAATCAAATCTTGTTTCGAAGGGACTTCCCTGAAAACAATTTTATTGTCTATCAATAGTGTCGGAACTGCATAGATCCCCAATTTCATGGTTCTGATCATCCCCATCGGCATATTTGCCAGTGTTGTTTCCAACCTGAATTTATCTCCGAATCCGGGCAAAACATCCTGCAGCAAGCGTTTCAATATCCGGCAGTTAGGGCAGGTCAAGGTATAAAACATTTCAATTATTATCGGTTCTTTGTTGATCATATCCTTTTTAAAACGAAAATAGGTCTTTTAAGTTACAATTAAGAGAAAAGGATAAGGGATAAAGGATAAAGGATAAAGGATAAAGTAAAGAACGCCTCAGACAAAAGTCCGTGAAAACTAGTATACCTGCATTTACATTTCACAAATTTTCATCACAGAACAAATGCCACTTTATCCTTTATCCTTTATCCCTTATCCTTTATCCTTTATCCCTTATCCTTTATCCTTTATCCTTTGTCCTTTTGAAGAAGTTCTTCCTTCAGATATTTTGCCGTATAGGATACCTCATTGATGGCCAGCTCTTCCGGGGTTCCGGCGCAAAGCAGCCTGCCGCCGTCGCGCCCGCCTTCGGGGCCTATATCGATGATGTGGTCGGCCATTTTGATTACTTCCATGTTGTGCTCGATGACGATCACTGTATTGCCGCGTTCAACCAATTTATCGAGCACATCAAGCAGTACCCTGATATCTTCGAAGTGAAGACCTGTGGTTGGTTCATCCAGGATGTAAAGGGTCCGTCCGGTATCCCGTTTGCTCAGTTCGGTTGCAAGTTTTACCCGCTGCGCTTCCCCTCCTGATAAGGTGGTAGAAGCCTGTCCGAGGGTGATGTAGCCGAGACCCACTTCCTCAATGGTTCTAAGCTTGTGGGCGATGGCTGGGATGTTTTCGAAGAAGGTAACGCCCTGCTGAATGGTCATATCCAGTACGTCGCTGATTGATTTGCCTTTGTAGCGGATTTCCAGGGTTTCACGGTTGTAACGCCTTCCGTTGCATTTGTCGCAATGGACGTATACATCCGGCAGGAAATTCATCTCAATGGTTTTCAGTCCGGCCCCTTCACAGGCTTCGCAGCGTCCGCCTTTCACATTGAATGAGAAGCGTCCGGGCTTGTAGCCGCGAATTTTGGCTTCAGGCAACAAAGTAAACAGCGTACGGATTTCCGTAAATACTCCGCAATAGGTTACAGGGTTGGAGCGGGGTGTCCGGCCGATGGGTGACTGGTCGACCTGAACGACTTTGTCGAGGTGCTCAATGCCTTCGATCGTGTCATATGCCAGCGGATCATCCAGCGACTTAAAGAAATGCTGGCTCAAAATCGGCAGGAGTGTTTCGTTGATTAAAGTTGATTTGCCGCTACCTGAAACGCCGGTGATGCAGATAAATTTCCCCAGCGGGAAGTCGGCATTTACCGATTTGAGGTTATTGCCGGATGCTCCTTTCAGTGAAAGCATTTTTCCGTTCCCGGCCCTGCGTACTGCAGGAATTGCAATTTCTTTCCGACCGGTAAGGTATCGGGAAGTAAGCGTATCAATTTTCAGTACTTCGGAAGGTGTGCCGGATGCGACAATCTCACCGCCGAAACGGCCGGCATGCGGTCCCATGTCAATAAGGTAGTCGGCCTGCAGCATCATGTCGCGGTCGTGTTCGACCACGATGACCGAATTACCTGTATCCCGCAGCTGCTGAAGCGAATGTATCAGCCGCAGGTTGTCGCGGTGATGCAGTCCGATGCTGGGTTCATCGAGGATATAAAGCACATTGACAAGTTGTGAGCCTATCTGGGTGGCCAGGCGGATGCGTTGTGACTCTCCCCCGGAGAGAGTGGCCGAAGGGCGGTCGAGCGACAGGTAATTCAAGCCTACATCCAGCAGAAAGCTTAAGCGGGTCGAGATCTCTTTGTTCACCTCTGCGGCTATCTGAAGCTGTCGTTTGCTCATCCGTTCACCAATACCGGAAAAGAAGGCAGAGAGTTCGCTGATATCCATCTGAGCCAGCTCAGCGATATTTTTCCCGTCTATCTTAAAATGGAGTGGCTCTTTCTGCAGCCGCTGACCATTACATTCGGGACATTTGCAGGTTTTGTGAAACTGGTCGGCCCATTTCTGGGCGCTTTTGGAGAGGTTGTCACTCTTTTCGTTCACCACGTATTTGACGATCCCTTCGTAGGTCATCATGTAATCGATGGAGCTGCCAAGGGGAGAGTTTTTAAGCTGAATCCGCTCCCCGGTACCGTGAAGGATGGCGTTTAAAACCGCTTCGTCGATCTCGCCTACAGGCGTTTTCAGGGTGAAGTTGTATTTCTCTGCCAGTGCCTCAAGTTGCCAGTATATAAGGGTGTTTCTGTAAGGACCAAGCGGGTCAATACCGCCCTGGTTGATTGACAACGCCGGATCCGGTACGATCTTGGCAAAATCAATTTCGTTGATTACACCGAGTCCGTTGCAGGTCTGACAGGCTCCCCTGGGTGAATTGAATGAGAAGCTGTGCGGTGCCGGATCGTTGTAAGAAATACCGGTAGTGGGACACATCAGGTGGCGTGAAAAATAGCGTACGGATCCGGAATCCGGATCGAGGATCATCACGATACCTTCACCGTGCTTCATGGCCCGGTCGAGCGATTCGCGCAACCGTTTCCGGTCTATGTCTTCGACTACCAGTTTGTCTATCACCATTTCGATGTTGTGGCTTTTGTACCTGTCAACTTTGTAGCCGTGGGTAAGTTCCGTAATCACGCCATCAACCCGTGCATGCAGGAATCCCCTGCGGCGGATCTGCTCGAAGAGTTCACGGTAGTGTCCTTTCCGGCCTTTCACGACGGGAGCCAGCAGAATGGTGCGCTTGCCGCTGTAATTTTCAATGATCAGGTCAATGATCTGGTCATCACTGTATTTCACCATCTTTTCGCCGGTGTTAAAGGAGAATGCCTCACCAGCCCGGGCAAAAAGCAGACGTAAAAAATCGTAAATCTCGGTTACGGTACCGACCGTAGACCGCGGGTTTTTGTTGGTGGTTTTTTGTTCTATCGAGATAACCGGACTCAATCCGGTGATCTCGTCCACATCGGGGCGCTCCATGTTGCCCAGAAAACTTCTGGCATAAGCCGAGAAAGTTTCGATGTAGCGGCGTTGCCCTTCCGCATAGATGGTATCGAAAGCCAGCGAGGACTTCCCGCTGCCGCTAAGACCTGTGATAACAGTCAGTTTGTTCCGGGGTATTGAAACGGTGATATTTTTCAGGTTGTGCTCTCTGGCTCCCCTGACAACAATTTTATCTTCGCCTTCCATGGGATAAGTTCAGTTTTTTTCCAGGTCAAATGAGCGTGTTCCGGGTTCGGGAATTTTAATTGTATAGCTCTTTCCGGAAGGATTCTTGAGCGATGACTGCCTCAGCCAGGGATTAAAATATTTCAGGATTTTATAGTTGACGCCTTGCTTGTGCGCGTAATCCGCTAAGTTGGTAACGCTTCCGCTCAAAATTACCTCCCGGCATTTGAGGATAGGATATTTCTCCTCCTCGGTAACTTTAAATCCGTATTTCTCAGGATTTTCCAGAATAAGTTTCAGGGCAAGAATACGGTATACATACCTGGAAGTCTCTTCGTTCAGCAGCAGATCGAAATAGTTTTTACTGTCCTGAAGGTCTGCCTGCCGATTGATGCCGTTGATGCCGGCATTATAGGAGGCTGCGACGATGATCCAGCTGCCGTAAAGCCGGTAAGCCTGGTTCAGGTACCTGCATGCTGCCACAGTGGATTTCTCCATGTTGTAACGCTCATCCACTTCGATGTTGATTTCGAGTCCGTTCTCTGTCGCTGTTTTTTTCATCAGCTGCCACAAACCGGTTGCCCCGGCAGGTGAGATAATCTTTTCCTGGAAGCCGCTTTCTGCGAGGGAAAGGTATTTGAAGTCGTCGGGAATATTGTTCTCTTTCAGAATGGGTTCAATTATATAAAAATACCGTTTTGCCTTTTTCAGGTAGAGGATTGTTTGAGACTGGAAATAACTGTTTACCAGCAACTCACGGTCAAGTGCCTCACGCAAATCGAAATTTTTAGTAGAGACCATTTCTCCTGCAAACTCAACCGATGCAGGTATTTGTACCGGAGTAGTGTATGGATGAGGGGTTTCAGCCGCCGGATCTTTGACAGGGCTTGAGTTAATAAACAACCCGCAGGAAATTACACTTATGGCTAACAGCGAAAAGAATATCGCCAGTTTTGAAAGAGAAAATTTGATATTGAACATCTTTTTATACTATCGAAATTAACAACCGGAATAATCTGCGAAGATACTTCTTTAGACTCTTCGCTCAAAAGGATTGTGTGATCAATTTTTAAAATGATGGAGGTAGGCATGGGGCATGGGGCAGGGAGAACGGGGGACGGGATGAAAAGGAAACGGTGAAACGGAGAAACGGAGACGGGGGGACGGGGGGAAATGGAAACGGTGAAACGGAGAAACGGGGGCGGGGGGATGGGATGAAATGGAAACGGTGAAACGGAGAAACGGAGACTGGGGGATGGGATGAAATGGAAACGGAGAAACGGAGAAACGGGGACGGGGAGACGGGATGAAATGGAAACGGTGAAACGGTGAAACGGAGACGGGGGGACGGGGGGAAAAGGAAACGGAGAAACGGGGAAACGGAGACTGGGGGATGGGATGAAAAGGAAACGGGAAATGGAGAAACGGAGACTGGGCGAACCACGTGATCAACATCCCGGGTATCTAATTCGTGTGAATTTGTAAAATTTGTGGTACAGGTTTTTATTTGTGCGAATTTGTGAAATTTGTAGTGTTGGCTTTAATCTGTGTAATCTGCGTAATCTGTGGTTTGGGCTTTTATTTGTGCGTAATCTGTGGTTGCAGGTTTTATTTGTGCGAATCTGTGAAATTTGTGGTTTCGAAGGGGTGGAAAGAAAAACCTCCGGAGGAAGGAAATTCCGTGTTTAGAAGGAGTAAGCGATTCCTGTGTAAATACCCATCTGCAGCGGTTTGTAATTGACCATATCGTTGCTGCTCACTGAGTTCAGATACTGTTTCAACCGGGGTTCGACAGTTAACATCAGGTTTTTGCCCAATCCGTAACCAAGTTCAACGCCTGCCGAACCTGAATAGAGGACATTCCGGAGGTTATCGGTACTGCCTTTGGATAAATTAATACCGTTCTGAGTGATCGTGGCATAGTTCCCGATCAGAAAATTGGTGCTTAAACCGCCTGTAACACCAACAGAAAATTTTGTATCAATTACTTTGTAGGTTGCCTGAACCGGAACTTCGAGATATTTGAACTGCTGGGCAATATCAGATACAAAATTATCGTTCGGATTCGTTTTCATTCCGTTCGAATAAACAATGCTTGAAACGGCAGGTAAATAAAGCGATACATCACTTGCCAGGTTTGCTGCCTTTTCGACAGGCTGCAGGTAAGTTATACCCGACGTTTTACTCATGGTATAACTGGAGTGGGTATCCTGCTTCATCTGGGAAATTCTGATGCCTGAACTGATTTTAATCCTCTTACTCACCTGGTAAGAGGCAATCATCCCACCACTCACAGTATTGATCTGTTTTGTTTCAACAGAACCTGCCTGATTTTGAGAAGTGACCATCGGTGATATTTCGGCTTTGAGGCCCCAGTTCCCTTTTCCCGGTGCTTTTGCAGGAACCGCTTGGGTTATTCCTGAGTTGGCAAAATAGAGCGGTTCGTTTTTCTTTTGATAGTTGTTGGCTCCGTTTTCCGTTATGTTCTTTTCTTTTGCGGTTTTTGCTTTGTCAACTGCGGCTTGTTTGGCAGCGCTTTCTGCCGGTTTAACCTGTGCATGCTGCTCATTCACTACAGATTGTGCTGTAAGAATATCATTTCCGGAAGAGGCAGGCCGGACGGCTGCCATTTTTTGTTTGACCGGAATGCTTTTGACAGGTTTGACTGGCTGTGCCGATATGTTTTTTGCGGTTTTTTGCTGATTTAACGAAAGCTGCTTTTCAATTGCCTTGGTTTCAACGGATTGTTTTTCAGCTTTGATCTGATACTGGGAGGCATTCTGTTGGATTTGCAGCGGTACCTGATTTTTGGCCATCTCATTCTGGTCCATGGTAAACCAGCCGGCCATTAAAATCATTACAACTGCTGCAGCTATTGCGACAAAAGTTTTCAGTTGGGTTAACTGCCTGACTTTACCACGGGAAACAACCTTTTGGTTGATCTGCTCCAAAAGACCGGCCGGGGGATTCTTTTCGAAATTCCCCAACTTCTCTTTAAAAAGTTGATCAATAGGATGATTTTCCGTCCTCATAATATTCGCTTAACTACTTTTTCGGTTTCAAAATTTTCTGCCACGCTCTTCTGCAGTATTACCCTTGCCCTCGACAGGTTTGATTTGGAAGTACCTTCCGAAATGTTCATCATTTCCCCGATTTCGAGGTGAGAATAGCCCTCAATGGCAAAAAGGTTGAACACCATTCTGTACCGCGGGGGTAATTCCTGAATTAGCCGGAGCAGATCGTCTGCGGTAATGGAGGAAATCGTCTCTTCAACCCACTCGGTTGATTCGTAGATACTCATCTCCTCTACCGGGTAGAGCCGGTCTTTCTTCCTGAATTTCTCCAGGGCAGTATTGACCATGATCCGCCTCATCCAACCTTCGAAAGAACCTTTGAACTCAAACTGCCTTATTTTGGTAAATACCCGGAGAAAACCCTCCTGCAGAATGTCTTCTGCCTCTGCAGAATCCCTGGCGTACCTCAGGCAGACACCATACATCTTAGATGAGAAAAGGCGGTACAACGCAGTTTGTGCTCCGCTGTTTTCCTCCCTGCACTTGTTTATGATGTCTTCTAACTGGGCCACGTTTAACAATCTGATAAATGGTTTTGGAATGATAGTTCGAATTAACCAAAATAATCTTCACAAAAGTCTTTAAAAGTTGTTAAAGAACGAAAATAATACCTGAATTCATCGAATTTTTTGGTTTTTTTTCGGACTTGTGGCCAAAGGTTAGATGTGCCTAGGATCCGAAATGGTTGCGTTAGGTTGATAAAAAAAGGTAAAAAATTATTTCTATTTACCCATCAGTTCCTCCAGCTTTTTAGCCAACTCTTCACCACGAAGGTTTTTGGCAATAATTTTACCACCCTTGTCGAGCAGAAAAGTACATGGAATGGCTGTTACCCCGTATTTCTGGGCTATTTCACTTTGCCAGAATTTCAATTCTGAAACCTGGTGCCAGGCCAGTTGGTCGTCTGCTATTGCTTTGATCCAGGCCTCTTTTTCCCGATCGAGGGAAACGCCTACCACATCAAAACCTTTATCTTTGTATTTCCCGTAAAGGGCAACGACATTTGGGTTTTCGTGTCGGCAGGGCTGACACCATGCTGCCCAGAAATCAATCATCACATATTTGCCTCTTGTTGAAGAAAGCGTAAAGGTACCGCCTTCAGGTGTAGGCAGGGTAAAATCAGGCGCCATGGAACCAACTTCGGTTACTCTCATCTTATCCGCCATCTTCTTCAGTTCGCCAACATAGATGGAAGGCTGTACAGATGGGTCAAGGAATGCTATGAGTGTATCTATTTCTGCGGCTTTGATGGTCTGACCAAATTGCATCATTGCAATCAGGGGCGAAACGGTAGATTTTCTATGTTCCCGGATAAAATTCTTGGCATATACAGCCAGGTTTTGCACCATGGCTTCGTAGTCAATCTGTGCTTTTTTCATCCCGTCCTGGTCACCGCTTGATTGTGCTGACATGTATCTTTGCTGCATGCCCTGGGCCTCCTTCGAAAGACTCATTAACTCCTTCTGGTAGATTTTGAACTCTTCGTTGGATTTTGATCCGGTGACCACACTCTTATCCAGGCTGTCGGAATAAGCCTTTACAGTAATTGCCCCGTTCTCTGCAAAAAACTGGGCAACCATATCACGGCCTCCCAATGTGACATAGCGCAATTCGGGCAGATCGACCTTCCCCTGCAGCTGAAATTTTCCTTTGACGATGGTGGCTGAGTCTTCTGCAAGCCATTTTCCGTCGGCATATTTCATCAGTTGTACTTTTCCGGTCTCTTTCCCTTTGATTTCTCCGCTGATCACGAATTTATCGGGTTTGGCACAGGAGATGATACTACAGCATATCAACCCTAAAAACAACATTCTTTTAATCATCTGGTTATATTTGTTTAAGGGCTGACAAACAACCCGGATTATATTTGAAGCGTTCAAAAATATAAAACATTTTCAAAAAGACGCCTTTAATGTTTGCTAATAGCATCAAAATATTTTTCAAGCAACTCACGGGCTGCGACAAAAGGACTTATCCTGTCGCCCAACACCTTTGTTTCAAGGTGGGATAGGGCAGACTTGACCTGATTGTTGTGGTAGAAGTTGTTTTTAAGGTTTTCTTCTATTGTTTCAAACATCCAGTACCTGGCCTGATTGGCACGCCGCACATCAAAGTGTTTGTTTCCTATTGCAAGCGTGAAGTAATCTTCCATGCAGGACCAAACCTCGCTGATCCCCGTTTTGCGGAGTGCAGAGCAGGTCATTACCTGAGGAATCCATCCTGATTCGGTGGGCGGAAACAGATGAAGGGCATTGCGGAACAGGGTGGCAGCATGATTGGCCCGGTGGATGTTGTCTCCGTCTGCCTTGTTGATAACAATGGTGTCGGCCATTTCCATAATACCCCGTTTGATCCCCTGCAATTCATCTCCGGCACCCGAAATCTTCAGCAGCAGGAAGAAATCCACCATGGAGTGCACGACAGTTTCCGACTGACCGACACCTACTGTTTCGATGAGAATCGTGTCGAAACCGGCTGCTTCGCACAAGATGATTGTCTCCCGTGTTTTCCTGGCTACACCTCCCAATGAACCCGAAGAGGGACTCGGCCGTATGTAAGCGTTTGGATCTGCCGAGAGTTCTTCCATCCGGGTTTTGTCTCCAAGGATGGAACCTTTTGAACGTTCCGAACTTGGATCGATGGCCAGAACGGCCAATCTTTTCCCGATCGATGTCAGGTAAGTGCCAAAGGATTCTATGAAGGTACTTTTTCCCGCACCAGGCACACCGGTTATACCAATCCGAACCGATTTCCCCGAATAGGGGAGACATCTGCTGATAATCTCCTGGGCAATAAGCTGATGTTCAGGCTTATTGCTTTCAATCAGCGTTACGACCCTGCTCAATATGGTACGGTTGCCCTGAAGGATTTCGTTGCAATAATTGCTGACCGATAACGCAAGCCGCTGGTTTTTTTTCAGAAAACGATTTACCGATTCGGCATTCACGGCTTCAGGCTGTTCTATGCCTTTGTTGACGTTAATACCGGCATATTTCGGATCATTTTCCGGATGCAGCATCTTAGTTGGCTTTGTTCACATTGCCTGAAATCCGTAATATGGAAGTCGAAGAATTAGGATCATTCGAGATGATGGTGATGGTTTTGTTCTGCAATCCCAATTTACCGTTGGAATCGAACACCACTTTAAGATCAGTATTAGTTCCTGGTTTGATCACATTGGAGGTTGGATTGGCGGCGGTACAGCCACAGGAAGCTTTTACGCTCCTAATCTGCAAGTCACTTTTTCCTTTGTTAAGAATCTTAAAATTATACTCAACTTTTTTCCCTTCCGTGATTTCGCCAAAGTCGTAAACGCGCTCGTTGAAATCAATGGCAGGGGCATTTTGGAGCTCCTTTGCAGATAGTTTGGAGAAATCCTCCTCAACTGTTGCAGTCACATTGACCCCGAAATTGTAATTCTCTTCACCATTGTAGGTGAGATATACCCTGCACATCTGGAATCCCAGTTCAGGTACCTGGGCACCATTGAAAGATACTACAATAAAACCGGTGGCATTTGGAGCTACATTTTCTGGTACAACTTTCACGGCAAGATAGGGGAGAACTCCTTTGAGCCCTATTTTGACTGCAGCGCCTGACAGATTGATGAATTTAAGTGAGTCGGTTTTCGTTTCGTTATTTTTGATGCGCACAAAAGAGAGGTTGTTGTTCAACATCCTGATCTTTCCCAGGTCAATGGGATACTGTTCCATTAATGAAAGTGTTTTTGGAAGTACCTCTCCGGATATCTTTAACACAACTGATCCATTGGGGATATTGGCGACCACAGTGACGGTCTTGTTGAAACTTCCGGGACGGTTCAGCGGATTATAGGATACTTTGATGAACCCTGACTTTCCCGGCAGGACAGGCTCTTTGCTCCATTCAGGAGTGGTGCATCCGCAAGAGGCATTTACAGCAGAGATGACCAATGGAATTTTTCCGGTATTTTTAAAATTGAAGTTAAAGTCGGCCGGGCCGGCATCCTCTTTGATCTTTCCGAAATCGTGGTCCACACTCTCAAAGGCCATTTCGGCAGTGGCTTGGGCACCAGCGGTAAATCCCACTAAAAGCAGAAGGGCAAAAGTCAATAATCGAACTGAATATTTCATAATTTGATGATTAATTATTTAATTAACTGTTTATACGTAAATCTGATAAGCCGGGATTCAGGATACAAATTTCAAATAAATTGTTTACAAAACTAAAAAAATGATGACACAAAATCGAAAATCGAAAATCGAAAATCGAAAATTTTTGAGAAGTGTGCTAATTCAAGGCTAATGAGAATCTTCTGTTAAGGCTTCCCTATTCGTCCCCGAAATAGACCCCCATTTTTCTTGCTTTTTCGATCAGCTGGTCATTAGGGTCTACCAGACTGAGTTTTCCGCCAACTTTTTCAAGTGGTAAGCATCCGATTTTACCGTTTCTGATGGCCACCATCTGGCCATAATCGCCTTTTGCGATCAGCTCGACTGCATATGCGCCGTAACGTGTTGCAAGAATACGGTCCATGGCAGAAGGGCTTCCTCCGCGCTGAACATATCCCAGTCTTGTCTCACGTGTTTCGATTCCTGTTAGCGACTGTATTCTTTCAGCAATGTAGGCTGAGGCAGACAGATTGGAGGGATGCTTAATTCCTTCCGCAACAACAACGATAGAATAGGGTTTTTTCATGGAGAATCGGTCTTCAATTGCTTTACAGACGCTTTCGATACTGTATTCAATTTCAGGAATAAGGATGATATCTCCGCCTCCGGCAAGTCCGGCGTACAATGCAATCCACCCGGCATCATGCCCCATCACTTCAATGACCATGGCCCGCTGATGGGAGTTGGCGGTAGTATGAAGCCGGTCTATTGCTTCTACAGCAATGGTAACGGCCGAGTCAAAACCGAAAGTTATTTCAGTGCCAAATACATCATTGTCGATGGTCTTTGGGATTCCGATTACGTTGATTCCGATTTTTTGCAGCTGGGCAGCGGTTTTCATGGTTCCATTGCCGCCAATGCATACCACGCAATCAAGCTCAAGATCCTTGTAGTTTTTTTTAATCAGGGCCGGCTTTTCGTTCGTCTCCTCTCCTTTTTCCATCTTAAAGGGTTTCTCACGGGAAGTACCCAGGATGGTTCCTCCCACTGTGAGCAATCCCGATAGTTTGGACTCATCCAACTCAATAAATTCTTTCCAAATCAAACCGCTGAAACCGGCGGTGAAGCCGATCACCTCCATACCGTGGTTGAGGATTGCGGTTTTTCCTACTCCGCGTATGGCTGCATTCAAACCGGGACAATCTCCTCCTGCTGTTAATATACCTATTCTTTTTGCCATAGAAATAAACTTAAATGATGAATTCATCTACGAATAAATCACTGTCAAAGTTACAACGATTAGTCGGCTCAAATGATAAATGCCTCCATTTTTGTTTGTTATTCCGATAAATTTGTATTTTCGCGGCAAAAGGATTAAATAGTAATCAAAACTAACGAAGGAATAAGATATTTCCTTTCTTGTTCCTTAACCGGAAGACTGCATGCGGAGACCATTTGATCTGAAATTATAAATACTGACAGATGAAAACAAGAAGACCATTGTTTTTTATTGCCATAGCCTTGATCGCGGTCAGTTGTAATTCTCAACCGAAAAAAAATTCTGCCGGAGGCTCACAAGGCCACGGAGTCCGGAAAACCGCTGCAGTGAAAGAATTGAACAAGTTATCGGCTTCGGAGGATGCCAAGGGATGGATATTGTTGTTCAACGGGAAAACAGGTGAAGGTTGGAGAGGCGTTAACAAGACAAGTTTCCCGGCAGGGTGGATAATTGAAGACGGTTGCTTAAAATGCATTGGTTCAGAGATTGGCCAGGCAGGTGCAGCCAATGGAGGTGACATCCTTTATGCGCCCAGGTTGTTCTCAAATTTCGATCTGAAGGTAGAGTGGAAAATATCCAAAGGAGGAAATTCAGGAATTTTCTACCTCGGAAAGGAGGCTCCAGGAAAGGAGATATGGAGTTCAGCTCCTGAATTCCAGGTTCTTGACAACGACAACCACCCCGATGCACTTTTAGGCAAAAACGGCAACCGCAAGGCAGGATCCCTGTACGACCTGATTCCGGCCAAACCGCAGAATACCAAGCCGGCAGGTGAGTGGAACAGTGCCGAAATCATTTGTTACCAGGGGACTGTTTTACACAAACAAAACGGTGAAACAATTGTAGCGTATCACCTCTGGACGCCTGAATGGAATGAGCTGGTAAAGAATTCAAAATTCCCGGCTTACAATAAGAATTGGTCCAATGTTCCGAAAGAGGGATGTATTGCGCTTCAGGATCATGGTAATGAGGCTTGGTTTAGAAATATCAAGATTAGGCCGCTCTGAACATAATTTTACCAATGCAAAGATTGAGAAATTGTTTTTATTGTATTAAACAGTATAAACCATTCAAACCTTTCATGCCCTCAATCCGGTGAGTAGCCCGAATCATTCAATATTTTGTGGTAATTGTTTTCCTCCATCAGTCCGTTCAGTTTGATGCCGGGATTCTTTTCCATGTAGCTTTTAACAATCTGCCAGCCAATCCAGACACCGGTCCTTCCCGGTGATTTTTGTCCGAAAGGGGTGGTAAAGGGGGCCGGATTGATGAATCTTACCAGCTCCATCCTGTCTCCCGTAAACAGTATTTTCTTTTCGACAAGATAGCTCCACATATCCGTTTCATGCCCTTTACACCAGTTTAGCTGGTCGTTTGTATAACCGATCTTCAGGCTGTCCTCACCATCAGGAATCATGGCATCCAGGAAATAAAGCAGCTTTCCCTGGTAGATCATCCCGGAAATCAGATCTTCCGTATTCCCTTTGTATTCAAACTGTTGTGAAGCCCATCCAAACATTGCGTCATAAACCACTTTATCTGGTTCCATGTTGCGCCGCTTGTATTCATAAAGACCCAACTGCTTGTAAAAGCGGCAGCCTGAGCCCAGGTAATTGTCAAGACTGATCCCCAGTGCATCGGGAGCCGTAACGATGGACTGGTTGAACCCGGAAATATAGGTGTAAACGGTTGGAATCTTTATTCCCGGATAGTAATAACGGTAGTGTTTAAATGCCAGTTCAAGCTGATAATCAAGTGGATGAAAATTTCGGAAGACGGAATCAACTGTCTGTTTAGCTTTCAGATTGGTGGGATCCTTCAGGAAAGTGAGCAGGTATCCCTGATAAAGCGAATCGCGGGTATCGCCGATAGCCAATATCTCCTTGTTGTAAACACCAAAAAAAGGATCATATTTTTTAGCCAGTTCAGGTACAGCAAGTTTGATATTTTCGGGGGTTACAGCGAAAAGATCCTGGTCCAGCCGAAGGATCTTCAGGTCAGGATTTATATTGGAAACATTGATGTTTAACGGGTTGCGGTGGCATGCCGATACAACAAGCAGCAGGAAAAGGAAGCAGATGTTTTTATTTTTCAGGATCATAGCATAATATTTTCTGTCGGGGCATAAATTTGATGTTCTGCAAAATGCCCCTGAATTTCATTGTTTACGGGTGTGAATTTATCTATTTTTGTCCGAACGGTCTGCATTATTAACAGGAGTCCCGGATTTTATTGAATATTGTCACCAAGCAAAAAGACACCCATGAGGATTGCACTGGCTCAGTTGAATTACCACGTCGGAAATTTCGCGGAAAACAGCGAACGGATCATCTCTTCCATCGAAAAAGCAAAAGACGGTAAGGCCGATCTGGTCGTTTTCTCCGAATTGTCGGTATGCGGATACTATCCCAACGACCTGTTGGAGCGGCTTGAGTTTATCCGCGAATCACTCGCTGCCATTGAGAAGATCGCATCACACTGTACCGGTATTGCCGCCCTCGTTGGCGGACCAAGCATCAATCCCAGCCCTAAAGGGAAGATGCTTTACAATTCGGCCTTTTTTTTACAGGATGGAAAGATCAGGAGCATTCACCACAAAACCCTGCTTCCTACCTATGATGTCTTCGATGAATACCGTCATTTTGAATCCAACAAGGAGTTTAACCTTATCGAACTGAAAGGGAACAAAATTGCCGTAACCATCTGTGAGGACCTTTGGTTTAACCAAAAGGTCATGAATGCGTTCGGACGGGAAAACCTCTATGAAACCTCTCCAATGGAGGAATATTGCAGGCAAAATCCGGATCTGGTCATCAATCTCTCCGCTTCGCCTTTCTCCTACCACCAGGAAAAATTGAGAAAGGATATCCTGTTGGAAGATGCCATAAAATACAAAGTGCCGGTTATCTATGTGAACCAGGTGGGCGCCCAGACAGAACTGGTATTCGACGGTGGCTCCCTTATGGTGGATCAATCCGGGAAAGTTGTCAAAGAACTGGCCTATTTCAAAGAGGACTTTGCCATTGTGGATACTTTGGATCAGAAACTAAGTGAGGTGCAACCGGAGACAGTGACCTCAGAGAAGATTTATCAAGCGCTTGTGCTGGGCATTTCAGATTATTTCAGGAAATCCGGCTTTAAAAAAGCCACACTTGGTCTGTCGGGGGGAATAGACTCTGCGCTTACGTTGGTGCTGGCCGTAAGCGCTTTGGGGGCCGAAAATGTAAAAGTGCTGCTAATGCCTTCCCAATATTCCTCCGCCCACTCTGTAAACGATGCTGTTACACTGGCCAACCGTCTGGGCGTCGGGTTCGAGACGATTCCAATTCATGGGATTGCTGATGCTTTTGATCAGGCATTGGCCGGAGTCTTTCACGGTTTGTCTCCGGACCTGACTGAGGAGAACATCCAGGCCCGCATACGCGGAAGCCTGCTGATGGCCTTCTCCAACAAATTCGGATACATCCTGCTCAATACATCCAACAAAAGTGAAGCAGCAGTAGGCTATGGTACTTTGTACGGTGACATGAACGGAGGATTGTCTGTACTGGGGGATTTGTACAAAACAGAAGTTTACCAATTGGCGGATTATATCAACAGGGAAGGGGAAATCATTCCCCAAAATTCCATAATAAAACCGCCTTCAGCTGAATTGAGGCCCGGACAGAAAGATTCCGATTCTTTGCCCGAATATGAACTGCTGGATGCCATTCTTTTTCAGTACATCGATCAGGCAAGGAGTATCCGGGATCTGATTGAGGCCGGTTTTGACGGAGAGGTTGTGCGAAAAGTGGTTACGCTGGTCAACAGGAATGAATACAAACGCTTTCAGGCACCCCCAACCTTGCGCGTCTCGTCAAAAGCCTTTGGTTTCGGCCGTAAGATGCCGATCGTTGCCGTTTATCCGCGATAACGACCAAAATGTTTGAAATGTTTGAAGGGTTTGAAGGGTTTGAAATGTTTGAAGGGTTTGAAGGGTTTGAAGGGTTTGAAAAGTTTGAAATGTTGCCGGCGTTGGAACCGCTATCCTATATTTATCCCAATTTGTGAAATTTGTGGTTTGGGTTTTTAATCTGCGTAATCTGCGTAATCTGTGGTTTTGGATTTTATTTGTGTCAATTTGTGAAATTTGTGGTAGGCCGGGGTTATAATCTGTGAAATCTGCGTAATCTGTGGTTGTGCAGTTTTATTGATGTCCATTTGTGAAATTTGTGGTAGGCCGGGGTTATAATCTGTGAAATCTGCGTAATCTGTGGTTGGTGTGTTATAATTGTTATTTCAGGTTAATTTTAGTATTTTTGATGTTGTAAAACACTTTTTCCGAACAATGTCCGATAATTTTGGTTTTGAGAGTCAATTCAAAGGGGAGAACTGCATATTCAATTTGCTGACTCCTGAAGAGATGTCTATCCTGAAATCAAACAGTTCTGTCTCCCGTTACCGTAAAAATGATTATATTTTCATGGAAGGCGATGTCCCGGCTGGCATGCAGTACCTCAAAGTGGGGAAAGTGAAGATGATCAAAGAAGGAATCAGCGGCAGGGAACAGATTATCAGGATGTTTACAGAAAATTGTTTGATAAGTTACCGCTCTCTGCTTGCCGGAGAACCCCATAACGGAACCGCCATTGCAATAGAAGATTCAGAGATTGTGACAGTTCCTCCCGATATTCTTTACCGTGTTTTATTGAAAAATACCAATTTCTCGCTGGCACTGTTGAAAGATCTGGCCCTTGAACTTGGTCATTCCAACCACAGAACCGTCAGTCTGACACAAAAACACATCCGCGGAAGACTGGCCGAGTCGATCTTGTTCCTGAAGGAAAAATACGGTTTCGAAAATGACAGTCAGACTTTAAAAGTTTACCTCTCCCGCGAAGACCTTGCCAGCCTCTCCAACATGACGGCCTCCAATGCCATCCGAACCCTCTCCACTTTTGCCGGCGAAAAGCTCATTTCGATGGATGGACGGAAAATCAAGATTACGGATATCTCCAGGCTCGAAAAGATCAGTAAACAAGGCTGAAGAAAAGGATAAAGGATAAAGGAGAAAGAAAAGGATAAAGGATAAAGGATAAAGGAGAAAAAGAAGGATAAGGGATAAAGGATAAAGGATAAAGTGGCATTTTCGGTAGGCAGATTGAGAACATTTAGCCTAAAATTGAATTTTTCAATTCACTTCATGGACGTAAAAATTGGTTTTTCGGGTAATTTATTGTAACTTACGTAGAAAACCATGGGCGAGTTTTATGATGATCATGAATTCAGGAATGATCTTGAAAAGCGTTTGTTTAACTTTTCCGTAAATACCATTCTTTCGGTAAGGTTATTTCCAAAAGGGAAAGAGTACGATGTGATAAGTTACCAGGTACTTAAGGCATCATCATCTTGCGGTGCCAATTATGAGGAAGCCCAGGGAGCCGTTTCGGGAGCTGATTTTTCAAACAAAATTGCCATCGTTTTAAAGGAAATCAGGGAGTCAAATTATTGGATAAGATTAACCATCGCTGTTACTGGCAATAATGCAAACTGGATCAAACTTAAGAAAGAATCATTTGAACTAATGAACATATTCGGGAGCATACATGTCAAAACATCTCCCCAAAGAAAATTTCATCAATAATTCAAATGTCCGGAGTCCCAACTTTATCCTTTATCCTTTATCCTTTATCCTTTATCCTTTATCCTTTATCCTTATTCCTTATCCTTATTCCTTATTCTTCGAAGTAGATCCGCTTCACCCTTTGCCCGACAGTTGTAAGTACCTCGTAAGGGATGGTTCCCATCCAGGCGGCAACTTTGCTTACGGACTGGCCTTCGCCGAACAGGATGACGGAATCATCTTCCTGACAATCAATGCCTGTCACATTAACCATGCACATATCCATGCATACGGTCCCGACGATCGGGGCAGACTGGCCATTGATCAGTACACTCCCGACGCCATTTCCGAGCCTTCTGCTGTACCCGTCGGCGTACCCTATCGGGATAACGGCTATCCTGGTAAGGTGTTCTGCCGTAAAATTCCTGCCATAACCAACCGTATCACCGGGCAGAATAATTTTGATCTGGGAAATTGTTGATTTCAGGGTGGCGACGTTTTTAAGTTGTTCCGGCTGGTTGGTGCTGGCTCCGTACAACCCGATACCCAATCTGACCATGTCGAGCTGCATTTCGGGGAAGCGCTCAATGCCTGCTGAGTTAAGGATGTGGAGAAGGATTTTGTAATCAAATCCGGAAGTGATGATGCCGCTCAATTCCTGAAAGAGCGCAAACTGGCGTCGGGTAAAACTGTCGCTGGATGAATCTTCACTCACCGCCAGATGGGTGAAAACCGAACGTACATAAAGGGTATTCCTTTCCCGGATAAATTCAGTCAGTTCGGCAACCTCCCGGGTAGAATCAAAACCTAACCTTTTCATGCCGGTATCGAGTTTGATGTGTACAGGGAAATCGGTTACGGCGCTTTTCCGCAGAGCCTCATCGAAACTGCGCAGCAAGGAGAAGCGGTAGATATTGGGCTCCAGCCTGTTTTCAATCATCATGGTGAAACTGTGCTCTTCGGGGTTCATCACCACGATCGGCAGGTCAATGCCGGCATTGCGCAATTCAATCCCTTCATCGGCAATCGCCACGGCAAGATAGTCGACCCGGCGGAACTGGAGGATCCTGGCCACTTCGACCGATCCGGTTCCGTAAGAGAAGGCTTTGACCATCGCCATTAATTTTGTGGTAGGGTTCAACTGCCGGCGGTAATGGTTCAGGTTGTGGACCATCGCGCCGAGGTCGATTTCCATTACGGTCTGGTGTTTCTTCTCCTGCAGCAGCGAGGAGATCCTGTCGAACCTGAAGCTTCTGGCCCCTTTCAGCAGGATCAGCTCATTGCGGTGGTTCGATTCCCGGAAATGGAGAAGAAACGACTCAGTATCCGGAAAGAAAGCCGACTCCTCTACTTTAAACAGGTCGCGGTAGCGGCTGATCTCTTTCCCGATACCAACAAGGCAACGGATATTGCGCAGCCTGATGTATTCCGAGACTTCACGGTAGAGCAGTTCGGAATTTTTCCCGGACTGAAGTATATCGGAGAGGATGAGTGTACTTTTGAGTTTGCGGGCATCGTTTTGCTGCTCCAGAAAATCGAGGGCATTGATCAGTGAGGCGGTATCCGAATTGTAACTGTCGTCGATGATGGAACATCCGTTGGTCCCTTTTTTGATTTCGAGCCGCATGGAAACCGTTGAGAGGTGGAGAAAATGCTCCTCAAAACTGCCCGGCTCAAAACCTGTAGCCAGCAGATATGCCCAGCAATGGACTGCGTTCTCGATGTGGGCTCCGTCGGTAAATGGTATCTGAAGCGAAATGATTTCCGCTCTGAACATCGCTTTTATCACCGTCGACTGCCCGTTGCTTTCTTTTGAAATTAGCTGCAAATCCGATTTTTCGCTTGCCGACCAGCGGAAGAACCTTGGGTTATTTGTGAAGGCTGCATTGGACAGCGCCCGGTGAACCGGATCAAAGTCCCGGCAATAGATGATCAGCCGGCAGTTCAGAAAAAGCTTGATCTTCTCGGAGACAAGTTCCTCAGCGGAGGAGAAATTTTCAAGATGGGCATTCCCCAGGTGGGTAAAAATTCCGTGATCAGGATGCAGAATTGCCTCCAGTTTCTCCATTTCGCCCGGTTTGGATATGCCGGCTTCGAATAGTGCGAGGTCGAAACTGTTGTCCATCAGCCAGACAGAGAGCGGATTGCCTATCTGCGAATTGTAGCTTCGGGGACTTCTTACCACATGATATTTCGTTCCCAGTATTTCGGCCAGCCACTCTTTCACCTGCGTTTTACCGTTGCTCCCTGTTATAGCCGTAACCGGATAGCTGAACCTTTTGCGGTGGTGGGCTGCCAGTTGCTGCAATGCCGCCAGCGTATTTTCCACCAACAGGTAAGAAACTGAAGTAAATCCGTTCTCCTTTTCAGGAAGCCGCTCAGTTACAAAAGCAGTGACCTCCTTGTTTTGTGCATCAGTAATATAATGGTGTCCGTCGTTCCTTTCGTTTTTCAAGGCAAAAAAGAGGGTCTCTTTGCCCGAAAGGATGGTTCGGCTGTCGAAGGAGAGGTAGTGAATAGGCTGATCGGTTTGGGTTCCATACTGAATCAGCCGGCCATGAATGATAGCGGAGATTTCGGTAAGGGTATACGTAATCATGTTTTTTGGTGTATTACCTGAAAGCATTCGCGGCAAAGGGGTTCGTAGCTATCCTTCTCACCAAGCATTACCAGTTTTTCGGCATCGGAAAGCCTGTGGCTGAAATGGGCAATGTGGCCGCACCGCATGCATACGGCATGAACCTTGGTGACAAACTCGGCGCAGGCCATCAGTCCCGGCATCGGGCCGAAAGGGGCACCACGGAAATCCATATCCAGGCCCGCGACAATGACCCGTATCCCCATGTTGGACAGCTTGTTGCAAACTTCAACCAGGTTTTCGTCAAAGAACTGGGCTTCATCTATCCCGATTACATCGATGTTTCCGGAAAGCAATAAGATGGTTGAGGAGTTGTCGATGGCTGTCGACCGGATCGAGTTCTCATTGTGGGAAACCACCTCTGTGGTGGAATAGCGTGTATCGACAGTTGGTTTGAAGATTTCGACCCGCTGTTTGGCTATTTCAGCACGTCTGAGCCGGCGGATCAGCTCCTCGGTCTTCCCTGAAAACATTGATCCGACGATGACTTCAATCCATCCCCGTTTGCGGCCGTTATTTAAATTACTCTCGATAAACATAGTTCAAAAATAGTTTTTTTCTGCTTCTTTCAACCATACTTTGCGGTGTGAGGTGAGGTTAAATTTGTATTTTTACCAAAAATTAAACAGAGATGGATAAGAAAATATGGTTGAAGGTGATCAAAGAAGAACTGATATTGCTTGATGAACTGGCAACCGGAATGATCAATGATGAAACCCTTTCGAGGGAAGAGGCAGAGCTTGCCGTCACAAGGTCGAAAATCCTGGTAAGGGAATTTGAAATGCTGTTGAATCAGCTTTCTACAAAGGAAGGAGCCATCAAAACTGAACAAACCCCGGCTCAGGGATGGCAAACTGAGCCAGTTGAATCTCCCTCTGCCTTCGTCGCGTCGTCCCGTCGTCCCGTCGTCCCGTCGTCCCCTCCTCCCGTCTTCCCGTCGTCCCCTCCTCCCGTCGTCCCCTCCTATACTGCTCCGGTCTTCCAGTCATCCCCTCCTCCCGTCTCCGAGTCTCCCCGTCCCCAAGTCTCCGAGTCCCCAAGTCCCCAAGTCCCCGAGTCATTTAAATCCGGGGGGCAAGATGATCTGAAATCAACGGAACCGTCAGATTACACCCAACATTTCAAGACAGTGCCTTTAAGAAGCCTGAAAGAAGGTCTCAGCCTGAACGACAGGTACCTTTTCCAGCGCGAACTTTTCAATAATAACAAATCCGGTTTGGATGAAACAGTCGAGGCGATTGACCGCCTGACCGA
Source organism: Bacteroidales bacterium (assembly GCA_038323575.1). GTDB lineage: Bacteria > Bacteroidota > Bacteroidia > Bacteroidales > Prolixibacteraceae > CAINVV01. The sequence continues at coordinate 12,817 of JBBQHB010000001.1, read as the reverse complement.
TATCAAGGATGCAGTTGACTACCTGAAAGCAAATTTTAAATGGAACAAAGGCGAAGCATCCGAGAAATTTGTGCAGCTTGTTAAACGGAGGTTCTCCATTTAAATTTCGTTCAATGGGCAAACTTTACCTCGTCCCCACCCCGATCGGTAACCTCGAAGATATCACCTTCCGGGCGGTAAGAATTTTAAAAGAGGTCGACCTGATACTGGCAGAAGATACACGTACATCTTATCATCTCCTGAGGCATTATGAGATAACTACCAAAATTGCATCCCACCATAAGTTCAACGAGCACAAAATGGTCGAAAGAATTGCCGGTCAGATATTGGGGGGTGATTCCATTGCCCTGATTTCGGATGCCGGTACTCCCTCCATTTCCGACCCCGGTTTTTTACTGGTAAGGACCTGTCTCGAAAAAGGGGTAGAGGTGGAATGTTTGCCGGGGGCAACGGCATTTGTGCCTGCCTTGGTCAATTCCGGATTTCCAAGCGACAAATTTTGTTTCGAAGGTTTTCTTCCGCAGAAAAAGGGCAGGGAGAAGCGTTTAACCGAGCTCGAACCGGAAACCCGGACGATGATTTTTTACGAATCGCCCTTCAGGCTGGTCAAATTGCTGGAACAGTTTGTGGCCCATTTCGGCCCGGACCGGCAGGTTTCAGTCTCCCGTGAACTCAGCAAGATGTTCGAGGAGAATTTCAGGGGTACCTGTGCCGAAGTGCTGGCACATTTTTCGGCCAAAACGGTTAAAGGAGAAATCGTTGTAGTAATTGAAGGAAAACCTTCTTCAAAGCATGACAAGGAAGGACTTAATAGTGTCGACGAAGGACATATCAGACATCCTAATATGATGCGATAATTTGGTTGATAGATAGGACTATAGACAGATTCCTCATTCCGCTCCGCTGCATTCGGAATGACAGGCTTGCCAGGGGTTCTAAGGGGAGGAAAGGCGGCGGCGCAGCCGCCGCCTTTCCTCCCCTTAGATACTGATATTGAGTGGCTGTCATTCCGAACGCAGTGAGGAATCTATTCGAAAATGCTCCACCCTTGGGAAAGGGAAATGTGGTTCATTGCGAACCATTCAGGAAACGGAATTAATGTAAAACTTGAATAAATGCATGATTGAATTAAGGAATAGTACTTTCTCCGGAGTTCCGTCATTCCAAAATCGAAAATTCATGAAATACACGCATCTCTTCTTCGACCTCGACAACACCCTTTGGGATTTCAATGCGAATTCCTACGATGCCTTATATATAGCGTTGCTGAAGTTGAATCTTTTGGATAAAATCGGGGACTATGACCATTATTTTTCTGTTTATTACCAGGTGAATGAACGGCTCTGGGATTTGTACCGAGACAACAAGATCACCAAAAATGTTTTGCGGGGACTTCGTTTCGAAGAATCACTGGAATTAAACAATACTCCAATGCCCGGTATGGGCGATCGTTTGAACGAGGCCTATTTAATTGAAATGCCAAAACAATTAAAGCTGGTACCGGGCGCTAAGGTGGTTCTTGATTACCTTCACCATAAATACAAGATGGCTGTAATTACCAACGGATTCCGCGAAGTTCAGGCGGAGAAACTATTGCAGACAGGACTGAAGAAGTACTTCGACAAACTTTTTATCTCCGAAGAGGTCGGCGCCCAGAAGCCTCATCGCTTAATCTTTGAGCATGCTGTCAAATCGATGAATGCACCAAAGAATAAAAGCCTTATGATTGGGGATTCCTGGGATGCCGATATAGTCGGGGCCATGCAATTCGGAATGGATCAGGTTTATTATTGTCCCCTACCGGAGAAACTGCCAACTGGCGCGGATGGTGTTAACAACAGTTCACCGAAGACCTCCACAACGATCATTACGCATTTGGAAGAGTTGTTGGGGATGCTGTAGATACGCAATGCATTGCGTATCTACAGGGAAATCCCGTAAAAAATTTAATTTTTACCTTAAAAATGCATGTAATATTAAAGTATTACTTTAAATTTGCAGGTAATATTAAAGTAATTGATTAGATCTGTATGTATATACGTAGGCAAATATTTGAAGGAAGTGGTGTTGAGAGTCTGTTTATATGGGGAGCCAGACAAACTGGAAAGAGTACTTTGTTGAAAGAACTTTTCCCCAATTCGCTATATTTTGATTTGTTGCTGTCAGATGTATTTGAACGACTGAAAAGAAATCCTTCGCAGTTGAGAGAAATCATTTTGGCTGATAGCAGTTCATTGCCTGTTATTATTGACGAAGTTCAGAGAGTTCCGGAGCTTTTAAATGAAGTGCACTGGTTGATTGAAAACAAAGGGACCCGCTTCATTTTAAGTGGTTCAAGCCCGCGGAAAATTCTGAGATCTGAGGCGAATCTTTTAGGCGGTCGCGCACTCAGGTATGAGTTGTATCCGCTGATCAGCCAGGAGATTCCTGATTTTAATTTAATGAAGGCTATCAACGGCGGCTTATTGCCCAGGCACTATTTATCGGCAAATCCGCAAAAATTGATTTCAGCTTACATCGGCAGTTATTTGAAGGATGAAATAATGGCAGAGGCAAAAATCAGAAAGATGGCATCTTTTTCTCTCTTTTTGGAGAATGCTGCTTTTTCAAATGGAGAAATGGTAAATTTCACAAACATTGCAACGGATTGTGGTGTAAGTTCTCCAACCATCCGTGAATATTTTCAAATTTTAGAGGATACACTAATAGGGCGATTTCTTCCGGCTTTTCAGAAGAGGCCAAAACGCCGGGTCATGCATTCACCGAAATTTTATTTTTTCGACCTGGGAATTGCCAATTATCTTTCAAAACGGAATCACATTGAAATGGGAAGTGAAGCCTTTGGAAAAGCATTTGAACATTTCATCTATCAGGAAATTTTTGCCCATTGCAACTATTCAAACCTTCAATATTCAATAAGTTATTGGAGAACAGCCTCACAGATTGAAGTTGATTTCGTTTTGGGTGACCATGAAGTAGCTATTGAGGTTAAAGCTACGGAAAATGCCAATATGCGGCATTTAAACGGATTGTTGAATTTTGCAATGGATTACACGGTTAATAAACTGATCCTTATTTCTAACGATCCTTTCCCCCGTCAGATGGAAAAAGTGCTTGTCCTGCCATGGAAATTTTTTCTCGAAAAACTGTGGGCTGGCGAAATTATTGATTGATTCCTATCACCAGATCATTTTTGTTTAAGATGATTCGAGCCTTATGGTGACCAGGTCTCAGCTCATTCGTACTTTTGTTGAGATTATCATCCTGTATACCGGACACTATGAGAGGGAGCTCAATCCTGATTTCATAACATGAAAAAAGTTAGTTATTTAGCTATCCGGAAGTCATCTTCACACAAAAAACTCAAATTACAAGCAGTCCTGTTATGCTCAAAGCATGTAATTAATATAATTTTCTAATTTATGCCCCCTATTTTGTCAACAATATTAGGTTAAAAAGGTATAAATATCGTTTTAACCCCCTGTATTTTCTATGGAGTCAGAACACATATGAAAACGACAACAATTTGAAATCATTCCGAACTACATTTTGCTTCTTCAAAAGAGATAAATTAAGAATCAGATTTACAAATGGATAGATTTGAACTCATTGTCCAAAAAGTTAATATGCATGACAATAGTCATATTAAATTGTTAGAAATCAGGAAAAAGAATCATTAAATGCTATTGTGCGGTTGTTTTCTTTCAATATATTTGCATTGGATAACAATTATTAACACATTTGTCGTTTGAGGTTTGAATTTCTTTGAAAATAAGAGATTTTGGCTTTTAAACGGTTTTGTTGGCTTTGTTAGTTGTCTGAGAGGACACGACCGACAGTTTGTCAGAACATTGTGGAAAGATTTTTTGTTTTTTCTAACTATATCACTGTTTATTTTGTTTAACGCTAAAAATTTGTCTATGAGAAAAATTTCGCTGTTGCTTGTATTCCTGGGCTTTATAGGATTACAAGTTGTCTTCGCACAAACCCGTCAAATAACGGGTATTGTGACTTCAGGCGATGACGGCACCTCTATACCGGGGGTATCGGTCGTTGTGAAGGGATCAACGCTTGGGACCGTAACCGACATGGATGGTAAGTTTACCCTCAAAGTACCGCAGAGCGCCAAGACGCTTTCCGTTTCTTTCGTTGGTATGACTAATACTGAGGTTACGCTTAGTTCCGCAAGCAATTACAAAGTAGTCTTGCAGGCTGAAACCCAAAGAGTTGATGAAGTAATCGTAACTGCAATGGGTATCAAGAGGAAACCAAAGGAAATGGGTGTTGCTACTGCCAAAGTGGACAACCAGGAACTTACCTCTGCAGGTGCATCCAACGTGATGAACGGTATGGCTGCCAAAGTATCCGGTTTGCAAATCAATACCATCAACAACGGTGTTAATCCAGATACGAAGATCACCCTCCGCGGTAACCGCCACTTCCTGGCCTCAAACCAGGCATTGGTTGTTTTGGACGGTGTACCGGTAAGTGCAACTTACCTGAACTCCATCAACCCGAACGACATCGCTGATGTCAACGTGCTGAAAGGAGCTTCTGCTGCTGCTCTTTATGGTAACGATGCTTCTAATGGTGTGATGATTGTCACCACTAAAAAGGGAGACAAAGGAAAAATGACTGTTAAAATCAGTAACATTACCACTTTCGAGGAAATCGCAACCATTCCGAACATGCAAATGCGTTTCGGGGGTGGTTCCAGTGAGACTACCAGCAACTCTGATCCCAATTATACCATGTGGATCGGACCTGACAGGAATACTGATCCTTACACCTCTTACGAGAACCAGACTTACGGCGCTGAATTCGACGGACGGATGGTTATCTCAGGTGGTAAACTGGAAGACGGTTCTTACCAGATGATTCCTTACAGTGCTGTGAAAAACCAGAAGAAGAGTTTCTTCAACACAGGTATTTCCATGCAGAATGACATCTCTGTTTCAGGTGGTGATGACAAGAGTCACTTTTACCTCTCTGCACAGGATGTTAACAGCACAGGAACAATTCCTGATGACACCAACAGAAGAAGCGGCGCCCGTATGGCAGCCGGAAGAAAATACGGTATGTTCAGCGCTGAATATTCAATCAGTTTTACCCGCACGAAAACAAGTGAATCAGGCGGTGACATGAACCAGAACCGTGGTGTTTACTGGAACGTTCTGAACACTCCTCCTCAAATACCGATTACCCAGTACAAAGATATTGTCAACAATCCTTTTGCAACGCTTGACGGTTATTTCAATGCTTATTATCCGAACCCTTACTGGCAGCTCAAACACTCCCGTAAGAATCAGATGCGCAACGATGTAATGGGTTCTGTTAACCTTTCGCTGAAACCGACCAAATGGTTCGAGATCAGCAACCGCACAGGTCTTGTATACAATGGTATCAACAACCACAATTACAAAGATGAGGCAGTTTACAGCGCTTATTCCGCTACTGACCCATGGAGCCAGGGACATATGGGATCCCCGGCCGATAATGGGAAAAATAACAAAACCTATGCCGGAACGTCCAGCGATCAGATGCGCAACACGGTGATTCTGACCAACGACTTCCTGGCTACTTTTGACCAGAAATTCGGTGAATTCAGTGTAAAAGCAATTGCTGGAAACTCTATCTATACACAGAAGTATGAGACGATTTATGACGCAGCCAGTGATGGTCTTGTGATCCCCGGATCGTACAACATCAGCAACCGCATTGGTAATCCTGCTGTTACCCAGAATACGCTGGAACGTAGCTCTGTAGGTCTCTTTGCCGATGTGTCAGTTGGTTTCAAAGATTACGCATTCCTTCACTTCTCGGGGCGTAATGACTGGGACTCCAGGTTAACCAAAGCCAACCGTTCCTTCTTCTATCCCGCAGTGGATGCCAGTTTGATCCTTTCCCAGATGTTTCCGTCTATCATTGACAACCAGGTACTTTCCTTCCTGAAAGTACGTGGAGGATATTCTCAGACAGGACAGATCTCCCTGAATGACTGGTATGGAACACTTCCATCCTATAATGCAGGAACTGGATTTCCTTACGGTGCGACTGCCGGTTTTATTTTGGATACAACCCTCAGCAACCCGCTGTTAAAGCCTGAACAAACCAAAGAGACTGAGGTTGGTTTAGAAATGAGTTTTCTGAAAAACAAGATCCATCTGGAAACAAATGCTTATACATCCACAACGCTTGATCAGACCATCCCTGCAAACCTTTCATCTTCTACAGGTTTTTACAGTGCATTGATCAATGCAGGTGAAATGCAGAACAAAGGTATTGAGCTTGACCTGAAATTCACTCCGCTGCTGAATCTTGGTAAAGTAATCTGGAATGCATCCGTTGCTTATTCTTATATGACGTCGGAAGTTATATCCATTTTACCCGGAACTTTGAATGAACTCGGAATCAGTGACGGTACCAACACCAGTGCGTCTTATGCAATTGTAGGCCAGCAATTCCCTGCCATCAAAGTAAGCGATGTTAAGAGAGATCCTAACGACCATATTATTGTTGATAAGGTTACAGGTCTTCCAACCAAACAAACGGCCCTTGTCAACGTAGGTCATGGTAACCCCAACCACACATTGGGTATCTCAACAGACCTGAATTACAGATGGTTACGTCTTTCAGCCACGGCTGAATACAGAGGTGGTAACGTAATTGTAAACGCAGTTGGTAATGCACTCGACTTTACCGGTACTTCTGAGCACTCTGCTCAGAACGGCCGCCAGGCATTCATCATCCCCGGTTCAGTGATCGAAACTTCTCCGGGCGTTTATACCCCAAATACGACAGCCTTGGTTGCCAATACCGGCAGACAATTCTGGGTTAACTCGGATTACCACACTACAAACAGGGCCTATACTACAAGCGCTGCTTTCTGGAAACTGAGAGAGGTTGCCCTCTCTTATGATGTCCCTGTAAAAAAACTGTTTGGGGGCAATGCCATCCAGGCCGCTCAAATTGCGGTTCTTGGAAGGAATTTGCTGATGCTTCGTCCGAAATCTAATGTTTGGACAGATCCGGAGTTCAACAACTCAGCTACAACCAGTAATGCTGTTGGTTATACCACGGAAGACCAGACCCCTCCGACCAGAGTATATGGTTTTAGTGTAAAACTTACTTTCTAACATTAAAATGAAAATGAATATGAATAAGAAAATATTAACGCTGTTAGTTTCTCTGGTACTATTTGGTAGTTCCTGTTCTGATTTTCTTTCTGTCAACGAAAAGAATCCGAACAAAGCATCTGCTGTACCACCTAAACTATTGTTACCGGCTGTGTTAAAAAACATTGCCGGCACGATGAACAATCCGAGCAGGTTCGAGTATATTTACCTGTGGCACGGTTTATGGTCAATCAGTTCAGGCTATTCACAACCTTCCGCATTGGTTCAGTACAGGGTGCTGAACAGCAGCTATGAAGCCGGATACAACGAAGCTTATACAAACGGTCAGAACCTGACTGAGATTGAAAAAGCCTCTTCAGATCCCAAGGATGCCTATTTCCTTGCTTCTGCCACAATCCTGAAGGTTTATCTTATGGCCAACCTTGTTGACGTATACGGCGATATTCCTTACACTGAAGCTTTCAAATCAGGAGAAGGTATTTTAAAGCCAAAGTTCGACAAGCAACAAGGTGTTTATGAAGATCTGATCTTAAAACTGGATGGAGCCATCAGAACGATTCAGACTGCACCTGTGGGATCCAATCCATTGTCGGCAAGCAGTGACATTATGTTTGCAGGCGACATGACTTTGTGGGCCAAATTCGCCAACACCATCAAGTTGAGAATGCTTGTGCACCAGTCGGGAATGGCCGGACGTGACACCTACATCAGAGCAGCAATTGCTACAACGGCTTCTGCAGGTTACCTGGGTGCCGGACAAAGTGCATTGGTAAATCCTGGTTATGTTCAGTCACCAGGTCAGATGAATCCTTTCTACGAAAGGTATTACAAAGCTGGCGGTTCTACAGCATCAGACGGTGTAACCTATCACAATGCCGGAAGGGATGCATGTGATTTCATGAATTCTACTGCGGATCCACGTATTGGCAGGTTCTTCAATCCATACAGCGGAACAAATTTTGCAGGCAACTACCTTGGACAGGCTGCTCCGCCACTGACAGCTGCAAATACCTCTAAATTGGGTTATGCTACAGGTCAGAAAGGTTATATGATCGGCGCTTTCGACAAATCAGCACCACTTTTGACTGACCTGGAAAGTCTGTTCGTACAGGCTGAAGCTACAGAAAGAGGTTACATCAGCGGATCCACCGGCAAAGCATTGTACAATTCTGCTATGACACAGTCTTTTGTATACATGGGATTAACAACCACAGCCGCGGCTGCCTTCCTGCTTACTGACAAATCAACTGTCAACTATGACCTGGCTGCAAACAAACTGAACCTGATTCTTACACAGAAGTGGGTTTCGCTGAACGGCATTGCTCCGGTTGAGGTCTGGACTGACTTCAGAAGATCAGGTATTCCTACCTTCATTCACTGGAGTGAGGATACCAACAAGGCTAATGCAACTCCTCCGGTACGTTTGCTCGTTCCGCAACGGGAGATTGATTACAACAATGACAACGTTGTTGCAGTTGGTAACATCAATGCCTTTACCTCCAAGATATTCTGGCAGAATCGTTAATGACCGATTGTTTAAAATTTAAAAATTTAAGTATGAAAAATAAAATATTAGTGACCCTCTCCTTTCTGGCCGGTACCTTGCTTTTGAATTCCTGCCTGAAAGACAATGTGGGAGAATACTGGAAGGATGATCTGGCCGGTAAAATGTATGCCACCATTCCTGCAAATACCCTGCAGTCATTGGCATTGAAACCTGTAGCCGGTGAGGTTCCTTTCTCTTTCGGAGTGAATATTGCAACAGATGCACTTCCAACAGAAGACATTACATTATCTTTTGTAGTGGACCCGGCTGCTGTGACTGCATACAATGCCTCTTCAGGAAAGAGCTTTAAGAATTTCCCGACTATTTCCATGACGACCTCAACGCTTGTTATTAAAGCCGGTACCAGAACCGGTACTGCTACTGGCAAGGTTTGGGGTGCGGAGACGCTTAATGCCTGCGACAATTTCATGACAGCCATTACTATTTCGTCTGCGAAAACCGCCTCAGGTAAGGAGGTCACCATTGGTGGCAACATGAAGTCATATTTACTGGCTTTACCGATTTCTAATCCTTATGCTGCGGATTATATGGTTGTTGGTTACCGTATTCGTCCCGGGAATGCCACCGAACCTGTTGCTACCGTTGAAACATTCAATACGCAGGATTGCAAAACAGTCAGAAAGAACGGTTTTGGAAACTATTTTGCCTTTGATATTACCATTGAGATTACTGCAAACACCGTGGTTGTAGGCGGCACAACCTGCTACAAAGTTATTGCAACTCCGATTGACCCAACTACTGGTGGATCCGTTGGCGATATGTATGCTACATGGACAGGTGATCCTACGCTGAAACCCGCTGATCTTACGATTAATTATTACAATCCTGTTAAGAAGGTATTTATATTGAATTGTTATTACACCAGTTCTGCCGGTAATCGCATCATGTATGAAACCTGTACAAGACAATAGTTTTAAAAAAATGAATATGAAAAGAAAAAATATATTTCTGGTTATGTTGGTTGTCTTTGGATCATTGTTTGCTATGCAAAGCTGTACCGAAAAGGACAATACCACGTTTACGATCTACAACGCGTTTACGGAACCAACTGTAACGGCGCCTGCAAATGCTGCTACCATTAAGATTACCGGAACAACCGTTGCCCTGACATGGGCTTCGACAGACAAGGACGGCGATACGCCTAAGGCTGATGTCTATTTCGGAACTGATCCGAAACCACCGCTATATAAGGCTGGAAACGCAGGTTTATCGCTTACTGTGCCCGTTGAATTGGGTTTGACTTATTACTGGAAAGTAACCATGAAAGATGCCAACGGAGTAATGACCTATGGTCCGACATGGAGTTTTACCGTTTTTGAACCGATAGGAATTTTTGTAGGTACTTATAATGTTGATGAACCGGCTGAAGGATGGAGCTATCATATCACTACTTCAAAAACGAGTCCGACTACTATTCTGCTTAGTAATGATGGTTGGTGGGCTTCCTGGAAGGCCACTTTTACACTCAATTTTACTACCAATACCTATTCAATGCCAAAAACCGACTTTGGTGGCGGTTATGAAGGGATCGAATCAGGCGTAATCACTCCTGCAACCGGTAAAATGGTTGGTGATTATACCATCTGGTCGAAAGGCAAAGTTATTGAGACCGGTGTTCATACTTACACAAAGTTGTAACATGTTTGTTTAAACTGACTTTAACAGTTATTTTTAAAAAAGGAGCTTTCCGCAAGGAAAGCTCCTTTTTTATTAACCAAATATTTTTGTGACCGGAATTTGTGCTTTTATAGCAATTTTGGATGAAATTTGTCATTGTCGAAAGATCAATGCTTTCAATTTATTAGTTATTTAAAGGATTCGGTCACAATTTGTTTTTGACAAATGTTTACATATATTTGCATTTGTATCCATAAATTAACAGACCCTTGCTGTTACTGGAAAATGCGATTATGTTTTTTAAAAACTATGTTAACCCAACTTGCAGTTAATCCGAACGGAATTGTTGTTTATCAATGAATTGGCAGTTTTCGAGTTCGGATTTGTGTACTACAGATTTTCGTTTTACGAATGGAGCATATTTATATTTTAGTGCATCGTAAAGGTTACGCACCGGCTGGTTTGGTTCGGAGCACCGGCGTATCATAATCACCTCTTCGTGGTTGTTTTGTGCTAAAGTTGTCACCGCTTTTTGCGTGTTCATCGTTCGAACAATCTCGCGCCACCCGCTGTGAATACCTTCTTTTTTTAGCTGATGCCTTACTGTATTTACCAACGAGTATGCCAGCATACCTAGGTGCAGGTGCGCCATCGTGTTTTCATCTTTTTGATGATAGACCGGGCGCAAATCAAGATCGGTCTTCAGTATCCTAAACGTAGCCTCTATTTCGCGTATGGTGTTGTAAAATTGCCAAATAATTTTCTCGTTTTCTGCCGGAATCGAGGTGCGTAAAAAGTAAACACCACTTCGGGCATTGATGTCAATTCCTACCTTTACATTCCATTTTAGGGAGCTCACAATTCGTGTTTTCTCTTTATCCGGTTCAATACTTTTCTTTTTTCGTATGGGTTCTGGATGGTCAACTACCTCTGTTGCAATATCAAAATATCGTTGTATGGAGGGGTACTTCTGCTTGAGACGTCCAATACGTTCGTATACTTTGTCTTCTTGTTTTACTCCACCGCTTTTGGTCAAACTATCAGCTATTTGTTGCAGGCCGGCTTCAAACCGGGAACGGAACTGCTCGTTCATCGAACGTTCTTTCAACTCTTTGGAATGACTTTCCACTTTAAGGTAATAATCCGTGTTACGATCCGAAACGACCTGGCACAGTTCAATTTTTTGTTTGCGGTTGTCGGTAACACAAACGGTTGCTGCCCCTGTTTGAAGGTGGTAATCTTTTAAACTAGACCGGCTCACACAAAGGTAATCGTAGCCATTATCCAATATCATTTTCAGGTTTTCGTCCGTGGCAATACCAGCATCGATGACGATCAGTGCTTTTCTAGCCGATGAAGATGTTTGGATGCGCAATTTACTGATCATTCCTTCGAGTGTCTTACAATCAGCCATATTCCCTTCTAAAATCGAGGAGTATTTGATAAAACCTTCAGGATTGATGACCAATCCCAAAACAATCAATTTGGCATCGCTGCGCTTTTCTTTGCTACGCCCGAATTTTGCCAGTTTGCTACCTTGTTTCCGGCCTTCGAAATACGTGTTGGTCAGGTCGTAAAGGATGATCTTATCCTGAATATCAAATAACTCGTTGGTGCGAACAGACAAGTATTGCTCCAATGCTTCCTTTTCGGCATAGAGTTTTTTTGAAATGGCATACAGACGGTCTTTGGTAACCTGCTGGATGTTGTACCCGGTGATCTCGCAAACGGCCGAGTTTTCTTTGATCCACCGGGTAGTTTCCAGTTCCGATGCCGGGTATACTGCACGACTGATGATGTGAGTCTGGGCCAGACTGATCTGTTCCTGAGCCCAACCCTGGCCTTCCAGAAACGACGCTATTTTTAATTGACGCATGGCCTGATACGAAAGCCATTCAGCACCAATCTCCCGAACATCTTTATTCCGGATGCTGTTCAGGTCGATCAGTTGCATGTCTTTTCCGTTAGATGAAACCTTTTTATCCCTCTTTTCAACAAATACATCGATCCGTTTTTCGGTAACCATGCGCTTGTAAAACTGATCGACATAGCGAATCACCGATTCATCATCAGTGTATGGAAGCTCAAATAAGGGATTGTCGTGGTTGGCTACTTTTGCCGTAAGTATTTTCTGGATCAAATTGAGTTGATCGGCGGTCAGTTCATCCAGATAACCGGCATTCAAAATCGTTCGATGGCATACCCTGTCACAAGAATTGCGATAACTCTCAACTAACCGGTAATAACCCGAATAGATTCCCGTGGCTGGATTGGTGCGCATAGATACTTTGAAATACATGACCGCAAAATACAACCTAATATGCTGATAACCAATACCCCCCTGGGGACTACAAATGAAAAATAGAATTACACCACATCTGATTATCAGTTGTTTATAGAATATTGGCTGAAAATATTCCTATTCAAACCACGAAAAATCTGCATTTTTAACTGATTTTTCTTTGACTTTGGGTTAAAACCTGCAAGTTGGGTTAAA